>NZ_ARQI01000104.1 GCF_000384655.1 Brachyspira innocens ATCC 29796 | reverse complement strand
GGAGCTTGGAGCTTGGAGCTTGGAGCTTGGAGCTTGGAGCTTGGAGCTTGGAGCTTGGAGCTTGGAGCTTGGAGCTTGGAGCTTGGAGCTTGGAGATAATTATATTATTGATAAAATTATACATAAAGACATTATATATTTATATTTCATTATGTCAATATTTTTTATAATATTTTTTATGAAAGTTTTAAATATTATAATATAATACAACAAACTAACTCATAGATTTTTATGCAGCAAAATGTATATAAATAAAAAATAAAAGGCTCAAGTTTCAATAACTCAAGCCTTTTTATAATTAAAAACTAATTTATTTATTTTCCTGCTTATTTTTATATTCTATGGCCTCATGAACTATTGGAACCAATACATCAAAGTCAAGAGGTTTTTCTATAAGTCTGAATACTCCCTCAGCAATAATCTCTTTTACCATTTCAGTATTGCCGTAAGCAGTAATTATTATGATAGGTATAGAACTTTTTCTCTTTTTCATCTCTCTTATCAGAGCAAGCCCTGTCATAGAAGGCATAAGCAAATCTGTAATAATAACATCTACTGGATTATGTTCTAATATAGTTATAGCCGATTTGCCGTTTTCTGCTGTAACAACTTCAAGATTATGAGGCTCAAAAGTATATGTAATAAGATCCCTAATAGGCTCTTCGTCATCTACAGCAAGTATCAAAGGTTTACCATTTATCATATTTTAATTCCCCAATATTAAATGTATTTAGATAATCTGTAAAGAACATTTTTTTTGCCCAGAAGTTCGCATATATGAGACAATTCGCTTCCTGCTGCACTTCCAGTCAATACATAACGTATTGGGTGGTATAGATTAGGTCCTTTTAATCCTGTTTCTTTCTGTGCTTTTTTAATCAATGCTTTCATATATTCATCTGTGATTTCATCGGTATTTTCTATCTCATTTTTGATGAATTGAAGAAGTTTTTTACTTTCTTCTTTGTTTACAAGCTCTTTCATTTCATCTGTAAGCTCAAAATCATTTTCAAAAAATACTGGTACATATTTGACAATATCTGATAAAACAACGCAGTTATGTCTTATAACTGATACCAGTTTTTTAGCCCAAGCATATTCTGTTTCTGTATAATTTTCTTTTAAAAATCCGCCATTAACTAAATAAGGTATAAATAGTTTAGTTATTTCATCCAAATCTGTATTTTTAATATGCCAAGCATTTAAATATCTTAATTTGGCAGTATCAAAAATAGCAGGACTTTTAGAGAAACGGTCTAATTTAAAAGCTTTAATCATATCATCATCAACCATAGTCTCTAAAGCATCTGGGTGTGTCCAGCCAAGCAAAGCCAAAAAGTTTCTCATAGCCTGAGGAAGATATCCTTCATCTTTATATTCCATTAAGGTTGCTGCCCCATGTCTTTTTGACAATTTCTTTCTGTCATTTCCAAGTATTGAAGAAGTATGAGCAAATCTAGGAACTTCAGCACCTAATGCCTGATAAATAAGTATCTGTTTAGGTGTATTTGATATATGATCCTCACCTCTTATAATATGAGAAATTTTCATAAGCATATCATCTATAACTACAGCATAGTTGTAAGTAGGAAAGCCATTCTCTCTTACAATAATGATATCGCCTATTTCATCACTGTTTGTCTTTACAACACCTCTTACATAGTCATCAAAAGTAACAACCTGACCTTTAGGTACTCTAAATCTTATTTTAGCAGGTTCTCCATTAGCTACCCTTCTTTTAGCCTCTTCTAAAGGTATATCCTTACATTTGCCGTCATAAATAATAGGCTGATTAAGAGTTCTCTGCATATTAGATTTTTTTTCTAACTCTTCAGAAGTACAAAAACAATAGTATGCTTTACCCTCTTCCATTAGTTTTTCAGTATATTTTTTATATATATCAAGTCTTTCAGACTGAAAATATGGTCCGTAATCTCCTCCAACTTCAGGACCTTCGTCCCAATCTATACCAAGCCATTTTAAAGATTTTATAGCCATATCAACGGCTTCTTTAGTGCTTCTTTCTTGGTCGGTATCTTCTATTCTTAAAATTAATTTACCTTTTATAGCTTTGGCATACAGCCAATTAAATAATGCAGTTCTAGCATTTCCGATATGTAAAAAACCTGTTGGAGATGGAGCGAAACGAACTCTTATATCCGACATAAAAATTACTCCTTGTTCTTTTTAAACTTTCCTAATTATACATCAAAACAAATAAATATCAATTAATATAAATGTTTTATGCAAAAATAAATTTTAAGCAAAATAATACATTATAAATATATTAGTTTATGGTTATATATATTTATTTACAGTATATATTGCATAACTTTTAATATAAAAACTTCTGAGTTTTTGTATATAACTACAATATATTTGTTTCAAAAGTACTTGACAAGATTATATATGAAATTTTTATAATTTATAAATTGTTAAAACAATGTTTTATATGTTGTATAAATTATAATTTTAGTATATAAATATGCAGTCTTTTTGCTTCTTTGGGTCACCAAAAGAAGTGGGGGGGGCGGGGGCTAGTCCCCGCTATCATAAATAAAATTAGTTTTGCAACAAGTCTAATATAAAATTTATTATATTAAAACTTGCTTTTTTTAAATCAATATGATATACTTAATCACAATTCTATATTTGGTGTACTATGAGTAATATCGTTGTTATTACAGCCCCATCAGCTGCAGGTAAAACTACTTTAATAAAAAAATATCTATCCAATCACCCCAACGCAACCTTCAGCGTTTCTTATACCACCAGACCTCAGCGTCCTAATGAAGTTGAAGGCAAAGATTATTATTTTATAGACAAAGAAAAGTTTGAACAAATGATTAATGAAGGCGATTTTATAGAATGGGCTTCTGTGCATGATAATTATTACGGAACATCTTTCAAAGAATTAGAAAAAGCCGATGATGAAAATGTTATTTTAATACTGGATATAGATATTCAGGGAGCATTATATATAAAAGAAAAAGGTATAGATGCAAATTATATATTCATAACTCCTCCTTCTATAGATGAACTGAAAAAAAGACTCGAAGAAAGAGGCACTGAAACAGAAGAAAGTATCAAACTGAGAATATGGAATGCCAAAAGAGAATTAGAATATAAAGACCAATTTGACATTGTTATAGAAAACAATGATATTGAAGAAGCTTATACAAAATTAGAAGAAGCTATCAATTCTAAATTATAAAAATCAATTATATGGAGTTTAATATATGGGTATAATACCGTTAGAGAAACTTATAGAATATAAAGGTAATCGCTATGAACTTAGCAGAGCTATGATAGAATTAGCTAAAAATGGTTCTACACTTCTTAAAGGTGAAACTAAATACAGAGGCGGAAAATACATACCTACTGTTATGAAAAATATACTTGACGGAAAAATTAAGTATGAATATGAAGAAGGCGTGGACATGACTATAGATGAAGAAGCACCTTTCAAACATACTGAAACTGTATATGATGAAAATGAGTATAAATCTGATGAAGATAATTCAGAAGAAGAGACAGCTGCAGAATACATAGCTCCTGATATAGATGATTCTGATGATGATGATTATGAAGATTATCAGGAAGATGATGAAAAACCTAAAAAGAAGAAAAGAGCTTCTAAAAAGAAAGATGAATAAATAAAGTGAAAAAAATAGTTTTTATATCTGGTGCCACAGCATCAGGAAAAAGCAGTTTTGCTCATAAATTGATAGACAAATATTTTAATAATGCCGCCATAATATCTATAGACTCCATACAAGTTTATAGATATATGGATATAGGCTCAGCTAAACCTACCAAATCAGAAATTGATAAATATAACTATAAAATGGTTGATATACTCGAACCTAATATTAACTTCAATATAAAAGAATATCTTGATATATTTAAAAATGTTATTGAAAGCATTGATAACAAACCTATATTTGGTGTAGGAGGTACTGGATTTTATATAGACGCTATAAAATACGGTATATTCGATGAAGAAAATGATAATAAAGAAAATTCTCTTAAAATCAGAAAAGAGCTTTATGACAGGATAGATAAATACGGACTTGAAAACCTATATTCTGAGCTTTTAGAAATAGATAAAGAAGCCGCTGAAAATATAGATAGATTTAATAGCAGGCGAGTTGTAAGGGCTTTGGAAGTTTACTATAACACTGGAAAAAAATTTTCAGAATTAAAAAAACAGAGAAAACCTGTAATTGATTTAGAATATTTAAGTTATATAATCGATATTGAAAGAGACATTCTTTATGATAATATAAATAAGCGTGTTGATATAATGTTTAAAAAAGGACTTGTTGATGAAGTAAAAAAACTTATAGATATGGGTATTGATAATAATTATACATCTATGCAGGCCATAGGATATAAAGAAGTCTATGATTATTTGATTAATAATTCTATGTCTCTGGAAGAAACTATTGAACTTATAAAAAAGCGTACTAGAAATTTTGCTAAAAGACAGCTTACTTGGTTTAGAAGAGAAGAACATATGAGAATAAATGGAAATGATTTGGATAAAGTAGCTGAAACAATAAAAAATTTTTATAATATTTGATAAAAAAATAAGAATATTAGACTTGTTTCAAAACCAAATTAAGAAATATTTATACTATTTCAATTTTTAGTATTTTTATTTTATAACTGGGGCTTTGCCCCAGACCCTACTTCTTTTGGTGACCCAAAGAAGCAAAAGGACTGCATATTTATATACTAAAATAATAAGTTATACAACATATAAAACATTACTTTGATAATTTATAAATTATCAAAATTTTATATATAATCTTGTCAAGTAGTCTTAAAAAAGTCTATCATATAGAAAACTCAAAATATATATCATAATTTTAATGAACCTCGCCCCAACTGTTGCCCTTATGTATATCAACTGTTATAGGAACATTAGTTTTTACTGAATGCTCCATTATCTCTTTCATTATAGTCATAGCTTTATCTGCTTCAGCCTCTGAAACTTCCACTACTAATTCGTCATGAACTTGCATAACTATTTTTGCAGTTTTAAAATGATTTTTAAACTCTTTATGTATAGCAACCATAGCTACCTTTATCATATCTGCAGCACTTCCCTGAATAAGAGTATTTAAAGCCATTCTCTCAGCCTCATTTCTAGCCATAGCATTTGATGAGTTTATAGTCTTTGATAAATCTCTAATTCTTCCGCACATAGTACGAACATAGCCTTTATTTCTTACTTCTTCAACAACTTCCTCGCAAAAAGGTTTTACCCTTGAATAAGTAGCAAAATATCCTTTTATAAAATCTTCTGCTTCTTTACGTTTTATGCCAAGCTCTTTTGAAAGTCCGAATGCTGTTTTACCATAAATAATAGAGAAGTTTATTATTTTAGCTATATTTCGCATTGAAGCAGTTACATGCTCTTTACTTACAGAATATATTTTCATTGCTGTTTTTCTATGAATATCATCATTATTTTTGAATGCTTCTACTAATACAGGGTCATTACTGAAATGTGCTAATAGTCTTAATTCTATTTGAGAATAGTCTGCTGCTATAAGTAAATTTCCTTTTTCAGCTATGAATGTATTTCTTATTTCTCTGCCCTCTTCTCCCCTTACTGGAATATTCTGCAAATTAGGTTCTGATGATGATAAACGTCCAGTAGCCGTTACCGTCTGATTAAATGAAGCATGTATTCTTCCAGTTTTTTCATTTATCAAAGTAGGAAATACATCAAGATAAGTGTTTTTTAATTTTGCGTATTTTCTGTATGTGAGCATATACTCAGCTATTTTATACTTCTGTGATAATTCTGTTAATACTTCCTCATCGGTAGAAAATCCTGTTTTAGTTTTTTTGGTAGGAGGTATTCCCATTTTATCAAATAGTATATATTCAAGCTGTTTTGGTGACTGAATATTAAACTCTTCTCCAGCTTCTGCATATATTTTTTTCTTTGTTTTTTCTAAAAGAGAAGAATATTCATCGGATAATGATTTCATTTTTTCGCTGCTTATATATACTCCATCAAACTCCATATCGGCAAGTACGCTTACAAGAGGCATTTCTATATTAAAAAATAATTCCTCAAGATTATGTGTTTTTAAAAGAGGAGCAAAGCATTCATAAAATCTAAATGTTATATCCGCATCTTCGCATGCATATTCAACAACATCTTTTAAAGGCACGTCCAATAAAGTTTTTTTAGCATTATCTGTTATATCGCTGTACTTAATAGTATTGTATGAAAGATATCCTATAGCCAAATCGTCCATATTATATCTTCCTCTTGTTGGGTTAATCAAATATGCCGCTACCATAGTATCAAAATACATATTTCCAAAACTTTTATTGATAGCCCTCATCATTTTGTATTCATATTTAAGATTATGCCCTATAACTTTTATATCTTCTTTGGCTAAAGTTTCAAATACCATATTTAAACATTTATCTTTATCTATATTTGTTCTTCCGCTTACATCTAAATAAAATGCTTCATTAGACCTTATCGCAAAAGATATTCCTATTATAGTATCTTTAAATACATCAAGACCTGTAGTTTCAAAATCTACGCATACTAATTTTTTGCTATTAATATCATTTAATAAATTTTTTAATTCTGTTTCATTTTCTATTAAATAATAGCTTGCTTTATTATCTTTGGCACTGAGTATTGGGCTTTCATCTTTTTTATCTTCTTTTTTATTTTCTTCAGCTTTAGATGAATCAGCAGCATTATTTGATATTTTTACCTTTTCTTCTTTTTTGCTGCTTACTCCGTATATATAAGAATTAATTTTATCTCTTATTTGTTTTAATTCTAGTTCATCTAATATTTTATTAACTTCTTCAATATTTATTTTATTTTTTGCTATCTCATCATAATCCAAATTAAAATCTTTTATATTTTTTTCTATAGTAGCAAGTTTATAGCTCATATATGCCATGTCTTTTGATTCTATTAATTTTTCCTGCACTTTTCCTTTTATAGAATCAATATTTTCATATATACCGTCTAAACTCTTATACTCTTCAAGAAGTTTTAAAGCTGTTTTCTCCCCTACACCTTTAACTCCCGGTATATTATCAGAAGCGTCCCCCATTAAAGCAAGTAAATCTATTATCTGATTAGGATAAACTCCCCTCTTCTCTTTAACAGTCTCTTCATCATACTCCATAAGCTCATTATCTTTATTGCTAGCCACTACCCTAACATCATCGCATACAAGCTGAAGTATATCTTTATCCGGAGAATAAATAATAGTTTTAATATTCTCTTTTTTATTTTTTTCAGCAATAGTTCCTACAATATCATCAGCCTCATAATTATCAAGCACTATTCTTGATATTCCCAAAGCATCTATCAAATTATAAAGTATAGGTATCTGACTTCTCAAATCATCAGGCATACTTTCTCTGTTTTCTTTATACTCTTTATATATTTCATTTCTGAATGTTTTTCTTGAACTGTCTAAAGCTATAGCTGTATATTCTGCAGGATAGGTATTTATAAGAGAAAAATAAGTTCTCATAAACCCATTAATAGATGAAACATTCTGCCCCTTAGAGTTTAATAGAGGTCTTTTTAGAAAAATAAAGTGGTATCTGTAAAGTATACCGAAAGCATCGATAATAAGAAAAGTTTTTTTCATAATATTTCCATATACTGTTATTTTAATAGATTAATAAATATTAAACTATAACTTAATTATTATCGTAATTTGGCAGAAACATTTACAAAATATTCTCTGCTTGATATGGGATATCCTTTAATAGTTTCATACTTTACATCCAATATATTTTTGATACCTAGTTTTAATGATATATCTTTTTTAAATACAAATGAACTTATCACATCAAAAGTAGTATAAGATTTATCTGCTTCTGATTTTGTTGTATTATTGTATTTATCACCTATATACTGAACATTGAGAAGAATACTTGATTCAAATTTACTGTTTTTACTATACACATACTCAAGAGAAGTATTAAACTGATGCCTTGGAAGCCCCGGAAGACTGTCATTTTGCACGCTTACATTATACAAATTCTTACCAACCAAATATGAATAATTTCCTTTTATTTTTATTGTAGAATTAACATCTTTTATAGGTATGCTGAATGTTACACTAGTTTTGCTTCCCTGAGTTGTTAAATACTCATTATTATTAGTTAATAAGTTTTTTTTGGAGCTTACAAAATATACGGCTTCTATAGTTACTATATCATGAGGTTTTAATGCTAATCCTATATTTCCCCCCTGATATAGATTCTGCGATTTTATATTATTAGTATATCCCTTATTAAGAAGAGCAATATCCGTCTGCATATTAACAAAATATTTACCTGTGAGAGTTATTTGTTTTATAGGATTTACATTAAAATTTACGTCTCCATTAACATATGACCTAAAATCAGCAGATGTACTTTTTTTAGTACTTCCTCCCCTTTCTTCTCCAGAAGTATTAACGTTAAATTTTAATGAACTATTATTTTCATTTTTTAAATTATATTCAAGTAAATTCATCTTTCCAGTAGTTTTGCTTTCATTTGTCTGTGTTTTCTTATATTTGATAGTTTTATCAGAATCTATTTGAACATCTCTTGATAAATTAACATATAAAACCTTTTCTGCTTCAGCATATTTTTTACTTAAAATATTATACACTATAGATCCGCTTAAAACATGATAATTGATATCTATAGAATCTATATTATTTTTATCATACAAAAAAAGATAAACCTTTTTCTCTTCATTATTTAATATTTCACCATTTAATATAAAAGTAGACTGAGAATATACTGTTTTATTTTTTATATCTATATTAGCATACTCTTTAATTAATTCTGCTATATTTTTGGACTTTGATACTTTTATCTGACTTTTTCTAATTATAATTGCTCTATCTATAAGAAGCTGTTTTTCTTTATGTAAGACCTGAATATCATCAGTATTTTCATAATCATCAATTTCCTCTTCAGAGTAAAGAGGGGAATATAAAAATACACATAGTAATATTAATAATAATATATTTCTCATTTTATATTCCTGCACTCTATTAAAGAAACTTCCAACTATAAAAAATAAACCAAAAAAATAATATTTTGGAAAATAAGTTATATATAAAAGTTATAAAAATATTAAAATATATTTTTAAAAAATTTCAATATACTATATAAATTACTGTCATAATTATATGTAAAAGGCTCTTTATGCGGAAACAATAATACAAATCTTACTATATAGACTGCAACAAAAATAAATAAAAACGCAAATATTATATATTTGTTGTTATAAATATAATCTGCTGTTTTTGATTTATTTCTTAATATAATAACAGCAAATATAATTGAAGGAAGTATAAATAAAGGGTGATAATAAAATGCTTTTTTAAAATTTAATCTAAGAGCTTCTATATGTGCCCTAGTCATACCGCAGGCAGGACAAGGAAAACCTGTAGTTCTTTTTATTAAACAGAGTTCTCCTATTTCTATATTATAATATTTAATATGATTTTTACTGTCATAAATGATAAACAAAGCTAAAAAAGCTAATAGTATTAATTTTAATATCTTCATAACTTTATAAAAAATTATATGTTATAGATATTAAAGTCAAAAAATTGAATATAATAAATATTCAAACATATTTTTCCATTTGATTGTATATAATATCAGCAAGACCGAAAGTTTTTGTTTTTGAAAACTCTTTTGCATATTCATCATAAAGCATATCTTCAAATATCTGCTCAGCCATGCCTCCGTCTATCAAACCGCTTTTATCTACTGTTTTTCTCATTTCTTTAAGCATTTGATTAATCATCAAAGCCTCAAAATCTTCTGAAACCTGTCTAAGACGTTTTTTCTCAAAATCTTTTACGTACTTTGATACAGCATTATTATCAGATGTATTTTGTATATTCTCATCTATAGAGAACTTTGCATTTCCATACTGTTTTTTGGTATTTTCTAATTTTGATAAATTGGCACTATTCATGCTCAAATTATATTTATCAGTTATATTCATAATTTATCCCTAATAATAAATTTATATACTCTTTTTTCGGAAAAATATATAAAGCTATTAGCAATAAAAAAGCCCAAATCTCATAAATTTATTAAGACTTAGGCTTTATTAATACTCTGTTTTTATATATTACCAAGTTACAATATATTCAGTATAGATATATCCCTTACTTATAGATTTTGTCATTTTTACTTTAGAACCATTAGGATATTTGAATCTGAATATATTTTTTATCATTTCATCATAATATGTTTCTATAATAGAATCATAATTAGGGAAATACTGTAAATGATAAATTATACGTCTTTTTTCAGCCTTAACCACTTCTATATGTATATTTTTAAACATCTTTTTATTGAAGTTAACAAATACATCAGCCAAAGCATTTTTAGATGCTATTTTAATAAACATTTTTGTAAAGAAAGAGAATTTCTTAAAATCATATCTTGCTTTTTCTCTTATACCTTCTCTTGCACCATCATAAAACTCATCCATTATAGAAGTCATAGGTATAAAGAATGAAGAAGATAAAGGATATTTCTTTCTAAATTTAGTTTTAGTAATATCTTTAAATATATATCTGCACTCATCAGGCATCTGTTCCAATAGATTCTGGAACTTCTCTTTACCAAAAGAAGCAACTACAAATTTATAAAGGCTTTGAACAAAAGGTTTTCTGCTATAGGCTCTGTCGCCTTCATTAATAATCTTAATTTTTTCTTTAAGTACCTCTTCAAAGTCTTTAATAACATAATTAGACATCTCTTTTTCAAGATCATCTACAGAATCGCTTGCAACAGTAGAAAGCTGCTCTATTTCTTTTATAAGATCAAATACATTTCCTATCTGACTGCCCATATCCTGAGTTTTAGAAACTATATCATCAGTATTCTGAGATACTAATTTCATAGCTTCATCATTTTTCTTAGAGAAATCGGATAGATTAACCAAGTCATCTTTGGCAACAGATATTCTTCCATGCAAATCAGTATATTGTTCTTTAATAACTTTTACAGCATCGTACAAGCTCTCTATAGAAACACTTATTTCTTTGGTAGAAACATATTTCTCATCAGCTACTTTTTTCACTCTATTCATAGTATTAACAAAATTCTGCATTTTAGCAAGCATATCTTCTGTTGCCACTATTCTCTCTGTCATACTGGACATAATCTGATTCATTTCTTTTTCTATGTCTCTAAGTATCTTCCAAGCCTTCTCAGACTGCATATTTGTAGTAGTAGCCAATTTTCTTATCTCTTCAGCAACAACTGCGAAACCTTTACCTTGTTCTCCTGCATGTGCTGCTTCAATAGCTGCATTCATCGCAAGCATGTTAGTTTGCTGTGATATATCTATAGTGGAGTTTACAAAGTCTGTAATACCTCTTATTGAAGATATTAAAGATTTTGTAATATTTTCTGTTTTTACTATTTTGTCTTTGCTGTCCTGTGCCAAAGAAACAACATGTTCTGATTCTTCTTTAGCTTTACCTACAGAAGTAGATACCTCCTGCATATCTTTCTGCATAGTTACAGTAAGAGAGTTTATCTGATTCAAACTCACTGACTGATCATCTATTTTACTTTGAAGATTATTAGTCATATCATCAATAGATATAAGTTGTGCCAAACTTGATGCTATAATTTTATATATTTCCAAATTACTGCTTTCTACATGCTTAAACTCTGTCTGCTGAGATGATATATTATCTATTATCAAACTTACATTCTCTGTCATAGCACCAGCAGCCTCAGAAATATCTGTCATTTTAGCTTTTAAAGCATTACTCTGTTCCTTTGATACTTTAAGTGTTTTTGATACGCTTGAAAATACATGCTGAACCATATCAAAAAATATTCTTATCCAAGTACTTAAATCCCCCAAAGAATCCCTAGAATTAATTTTAGTTACATTTACAAATATATTATTATCAAATACACCAGACTCCAATTCCTGAGAAATTTTATCTAAAGGTTTTAATGATATAGGTATTGTTATATTTAGTACTATTATAATAATAAGTATAGCAACTATTAATATTAAGAATATTGTATTATTGGTTGTAGTAAGTACATTGTAAAAGAAAGTTGTAGGAACATACATGAATATATTATAGAATCCGTTATCAAATTGTCTGAAAAATAATGTATAATTTTCGTTTCCAACTTGATAATTTTCTCTCACTCTTGTATTAGTATAAAATGTAGTATTATTGATAGCATTATTAATCCATTCTATATCTTCTATACTGCTTAATATATAATTAGGATTATCATGATAAACTATCTTTTTATTTCTTGAATCAAAAATAACAGTATTAAAAGGACCTGTTTTTACTATATTTGTAAGCATTTCATAAGCTATATCCAAAGAAAGATCTGATAAAGAAACTCCTATAAGATTATCATTTACACTTGAATATATAGGTGAAGAAAAAGAGATGACTTTTTGAGGCTTATCAATATTTTTAAGATAAGGAGAAGAATAATAAATATTTCTAGGCCTTTTTGATTCTCTGTTCCAATTATCAGGCAAAGCTAAAGAATAAAATTCCTCCTGAGTATAGTTCTCGCCTGCATTCTCTATCTTAGGCTGCATATTTCCAGTATTTCCTACATCATATAGATATAATGAATAAATACCTCTCATATAAGGATTATTTTCTATAATATTTGGTTCAAAATATATTCCGTTTGCTATAATATGATGCAAAGCTGTCTGAGATTTATGGAAACGATAAATAACTTTTCTAATGTTTGTAGCAACATCAGCAACACTTCCTGTAGAGTACAAATCATAAGATACTGTAGCTATATCTGCCAAAGACACCGTACCTACTGTAGTTGAAGAAAATATATTATCAAATGTTGAACCTACATCATAAAAATAATTCTGCGAAACATTCATAGCCGAATTGTATAATGCTTCTTTATTAGTCTTTGTATTTATAAAAATTGTAGGAGATAATGCTAAAATTACAACGATAATAACTAATAAAAGTACCTTATTTTTTAGACTCATAGAAAAAACCTTATCTTTATTAAAAAAATTACTACTTAACTTATCGGATATTTCTGATTTATTATTGAGAGTGATATTTATTATTTTCTTACAAACTTTCTAAATAATCTGCCTACAAACATATTAATAAAAGATATAAAATCATCATTTCTTATCACTATATTGATAATAGAATATGATAAAACTCCCAACAGTATTACTATAAATACTTTAAATATAAAAAATATCCTAGAATCAGCTGCATTTGATAATAAATAATATTTAACTCCGTAAACAGAAGCCGCCATAAATAAACTGGATACTGCCGTTTTCACTATCTCTATCTTTTTATTTATTATAGACTTTACAGCCAACTTTCTCATAAGTAATACATATAGTATACAAAAAGATACAATATTTGCAATAACACTTGATATAGATATTCCAATAATATCGAATTTAAATACATAAACACACAAATAATTACTAACAGCATTGATTATAAATGTAAAAAACGCTATATAAACAGGAGTCTTCATATCTTTCATAGCATAAAATGACTGTACAAGTATTCTATAGCTAGCTACAAAAAATAATGAAATAGATAAATACCTTAAAGCACTTGATACCAAATATGTAGATTTTGAAGAAAATGCCCCATATTCAAATATCATTCTAACTATTTCTTTACCTAACACTATAAACCCGAAAGTGGCTGGAATAGTAACTAATGCCACAAGTCTTAAAGAATATGATAAAGTTTCAACAGCCTCATCTTTTTTGTTGTCTGTTATAAGTTTGCTTAAAGTGGGAAGCATAACTGTTGCAACACTTACAGCAAAAACCCCTAATACAAATTCATGTATTCTAGTAGCAAATGTAACAGCAGAAACCCTACCCTCTCCAATAGCACCTGCAAATGCAGTAGATACCAGTAAATTTATCTGATATATACTAGCTCCAAATATACCGGGGGCAAATAACTTTATCATTTTTATAACATAAGGATCTTTAAAATTGAAATAAGGCTTAAAACTAAATCCTTGTCTATGAACAAAAGGCATTTGATACACAAACTGCACAAATCCTCCAAGTAATACAGCAAATGCAAATACATAAGCCATATTGCTGAAAAAATTAGGCATAAAAAAATAAAAAAACAGTGCCATAGATATAATAACTGTATTTAAAAGTATAGGACTAGCTGCCGAAATGTAATAATATCCTCTTATATTAAGAACTCCCTGCATTAATGCTGCTAATGATATAAATAAAAGATATGGAAACATTATTCTTGATAAATCAGATGCCAAACTTAATGCTTCTATATTATCTTTTCCAGATTTGTAAAGTATATTAACTAACAAAGGAGAAATTATAATACCAACAGCAACAACACCTATAAGTATTAATCCAAGAAGTGTAAAAACAGCCCTAAAAAACTTTTTTGACTCCTCTTTTCCCTTTTCTTTTTCAAGCTCTGTAAATACTGGTATAAAACTTGCCACCATATTACCTTCAGCAAATAAACGCCTTAAAAGATTTGGAAGTATAAAACCTATAGCAAAAGCATCAGCTATAAATGTAGTTCCCAGTAATGTCGCCTGTATTTGATCTCTGACAAGTCCAAATACTCTGCTTATTGTTGTTACAAGCGACATTTTTAATGATGATTTGGCTATTTTTTCTTTGCTTACATTTTTATTTTCTGACATATTTCCTCTATCGAAGCTATATAATTATATAAATCAAAATATAAAATCTTAATTATTTATATAATAACAGTATACATTAACTATCATAAAAATATAAATCGAAAAATAATAAAAAACAATATTATACTTGTAAATCATAATAATCAATTTATAAAAAATTATTTACAATGAAAAAATATCTTTGATTATATAAATAAAATCATTCTTTGGAAATTTAGATATAT
Source organism: Brachyspira innocens ATCC 29796 (assembly GCF_000384655.1). GTDB lineage: Bacteria > Spirochaetota > Brachyspiria > Brachyspirales > Brachyspiraceae > Brachyspira > Brachyspira innocens. Next base: position 27,467 of record NZ_ARQI01000104.1, on the reverse strand, counting down.
TTATAACATTTTCTATAGCTTCTGCAAAATATAATTTATTTTCATTAGGCAGATATGATACGGTAAATATTTGAGCATTAGTGTTTAATAATTTTTCTTTTGTATATCCATATTCTGACATTTCTATTAATCTATTTGGTATATTATTTCCGTAAAAAATAAAAACTGCATGATTGTATAATTTAGCTTTTAATATTTTATCTTTATCATCGTTTTCATTTTTTCTAAAAAGTTTTTGATTATCATCTATATATAAATCAAATATTTCATTTGCTTCATTTTTTATATTATTTAAAATACCTTCGCCGTCTTTATCAATATCTGCTAAAAAGAAATAGTATGCATGTATTGTAATAGATTTTTTATTTTTTATTACATCCGCATTTATAAACACTCTTGATGAATTAATAGAATACATACTATATCCAAAATATCTAAGCCTATCTATAATATGCTCTTTAGTTACATTTTTATTTAAAATATGTTCTAGCTGTGAATTATTTTTTATAAATATCAATTTTCTTTTGTTTATGCTTGATGCTTCTAAATATAAAAATACAATGGTGATTATTTCAAGAATTATAAGAATAATTGTTATATATATTTGATTATTATTGTATATAGAGAAAAAAATTAAGTTGGCAAACGCTATGGCTATCACACCATAAACGCTTGCCCTTAATAACTCTTTTTTGAAGGAGAACAGCTTATTATTGTTCATTATTTCTTATTTATTATATTTTACTTTATTATCTAATTATCTGTAAGTTGTAACTTCCTGATATGCTCTTACTGCTCTGTCTACAACTGCTTTTGTAAAACTAAGAGATAATTCAGCCTCAGCAATAGCATTCATCACATCGGATACATCAACCTGATCTGGTCTTATACCAGCTTGTACTATGATATTATCTCTGTCAACTTGTTTTTGATTAACAGCTTCAATAGCATCGCTTAACATAGTACCAAAATTACTTATCAAATCATTACTGGAACTTCTTCTTAACTGCTGAGCAGGTCCGTAATGTCTAGGGTCAGTAGTTTTAAGTACAAATCCGTAATTATCGCCAACATTTCCAACGTTCATAAAAATATCCTTTTATAAAAAATTTATAAAAATAAATCTTAATTAATATCTAATAATATTCAAAGCACTTCCAAACATAGTTTTAGCAGACTGAATCATAGTAGAATTAGCCTCATAAGCTCTTGAAGCCTCCATCATATCAACCATTTCAGTAACAGGATTAACATTAGGCATCTCTACATAACCTGCCTTTTCACCATATTTAATAGCGTCTGGGTGAGAAGGATCATAAACAAATCTTGTAGCAGTTTCCATATCCTTTTCTATGCTGAAAACTCTTACCCCCGTACCAACATTAGGCTGCAAAGCCTCTGGTAAAAATGGGCTTCTATATTTGTTTCCGTCATCTCTAGGCTTAAATATTACTCTGCTTCTTCTGAAAGCTCCGCCTTCTGTAGTTCTTGTAGTATTAACATTCGCTATATTATCCGCTATAACATCCAATCTTGTTCTTTGAGCTGTTAAACCGCTTCCTGATGTATTAATAATTGAAAATATTCCCATTCTCTTATTCTCCTTCATTAATCAATATTAGTAAATACTGACTATTTAAGCATTACCTATCATTCTTCTGATTTCTCTGTACTGAGCATTAACTATTTGAGTAAACATTTGATAACGCAAAGTATTTTTAGCTTCTTCGGCCATCTCTTTATCTATATCAACATTATTTTTATCATTTCTATAGCTAGTATCATAATCTACTGTAAGAGTAGGTGCAACGTCCTGATAATTCATAGGCATATGAAAAGGAAAATGTCTGGAATCTGTTCTTTTAGCTTCCATACCGTCATATTTCTCACTGTCTAAAGCTCTTGCAAGCTGATATTCAAAAGTTACATCGCTTCTTTTAAAATTCGGAGTAGATACATTTGCTATATTATCCGCTATAACTTCCGCTCTAAGCCCATAAACATTTAAAAGCTTTTTAGCCACTGTCATAGTTTTAGCATAAGTTGTATCAGCAAACATATTCATAGTTTTTTAATCCTAAATAATAAAATAATACTTACAATTATTCTCGGTTTATTAAAAAACTGCTTTAACATTTTTTTATTCATTGGAGTGTGAAATTTTATATTTTTATACAGTTTATACCTAAACAAATATAGTTTGTAATTTTTTTATTGTTCTTTTTACATCTTATTACATCTGCATACGCTCTACGGACTTCGTCAAAATAACCTTATATCCTCGACAAGTCGGATACGCTTCGTGAAAGTGCAAGTCTAAAAATAATACGGCTGTCTGCTTACAAGCAAAACTCCAACCATAATAAAAAATATTAAATTAAAAAACTATGAATATTAATAAATTGAATTTTGAAACAAATCTATTCTATTAAAAATCAAAAACTAAAGGATCAGAACCTATTCTATCCCCATTTTCTAAAGAATTAATCCTTTCTATGTCGTTTTTATCTAAATTAAAGTCAAATACATCAATATTTTCTTCTATTCTATTCTTATTTACAGATTTAGGTATAACAGAAATACCGCTCTCTATATTCCATCTTAATATTATTTGAGCAGGTGTTTTATTATATTTTTTTGCTATATCAATAATAACTTCATTATCAAAAAGTTTTCCTCTTCCTAAAGGAGACCAAGCCTCTACAGCCATATTATGTTTTTTGCAAAAATTAACTAATTCATTTCTAGCTAAATTCGGGTGTCTTTCTATTTGATTGACAGTAGGAGCAATATTACAATGAGCAAATATATCTTTTAAATGCTTTATTTCAAAATTGCTCAAACCTATTGATTTTGCCTTCTTACTCTGGCATATATTTTCTAAAGCCCTGTAAGTATCCAAATATCTATCTTTGTTCTGACCAGGCCAATGAATAAGAAGTAAATCTACATAGTCCATATTGAGTTTTTCTAAACTCTCTTCAAATGACTTTCTTGTAGAATTATATCCTTGTTTGGTATTCCATATTTTTGTAGTTATAAATACTTCTTCTCTTTTTATTCCAGTCTTTCTTATTGCTTCTCCTAGTTCTTTTTCATTATTGTAAAATTGTGCAGTATCAAATTTTCTGTATCCTGCCTCTATTGCAAATCTTACAGCATTTTCTAATTCTTTTTTATCTGTTATTTTATATACTCCAAGTCCTAATATTGGCATTTCTATGGAGTTATTTAATTTTAGATTAATCATAATTCTTTCCTATTTGTAGTTTTATTAATTTATAATACTTATTGAAAATATAAAAATAGTGTATAATATTTATTAAATTATCAATAATTTTCAAATAAATCTGTTATAAGATATAATTATATGCTATAATAGATATTATTACAGCAAATTTTTTATAAGATGTTAATTGTTAAAAAATATCTTATGGTTTTTATGATTTTCCGATAATATTAAACAATTAACATAATAATATATTTGGGGGATTCAATTGGCTAGTAATAACGGTTACGAAAAATATAAAAAGGTTGATGTAAGCACAGCTTCTCAAAACAGATTAATTATTATGCTTTATGACGGTGCTATAAAGTTTTTAGAAACTGCCTGTGCAGCTATGGATAAAAAACATGGCACTGAAGAAGCCCATAATAATATATTAAAAGCTCAGGAAATTATTTATGAACTTTTGTCTTCTCTAAATTACGAAGCAGGCGATATAGCTCACAGACTTGCTTCTATATATACCTATATGAATCAAAAACTCACAGAAGGCAATATATCAAAAACTAAACCTCCTTTACTTGAAGTAATAAGATATCTTAAAGAACTTAAAATGGCTTGGGAGGGTGTCGAAGAACAGATTGCTAAAGGAAATGCCGAAAACAAAGCTCAAGCTTCAGGCACTAAAAAAGATGAAGGCGAAAGTAAATTAAATATAACAGGTTGAAATAACAATGAAAAAAATATCTGCATTAATATCAGCAATTATAATTCTTTCTATGGTTTTTATTTCTTGTAAAGATAAAGATTATGAAAGTATGGAACAGTATGAAGCTAGAATGAATAGCCTTGAGTTTTTGAAATATTATAATATACAAGATGTTATGGCACCTCGTATAGTAGATGACGGAGTATTATTTACTTTTGCTGAAAATTATGATTCTGTAGAAGTATCTGGAGATTTTAATAATTGGGAGGACAGCATACCTCTTATTAAAAGTTCATATGGTGTTTATTATTATCTTTGGCAGACTCCTTTAAAAGCAGGTAAATATTCATACCGTTATAGAGTTAATGGAGTATGGATTAATGATCCTGTAAATCCATATACAGAATATGATAATAATAATCAGTCTGTAAGTTACTTTGTTTTAACTAATGATATAGGTTTTTATGAAAAAAATCCTATTTATAATTCTGACGGAACAGTTACTTTCTTCTACAGCAATAATACAGCTAAAGAAGTTATGTTTACTTCAGATAAATTAGGTTTTGACAGTTTAAGATATCCAATGACATATTCTAATAATTTATGGTTTATAACATTGAGACCAGAATCAGGAAATTATTATTACAATTTTGTAGTTGATAGAATATGGGAGGTTGACCCTCTTAATATGAATGTTTATAAAGGAAGCGATGGAAGACTTCATTCATATATCTTGATAAATTATAATCAAACTAATACTATAAAATATTAATTTAATAAAATTATGTATTTATATAAAAAAAGAGGTACTTATATTTAAGTATCTCTTTTTTATTAAAAATATATAATATCGTTATTTTCATCTATATATATTTTATTATTTAACGATAATGTATTAACAAAATATTATCAATATTTACTTTTCTATACTAAAAAATCCTACAATATTTTGAAGCTCTTTAGCATCATTATAAAGCGATATAGAAGAAGCTGTAGACTCTTCTACCAAAGCAGCATTTTCCTGAGTAATAGAATCCATTTCCATAACAGCTTTATTAACCTGAGTTACCCCAGACTGCTGTTCTAAAGCGGCCGAACTTATATCTTTTATAATACTTGCTGTCTCTTCTATTTGTTCTTTTATTCCTACAAATAACTGCTCCTGACTTTCTACAATTTCATTAGCTTTATTTATTTTTTCATATACCTGATTAATTAATTCTGTGATATCTTTAGCAGAAGTCTGGCTATTTTGTGCCAAACTTCTAACTTCGCTCGCTACAACCGCAAAACCCTTACCTTGATCTCCTGCACGTGCTGCTTCAACCGCTGCATTAAGTGCCAATATATTAGTTTGAAAAGCAATGCCTTCTATAACCTTTATAATATCTTTAATTTTTTCACTGTCATTATTAACTTCATTCATGCTTTTTACAGTATTTGAAACGACAGAAGCTGCATTTTCTATAGCTATTTTACAGTCACTCATCATCTCATTTCCTTTTACAGAATTATTAGTAGCCATAGTTATTGCTGAAGCTATTTCCTGCATAGAAGAAGCAGTTTCTTCAAGATTAGCAGCCGTATTTTCTGCCTTATGTGCCAAATCTTTATTACCAGCAGCCAGACTATTAGCAGCCTGTGCCATTTTATCAGCATTATGAAGTGTAGTTTCTATTACCTCTATAAGCTTATATTTCATATTATGAAAAGAATGTGATAAATCTCCAAGTTCATCTTTTCTGTTTAGTTTTCTTCTATGCATAATAAGCTTTCCGCTTTCTATTTCTTTCGCTTCTTCAACTATAATTTTTAAAGGCTTTATAATGCTTCTAGTAAATAAAAATACAATCAATGCCATAAAAATAACAGATATTATACCTATGATTATACTTGTAGCAACTATTGATTTATTAATTTCATATATTTCTTCCTCGTCCATAGCATAAGCAACTATCCAAGGCTGAACCGTCATTTTCTGATAATATCCAGCTCTTATATGATTATTAAATTCATATCTGAATTGCCCTTCTAAAGATCCGCTTTGTATTATTTTAGTATATTCTGAAGGAGCCTCTTTACTTATTTCAGTAGGATCTGTATCCATAGTAATTATAGAATTATCATTTACAGTTATTATTCTTCCTGTTCTTCCAAGCTGAACATGAGCAAAATATTTCTGATGTATAACAGCACCTTGTATAACCATTATCAAATAACCTATTACTCTATTTTCAAAATCAAGAACTTCTATACCCAAAGCTAAAGTAAGTTCACCCGTTGTAGGAGATAGTCTTAAACTTTTAGAAAAAGCATACTCCTCCCCGCCTCTTAAACTATTCCATAAATTTGGTCTGTATTGTGTTATACTTTGTCCATATAAGGTATTATTTCTGTCTAAAACAATAGTTCCGTTAGTGTCAAGTATATAAATATTTTCTATATACTCATTTCTTTTTACAAACAAATCTAAATCTACCAAACCAGCTCTTCTATAGGCATCATCTTTATATATTAAAAAGTTTCTTATATTTGAACTGCTTGCATATGCTACAGAAACCATAATTTGAGCATTTAATATGGAATCGAATAAATTAGCATATCCTTCAGCAGTATTCTGAAATCCTGTATATGTACTCTGAGTAATACCTTTATTGGCAAAATAAATTGAAGCACTTAATAAAAATCCAAGCATTAATACAGACATCAGAATAATAATAGCAGGTAATTTAAATGATAAACTACTAAATTTGCTCATAATAAACTCCAAATATGATAATATCATATAAACACTATTAGGGTATATGTGATAAGTATAATCAAAAAATTACTATTGTCAATAATTTTACAAAATAATATTTTAAATTACACCTACTGCATTTTTATATATCTATATACTGATATTTTTATAATTTTTATAATTTCAGCTTTGCTATGCAATATACGCAAAATTCTACTTTTTTTGCTGTCTAGGCACCTACTAGATACTAAAACTTACCTAGCATAGTAAAAATATATATTTACATAGTATTTAGATGATATTACATAAAAAAATAAAAAATGATATATAACAATAAATGTGTGTAAACTTATAATATATATTTTATAATACTAACTGTTATAAAAAAAAATTGAAACAGTTTAATCTATTTACTTCTATCAAAGAAACAGCATAAAATCACAAATAATTTGACTATTTTTTTCTTTTATGTAAAATAATGCCAATGGAAAAAATCATAAGAAGAACGGCACTAACTATAATATATACTATATTATTATCTTTAATAATACTATCAATTATATTCATACCAAAAGGATATAACTTTTATAAACATTGCAAGGAATATATAAACAAACCATTCTCAAAAGACGAATTATCCATAAATGAAGAGAGAGCTTTAAAAATATATGATAGAAACTCAATACTAATATCAACCATATTTCCAAAGCATGGAGGATTTTTTGAAGAGGTAAAATATAAAGATTTATCTACAAATTTGATTAATGCCGTAGTGAGTGCCGAAGACAAAAATTTCTTTAATCATAATGGTATAGACTATAAGGCTATAATAAGAGCATTTTTATCAAACTTAATAAGCGGAAAGGTAGTTTCAGGAGGAAGTACAATTACTCAGCAGCTAGCTAAAAGTATAATTCCTCGTGAAAGAACATATATTAATAAATTCTATGAAGCACTTGATGCAGTAAGACTGGAAAAAAATCTCACAAAAGAAGAAATACTTACTGAATATTTAAATAGAGTATTTTTTGGAAACAACTGCTACGGAGTTGGGGCTGCTAGTGATTTGTACTTTCATAAAAAAGTTAATAATTTAAATAATAATGAATCTGCAATGCTTGCTTCTATAATAAAGTCTGGTACAAAGTTTAATCCTTATAAATATGAAGAGAGATTAAAATCAAGAAAAATATATGTATTAGGAGAGATGAAAAATAATAACTTTATTACAGAAGAAGATTATAACAAATATATCAATGAAAAATTAAATATATATAATGATAAAGATAAATATACTTTCAAAGCCCCTCACTTTACAATGTATGCAAAAGAATCTCTAGAACAATTAAAATATACAGGTGTAACAGAATTAAGAACTACATTAGACTATAATATGCAAAAGGAAGCAGTTTTAGTTATAAGCAATTCAAGTCAGTCGCTTCATACTTTCAATGTACGCAATATTTCATGCGTGATACTTAATGCAAAAACAGGAGAAGTGCTTTCAATGATAGGCTCTATGGACTATTTTGATACAGAAACTCATGGAGCAGTAAATGGAGCGGTTGCATTAAGACAGGCTGGAAGTACATTAAAGCCTTTTATGTATGCATATATATTTGATAAAGGAGAATCCCCTGCTTCTGTTATAGCTGATATCAAAACTTATATTAATTCACCCGGCGGAGATTATATACCAGAAAACTTTGACCATAAATATAGAGGTCCCGTTACTATAAGAGATGCATTAGCCAATTCTCTTAATATACCAGCTGTTAAATGGCTTGCAAGATACAGTATAAGAGATTTTCAGAATATACTTTTAAAATCAGGATTAAGTTCTATAGATAAAAACCCAGACTATTACGGATATTCTTTAGTATTAGGAAGTGCTGAAGTTCGTTTAATAGATTTAGCTTCTGCATACAGTATATTTCCAAACTCTGGCACATTTATAAATCATTACTCAATAACTTCATTAAAAAAAGCAAACGGAGAAGTTATAACACTTCCTAAAAAGACTACTAGAAAAGTTATATCAGAAGAGAGTGCATATTTAATAACAAGCATACTATCTGACAGAAATGCAAGAATGGGTTCTTTTAGAAGCTATAAAGGAATAGTGTATCCATTTTCTATAGCAATAAAAACAGGTACGTCAAAAGGATCAAGAGATGCATGGGCTGTAGGTTATACTAAAGATTATATAGTGGGTATTTGGCTTGGAGATTTTGCTGGAAGTGAGATGATTAATATAACAGGCGGAAATGGTGCTGTGCCTATACTTTATGATTTATTTACTATGCTTAATAAAAGTCAGAAAGAAACTAAATGGGATAAACCAGATACTATAGTAAAAAGAGAAATATGCCTTATAAGCGGAAAACTTAGAGGGGAGTTCTGCAAAGAAACAAGAGTTGAAGAGTTCTCTCATATAAATGTGCCTAAAGAAGAATGCGATGTTCATAACTTATATATAAAAACAAATTCTGACGGATCTCTTACAGAAAAAGTTTTTATTAATCTTCCTAATGAATATAACGGCTGGATAAGAGAGCAGCAAATAGAGCGTCCTACTTCAGAGTGGAGAAAAGTTAATAATATTTATGCATATAATAGAATAAAAAATAATAATCAAAACAGCAATTTAGAAAATATAAATCAGGAAAATGGTTTTGATTTAAATTCAGCTGACAGAGTTCAAATGAATGTAAATAATATAAATTCTTATAATACATCATCTGAAATAAAAACATATAACAATATAAGAGAAAGACTTTCAATAAAAGAACCTACTGATAACTCTGTATACAAAATAGACTCCACTCTTCCTATAGAATATCAAAATATATTCATATCATCATACATACCAAAAAATATAGTGTCTGCTGAGTTATACTGCAACAAAGAAGTAATAGCAAATATTGATGATTTAAAAAAAGATTATATAAAATGGACATTAAAACATGGAGATTACACTTTTTATATAGAGGCAAAAACAGATAGCGGAGAGACTATAAAAAGCTCTACTGTAAAAATATACGTACAGTAAAAAAAAACTGTATTGATAATTTTTTTAATGCCGATAATATTAATAGTGTAATATGTATTTTACGGAGTTTATCTATGAATAAGAAAATTATTTCTATATTGTTAATGCTTTCCATAGCTTTAACACTGCAGTCGGCATATAAAACAAATCAGTATATGAAAGTAGTCGATGTTAAAGGAAGAGTAAAAATATCTTCTCAAAAGGCTATAGTAAAACCTGCAAGAAACGGAGATTTATTATTCACTAAAGATAATATATCCACAGAAAATAATTCTTCTCTAACTTCATATTTAGAAAGCAACAATATATTCAAAGTTAAAGAAAACTCTTCTCTAAATATAGATGAATCCTATGATAAAACTGGAAATACAAAATTAACTTTAGATAATGGAGATTTTTTAATTGCATCTTCATCAAATGCTAAAGCAGACTCTATTACAGTATTAACTTCTAATGCAAGTATTAAAGTATCGGGAGCGGCTGCAATATCATATACTAACGGAAACACAAAAGCTCAATTCCTATACGGAGAAGGCGAAGTTAATGGAACTAAAATTGCTCAGTTTACAGAAGTTAATATTGACAATTCTAATAAATTATCAATTAAAGATATAGAACCTAATAATGAAGAGTTTGCAAATAATATAATTGAAGTAACTTCTATGCCTTATGTTGAAACCATAATACCTGAAGCATCCAATATGACTGATGTTAAAAATTATTATGAAAAATATAATGATAAAACTGTAAGCGAAAATAATACTGAAGCTGCATCTATTGATTATGTTGGAAATACTAATGAAAACAGAACTACTTTAATTATTACTAATGAAACAAGATAATATATACATCTTTGACAAATAAAAAATAGAGTATATAATAATAATTAAATATGAGGGAAAAGGTAAATATAGATGACGCCTCGTGAACAAATAGTAAATGCTGGGAAAAGACTATTCAAAAAGTACGGATTTAAAAAAGCCTCTATGAGCGATATAGCTTTGATGGTTCATAAATCTAAAAGCAGCATCTATCACTATTTCAAAAGCAAAGAGGAGATATTTTTTGCCATAGCTGAAAATGAAGCTAATGACTTAAAAAAAGAATTATACGAGGCTATAAAAAAAGAAGACACAGCCGAAGCCAAATTAAGAGCATATATTCTCACAAGACAGAAAGGTTATATAAAATTAGCAAATCTTTATGAGGCATTGCATAGCGAAATATTTGAAGACTTTACTCTTATAGAGCATATGAGAGCACAGTATCATAAGGAAGAGTACAACACTATAAAAATGATATTAAGAAGCGGTGTAAAAAAGGGACTATTTAATATAGATTTAAGACTTGCTACAGAGGCTATTTTGGCTATTATAAAAGGCTTTGAGATTGAGTGGGTAAAAAATAAAAATTCTGGAGACTATGAAAAGGATTTGGATATTATTATAAATATCATATTCTACGGAATTGTCAAAAGATAATTTAATATAATGAAAAATATTTTTATATATCCGCTTACATATATTATATACATAACTTTATTTTTTGCTGTAGGTATTTCTTTAGCATTTGTAAATCAAAAATTTCCATATATTTCGGTTACAGTAGCATTTACATTAATTATTATATCAATAATACTAGCATTAAAAAAATATTATTATCTCTCTTTAATAATAATTATACTATCATCTTTATTTATAGGATACAGCTACACTATTACAAGATATTATAACATATTTAAAAATCCTCTTAATACTTTTGATAAACCAATAAAAGCATACAATGCAAAAATATTATCATATGACGGAGTTGTAGGTTTCAGAGATAGATATATTGCTTATGTAGATAAAGTTTATGATGGTACGAATTGGTATCATTATGCAGGAAATATAAGACTTTATAATAGTTCTATAAAACCAATATACATTAATGATGAAATAACAGTGTCTTCAAAATTAAATCTATATAAAAATATATTAACCAATGATGATATTTACGATTCAAAAACTATAATAAAAGTACTTTCTGAAAGAATGCTTTACGGAGTGGCAAGCATATATCCGTATAATAATTTTGTTGTTCAAAAAGAAGGATTTTCTATTATAAACTATATAAATGCATATGCTCTGAAAATAAGAAACATTATCAAAGAATCACTTGGAGAAAATATTGATGCAATACCCTATACTATAGCACAAGGTATTATGATAGGTGATAAAAATATCATTCCTTATCATATAAGAAAATATTTTATAGATTCTGGAATATCTCATATACTTTCTATATCAGGTCTTCATATTTCAATGATACTTTCAATTCTATATTTAATATTATCATTTTTCCCTATAAACTTTTACAAAAGAATATTAATATCAGCAATCATAACAGTAATAATATATCCTCCTATTACTTTATTTTCTGTTTCTATAATAAGAGCAAGTATAATGGCAGTATGTTTCACTATATCATATTATTTTGACAGAAATAGAAACTCTATTAATGCATTATTTTTATCTGCTTTGATAATACTTCTACTTAATCCTAATTCTATAAAAGATATCAGCTTTCAATTTTCATTTTTAGCAACTTTAGGAATAATTCTTTACTACCCTATTATTAATTTCTATATAATAAAAAATATTAAAAATACTAATAATAAAGTCTCAGAAATAATAAAAAGTATCATAATAAAATCTATATCGTTTTTATCTATCAATATATTCGCACTTGTAATAGTTCTTCCACTCAGCATATATCATTTTTCAATATTAAATCTAACCTCTATAATAGCCAATATATTTGCAGTGCCTTTATCATTTATAATACTTTCATCATCGATAATAACTATAGTTTCATATATAATATTTAGTCCTATATCAGTTTATCCTGCTTTAACAGTAGAGTTTTGTTCTTCACTTTTAATAGATTTAGCAAAAAATTTCAGCAGCATAAGTTTTCTAAAATATGATATAAAATTGAATTTATATCAAGCATTATTTATCACATTCATAATAGCATTGATAGGAATAATTCTAAGAATAAAAATAAATAAAATTAATTCTAATAGTAAAACTGATAATCATCAAATAGCTTTTAAACAAAATAATAACTAAAAAATTATTTAAAATTTTCAATTTCTCATAATTATATATTGACATTGGAGTTCACTCTAATGCTATAATCATAAAACATTTTTACAAATAAGGAGAGAAAATGAAAAAATATTTACTAATTACTTTTACTTTATCAATAATATTTACTGCTATATCATGTAATGCAGGAAGTAAAGAGGCTTCAAACATTTATGAATATGCCAAATCACCAGAAGGAACAGTATTGATAAAAAACGGCGAAGGTAAGAAATCCAAAGGTTCAGCAGACTATTTTACAGGAGATGTTGAAGTTGAAAGTATAACAGCACCTAATGAAACATCTAAATTCTCAGTAGCTTATGTTACATTTCAAGCTGGTGCAAGAAGTGCATGGCATACCCATCCAGCTGGACAGCATTTAATAGTTGTTGAAGGTATAGGACTTACTCAGGAAGAAGGAAAACCTATTCAGGAGTTTAGAGCTGGAGATATTTTATACTGCCCTTCAAATGTTAAACATTGGCATGGAGCTTCACCTAATTCTTATATGAAACATGTTGCTATAACAGGTGATTCAAACGGAAACAATGTTACTTGGATGGAACATGTTACTGATGAAGAATATTACAGCTATACTAATCAATAATAAACTAATTAAAATATTTTTATAAGAGATTTATTTATGAAAAATACTATTACTTTTATATTACTTATATTGAGTATATTTACAATGAATGCTTTTACACAAAATACAAGAATAAAATTAACATTTAATGATAATGAGATTTATGCTTTAATAACAAATTCAAATGCTGGAAATGATTTTTTATCACTTCTGCCTATGAATTTGAAAATAGAAGATTTTAATGGTACAGAGAAAATATCATATTTGAGTAAAAAACTAAATACTCAAAATGAACCAGACGGAATAACTCCAAAAGCAGGTGATATAACTTATTATGCTCCTTGGGGTAATTTGGCTATATTTTATAAAGACTTCAGATATTCAAATAATTTAATTTATTTGGGAAGATTTGAAAATATTTCTGATATATCAAAACTTTCAAATATGAAAGGAGATTTTGAAATTCATATAGAGAAATCAAATTAAAAATTATTAATTTATAAAATTAAATAAAAAATTGTAATTTTGATATTGACATTGGAGTAAACTCTAATGATAAAATAAAAAAATAAAATAGGTACAATTAAGAAATGGAGAGATTATGAATAATATAAAATTAAATAATGGTGTTGAAATGCCTATTCTTGGATTTGGGGTATACAAAATAGACAATTACGAAGAATGCAAAAAAGCATGTCTTTATGCTATTGAAGCTGGCTACAGACATATAGATACAGCAGCTATATATATGAATGAAAAAGCGGTAGGAGATGCTATAAAAGAAAGCGGTATAGATAGAAAAGATATGTTTATAACTACTAAATTATGGATACAAGATGCAGATTATGATAAAGCAAAAAAAGCGTTTCAAATATCTATGGAAAAATTAGGATTAGATTATTTAGATTTATATTTGCTCCATATGCCTTTTGGTAATTATTATTCCGCTTGGAAAGCAATGGAAGAATTATACGAAGCTGGACATATAAAAGCTATAGGAGTTTGCAACTTCTATAAAGAAAGATTAATTGATTTTTTATATAATCATAAAATAATGCCAGCTATTAATCAAATAGAAACACATCCATTCTTTCAAAGATGGGAAGATCAAGAATTAATGAAAGAGTATAATATCACATTAGAATCTTGGGCTCCTTTAGCAGAAGGCAGTAATAATATTTTCAATAATGAAATATTAAAAAGCATAGGAAAAAAATATAATAAAACTGCAGCTCAAGTTATTTTAAGATGGCTAACTCAAAGAAATATACCTATTATACCAAAAAGTGTTAATAAAGAGAGAATAATAGAAAACTCTAAAATATTTGATTTTATATTAGATGATAATGATATGAATCTTATAAAAACTTTAGACAATAATAAAAATATAATATTTCTTAATGAAGATGAAAAGTTTATAAAACAATTATTAAATATGAAATATTAATATAAAGGAGATTATTAAATGAAAAAAATGTTAAAATTAAGTTTATCTATATTTTTATTAATGACAATATTATCTTGTCAGGCAAATAATAATACCAATATCAAAGGAGGAAATCTAACTATGACAGAAAAAGCAAACAGTAAATATAATGAATTATTTAAAAGAGATGCAGCTTCTACAAAACCCAATGATGAAGAATTAGAAAGTATATTCAATAACTTTTTATACGGCGAAGTTTATAATCATGGCTCATTAGATGCAAAATTAAGAGAGCTTGTAACATTAGTTTCTCTAACAGCTTCGCAAGGCACTGACTTTATAAAAGATCATGTAGAAATAGCTTTGAATGTTGGAGTTACACCTATAGAGATAAAAGAGGCACTATATCAATGTTCTCCTTATGTAGGTTTTCCAAGAGTATTTGCGGCATTAGAAAAAGCAAATGAAGTTTTTAAAGCAAAAAATATATCACTTCCTATAGAATCTCAATCTACTGTTACAGAAGAAACAAGATTTGATAAAGGATTAGAAACTCAGATAAGCATATTTGGAAATGCAATACTCACTGCTCATTCAAATGCGGCTCCTAATCAAAAACACATTCAGAACTATTTATCAGCTAACTGTTTCGGAGATTTCTATACTAGAACAGGTTTGGATTTAAAAACAAGAGAGCTTTTAACATTCATAATGATAATATCTTTAGGCGGTGCTGAACCTCAGGCTATAGCACATGCAAATGCTAATATAGCTATGGGAAACACAAAAGATATGATGATAGAAGCTGTAACTCAATGCCTTCCTTATATAGGATACCCAAGAACATTGAACGCTATAACAGTAATTAACAATATATAATAAAATAAATTAAAAATTATATTAATTAATAATAACATAAATAAAAAATGCAAAATAACTATACATTTTTTATGAAAGTTAATGAAAAAATTAATTAAAAGGAGAGTAAAAATGAAAAAATTTATCAAAACAATATTAATGTATGCACTTCTTTCATCTACATTATTAATGGGAGGCTTGCATGCTCAAAGCTCAAAAACTTTAATAGTGTATTTCTCTTGGGGAGGAAACACGAGAACAGCTGCCAATATGATAAAAAACATGACTAAGGCAGATATGTTTGAAGTAAAAACTGCAGAAAGCTACCCTACTGATTATAATGACACTATAAATCAGGCAAGAGATGAATTAAATAATAATGTTTTACCGAGATTAAGTGCTAATATAAATAATTTGGCAGATTATGATACTATAATATTATGTTATCCTAATTGGTGGGGCACTATCCCTCAGGCAGTAAAACAATTATTACAAACTCATAATTTCAGCGGTAAAAAAATAGCTCCTTTATGCACACATGGCGGCGGCGGTATGGGAAGAAGTTTAAATGATATAAAAACTTTATGCCCTAACTCTGATATATTAAACCATCTAAGTATATCTGGAAGAAGCGTTAATGGCTCAGAAAATAATATAAGAACATGGCTTCAAAATATAAATATACTTTAAGGCTTTTATAATTGGCTTGCTGCTGATTAAAGAATTTTTAATTGTCAGCAAGTCAAAATTAATTATGGAGTTTAAATCTTATGAAAAAAATTATTATAATGATGTTTTTTATATTTTTTAGTTTATGTAATGCTCAAGAGAATACAAAAATCAAAATTACTGTAAACAATCAAGTATTGGAAGGAGTTATTTATGATACAGAACTATCAAAAGAGATAATGAATATATTTCCAATTACCGTTTCTATGGCAGGTTATGGTAATAGAGAATATTACGGCTCAATAGACTACAGACCAAAAAATATAACAAAAGGACAATTAAATTTTCAAAACGGTGATATAACATACTGTGCCAGAAATAATTCACTTGCAATATTCTACTCACAGTCATCTAATCCCAATCTTACTATGGAGGTTATACCAATTGGAAAAGTTACATCAGATTTAAGTATTTTTCATGATTTATATAACAACGGAGAAAGGATAGCAGACATAACTTTTAGTTTATACTGAAAATTTTTAAGTTTGTAAAAATGTATTTTATATTTATTTGTTGGGATTAGACTTGCCTTTGTAAATAAATTTTAATATGCTGAGTCAAAAAAGCTGACAATACATTTATAAAATATAGAAATCAATTTTATTATAAAAAGGAGTGTGCATGAAAAAATATATTATTATAATGTTTTCTATAGTATTTACATACATAGGGTATGGACAGAATTCAAAAATTCTGATTGTTTATTTTTCAAGAGTAGGAAACACTTTGTTTAAAGATAATATAGACGCCTCAACTTCAGCAAGCATTGTAGCAAATAATAACAAAGTAGGTACTACAGAATATGCTGCTAATATAATAAAAAATGAATTAAATGCTGATATAAGATTAATAGAAACATCTGATAAATACACTGATAACTTTGACGATTTAGTTGATAAAAATCATGAAGAGATGCGTAACAATTATTTTCCGAAAATAAAGCCGTTAAACATTGATATAAACAAATATGATACAGTTTTTATAGGATATCCTGTATGGGCAACTGATGTACCAATGGCAGTGCGTTCATTTATAAGAGATTATAACTTATCATCAAAAACTATAGTACCATTTTGTACTCATGACGGATACGGTGCTGGAAGATCATATAATACTATTAGAAACATGATAAAAAATGCCAATATATTAGATGGCTTGGCATTAGACTCTTCTAATATACAATCTTCGGACAGTATAATAAAATCTTGGATAAGAAAATTAAATTTAAAAAAATAGACAGTAGATACCATTTTGTTAATAAAACTTTTTTGAAGCCGCTTATTAAATTAAATACTTACCAAAAACAATAAGCGGCATAAAAATAATACTAAGGAGATTATATGAAAAATTTAATCTTAATTTTTTTACTTTTATCAATAATTATATCATGCAGAAATAACAATACTTCTAATATAGAAAGTGATAATAATTATAATACTCAAAATAATTATGTTAACATCAATTATACTCAAAGCAATTCAAAAATATTAATAGCATATTTCACTTGGGCAGACAATACTGTAGTAGAAAATCCTTCATCTATAGACCCAGACGCTGAAACTTCTGCAAGCGTACTTTCTCCGGGTAATGCTGCATTAATTGCTAGCTGGATACAAGAAGAAACAGGAGGCGATTTATTTAGTATAAAAACAGAAAATAAATATTCAAGCGATTATGATGAATGTCTTAATCAAGCTAGAAAAGAAAGGGATAATAACGAAAGACCAAGACTTACTCAAAGAGTTAATAATATAGATGATTATGATGTTATATTTTTGGGTTTTCCTAATTGGTGGTATACTTGCCCTATGGCTATTTTTACATTCGTTGAAAGCTATGATTTATCTGGAAAAACCATAATACCATTTTGTACTCATGGAACAGGAGGACTTTCAAGAACGATAAGAGATTTGAGAAACTTACTTCCAGATGACTGCAAAGTATTAGAGCCTATAGGAATATACAGACCAGAAGTAAAAACATCAAAAAATAAGGTTTTAGATTGGCTTAGAAAGTTGGAATATTAAAAAATTGTGATGAATATAATTATAATATAATTAAGGAGTAAAAATACATAATGAGTAAAAAAATAATAAAAATAATCGTAGACATAATAATGACTTTACTATTTTTTATTTTGATGGCATATCATTTCACTGGAGATGCCGTACATGAATATTTGGGTTTTCTTCTTTTTATATTTTTTATACTTCATCATATACTTAATTTTAATTGGTATAAAAACTTGCCCAAAGGAAAATATAGTTTTAATAGGGTTTTAAGTACATTTATTAATACTATGCTTTTTTTATGTATGATAGGATTAATGATAAGCGGAATACTATTTTCTCAAAGGGTGCTTGGATTTTTGAATATTCATAACAGCGGAATGTTTACAAGACGTCTTCATATGATTTCAAACTCTTGGGGATTTATATTTATGTCGGCACATTTGGGAATGCATTGGGGTATGTTTATCAATATAAGTAAAAAGTTTATAAATATAAAAAAACAAATAGCATTAATAATAGCTTCATTAATTGCTGTATATGGTATTATTTCATTTATAAAAAGAGAATTATATAATAAAATGTTTTTGCTTGTAGAGTTTGCTTTTTTTAATTATGAAGAGCCTGTAATACTTTTCTTTATGGATTATTTATCTATAATGGGTTTATTTATATTTATAAGCTACTATTTACCAAAAATTAGAAAAAATAATAATAATATAAATTAATATATCAAAAAGGAGAAAAATAAAATGAAAACACTTATAATTTTTTCACATACCTATTGGAATGATTCAAAGGTTAATCGTAAATTATTAGAATCGATAAAAGATTTTAAAGATATCACAATTCATAATTTAAATGAAATATATAAAGATAATAAAATAAGTAAGGAAAATGTGAAGTCAGAAATATCTTTATTAAAAGAACATGAAAAAATAGTATTTCAATTTCCATTATTTTGGTTCAGTACTCCAAGTCTATTAAAAGAATGGGAGGATACTGTTTTAACTGATATACTCTATGGAAGTGAAAGCAAATGTTTAGAAGGCAAAACTTTTCAAATAATTACTACTGCAGGCGGAGAGAAATCTTTTTATGATTCTTTGGAGTTTGGTATTAATACTATACTATCTCCTATAAACACAAGTTTTAAATATTTAGGCTTAAAAGTAGAAAATCCATATTGCATATATCAGGCTAGTACTGATAATTTGGATTTAAATGAATATCATAAGTATTTAAAATAAAATTAATATAACTGTTTATAATATTTTCAATTATAAAATTATTTGTTTCAGTATTTTAAATATTAATTATTTTTAATGCTGAAACATTCTATTATATAAATAAATAATAATGTTAATAATACAGTAAAAAATACCGTTACTTATAGTATTGATAAAAATTTTTTGTTAGTATAATATTACTTATATAAATTCTTTAAGAAGGTTTATGCATGAATTTTTTAGAAATAGAATTAAATAAAGATAAAAAAATTATAAGCGAAGACTTCAAATATAGAAAAAGATTAATAGTTGTATTTATAATATCGGTACTTGTAACAACATTGCTGTTATTAAGATTATTTTATCTGCAGATAATACAAAATGAACATTATGACAGTTTGGCAAGAAATAATAAAGAACAGATAATACCTATAGATGCATACAGAGGTGAGATTTATGACAGAAACGGTATTATAGTAGCTGAAAATATAAAAACATACACAATGTATATGATACCAGTTTATCTTCCAAAAAATTATTTTGAGAGAGAGGAATTATTATACAGAGTTTCAAAAGTATTCAATATAGATTTAGGACATATAAAATCAAGTTTAGAAAAAGTATCAAAAAACAGCTATGAATCAGTAGAAATATCAG
The DNA here is from genome assembly GCF_000384655.1 of Brachyspira innocens ATCC 29796. Taxonomy (GTDB): domain Bacteria; phylum Spirochaetota; class Brachyspiria; order Brachyspirales; family Brachyspiraceae; genus Brachyspira; species Brachyspira innocens. Next base: position 7,115 of record NZ_ARQI01000104.1, on the reverse strand, counting down.
AAAATATAAGCATGGCACAAATGAGTTATTTGGCAGAGAGGTCTGAAGAATATCCAGGGGTTTATTACGGAAGCAAATCGGTAAGACACTACCCTCTTGGCGAAACTATGACGCATGTACTTGGATATATAGGAAACATATCACAGGAAGAGTTTGAAAGCAAACAGGCAGAGGGATACAGAAGAAACAGTGTAATAGGTAAAGAAGGTGTTGAACAGTTTTATGACAAAGAGCTTAGAGGAATAGACGGCTATGTTCAATGGATAGTAGACTCAAGAAACAGAGTAAAAGAAACTATAAGCCCTGCAATAGGAAAGCCTATACCTGGAAAAAAACTTATATTAAGCATAGATTCTAAAATACAAAAGGATGCTGAAGACCTAATCAGAGGGCAAGTAGGTACTGTAATAGTATCAAAACCTACTACAGGAGAAATATTAGCAATGGTAAGCTCTCCTTGGTATGATCCTAATATATTTATAGGTAAAATAGACAGACAAAAGTACGCAGAACTTATTAACAACCCTGCAAATCCATTCTGGAACAAAGCTATAAGAGGAAGATACCCACCAGCTTCAACATTCAAACTAGTTACTGCTGTAGGAGCTTTAGCTGAAAAAAGAATAGGAGTAAATACTACAAGATACTGCGGAGGCGGTATGCTTCTTGAAAATAGGTTCTACAGATGTACTGGTCAGCATGGTTATGTAAATATGTACAGAGCTATTCAGTTCTCATGCAATACATATTTCTATAACTTGGCATATGAGCTTGGTCCTAACTTCATAAAAAGATATGCTGAAATGCTAGGTTTCGGAGACATTACAGGTATAGATTTACCAGGTGAAAAAGTGGGGGTTGTTCCTAGTGCTGATTGGAAAAGAAGAAAAATCGGAGAATACTGGTGGGACGGAGATACTATTCAATATGTTATAGGTCAGGGATACATGTCTGCTACCCCTATAGCTGTACATATGTCTACTTCAGCTATAATTAATGACGGAGTTATGTATAGACCTCATGTTGTTAAAGAAATAAGAAGTTCTCAAACAGATGAAGTTATATACAATAATGATAAAATTATAATCAAAAAGCTAGATATAGATAAAAACATATTTACAGTAGTAAAAGAAGGTATGAGAATGGCCGTATCAGGCGGTACAGCAAGAAATGGTGCTTGGTCTCCTCATATAAAATTGGCCGCAAAAACAGGTACTGCTCAAAACGCTCAAGGTAAAGACCATACTTGGGTTACAATATTCGGACCTTATAATCCTAGACCTACTGATGATATGATAGCTGTTACAGTTATGTTAGAGCATAGCGGTGGTGGTGGTGGTGCTACTGCTGGTCCTATTGCTACTGCAATGCTTCGTTCTATATTAGGCGGAGAAAATGCTGTTGAGGCTAGAAACGTTATATATGCTAGAATGCAGTATATTTATGAGCAGATAAGATTAGCAAGAGAAAAAATGAAAGAAGAACAGGAAAACGGCGAAAATCCAGAAAATATTGACGGAGAACAGCAAAAAGAAGAAGATAAAAAAGATGCAAATGAAGATGAAAGGATAAAATATGAATGATAAAAAAGAATTAAAAAAATTATTTGTCTTCGATTGGAAAATATTAGCAGCTGTTGTATTTTTAATGGTAGCAGGCGCTATAGCTGTATACTCTTCTACATATTCTCCTGAATCTGGTAAAACTAGCTGGATGTTTTTGAAATTTATATTCTTCTGTGCTACTGGAATTGTACTCATATTTATAAGTATGTTTATTAACTATACAAAATTGGCCGAACACAGAATGTCTTTATATATACCGATGCTTGGGGTGCTTATACTTGTATTAATACCGGGGGTTGGAACTACTGTAAACGGCAGCAGCAGTTGGTTATTTGGTATGCAGCCTTCTGAGTTTGGTAAGATTGTAGTTATAATATTTTTAGCAGGATATTTAGATCAAATAGGAGATAAAATAAAAGAAATAAAATACTTTGCTTTAGCTGGTGTTTTTATTGCAATACCTATAGGTTTAGTTTTATTGCAGCCAGACTTAGGTACTGTATTAGTATATTGTTTTATAGTATTTATAATGCTTTTTGTGGGAGGTGTGCCTACTAGATATATTATAGCATTAATAAGTATTGGTGTTGTAGGGCTTTCAATACCTATGTTTTTGGAATATAAAAGAATGTCTGATGATATAGATAATATACTTTTTAACTTTTTATCCCAAAGAATATATATAGGATATTTGGCTGGAATATTTCTTTTTGTATCTGCTCTTTTAATTACGCTTAATTTTTATATGAACAGCAAATATGTAGGTCTTTTATCATTTACATTTTTTGTATTATTTTTATGTATGGGAGCTGCCTTAATATTTGATATAGGTTTAAAAGAATATCAGAAACAAAGATTATTAGTATTTATGAATCCTCAATTAACTAGATTAAGTTCTGGATATAATATTATACAGTCACTTATAGCTGTAGGAAGCGGAGGATTATTTGGGGAAGGATTTTTAAGCGGAAGCCAATCTCAATTAAATTTCATACCGCAGCAGGTAAATGACTTTATATTTTCAAATATATGCGAAGAATGGGGATTTGTTGGAAGTGCTTTAGTAGTTTTAGCATATGCAGTTATATTTATACGCGGAACTATGGCAGCATATTTTGCCAAAGATAGATTAGGGGCATTAATAGTATCTGGGGTTATTGCCATGTTTTTATGCCATGTTATAATTAATATAGGCATGGTTGTAGGTATGATGCCTATTACTGGATTAACATTGCCTTTTATAAGCAGCGGAGGGTCATCAATATGGACTTTTTCTATTTCTATAGGTTTAATATTTAATGTAGAAGCTAGAAGATATGTCCACTAAAATTGATAAGCAGTTAATATGAAAAATAGTAATATTTTAACAGAAAAAGTTTTAATAGCAGATTCTAATATAGATTATGCAAGTTTTTTACAGAAGTTTTTAAAAGAATCGGGGTATTTATCTTATATAGCCCTATCATATGAAGATGCTCTAAACATGGCTTATGATAAAATACCAGACTGCATACTTGTAGATTATATGCTTCCAAATTCAGGTGCTTCAAGGCTTTCTGAACATATAAAAAATGATAATATATTAAAAAATATAGCCGTTTTGTTTTTAACTGCAACTGACAATAAAAGTGAATGCTTAAAATCTTATGAATGCGGCGCTGATGGCTTTTTTCTTAAATCTATGGACACCGATATATTATTAGCAAAAATGAAAGCATATATAAGACTAAAAAAAGCTATAGAATCTAACCTTATGTATATGAATATATTGAAACAGGATATTGAATATGCTTCAAAACTGCAGAAATCTATTCTCTCCTATGGTAATACTTCTATACCAAAAAATGATATGTCAATATTTCATTATGCTCCTAACGAAGTGTCTGGAGATTATAGCGGTATAAAATCGATTAATGACGGATGGTATGCTATACTTCTTGCAGATGTATCAGGTCATGGAGTGGCTGCTAGTATGCTTACCATACTTATAAAATCCTTTTTTGATTCGCATGTTATTATAGATTCTAAAAATACTCAGCCCGCTGAATTTTTAAAACAGATGAATAATTTCTTTATAGGAGAAAATTTTGATAAAAATTTATTCGCATCTGTTTTTTTCGCAATATATAATAATGAAACAGGAGAATTAATATGCTCTTCTGCAGGATCTCCAAAACCTATATGTAAAACTAAAGATAAAGCAATGGAAATAGATATAGGAGGTCCTCTCATAGGTATGATGGAAGATACAGAATATACTGAAACTAAAATACAGTTAAATCATAATGATATCATATTCATATTTACTGATGGAGCTTATGAAATATTTGATAAAAATGGCAAAATGTTCGGAGATGAACTTTTAAAAAATACATTCATAAAACATTCACATAAAGATGTTAATGTAATAAAAGAATGTATAATAAAAGAATTAAAATCTTTCTCAAACAATATATTATCTGATGATATAAGTATGATAATGTTAAGAAGAACTGAATAATATTCTAAATTTATCATTATTCTATATTATAATACACTATTAAATACCCAAATTCTACAGTATATAATAATCTATTAATTATATATAAATATTTTTTATAAAAATAAAGTAACCGTTTACATTTTTTAACTATATTATCATATTACATGTGAACTCAATATAAAATAAAATACATATAAATACAAACATATATATTATTAAATGATAATTCATAATTAATATATTAAAATTAATAAATAATAAAAAATTAAAAAAATCACATAAATCAATATTTTTTGTAAATTTTTCATCATTTTATGTTCATAAAATTTGACATAGCAGTTTTTTTTTCTATACTATTTAAAAAATAGGATATAGGAGTATGTATTATGAATAATGAAGTAAAAGTAACACAAACACTTGCAGACCCAGCACCTTTCGGTTTATTTGGTCTTGCAGTAATAACATTCGTAGCTTCAACGCAAAAATTAGGGCTTACATCTGGATTTTCAGGGCTTATTCCTTGGGCTATATTTCTTGGCTGTATAACACAATTTGTTGCTGCTATTGTTGACTTCAAAAAAGAAAACGTATTTGGGGCAACAGTATTTGGTTCTTTCGGATTATTCTGGATAGCTGTAGCCTTTATTTGGCTTACTACTTTGGGAGTATTTGGAGAAGAAATGAAAAGTACTATAGATATGAGACAATTCGGAGTTGTATGTATAGGTTATTTATTTCTTGTAGGACCTTTGACTTTCGGTGCTGCTGAAGCTCATAAAGTATTATTCTTCATATTTGTTGCTGTAGATGTACTTTTAGTGGCTATGGCATTAAATTACTTAGGAATAGCAGTAAAAGAAACTCAAATAATAGCTGGTATTTCAGAACTTGCTGCTGCTTTATTAGGTTTTTATGGTGCTGCTGCTGGAGTTTTAAACAAAAATTTAGGAAGAGTTGTACTTCCTGTGGGAAAACCTCTAGGCATATTTAAGAAATAAGATAAAATTAGGGCATATATATAAAAGGGGCTTAATAAAAAGCCTCTTTTTTTATTATTTTTATTTGTACAAAATAAAAAAAATATGATAACTAAATATTTTATTATTACGATAATAATTATGATAACAAAATCTAGTTGACATATTATTGTTTTATCTATATTATGTTGTAATAATATTATAAGGTGATTAAGGGTTATGAGATTTAAAATAGCAATTTTAACTATAGTCAATTTAATAGCATTTATAGCATTACTCTATATGTTTGATATTTTCGGAGTTGTGAATTACTACACATTAATGCGTAATAAAATAGCTCCTAATGTACCAGGATTTTTTAACAGATTTACTCAAAAGCAAAGAGTAGAAGATATGTCTCTACTTGCAAGAGATGATTTAAATAAAATGAGAGAATCTTTTAACTTAAGAGAAAAAGATTTACAGGCTCAGGAATCTCTAATAGCAAGCAGAGCATTAGAATTAAATACTCAGTCTGAATTGATAGAACAAGACAGACAAAATCTATTAAATGCTTGGTCTAATTATCAGGCAACAATGGACGAATCTTCACAGTATCAATTAGTACTTTCAGATTTAGCAAACAAAATAAACAGCATGCCTCCTCAAAACTCTGTAGCTTTGCTTAATCAGCTTGCTGCAAACGGCTCTGATGATTTGGTAATAGATGTACTTCTTGAAATGGATTCTATAGCTGCTGCTGAAGGAAGAAACAGTACTACTTCATACCTTTTAAGTTTGATGGACGCTACTGTTGCTGCTAGAATATTAGAGAAATATGAAGCAAGATCCAATCCGGGTAACAATACAGTACCTTCTTCACCTAATGACTTCCCGTCATACATGCCAGACAATAATGATGCTATGCTTAATGATGGTATAATGGATATGGGAGCATAAAAATTATATACTAAAAAATAATGAGCCGTTTCTAAATATTTTAGGAATGGCTTTTTTATTTTAACAATCATTAAATATTGACAAATAAAGGGTTATAGGGTATAACTTCATTTATTATAATTTGGAGTTTGTTATCTATGTTAACAAGATTTGTATTAATATTTGTTATTATATTTTCTTTTAATCTTTATTCTCAAAATATTGACGGCAAACCTATAAAAGTAAATGAAAAATATTTTACTGAAAATGGAAATTTAAAAAACAATAAAGATCTGTCAGTTTATGCCATTAGAAAAATTAGATTTACTGATAATTCATCATATGAGATGGTAATATTAAAAAATAATTACTGGTATTATTATTCTTTATTTCAAATAGAACAAAATAATCAGTATAAATATATTGGCAATATTGCTTTTAAAAGCTATAATCAAAATATAGAAGGACTTATTTGCAATATAGTTTATAAAGACAATTATTTTACTATAGAGCATAACCTTATGTCAAATGTGAGAATGTATATAACATTTAAATATAATGATGATAAAAAAGTATATTTAGATAAAACAAGTATGATTTTACAAGCTGCCTAAAACATGAATACAGAAAATACTAATGAATTAAAAATAACCCCTAAACAATTTAATGGTAATGTAGTGCCTAATAAAACTCTATATAAGGATGTTACAATGGATATGATAGCAAAATCATTGAGCCTCGATATATAAAAAATTATATTTTGAAAATTATTAGCTATGAAAAAAATTGTATTAATATTTACTGCATCATTATAAAAATGTTAGGAAGTAAAATAGTATGTGATAAATCCAAGCAATAGACCATCACACAACAGCGAATAAGCGGGATTTAACGGGATAAAGCGGTATTTAGTGAAATGTAAAAAGAAAAAGAACCAACACATTATGCAATTAATTTAATAATTTTTATATGTAAAACGATGAAAAAAACTCATTTTAATATATTTATAAAACTATTACAATCTAACAGCAATTGGAAAATACACATTCCTTTTCATCGCATTAATTTCAGGTACTTGATTTGTAGGATATTTTTGTATACACTCTTTTGATAAGTACAAAGCATCTTTAACAGTTACAATATATTTAGATCTTAATCCTATTTTAGAAGCTT
>NZ_ARQI01000103.1 GCF_000384655.1 Brachyspira innocens ATCC 29796 | reverse complement strand
GTTTAGAGTTTAGAGTTTAGAGTTTAGAGTTTAGAGTTTAGAGTTTAGAGTTTAGAGTTTAGAGTTTAGAGTTTAGAGTTTAGAGTTTAGAGTTTCTCTTTAATCTGTTTTTCATTATATCATTAAAAACATATTTTGTCAAATTAATAAAAAATTATAACGCAATAATTTTTATTGGAAGAAGCCTTTCCAATTCTGTTTTTGATACCTGAGTGTTTCCTGTTATAAGACTTAATACTTTTGTATTAGTTTCATCATTTAAAGCATTATAAATATATTCTAAACTATAATCTTTATTATAACTCTCTAAAGGATATATAACATTAACATGATTCTCACATACAAACTCTTTTTCTTTTACTATTGCCGATTTTATATTAATGTTTTTATGAGAGCCTGTTATTCTATTAACCGCTATAACATTATTTTTTATTATCAACTCTCTAGAAATATTTTTTATATACTGAAGTTTTCTTTTATTTGGTATAACTATTTTTCCATTAACTATATTTGATGAATATATTAAAGGTATAGAATCATTTTTATCTTCTGTGAGATTTTCTTTATATTTATTCCAAGCAATGCTTCCTGTTTTTACAGCATATCCTATATCTTTTAAACTTACAGTATTTTTGTAGGCATTGTTTAAAAAAGTTTTATCCTCTGTGAATATTGTAATACCATTTTTTGAAAATATATATTTTTTATTTTTATGATTATTAATTTTTTTAAGTATTAAAAGCATAACCTTTTGATTGGCCATATAAAAATTATCAGAACCCTCTACAATATGCAAGTATTCAACACTGCTGTTATTAATTATATACTCTCTTAATTTACTAAAAAAAGCTCCGTTATTCATAGAAGGAGGCACAACATATGCTAAATATCCGCCATCTTCTAAAATCTCTAAACCTAGTTTTATAAATATGGAAAATATATTAAGCCTTCCGTTTATTATATCAGAATATTTTTTCTTTGTTTCTTTATCTGGTTTAAACTCAAAGTAAGGAGGATTACCTATAACATAATCATATTTTACAGATTTTTCCGTATCTATTTTTAAAGTATCAATACATTTTATATCAGCATTATTTATTAATTTTTTTGAAATAGAAACTAAACTATCATCAATCTCAAAACCATAAAGAGTGTGATTATTAAAATATTCTCTGCAAGATAGAAGAAACTCACCGCTTCCGCATGCTGGGTCTAATATTTTTACATTGTCTTTTTTATCCGAAATGGATATTAATTTTTTTAAAAGCAAATCTCTTATACTTTTAGGCGTAAAATACTGTCCTAGTCTTTTTCTTTTTTCTATATCAGTATTCTTAAGATAATCAAAACTTTCTTTTGTATACTCTTCCTGCATCATATCTCTCTTACAAAATTATAAACTATTACAAAACTCTATTACATTATTTTCGCATTTTATTCTATCTTCATGAAGAAAATAATCTATTTTTGCATTATCATTTATAGTTTTATTCTGTTCATAAGCACGCCTAACATATACATTAAAGCCCCTGTCAAATTTATATGCAAACAGATTATTTTTACTTTCTTTTTTCATTTTAATTTTGAAATCATCTTCAAGTTTTTTTATCTCTTCAAAAAACTCTATAAGCTCAATTCTCTCATTCATAGGAAGAACATCAGCTCCAATAAAAAAAGTAACATCTCCTCTTCCGTAAGAGCCAAATATATAAATTGCATTAGCCTTTGGCAAATTACTATTCCACATAGGGTTAGATGATTTACCGCTGCTGTATTTTATCTCTACAGCAATGATTTTTTTATCTGTAAATATTAAAAAATCTGGGAAATTCTGACTTCCATAAGGCTGACATATAAAACAATTTTCCATACTTTTATCTTTTAAAGCATAAATATTATCTATTATTTTATCAGAGCTTTTATCTAAAACATCATTTTTTAGAGATAAAAGTATATCTTTAATTTCTTTATCGCTTGCTATTCTTCTATTAAAACCATAGCGTTTCAAAGAGGCTTCAAATCTATCTTCAAATTCATTACCCTCTTTGCTTTTCAGCCATTCCTTTTTATTCTTCTGTATGTCTATAAAAATATCGCTAAGCATTGTATTAATATATTCATAATGTTAGAAATTGTCAAGATGAAACCAAAATTGAATAACTTAAATTTACATAGTAAATAAGTAGATTTTTTAAAAAATCGTATGTTTTTAACTTGACTAAGAATATTTTTTTTATATAATGTATATTATAAAAATATATCTCTGGAGTTTTATAATGGAAGAATTAAATAAAGACAATTTTGATGAAAAAGTTATTAATTCAAAGGATTTATGTTTAGTTGACTATTTTGGCGATACTTGCGAACCTTGTAAAGCATTAATGCCTCATGTTCATGAATTATCTAAAGAATATGAAGGAAAAGTACCATTCTATTCTTTTAATACTTCTAAAGCTAGAAGATTAGCTATTCGTGAAAAAATATTAGGTCTTCCTACAATAGCTGTTTATAAAGATGGTGCTAAAGTTAAAGAAGTTACTAAAGAAGAAGCTACTATTGAAAACATTAAAGCTATGGTAGACAGTATGCTATAATACTTTTAATATTAACTTATATTTTAGAATTTAATAAAGGGGCTTTTTATAAGTCCCTTTTTTATTTTTATCAAAATCTATCTATATATTGACTGTTATCTATATTAAATATATAATCTAAAAAATATTTCAATAAGAAAAATGAATTAAGTATGAAGAAAATCATTATATTAATATCCCTTACAGTACTCTTAATATCATCATGTCAAACTGTAAATATTTCCCTACCAGATAAATTAAGAACAATGCTTATAAAAAATATGGAAGAAGACAGAAGTCTAAATCCATTATACAGAGAGTTCAGAGCTGCATGGTTTTCTACTGTTGCTAATATAGATTGGCCTGTAAAGGGCGGAAGTGAAAATGAACAGAAAAAACTTATCATAAAACATTTAGACACATTATATGAAAATAATTTTAATGCAGTGTTTGTTCAGGTAAAACCAGATGCTGGGGTAATATTCCCATCAAAAATTAATCCTACAACAAGATATTTTTTTGGTACCGATTCAAAATATGAAAAAGACGAATACCCTTTCAAAACTGATATGCTTGAGTATATAATAGATGAAGCACATAAAAGAAATTTAGAAGTTCATGCATGGTTTAATCCGTATAGAATGTCTTTGACTTATGATAAAAATAAAACTTATGAAGAACAATTTTCTAAAAAAAACTTTATTCACACATATGTATCTAATAATCTTAAGCCTATACATTGGTACGATAACAGAATATATTTAGACCCCGGAGAGCCTATAAGTTCAAAATATATAATAGATTCTGTTATTGAAGTAGTTGAGAATTATGATGTTGACGGCATACACTTTGATGATTATTTTTACCAAAATGCTGCAGGAGGCAAAACATATAAGGATTGGCCTGATAGAGTAAGTGCAGAAAAGTACGGTTCAAAAAGAGGATACGATATTAATAATACCTCTTATGATGATTATGGTGTGAATGGGCTTTATGCTTGGAGAAGAGATAATATAAACCGACTTGTGAGTGATTTATATAAAGAAATAAAATTAAGAAAGCCTTATGTAAAATGGACTATATCACCTGCGGGAGTTTGGAGAAATAATACAAAACTTTCTGAATATATAGGAAGCAAATACGGAAGTGATACAAAATCATATAATCCTAATTTTGACGCTTTGCATGCTGATGTTTTATTATGGCTTCTTAACGGAGAAAAGACATCTTCATTAGAAAAGGCTTCGGATAAGGACGGATTAAACAGAATGTATGTAGATGCTGTAATACCACAAGTATATTGGAGCTCTTCTCATAAAACAGCTCCTTTTGATGTTATAACTGATTGGTGGGTCAATGAATATAAAAAAGCAAGAGGGACAAATACTGCTGATTTATATATAGGACATGCATTATATAAAATGGGAAGAGAAACTAATACAGAACCTTGGCAGAATATAGAACTTATGTCTGAACAAATAGATTATATAAGAAAAATAGGCAGAGGTTATATAAAAGGTTCATCTTTTTTTACTATGCATAGTATGTACAAAAAAGATAGAGACAGCGGAGATTTTGGAAATTTAGCATTAAAATATATAAAAGAGAATAATTATATATTCAAAGCAATAGTACCAACTATGAATACAATGAAAAATATAAGTGAAGCCCCTATGAAATTAGAAAATCCTTCTATAAAAAAAGTTTTCGGAGGCATAGAAATATCATTTACAGACCCTAACGAATACAAAACTGATAAATACGGACATGTATTGCCTTCTGTGTCATCATATTATGTTATATATAGAGAAACTATAGGTGAAAGTGGTATAGAATTGATAGATAAAATAAGAAGAACAAATTTTAATATTAACTCTAAAGTAATTTATAAAGATAAAACTATAAACTCAAAAAATACATATATATATTATGTTACAGCACTAGATAGAATACATAATGAAAGCAAATATTTAAAAATAATAAATGATTAATTTGACAAATACAACTATTATTAATATAATTATAATATGATATTAGAAAATTTATACTATACAGAATCTTATAAAAACCATTGGCTTAAATATGGTATCTTATTTGAAGATAAATATTTCAAAAAAGAAAAGAAAACTATATTAAATGATGATTATTATCTAATTCATAAAAAATATACTGGATTTATTCATAATAAGGATATTATAGGATATGATAGAACTTTATATAATAAAAAAGATGAATTAATTTATAATTATAAAAGTGATGATTCTCGTATGTATAAAATAATAAAATATACTGATAATAATGATTATTTTGTATTTAATAGAGATTTATCTGGTTTTTCAATATTAGATTTAAATAATCAAAATAAAATATTCAATTTTTATCATAATAAACCATTATATAATAATAGTCAGTTTAATGGTATTTGGGTTTTTATAGACTTTGAATGCTATAATAATAAAATACTTTTCTATGGTTTTTATATCACCAAAGAAGAGAACGGAGCATATAAAAGAGTATTTGATTATATGCTGTACAACTTTTCTAATAATATATTTGAAAGCCAAAATTATATTAATATAGTTAGTATAAGACAATTAATATTAGATAAATATAATCATGATTTGTATTTTACATATAAGGCATACTTCAAAGAAGATAACATAATAGTAGAAGATTCATTCAATAACAAAACATTTACTCTCAAATATAATGATTTTTAATATTAAAAAATAATTATATATTCTTGTTATATAAAAATTATAAAGTATAATATAATAATCAAGTTTAGGGGTTATTATTATGATAGATTTTAATGTTGTTGAGTTTAAAAAAGACTCTGCCGTATTTGTGGCTGGAGAAAATTCAAAAGATGTATTTTATATAATTAAAGAAGGTACTATAATAGACAAAAATTACGTTATAGAAAATACAAATTTTGAATTTACAAGAGGAGAGATAATAGGAATAGTTCCAGCTATATTATCAGAACCTTATTATTCAACCGCTATTGCTGCAACAAATGCCGTATTAATAGAAATACATATAAAAGATATATATGCTATTGAAGATACTAAAATAATAGAAAGTATATATAAGCATTTAATAAAGTTTATGGAAATATGGCTTGGAAAATATTTTTATAAATTGGCTGAAACATTAAACATAGGAAGCTACAAAGAAAATAATGCTTTTGAAATAGCAGAAATATATGAAAAAAATGGACTTAAATCTGCTGCCCTATATATGTATAAAAAAATAATAGAAATGTTCCCAGATAAGGATCATAGCGAAGTAAATAACAAAATATTATCAATAGAAAGAGATGTAAAAATAGAAGCTCCATTACAAATAAGTAATAATTTATTTGAGTATAAGGCTGGAAGCTGTATATTCTCTGAATTGGAAAGTAATACCGAACTTTATGTAATAAGAGACGGCAAAGTAGGAGTATACAGTGTGTTTGACGGAAGGCTTATAACAAGAATTATATTCCCAAGCGGAAATATTATAGGATACAAGCCTATACTTGGAAATAAATTTTTACTTACCACATGCATAGTATTAGAAGATACCGTTTTACAGATAGTCAATAAAGAAGATTTTTTGAAACTTGCTTCTACCAATACCAAACTTCAGTATCATTTAGTAAATATTATGGCTAGAAGAATATACAATACAGTTATAAAAAGCTACAGTATAAGCATAAAAAGCAGAGTGGGTAAATTTTACAATATGATATATTCATTTACAAAAACAGCATTATTATTTGATAAAAATGCCGATTTTTTGGAGCTTCCATATACCGCCAATGATATATGTGCTATGGTTGGAATTGAAAATACAGATTATATAAAATCAGAAATGAATAAAACTAAAATAATATTATTTTCAAGAGAAGGCAAAATAATTATTCCGAATGTACAGAATTTCTTTAACGAGTATAATATGTATATGAAAAGGAACTCTACTCCAAATATAGTAGAATGATATTTTGTAAAATTCTTAATTTTTGTTTTAAAAATATAAAAAATATTAAATTTTTTTTAAAAATATTGACATAATTACCCTTTATATTATAATAGCCGCCTGATATAGTGTGAATAATTGATAATAGTGTAATTTCAAAAAATAATAATGTTTTTTATAGGAGTATTATGTCTAAATATGATACCATTAAATTTAATAAAGATGATATTATTATAAAGTCTGGAGAAAAACCTTTAAATCATTTTTATATAATACTTAAAGGCAAAACTACATGTTACAATGATTTTTATAAGTCTTATAAGTATAATAATGAGAAAGGAAGCATTTTAGGTCTTGTATCTTCTACTATAAATGAGCCGTATTTTTCTACTATAGAGGCAGAAGAAGAAACAGAAGTAATAAAAATAAAAACAGACAGTATAATTAATATTAGTAACGAAGAATTGCTTGATAAAATATATAATTATCTTTATCTCATTTTAGAAACTTGGCTTAGCAAATATTATACTATTCTCGCTAAAAATAAAGTGGATTTGTATAATAAGTATGATATCTTAACTATGATAAAAATTTATAAAAATAATGGTTATACAGATGTTGTTCATAAAATGGCTTCTAAATATATGCATATGTTTCCAGACACTGATGATGCTGATGAAATAAAAAAAATATTAAACGATATAAAGCCTTTAGAAAAACCTAAACATATAATCGGAACATCTTTTGAGTTTAAAAAGGGATACTGTCTATACTCAGAAATATCTTCCAGCAATCATATATATATAATTAAATCAGGTAAAGTAGGCATTTATTGTATTTTAAATGAAAAACAAATTATTAGAAATATTTATTCAGAAGGATATATTATAAATGGATACCCACCTTCTCTTGAATATAAACCCCTTCTAACTACGGCAATCATTCTTGAAGATTCAGTGATTAATATTATAAGCAAAAAAGAATTAGTAAAAATGATAAATAAAGATAGAGAATTAAGAATGGACTTTATTAAAATGGCATCTATAAAAGTTCATAATGCTATATTAAAAATTAAATCTATCAATACAAAAGAATTAAATAAAAAATTAATAATTATTATCTACTCTATAATAAAAATGGAAACACTATTTAATAATGATATAAAAACATTGAAATCATTATATAAAATAGATGATATAAAAAATATGCTTAATATAAAAATGTCTAATAAGGATATATGTCTAGAACTAGAAAAGGTCAAATACATAGAAATAGATTCATTAAATAATATAAATATATCAGATGTTAAAAATTACATAGAAGAATATAAAAATTACATTTTTTAATATATTATTAAAAAATATTTTAGTTGACATAATTTATCTAAGTATTATAATCTAATTGTAAATATTTTATACGCATATTAAGTATATGGATAAATACAGATTAGTTAAATATACAAAAGGAACCGTTATATTCAGAAACGGAGAAGAGGCAAAAGATTATTTCTATGTAATATCAAGAGGAAAAATATTATCATACAATAATTTTTGCGATAATTACACTATTACATATAATGAAGGCGGTATCATAGGAATAATACAGGCAATCACAGGTGAGCCTTACTATTCCACATCCGAAATAGCCGAAGATTGTGAACTGTGGCAAATAAAAATAGAAAATATAAACAGATTAAATAATAAGCATTTAATAAATAAAATATCAAATTACCTGTCTTTTATATTAGAAAATTGGCTTAGCAAATACTATTCAATAATCACTAAAAATAAAATAGATCTTTACAATAAAGAAGATATTTTAACTATGGCAAGTATTTATAAAGAAAACGGATTTGAAGATGCAAGCTATAAACTTTGTATAACATATATAAATTCATTTGAAGAAGATACTAATACTGATAAAGTGAGAGATTTTATAAAATTTCTAACCCCAGCTAAAAAGGCAGAATCTATAGGAAAAAATTCTATTAAAATAACAAAAGGATACTGCATATATAGCGAATTAGAAATAAGTAATAATATATATTATATAAAATCTGGAAAATTAGGGGTATATAATATAATGAATAAAAGATATGTTACAAGAGCAGTTTATCCTGAAGGCTATATTATAAATGGTTATAGTCCAATACTGGAATACAAACCGCTTCTTACAACTGTAATAGCTTTAGAAGATTCTGTAATCGAAATCATAAATCAAGATGAACTTATAAAAACTTTATACAGCAATGTAGAACTTAGAATCAAATTTATAAAAATGACTTCAATAAAAATTATAAGCACTATATTAAAAATTAAGGCTGTAAAAAGAGAAAATATTAGATATAAACTTATATTAATTATATATTCTATTCTAAAAATAGAAACATTATTTATTATGCCAAAATCTATAAAACTTATATACAAAATAGAAGATATAAAAAACATGATAAATACAGATATAGAAAATAATACTATATATTCCGAATTATCCCAAATTAAATATATAGAATTAGATTCTTTTAATAATATTACAGTAATTGATACAGAAAATTATTTTAGAGAATATGAAGATTGTACAAAATGATTAGTTTTTTATTATTGCTATATTATAAAATGGTTATAATCTAATTTTTATTATTGACATAATTATATCGTACATTATAATAGTAATATATCAAATATAATAGAGAAAAATGGAACAGTATACTAAAGTACAATTTAAAAAATCGGATATCATATTTAAAGATAATCAAGAACCTGAAAAATATTTCTACATAATAGTTAAAGGAAAAGCTGCCGCATACAATAAATTTTATGAAACACATACAAGTTATTATAAAGAAGGCGATATAATAGGATTAATCTCAGCAATAACAGGCGAACCATATTATTCAACAGTTGAAGCAATAGAGGATTCAGAACTTTTACAAATAAAAGTAGAAAATCTTATCAAAATAGATAATTATAATTTAATAGATAAAATTTCAAATTATTTCTCTTATATATTGGAAAGCTGGCTAAGTAAATATTATACTATAATCACAAAAAATAAGGTGGATTTGTATAATAAAGAAGATATATTAACTATGGCAAATATTTATAATAATAATAATTTTTCTGATGCCGCATATAAAATATGTTCCAGTTGTATAAGACTCTTTGAAGATGATTCCAATATAAACGATGCTAAAAAATTAATACTTCATACAAGACCTGCAGATAAACCTCAAAAAATAAAAGAAAATATTTATAAAGTAAAAAAAGGATACTGCATATATTCAGAACTTGAACCAAGCAGCAATATATATATTATCAAGTCTGGAAAAGTAGGAATTTACAGTATTGTGAATTCAAAACAAACTGTAAGACTTATTTATCCTTCTGGCTATATCATAAATTGCTACAGACCAGTTTTAGAATATAAAGCACTATTCACAACAGCTATAGTACTTGAAGATTCTACAATCGAAGTTTTGCAAAAAGAAAATTTAATGAATATAATAAATACAGACCCAGAGTTTAAAGCTAATTATATAAAAATTACAGCAACAAAAATTAATAGTGCTATTTTGAAAATAAAAGCTGTAAATTCAAAAGAATTAAATATGAAATTAATTATTTTAATATACTCTATTCTTAAAATAGAAACCTTATTTAATAAAACTAAATATGTTAATCTGCCTTATAAAATAGAAGATTTAAAAAATATATTAAATATAGAAAATAGTAATAAAGAAATAAGCGACTCACTCAATAAAATAAAATATTTGGAATTAGATTCTTCTAATAGTATAAGAGTATCAAATTTTCAAAGCTATTTTGAAGAATACAAAAAATATACGGTTTAACAAATATTTATCCTCTAAATATAAATATTTTTAATTAATAACACATAGAATAAAATACAATATGCAAAACAACAAAAATATTAAAAGCATAATATTTTTAGTAATATATTAAATTTTCTTGTTTTTTTTTCAAAAAGAATTATAATTAAAAGGAGTAAAATAATTAACATAAATATTACAAAATGAATAATTACAAGACTTCAAAATTTCCAAAAAATTATTTAATCTATGAAGAAGGTAACTATCCTAAAGATGTATTTTACATAATAACTAAGGGAAAAGCCAAATCATATTCAAGTAATTCAAAAAATTATGAAAGAGAATATAATATAGGGTTTATTATAGGACTTATGAATTTAGCAACCAATGAACCTTATTTTGTAACAATAGAAGCAGCTGAAGATACTGAAGTAATAGAAATGAATCTTGCGGATGTAAAAAATTTAACTAACACAGATTTGATAAAAAAAATATATGATTATTTAAACTCTACATTTGAAACTTGGCTTTCTAAATACTATAGTAATTTGGTAAAAAATAAACTAGATTTATATTATAAGGAGAGCATATTTGTTATAGCAGAAATATATAAAAAAAATGAATTTTATGATGCTGCTTATAAATTATATGATGAATATATAAAAGAATTTGATTATGCAGAAGATGTTGAAGGCGTAAAAATAGAATTATCAAAATTGCAAGCCATGCCTCCTCCTAAACAATTTAGAGATAATATATATTTATATATGAAAGGCAGCTGTCTTTATACAGAATTAAAACCAAGCAATTCTTTATATATAATAATGTCTGGAAAAATAGGCGTTTATAATGCAATTAACGGAGAGCTTTTATTAAGAGAAGCATATGGAAAAAATTATATATTATACGGATACGGGCCAAAGTCAGATTATAAACCACTATTAACCTCAGCAATAGCATTAGAAACCTCCTATGTAAAAACTTTGCAAAAAGAAGAGTTTTTAGAGATGATTATCAAAGATAAACAATTAAGATCATACAATATAAAAATGATGTCTGTAAAAATTATCAATGTTTTATATAAAATAAGAGCTATAGAAGAAGAAAATATAACTTTAAAACTATTTATAATAATATCTACTATATTAAAAATAGAAATATTATTTGAAGAATCAGAAAGTATACTGTTATCTCATACCATAGACGATGTAAAAAACTCTGTAAATAATATATCTAAAGATGATATTCTTAATAATTTAAGAAAAATTAAATCTGTAGAAATTGTAAAAGATAAATACATAAAAATAACTAATATAAATAATTTTTTCAAAGAATATCATGAATATCAAAAAAATAATTATTGACATACGCTATAAATGTATTAAAATATTACACAAACTATATATGGATTAACTATGTTAAATTATAATACTATTAAATTTAATAAATCTGCTACTATTTTTATAGAGGGGCAAGAACCTAAATATACTTTCTTTATAATAAAAAAAGGAAGCGTTATTGTGTACAGTTATTTTGCTGACAATTATACTATAGAGTATAAAGAAGGAGAAATCATAGTATTATTTAATGCTGTTTTAAATGAACCTTATTTTTCAACTGTTAAGGCTTTGGAAGATGTAGAAGTAATAGAGATGAATATTAATGAAATAGAGAAAATAGATAATTTAAATCTTATTAATAAAATATACGATTATCTTTTAATTAACATAGAAAGATGGCTTAACAGATATTATTATTTTTTAAATAAAGAAAACAATCCATACTATAATAGCCATCACAATAGAATGAGTAATATCAACATAATAGAAATGTGTAAAATATATTCTAAAAACGGATTTAAAGATGCTGCTTATAAATTATACAAAAAATACGCTGAATTATATCCTAATAATGAAGATAAAATAAAAGAGCTTGATAATCTATTTGGAAATATAAAACCTATAGAAGAAGCAGAAAACATTGAAGATAATATATATAAATACAAAAAAGGAACTTGTATTTATACAGAGCTTCAGGCAAGTGATTATTTATATGTTATAAAGTACGGGCAGATTGGGGTTTATAATATATTTGATAATAGGCAGGTTACAAGAAGAGTGCTCTCTACAAATGATGTTCTTAACGGATATTCTCCGCTTTCAAAAAATAAATTACTTTTAACAACTGCAATAGTGCTTCAAGACTCTATAATAGAATTAATAAAAAAAGAAGATGCTGTTAATTTGGTACAGTCGGATAGAAATCTTAGATTATATTTTGTAAAAATGATGAGTATGAGAATATACGGTACAATTTCAAGAATAAGGGCATTTAAAGCTAATAATATAGTAAGTAAATTTGTAATCATTATAGAAGCATTAATGAAAAATGAACTATTATTTAAAAGTTTAAGCAGAATAAGTTTTCAATATAATATAAATGATATATGTTCTATGATAGGTATAGAATACAAACCAAATATAGAAGATGATTTGAAAAAAATAAAAGCATTAAGTGTACTAGACGGCGGTTATTTGGTTGTTAATAATGTAGATGAGTTTTATAAAGAATATGATATATACAAACAAAGAAACTCATATAAAATAGAAAATAATAATTAAATAACAAAATGTGCTAAATATTCTATATTTCCTTTAGAGCCTTTTATAGGAGATACTGTTCTGTTTATCTCTTTAAATCCGCATTTAGTAATCCTATCAATAGCATTATTTACTATCTTTTCTCTTAAAATATCGTCTTTAATAATACCTCCTTTTGATACATCGCCGCGTTCTGCTTCAAACTGAGGCTTTATTAAACTAATCCAAAACTCTAAATCATTTAATTCTTTAAATATTATAGGTGCTATTTTAGAAACTGATATAAAAGAAACATCACTCACTACCACAGAAGGTATTTCATCATTAAACATCTCTCTTTTAATATCTTTGGCATTAAAATCTTCTATAGAAACTACCCTACTGTCAGAACGAAGTTTATAAACAAGCTGATTATGCCCGACATCTAAAGCATAAACTTTTTTAGCCCCATATCGAAGTAAACAATCTGTAAAACCTCCAGTAGATGCCCCAATATCCAAACATATTTTATTTTCTACAGATATATCAAATACAGAAAAAGCCTTTTCAAGTTTATCACCAGCTCTAGATACATATTTTATATTTTGAATTACTTCTATATTATCTGTATCTTTTATCTTTTGAGCCTTAGCAGTTACTTTTACACCGTTTACAAATACACAGCCAGCAAGTATTATATCCTGTGCTTTAGATCTGCTTTCTGTGTATCCCTCTTTATAAACATATTCATCTAATCTCATATATTATACAGAAAAATATAATATTATTCTAATCCAAAAAAAGATTTTATTATATAAAGTGAATTTCTTTCTTTATCTCTTGTATTAATTTTGAAAATCATTTGAGTATGATTATTATCCAATATATTAGAAGTAAAATATGCTGATTCAAATGCTTCTGTATAGTCATCACCTACTCCATATAATGATAAATTAGGATTAAACTCTAAATATAAAGACATAGTATTATTTTTTGCCAAATCAAGTTTATCACTAGCTATTGATGAAGCAGGAAGCTCTCCATTAATAATAGAATCTATAATATCAGAATTACTTGAAACATATAATATAGAATCTTTTATATAACATAAATATCCGCTTATTGTATAAATACCATCAGCAGAATCTTCAGATAAACTTTTAAGTATCATTTCAACAGAATTTGTATCAGTTATAGAAATAGAAGCAAGTATATTAGGATCTGTATTATTATCAGGATTATCCCATACAGATACAAATATATCTCCTCCTAAAAGTTCTATAAACTTATAAACATCAATGTTGTATTCTTCCAAAACTTTTAATTCTTCCTCAAATGGAAGATTATTTATATCTCCCATAATACTTCTCATATGATTTGCAAGTTCCTTACTGTTGAATGCCAAAGAAAGAAAGCCGTAATTATTTTCGCCATTAGCAAAACTATATATATTATCAGCTAATTGTTTTTTTAGAAGCGAAGCATCATAAGGATAATTTGGAGTATAACTATCAACAATTACATTTGCTTCCCCATTATCAAATTTCATTTTTGTAGTAAGAATTGCATCTTTATAACTATCTCTTGGTATGCCGTCATAACTTCTTCCAAATAAAAATCTAGCAAAGTCAGAAGTATCATCAGCCAATATTGATAAATTAGCCCAAACATAAACATCATTAGTTTCATTTTCTAATGACAAAAAAGTTTCATTATCTAAAGGGGTATTATTAATAAATATATAATTAGCTATATTTGTTATATCATCTTTATTTAATTCTTCATTATACCAATAATTATCTTTTAATTTTAAATTGATTGTAAATATTTCTTTATTCCAAGATATTAAATTATATTCATCTAAAGCTAAATACCTGTATGCAGCATTATCAGCCACAGAAACAAGTTTATCTTCTTGGCTAGACATTTTAATCATTAATTTATCAAGTTCGGTAATATCTTTTACATCAAGTATTATAGACATTTGCTGATATCCATTGAAGAAAACCACTCTCGCTGTTTTGGAAAAATCAATATAATCATTTAATCTGTTTGTCATAGCCTCAGCTACAAACTCATCATCTCTATATTCTAAATATCTGTCAGCATATTTCTGCATAAACCATTTATTTAAAAGCTCCTGCAAATTAATTTCAGATTTCTGAGCTAGCATATCTGCATTTAGGGAAAAAACACTATCAGCATTGTTAGGTATATATTTTTTATCTACAGCATATATAAATGTGCTAAATATCATCAATAAAAATAATGCCGCTAATACTACTCTCTTCATAATGAATGGCTCCTTCAAAAGTTATATTATTACCTATTACATATTATATTAGACTGTAATTAAAAGTCAAGTATAATCAAATTTAGAAATAAAAAATTTTGATATAATATAAAAAAATCTTGCAAATATATATAAATTACTTATAATCATTAAATCTACTTTAAATTTTTATTTTTACAGGACAAATTATGAGATATCTGATATTGCATGGACACTTCTATCAACCGCCTAGAGAAAATCCTTTTCTGGGTGAAATACAGAAGGAAGCAAGTGCAGCACCTGCTCATGATTGGAATGAAAGAATAACAAATGAATGCTACAGTCCTAATGCCTATTCCAGAATATTAGACGGATACGGCAGAATAACTGATATGTCCAATAACTACGAATATATTAGTTTTAATTTCGGACCTACACTTATTGATTATATAGCAAAAACAAGAGAAGATCTTTTAAAAAGAATATTAGAAGCTGATAAAAAAAGTATAGCAAGATTAGGATATGGTAACGCTATTGCTCAGGTATACAATCATATAATACTTCCATTAGCAAAAAAAGAAGATATGAGAGTGCAGATAAAATGGGGATTATATAACTTTGAAAAATATTTCGGAAGAAAATCCAGCGGTATGTGGCTTTCAGAAACTGCTATAAATTTGGATGTGGTTGATGCTTTATATGACTGCGGAGTTAAGTTTACAATACTTTCACCTTATCAGGCACATTATGTAAAAAATATCACCACTACAGATGTTTCAGGTGCAAAAATAGATACATCAAAACCTTATTGGCTTTACGGACATAATGGAAAAAGAGTTGCTGTATTTTTCTATGATCATTACATATCTCAGTCCATAGCATTTGAACATTTACTCACCTCTTCAGATAAACTCGCAGAGAGAATAAGAAATGCATACGGAGAAAAAAGACTTGTTAATATAGCAACTGACGGAGAAACTTACGGACACCATGAGCCATTTGCTGACATGTGTTTAGCAAGGTATTTTAAAGAAAATGTATACTATGACAATATTACTCCTACTAATTATGAACATTATTTAAGTATGTATCCTCCTATGGAAGAGGTTATACTCCATGAAGGTACTGGGAGAAGAGGTACATCTTGGAGCTGTTCACATGGCGTTGAGAGGTGGAGAAGTAACTGCGGATGCGGAGGCTGGGAAGGACTTGATTTATCTTGGAGAGGTCCTTTACGCGATGCTTTCGACATATTAAGAAAAATGCAGGATAAATTATTTGCAGAGTTTTTAGACTTCACTGATGACACTAGAAATTCTTTAAGAGAAGAATATGTACGTGCCATATATAATGACTTGGATGCAAAAGATTTATACGAAATATGCAGCAAATATATATCATTTAAAGAGTTTGTATTTTTGATGGAATCTTATAAATATTCATTATTCTCGTATACTTCATGCGGCTGGTTCTTTGAAGATGTATCAAGACTTGAGCCTATAAAAAATATGCAGTATGCTGAGCAGTCTTTCCATTATGCTAGATTATTAGTAAAAGATAAAAATGTTTCTTTTGTAGATGAAGCACATAAAGAGTTTTTAAAAACATTAGAAAAATCTATAAGCAATAAACCTGAACATCATAATGCAAGATATTTTTATGAGAAAGAAGCTAAAGTTGATGTATTTACAAAACTTTATGTTATAAACTATTTTATATTTAATCTTGCAGCTTCTGAATACAGAGATATTAATATAAATATTTTCAAACATGAAATAAAATCAACCAAAATAGAAAAAAATTATGTAGAAGGTATATTAATAGACAATATAGCAGCCGATATATACTTCAAAGTTCATATGATTAAAGAAAATCATGAGTTTAAAAATCAAATTCAAATATCCGAAGTTTATGATAATTTAGATAAATCTACAATTTACACAATGTATTTAAAAGATCTAACCTCAGATATAAGAGATAAATTAGCAGACAGTTTATTTGAAGATGATATCAAAAAACTAGATACCTTAATGCATCAAATATACCCAGAATACAGAAAACTATTTACATATTTTAATTTAAATAGCATAACTCCAGACTATGACTACAGAAGAATAATGGGTGCTATGGCTTCACCTATACTCAGAGAAAAAATTACTGAAAGAGGA
This sequence comes from Brachyspira innocens ATCC 29796, assembly GCF_000384655.1. Classification (GTDB taxonomy): domain Bacteria; phylum Spirochaetota; class Brachyspiria; order Brachyspirales; family Brachyspiraceae; genus Brachyspira; species Brachyspira innocens. Next base: position 24,795 of record NZ_ARQI01000103.1, on the reverse strand, counting down.
CGCGATGCTTATGATGAAGTTTCTGAAGATTTGAAAGATGCTAGAAATGCTGGAATATTTATATCAAACAGCGGTATATCAAGTTTGATAGGAGACAATATAAAAACAGCATTAAATGAATTATATAATACTGGAAATCCGTTTATAACTCATGATCTTCTTAGAGATATAAAATTTTTATCAAATAATGACATGCCTATAGACAGAAACACGTTTGAAAACATTTTTTATAAAATACTTCTAAAATACAAAAGCGGCGATATAAAATTTGATAGAGATGAAGAGAAAAAATCATTTAAAGAGCTCGGATATTGGCTCAACTTTAATATGGATAATATATAAAATTAATCTAATGAGTAATAATAAAATTAATAATAAATATTATTACTCATTAGTGTTTCTCATTATTAAACTTCCATTAATTAAACTCAAAACAACTTTAAAAGAATTATTAGTATTGCAGTCAACATTTATTCTAATGACTTTACCCGCTTCAGAAGAATTTTTAGCTAATTCGACTTTTCCGTAATCTTCTTTTCCAAATTTATAATTCGTTGTAATATAGTAGCCTTCATTTTTCCATAGATAATCAGCATATCTTACACTATAAGCAAGAACATCGTCTACTTTATTAAAAGTTAATATTTTTATATCGCCTTCATCTGATATATCCGTTCTTGGGTGAATTTTAAGACCAGTAATTTTATTAACAGAAGAAACAGCATCATCTCCTATAGTATAAAATTCTTCATAAGGTTTATCCTTAGAAATAAATAGATATGTTATAATTGATACCAAAACAATTGTTATTACAGTAGATATTATTTTTTTCATTTATAAAAGCCTTAAAATATTATTTGCTATAGTTTTCAATAACGTCATTCTTGCAAATAATATTAGCTATTATTTTATTGTCTTTTTTCAATCTTAATATACCAAAAATAACATATATAAAAAATACAACAAAAGAAAATATAGGTCCAAGATCATGTTCTATATTTGCCAATTTTGTTATATATGCACCTATAAAATACCCAGCTATAAGACATATCAAAGGAATAACATAAACAAAAAAATTAGTTCCCTTTTTTAATTCTTCTACCTCTATAACTACACTGTCTCCCTTATCAGCATTTATATTGTTAAAAGCTCTAAGTACAATTGGTTTACCTTTAGAACACATAGTACATCCATCACAGCTTGCACTTCTTTGAAGTTCAACTTTAGCTACATTATTATTATAAGTTTCTAATACCAAAGCAAATTCTCTTCTCATTTTTATTATATCCTTATGTTTAATTAAATAATCTTCTTAAAATTTTTACAAAATAAGAACACTTCCCTACTCTCATCTCTCGAGCTTTTAGGCTTAAATACATTTACACTCTCAAAATATTCGGACAATTCTTTTTTGAACATCTGCAAATCTTTTCCATCAAATATCTTTATAAAAAAATGCCCGCCATCTTTTAATACTTCTTTAGCCAAATTAAATATAGCTCTACATAAAGAAACAGATCTAAAATGATTAGTTTCTCTATCTGAAGTGGTATTTGGCATAGCATCACTTACAACAACATCAAATAATGTATTATTAAAACTTGAAGCATCCATATCTTTTATATCGCCCAGTATAAAAGTAAATCTCTGATGTGCAAATGAATTAGGAAGTATATCAACCCCTACAACAGATCCTGTTTTTAATATTTTATTAAGCATATACTGACTAAAAGAGCCCGGGGAACAGCCTACATCAAGAACTATATCAGATGATTTTATAAACTTAAATTTATTTTGTGCCTCTTCTAATTTAAAAACACTTCTTGCTTTATAGTTTTCCTCTTTAGCCTTTTTAAAATAAAAATCCTGTACCTTTTTCATTGTGAAATTCAACCTGTAATTAATAATCAATCAGCAATATGATAAGATATTATAATATAAAAAAAATAAAAGCAATAGAATAATATCTATTGCTCTTTATAATCTCTGTAATATTTTTATAATAAACTTTATAATACCCAATTCAATTTCTCTTCTGTTCTAGTAACTCCTACAGGCAAATTGGTAAGAGCAGCTTTTTCTAATAAATTTTCAAGCCTTTTTATTCCAACTATATCTATCCTAGACATAGCAGCATACCTTATCGCATCTGGACTTACCATAGCACAGGTTATAAGTACAGCATTAGAAATATTAGCATTTACAGCATACTCATACAAATGCACAAGCTCATCATTAAATATAGGGCTGTAAGATGTTCTAAAATATATTATCTTCTTTGGAGAATGAAGACTGTTGCTTTCTTTAGCAAAAACTATTAAATACTTTTTATCTGTAGTTTTTAATGAATAAGGTATAAGCCCTATACTTGCTGTAATTTTTAAAGCCATATTGATAAAGTCATCACCTTCCAATTTGAAAAACTTTTTAATATTTTCGCTGTATCTGGAATCTTTATAATTATTAAGCTTTTCGTTAGCATCTCTGTAATTAGGATCTATTACTATGATGCCTTCCAATATTTCCATAGATTTATTAATATTGCCTACCATATCATAACATTCTGATAAAGTATAAAGTATAGATAAATTCAAATCTTTATCATAGCTTTCATAATTTATAGCTTTCTCTAAAGTTTTTATAGCAGATTCTATATTTTCGAGTTTAAGATAACAAAGCCCCATTTCATACAATGATTTTACAGCATATTCTTTATCTTTATAAGAAACAGAATAATATCTAATAGCTGTTTTATAATCTTCTCTGCCTTTGTATGCCCTTCCCAAATTATAGTTTAACATTGGGTCATCAGGCATTTTTTTATATACATTGTTCATAATAGATATAGCTTCATTATAATTGCCTATATTTACAAAACAAAAACCCTTATATTTTAAAGCTTCCGAATTATTAGGCTGTATATCTATAGCATCAGAGAAGTATTTTATAGCTGTATCATACTGTCTGTTTTTATAATAAATAGTACCTATTTCTATATCAACTATTAATTTATAATCATCTTCTTTTAATAAAGTAAGATACTGAGCCAAAGCCTCCTCTTTTCTATCTATTTTATCCAAAGCCCTAGCCAATGATAAAATAGTTTCTGGAGTATTATATCCGTCATCTATAGCATGTCTGTATTCTACTATGGCAAAGGAATACTCTTCCATATTGGCATAGCAGTCTCCTATCATAGCATGTATTTTTGCTCTTTTAGTACCAGACTTATCTTTAGCTAAAATATCTTTTAACTTAAGTAAAGCCATATCATTCTTTCCTTCTGATATAAATGAATTAACTTTATCTATATCAGAACCTTTAGACATTTTACTGCCGAAGAAAAATTTCTTTAATATAAGAAGTAGTGTAACGAATACACATATAAATACTAAAATATAAATACTATAGTTCATACTCTGTTCTTTTTTATTATTTTTCTATATAATATACTATAAATAAATTCGGATTTTTTTACAATATTTTTAAACTATTAAAAATAATTTTCCTATAAAAACTCAATTTTTTTAATTATGTAAAATAATATAATATTAACTTTTTATATCAAAAATAAAACCAGCAGTTATGAGAATAATTACCCATAACTGCAAATCAATTTTACTCAAACATAAATATTAAACCAAATTATCTTTTAAACAATCTTATAAATATTTTCAAAATTTCAGCGGCTATAATAACAATTAATGATACTCCTATAATTTTTAGCCAAGTATTTAAACTTAAAGGAACAGTATTGAAAAATCCTCCTGCATACTGAGTTGCTAGTATTTGAAGTACAAAAGTAACGGCCATACTCAAAAGCATCAGTTTGTTATTCAAAAAATATTTAAATACACTGTCAAAACCCAATTCTCTGCTGTTGAATGAATTAAATATCTGGAACATTACAAACATAGCAAATAATACAGTGGGCTGCTCAGCCTCTGTAACATTAAGTATATTTAATTTGCTTTGAAGCATAAATAATGTAATCATTACTGCTGCTGAGAACACTATTTTAAATATCATCTTTTTAGTTACTATGCTTGCATTTCTTTTTGTAGGCATTCTTTTCATCAAGTTATCTCTTATAGGTTCAAGCCCCAAAGCTATAGCTGGAGGTCCGTCCATAATGATGTTTATCCATAATAACTGTATAGCAGAAAATGGAGATTTAAAACCTGTTAATGTAGAAATAAGAACAACTACTACAGAAGCTAAATTAACTGTAAGCTGAAACTGTATAAATCTTTGGAAATTATCATAGATTCCGCGTCCCCACTGAACAGCTTTAACAATAGTAGCAAATGAATCATCAAGAAGAACTATATCGCTAGCCTCTTTTGATACTTCGGTACCTGTTATACCCATAGCTACACCAACATCAGCATTTTTAATTGCTGGAGCATCATTAATACCGTCTCCTGTAACAGCAACCACATTTCCCATCTCTTTTATGGCATTAACTACACGCATTTTTACTGTAGGAGTGCTTCTTGCTATAACTGATATCTTGCTTAAATTTTGTTTTAATGTATTATCGTCCATAGCATCAATATCTTTTGCCTCAAGAACTATACTGTTTTCATTAAGTATTTTTAATTCTCTCGCTATAGCAGTCGCTGTAACTATATTATCACCTGTAAGCATTTTTATGTTTATTCCAGCACTTCTGCATTGTTCAACTGCATCATAAACCTCTTTTCTAACAGGATCTGATATCGCTACAAATCCGTCATATATCATATTGCTTTCAAGTTTTTCTCTAACATTTTCAACATTATCATCAACTATCTTGTGAGCAAATGCTATTACCCTTTTCGCTTCATTCTGGAATTTTTCTATTGCCTCTTCAATACCCTTTTTTTCAGCTTCTCCTATACTACACATAGCCATTATTTTTTCTGGGCTTCCTTTTGTAAATACAATAGTTTCATTATCTATCTTGGCAACTGTTGTCATGTTTTTTGTATCTGATGAGAAAGGATATTCATATATTATTTTTGATTTCTCTCTTATCTCTTTGTAATTAAATCCAGATTTGCTCGCTGCCACTAGTAATGCACATTCTGTAGGGTTTCCCAAAAATTTAGCAATACCATCTTTGTAATCAACATCAGCAGTAGAGTTGACAGCAAAGTTTTTTATAATCTTTTCATTTTTTATATTTTCAGGCTCTATATATTCACCATTAGCAAATAATTTATTTAATGTCATTTTATTTTCTGTAAGAGTACCAGTCTTATCAGAACAAATAACATTAACACTTCCTATAGTCTCACATGCAACCATCTTTTTTACTAGAGCATTTTGTTTTGCCATTTTTATAATATTTATAGAAAGTGAAACGGCAACTATTGTAGGAAGTCCCTCTGGTACAGAAGCTACAATCAATACTATACTTGTAATAAATGCTTCAGAAATAGTATCAAAACTAGCATTACCTGTTCTTATAAAATTAACTACTTGAATAATAAAGACTATTACAGCGGCAGTTATACCAAATATAGCTATTCTTTTACCTAAAAGAGCAAGTTTTTCTTGTAATGGTGTAGAAGTTTTCTGTGTTTTTGAAAGTTCTCTTGCTATTTTACCAAACTCTGTTGCATCGCCCACAGAAGTAACTACCATTTTACCATTTCCAGTAGTAACAAATGATCCAGAATAAGCCATATTTATTCTTTCAGCTACTGGAGTTTTTTCATCTGTGAGTATAGCTTCAGCATCTTTTTCTACAGGCTCGCTTTCACCTGTTAAAGCAGATTCATCAATATTAAGAGATACGCTTTCCAATAATCTGCCGTCAGCTGGAAGTTTATTTCCAGTCTCTATAAAAGCAATATCACCTACAAGCAAATCTTTTTGATTGATTATTTCTATATTTCTGTCTCTTATAACTTTTACTCTAATATCTTCATTAATGCTATTTAATGCCTCAAATGCTTTGGCACTTTTACCTTCCATAACTATGGTAATAGTAATAGATAAACTTATAGCCAAAAATATACCCAAGCACTCTAAAAAGTCAGCATGTCCACCGTTAAAGTACGCTACTGTATTAACTGCTATAGCTATAATACCAGCAAATATAAGCATTAATATCATAGGTTCTTTCAATGCTTCTAATATTTTTTGAAATAATGTAGCACCTTTTTCCTTTGTAAAACTATTAGCACCATACTTTTCAAAACTAGCCTTTCTTCCCTCTTCATTTAATCCGATTTTAGGATCAACATTAAGCGTTTTAAGAATATCATCTTTACTTCCTAAAAAACCGTTCATTAATTACCTCTCATTTAATTATTTTTGATTTAATTATTTTTAAAAATGCATAAAAAAAGACCCATGTATAAGTAAATCATTAAAGGATATAAGATTGCATTAATCTTTAAAAATTTACTTATACTTGAGTCTCATTAATTAAGGCTAACCAAACTCTACTAATTAAGAGCTGCGATGTTGGCTTTGCCGCGTGAAATACGCCAATTACTCCCTCATGAGTATTTAATTATGTATGTCGGTTATGATAACATAAAAAAAAATAATGTCAATATTTGTAAATAAAAAACACAATTTTTTTAATATATTTACACAAATCAATTAAATTATATAAAAAAGTAATATATAGTTACAAAAAAATATATGTTATGTATTGATTTTTTATATACTTACGATATCTTTATAAATATATCATATGAAAACAAAATCTAAAAACAATCTGTAATTAAACAAACAGGGAAATATTATGATTAAAAAATTTTCATCAATATTATTAAGTTTATTATCTATATTATTTTTTATAAGCTGTTCTGCTTCTATTGTAGATTCAACACAGCCTCTAAGCAATGAGGAGATTATAGGAAACGGTGATGTTATAGAGCCAGCAAAAGAACCTCAGGCAACTGAAGATAAAGCTATAATAAGCGAATTTTTAAAACAGCATAACGGAGTATATTATGCCCAATATGAAGACGGAAGCCTTGGTGTGAGATACATAATAGATAATGACACAATATATAATGGATATGGAACATTAATAGATGCAACAACTAGAGTATTGCTTGAAAACAAACTTCAGATATACAAAGAAGGAGCTCAAAATACTGCTTCAGGATACGATAAGAATAATGAAATGTATACTTTAAACTTTGGAGAAGACGGAAATATTTATCTTTTTGCAAATGCGGTATTTGATAGTGAAACATATTTAGCAACAGAAGGATATAAAACAACTATTGGAGAGCCTATAGATGGATTAAAAACATATTCTGCCAATTATTACTATTATGACTACGATGACAGTAAAAAATACTATATACTTATAGATACATCTGGGCAAATATATATGGACGATAACTTTGGTATAAATTATTCAAGAGCTTCATTAACTAATGGAAACGTCTTAACAATAACATATACTCAGTTTGGAGGTATAACCAGTAAACAAGATTTATATTTCTATAATAATAAATTAATATACGGAAATACTTATATAAATAATGAACTTCAGTATGAAAAATTGATAAAACATGATTTATTCAGCACATATACTGGAACATATGTATCTGATGACAAAAATACTACATTAACTGTTAAAGCAGAACAAATAACATTAAGTACTTTAAGCAGATATGATACCCCTGTAATTATTGGAAATACTTTAACCATATATCAATACTCTTCAAGATACCCTACTAAAGAACATAAAATAGTATTTAGCGATGATAAAACTCAAGCCGTATATACCAAACCAGACGGAGGTGGAACTATAGTATTAACAAAACAAGAATAATAAATAAATTATTAAATAAAACCTATTCATAAATTAATATGTATAGGTTTTTTAATAAAATTTATAATTGAAAAAAAATTTATTATATGATATCCTAAATAATAATATTCTTTTTGGAGTAATAAATGAGAAGAGGTAAAAAAAATCCGTTTCAAAAAGAAGTAGAAAGAAAATTTGGAAGCAGCGGATTTGAACTTAATTCTTTCTTATCTGGAACTAAGAAAATGAAAGTTACTAAAGAAGAAATAGAAGATAGATACGATATAACTCTGGACCAGTTTGCATATTTTGCTCAAGTTGCAGGTTACAAAGTGCTTGCTGACAGCAAATCGCTTATAATATTTAAATAATAAATAGTATTATGAAAAAAGATTTTAATGTACTTCTTCTTAATGATTTATGTTCATATGGAAAGGCTTCTTTAACTGTTAATATACCAGTATTATCATATTTTGGAATAAAAGTTTCGCCGCTTATAAGTGTTCTTCTTTCAAATCATACTGCTTTTGAATCTTTCTGTGCTTTTGATTTAACAGATCAATTAGAAAAAATAATAGAACAATTAAAATTAAGAAATCCAAAATTCGACGCTTTTTATGTTGGTTGGATATCTTCTGGAAAACAGCCTGATATTGTAATAGATATTATAAAGCATTTTAATATAAACACTATTTTAATAGACCCTATACTTGGAGATAATGGTAAATTATACCCTTCTATGTCAAAAGAGCATGTTGTATCTATGAAAAACATAATAAAGCATGCTGATATAATAACACCGAATATAACAGAGTTAGCTGTATTACTAGATAAAGACCCTTCAAATAAATACTCAGAAGATGAAGTAAAACAAATGGCTCAAGATATTTCAAAAATGGGACCAAAAACTGTAATAGTTACAAGCGTATTAAAAGATGAATATGTAGGCTGCCTATGCTATGACAATAATAATTTCATTACAAGCTATTACCCTAAAATAAATATAATGATACCTGGTACTGGAGATGCTTTTGGCTCTTCTTTATTAGGATATATACTTAAAGGGTATTCAATAAAAGAAGCATTAGAAAAAGCTACAAAATTTATATACAAAGCGGTAGAACTATCAGTAAAAGATAATGATGACAGACTCTACGGCATATCTATAGAAAAAAGACTTCATTTGCTTGACGATTAAAAAATAATATAATATTGATTAGTATTAAAATATGTATATAAAAAAAGAAGAGAGTCAAAAAATAATTAACTCTCTCCTTCAATTACCATTTTTACATTATCTTTTTAATTTCCTGCCTTCCTTATCGGTGAATTTGTCTAATATTATCATTACAATGTCTATAATGTACCATATACCAAATCCGCCTGCAGTAATCAGATATAATATACCTGTTCCTATTTTTCCTACATAGAATCTATGAACTGGTAGAAATATTGCTAAAATTAATGTAACAACCCAGCTCTTTTCTGAAACTTCCATAAACTCTCCTTAAAATTTATTTACCATACCAGTGTATACTATATTATAAAAAAATGCAATACCTAAAATAAAAGGCTAGTATCAAATATAAGACTTGTTTCAAAACTCAATTTCTTAATATTTACAATTTTTTATTTAATATTTTTTAATTATAGTTGGGGCTTTGCCCCAAACCCCAGTTCTTTTATTGGTATAAAAGAACCAAAAAAACTGCATTTTATAACTTAAATACATATTTTATACAACATATAAAACATGTATTTTAAAAATAATTAAATTATTTAATTTAGCATAAAATAATAAATTTATAAAATTGTTTGTCAAGTACTTTTGAAAAAAGTCTATAATACCAGCCTTTGCAATTTTAATAACTAATAATTAATTAGTTCAATGCTTTCAATTCCTCAACCTCTTTAGCAAAAAGTTTTAAAGCACTTTCCACTACTTCAGGTTTTGTCATATCAACGCCAGCAACTTTTAAATTCTCTATAGGAGTTCTGCTTCCTCCGCTTTTTAAGAATTTCAAATAATTATCTCTGTTTGTATAATCATTCTTAGCATTGCCTTCAAGCACTCCATTAGATAAAGCAACAGCAGCTGACATACCAGTAGCATATTTATAAACATAAAATGAACGGTAAAAATGAGGTATTCTCAAAGCCTCTAAATCACTTGTATCTTCAAGTACAGCATTATCTCCAAAATATTTTTTAAGCAAATCTTTATAAACTGTTCTTATAAGCTCTAATGTTGTAGGATTACCCTCTTCAGCTTCTTTGTGAATAATATGCTCAAACTCTGCAAACATAGTCTGTCTGAATACTGTAGCAACAAATCCGTTTATATCCTTATTAAGTAAAAATGCCTTAACTTCTTTCTTACTTTCATTTTGCATTAAATAATGAAATAAAAGTTTTTCATTAAAAGTGGATGCCACTTCCGCCTCAAATATACTATAATCATGATGCTGAAAAGGATTATTTTTCCTGCTGTAATAACTATGCATACTATGTCCAGCCTCATGTGCCAATGTAAATACTGATTCAATACTTTCATCTCTGAAGTTCATCAATATATAAGGCTCTGATACATAACAGCCAGCAGAAAATGCCCCGCTTGATTTGCCTTTATTTTCGTATTTATCCACCCATCTTGAATTAAGACCTTTTACAAGAGTAGATACATATTCATCACCTAATGGAGATAAAGCATTTTTTAAAACTTCTACTGCCTCATTAAATGTATGATTTATTTTAATATCTTTTACTACTGGAGCATATTTGTCATACTGTCTGAAATCAGTAATTCCTAATTTATCTGCACAGTATTTATAATAGCTATGTACTGCAGGCAAAGCATTATGCACACTTTCAATCAAGCTATCATAAACGCTCACTGGTATATCATCGCCGAATAATTCCATTTCACGTACACTATTATAATTTCTTATTCTAGCATCAAATATATCCTGCTTGATTTGACTTGCATAAAGTTCTGCTAAAGTATTTTTGTGCTCATCATATTCTTTATAAAATTTTTCATAACTATTTTTTCTTAATTCTCTATTATCACTTTCCTGAAAACTAGAAAATGTTGCATGTGTTAATGGAGTTTTCTCTCCGTTATATTCAATTTCCCCGAAATTCAAATCAGCATCATTTAAAGTATCAAATACATTTGAAGCAGTTGAAGATAATTCGCTTTGAAGTGCCAATATTCTCTCTTCTTTTTCTGATAATGTATGAGGTTTGTATTTTAGTATTTTATTTAAATAAATTAAATAATCTTTTAATACTTCATCTTTCAAAAAACTATTCATTTTTTCATCATCTATACTCATTAGCTCTGGTTCAAAATAACTCATATTTGCAGAAATTTCTGAAGAGAGTTTTGCAAATCTAGCAACTTTCACATTAGAATCATTATTAGTTAAATCTTCTGTTTGTCTTAAAAAAGCATAAGAGCCTAATTTTTCTAAAGTTATAGAGGCTTTCATTATGGTATCTAATATATTTTTTAATTCATTTGCAGAATCTGATAATTTTCCTCTAAACTTTGAAACGTCTTTAGAAAACTCTTCCATTAACTTAAAATCTTTTTCAAACTCTTCATCAGTCTTATATAATAAACTCAAATCCCAAGTATCATCTATTTTTACATCCTTTCTTTCTATTAGAGTGTTTAATTTATTTTCATTACTCATATAATATTTTCTCCTTAAAATAATATTTTCTATTAAAACGTATATAAAAACATATATAATCAATGTTTGTAAATTATAACATAATATTATATTTTACAAAATAAAAAATAATTATATAATTTAATAGTATTTATTATTAATAAAACTTAATAACTATAATTTAGCGGAATTTATAAATATACCAAAAATTTTTAGTTTGTAAATTTTTTATTGTTCTTTTTCCCGCCGACAGCGTCAAAGAACCAAAAAGTGCAAGTATAAAAATAATTCTAAATAGTAGTAATTTATATTTTACATTTAGAATAAATTACTAAATTTAGCTTTCGCTGCCGCAGGAAAAGAAGTTGGGGTTCGGCACGACTGTGTGCTTCGCAGGGCTAGTCCCCGAAATATAAAAACTAATTTTTGACAAATTATAGTTGTTTAGGTATATATTAGTTAAAGATTTAAGGAGAATAAAAAATGGAAAATTTAAATTTAAACGATATAGAACAAATAATGACCTTTTATTTAATATTTAATTTTGTAATATTTGCATGTATTATATATATAATTATTTCTTTAATATTTAGAATATTATCAAAAAATAAAAAAACAGATAATACAAATCAAACAAATAACAAAAAAAATAAATCAAAAAATAAAAGAAAAAAGAAAGATATAATTGATTTATTTTGGACTGAAGATAAAGACAGTAAAGGAAGAACAATATTTAAAAGAGGTTTTCTTATAGTTCTCATTGTATTTACATTATATTATATATTTAACTCTATTAATTTTATGATTGCCAATATTGATATAGTAAAAAAAGTTTTAAAAATTGAATAGTTGTAATATATATGTTATACTTACTTGATAATAACTAAATTAAATATTGGGGAATGTATGAGAAGGGGTTATATAATAATGAGTATTTTTTTATCAACATTACTTGTATCCTGTAATGCTAATAAAGATAGAGTTTACCCAGAAGGTAAAATTGACTTTACTATAGTACAAACAACTGATATTCATGGAATGATTTTTCCATATAATTTTATTACAGATGAAGAAGAAAGTACATCTATGGCACATGTATCTTCATATTTAAAACAGCTTAAAAATGAAGGAAAAACTATTTTACTTCTTGATAATGGAGATTCACTTCAAGGTCAGCCTACAGTATACTATTATAATTTTGTTGCTACTAATGAACCTCATATATGGTCAGAAGTTTTAAACTATATGAATTATGATGCTGTAGGAGTTGGAAATCATGATATAGAGGCTGGACATAGTGTTTATGACAGATTATCAAAAGAATTAAAATCTCCTCTAATATCTGCAAATATAGTAAATGAAAATACAAAAGAACCTTATTTCAAACCATACACCATAATAGAAAAAAATAATATAAAAATAGCAGTACTCGGACTTACTGAACCTGCTATAGAAAGACAACTTCCTAAAGTATTATATGAAGGTTTAGAAGCAGAAGATATGGTTGAATCAGCTAAAAAATGGATAAAGGTTATAAAGGATAAAGAAAAACCAGATATTATTATAGGGCTTTTTCATTCTGGAGCTAATTATACAGAAGATAAAGAAAAATATAAAAATGAAAATGCAAGTCAGTTAGTAGCTGAGCAGGTAGATGGTTTTGATATTATACTTGTAGGGCATGATCATCAAGGCTGGTCTGGATTGGGCTATGATGAAAAAACAAGACAAAAAACTAAGGAAGTAAAAAGTCCAAGCGGAAAGATAGTTCCTATATATGGGGGCATTAATGCAGCCAGAGCTATAGTTTCTATTGATGTAAGTATGCAGTATAATAAAGATAAAAAAGAATGGGATATGAAACTAGATGGAGAACTATTAGATCCTTCTTCTTTTGAGCCTGATGAAGAGTTTTTAGACAAATTTAATAATTCTAAAGAGAGTATAATTAAATGGGTGTCAAGAGATATAGGAACTTTAAATACAAAACTCACTTCCGATGAAGCAATATTCGGCGACAGTTATTTTTTAAGTTTCATACATAAACTTCAATTTGAAATAGCTCAAAAAGAATTAGGAGAAAAAGCAGATCTTTCATTTGCAGCTCCTTTAAGTAAAGACGCTGTTTTAAATAGCGGTACTATAAAAGTAAGAGATATGTTCAATTTATATCCTTATGAAAATTTCTTCTATGTGATTAAATTAACAGGAAAACAGATAAAAGATATTATGGAATATTCTTATGGCAGATGGTTTAATACTATGACAAATATTAATGATCATATAATATTTTTCAAAAAAGATTCAGACGGAGAATTAATTTTTAATAGCAGATACAACTCTTATGACACTCTCACACCTACATATAACTATGACAGTGTAGGAGGACTAAATTATACCGTTGATGTAACAAAACCAAGAGGAGAAAAAGTTATTATAGAATCATTAAGCGATGGAAGAGATTTTGAATTAGATAAAGAATATAAAGTTGCTATCAATTCATACAGAGGAAGCGGAGGAGGAGGACATCTTACACAAGGTGCTGGGATAGATTTAAAAACTTTACAGAACATGGATTTAGTTTTAAAATCTACTGATAAAGATTTAAGATATTATATAATAAATTGGTTTGAAGCACAGAATGGAGCTATTACAGTAGAGAAACTCAATAACTGGAAAGTAATACCTGATGATTATCTTCAAAGTGGGATAAAAAAAGACTATAAACTTTTATATCCGAATAACTAAAATATAGTGAATAACAAAAAAGCAGAGGCTAGTAAAAAATAGCTTCTGCTTTTTTATTAAAACTATAATTTATTTCTTTTTTAACTCTTCTAAATATCCAGAACTTTCAAGTTTTTGTTTAAACTCATCTTGAGAAAGAATATTTTTTATAGCTATAACTTTTATGCCTTTTTCTTCTGCATGTTTAAAATCATCAATAAAAGCAACAGGACAAAATATCAAATCATAATCATCAATTTTACAGCTATGTAAATCACAATGATCAATATGCAAATCATTTATTCCCAATGTTATTAAAGCCATTTGAGCTTTCTCTTTCATCATTAAACTAGTACCTGCTCCATTAGCACAAGCAACTAATACTTTTAACATAATTAACTCCTTATATTAAATTTAAGATTTCTTTTTCATTTAAATCTTCTGTTATAAGTTTATTTAACTTTTCATTATCACATAAAAAATCAGCAAGTTCAAGCACAGCGTCCTGATGACTGTTGGAATCTTCTGCTGCTAAAGTAAAAAATAAATATACTTTTTTTTCTGTTTTATAAAAATCTACTCCGTTTCTTACTTTAAGCAAACTCATAGATTTTTTTATAACACCATTTTCAGGTCTTGAATGAGGCATAGCAACATAATCAGTAAGAACAATATAAGGACCATACTTATAAACATCATTAATAATTGCCTTAATATATTCTTCCTTTATAAAGCCTTTTTTAAGCAGGCAGTCAGCTCCTATACATAATGCTTCCTGCCAATCAGAAACACTGTCTATTATGTGTATATTATCTTTTAATAACTCTTTTAACATTTTATTTATATAAAGGAGCTTTATAAAAAGCCCCTTATAAAAAACTATATCTTATTTTTTCATTAAACTATCTATATGTTCAACTATATCAAAACCAGCATTCAAAGCCTTAGCTATAGAACCGCCAGATTTATAAAGTATATCTCCAGCTATAAATAAGTTTTTAACAGAGCTTTCATGCTTATCATTAACTATAGGAACACCGCCTTCATCTAATTCTATATCGCATCTTTTTAAGAAGTCTATAGGAGCAACTCCTCCCAAAGCATATATTACTCTGTCATACACTTCATCAACACCGTCAGTATAATGAACTAATACTTTACCCTCTTTATCTTCTATAGATTTTATATCAACCCCTAATCTTGCCTTCACTTTTCCGCTTGCAATATCTTCTTTGATAGTTTCTAAATTCTTTTCATTAGGTCTTGTAAACTCTGCTTTTCTATAGTTTATAGTAACATCATTATCTTTTCCCAAAAGGTAAGCATATTCAACAGCAGAGTTTCCGCCTCCTACTACTAATATTTTTTCATTTTCTTTACATTTATAGATATTAAAGTTTACAACAGCATTAAGACTTGCAGGTATAGCATAATCAGGTCTGTTTGGTCTTCCCATTTTGCCTATAGAAGCTACAACATATTTTGCTAGATACTGTTTATTGTCAACTGTAGTCACTTCCAAATATTCACCATTTTTTTTGATAGATTCAACTTCAGTATTAAACATAGCCTCTATATAATTACCGAACAAACATTCACTAAATAAATCTAATACATCACCTTTAGTTGCTGTTTCAAATTTGATATTGCCTTTCAAATCTAAAGCTTCACCTTTATAATCTTTATCTACTCTTTTATCATCTTTATAAAATTTTCTAATAGTAGTTGAGTGGTTATCGCCTTTTTCTATTAAAAGCACCTTGTCCATTTTTAATATAGAAGCCTCAACAGAAGCAGCAATACCCCCCGGACCTCCGCCTACTATAATTAAATTATATTTATTATCCATAAATTTTACTCCTTATTTTCAAAAAATTATACAATTATCCTATATTAAAAATAAAAATATTTAAGAAAAATACAAATATAAAATTAAAAAATATTGATTAAACGTCCAAATTTTTAACGTATCTTGCATTAGCCTCAATAAAATCACGTCTAGGCTTAACTTCATCACCCATAAGCATAGAGAATAATTGATCTGCTTTTTCAGCATCTTCTGTTAATACCTGATACATAAGCCTAGTTTCAGGGTTCATAGTAGTTTCCCATAATTGATCAGCATTCATTTCACCCAAACCTTTATATCTCTGTATATCAGATTTTTTATCCTTATTCTCTTCAAGTATTTTGTCTCTTTGCTCATCAGAATAAGCATATACAAAATTTTTCTTGTCAAAACTTATTTTATATAGAGGAGGAACCGCTATAAATATATGTCCCAAGTCTATTAGAGGACGCATATATCTAAAGAAGAATGTTAAAAGCAAAGTTCTTATATGAGAGCCGTCAATATCAGCATCTGCCATTATAATAACTCTGCCGTATCTTATTTTAGATATATCAAATGAAGCCCCTACTCCGCAGCCTAATGCCGCAATTATAGGTTTTAAACTTTCATTATCTATAATTTTATCAAGTCTAGCTTTTTCAACATTTAAAACTTTACCTCTAAGAGGAAGTATAGCTTGGAAATGTCTGTCTCTTCCGCCTTTAGCAGTACCGCCTGCAGAGTCTCCCTCTACAAGATATACTTCACATTTATCAACTTCCTGCTCTGAACAGTCAGCCAATTTTCCCGGTAGTGAATCACTTTCTAATGCATTTTTTCTTCTTGCTAAATCTCTAGCCTTTCTGGCAGCTTCTCTCGCATTTGCTGCAGATATTATTTTTTCTAATATAGCCTTTATAACTTTTGGGTTTTGTGAGAAATAGTCATTTAATCCTTCTACTACAAGTTTTTCAGTTACAGCACGAACCTCTGTATTACCTAACTTAGTTTTTGTCTGCCCTTCAAACTGAGGATTAGGTATTTTTACAGATACTACAGCAACTAGTCCCTCTCTTGTATCTTCACCCATAAATGTTATTTTATTTTTTTTATCTAATTCAAGTTTTTTGGCAAAATCAGTATAAACTCTTGTTAAAGCAGTTCTAAATCCCACTAAATGGGTACCGCCCTCTGTTGTATTAATATTATTACAGTATGTAAATATATTTTCATTATAAGCATCAACATACTGCATAGCCACTTCTACATCAGTTTTATCCTCTGTTTTATGAAGATAAATAGGTTTATCATGCAATGCTTTTTTATTTTCATTGAGGTGAGTAATAAACATCTCTATACCGCCCTCATAGTAGAATTCATTGCTTACAGTTTCAGCTTCTCTTTTATCTGTGAGAGTTATTCTTATACCTCTATTTAAGAAAGCTAATTCTCTTAATCTGTTTGCAAGAATTTTATAGTCATATATTGTAGTTTCAAATATATCAGCATCAGCTTTAAATATTACAGTAGTTCCATTTTTTGTGCTTGTTCCTACTTCTTTTACAGGCTCTTCTGGAACTCCTCTATGATATACCTGTCTGTACAATTTGCCGTCTTTTCTAACTTCGGCAATAAGCTCGGTACTTAAAGCATTAACTACAGATACACCTACACCATGCAAACCGCCTGATACTTTATATGTTTCGTTATCGAATTTACCTCCAGCATGCAGTTTAGTCATAACAACTTCCAAAGCTGAAATTTTTAACTTTGGATGCATATCAACAGGTATACCCCTTCCGTCATCTTCTACTTTTATTATATTATCTTTTTCTATAGTAACAGTTATATTCTTACAATATCCTGCCATAGCCTCATCTATACTATTGTCTACAACCTCATATACTAAGTGATGCAAACCTTGATCACCTGTAGAACCTATATACATACCAGGACGCTTTCTAACAGGATCTAACCCCTCCAAAACTTGAATGTTTTTCGAGCTATATGTTTTTTCTGCAGCAGCCATATTTGTAATTTTCCTCTTTTATCTTAAATATTTATTAATAATATTTTTAAATTTTAATGTATATATTATACAATGAATAACTAAATATTACAAATTTAAATTACAGTATTTAGCTATAAAAATGTTAGAATTATCTAATTTTTATAGTTTATATTGTTATACTTTATATTTTAATAATTATATAGAAAAATCTGTACTTGAATCTGAAGAATACAATAAATTATAATCCTCTCCATTATCTATATAAGGTATAGATGCTATTTTTACATGAGATAAATCAATATCATCTTTTATATTTTCTATTACCTCGTTTAATATAAGTCTAAATGCTATATCTGTATTAATAACAATACAAAAGAAATTAATAACATATTTTCCTTTTATATTTTCAGTTTCTCCTACATTACAAGAATTAAGACTTCCAACAGCATTCCAAGTTAAAACAGAGTGTAAAGTGTTACCTATATTATTCACTGCATCATGATATTTGTTAGGCAATTCACCTTCAAACGGCTCTATCTCAAACTGCAAAATTAAATAAAAATATTCTTCTTTTGATATTTCTGTATAGTCACTATATTCTTCATAAAAACTGTCTAAAAATTTTTTATAATCTCTTGGATTATCATATTTGTATTCTTCAGTTTTTCCTCTATCGCCTACTATGCCAGTATGTTTTACTATAAACTCATCATTAATCCAGCATTCAGCATAATATAAACAATTATCTTCTTTTTTGTATATAGTAACAATATTCGGAAGTTCTTCCAAATAAGGATCTAAAGGCATGCCGTAGGAATCAAAAATTTCATCTGCAACTTTTTTATATTCAGAATCTTCATTAAACATTTTTCTAATAGAAAAAGTCTTTTCTGTTTCATTATTTTTAAATGCAGCTTCAATAGTATAATCAATATCAAATTTTACAGATATTAATTCAGCATTCTCATTATTTTTAAATATTTCTTTTACTTCTTTGAGTTCATCTAAAGATTTTTTTATCATCTCTTTATCTAATTTTGATACAGCCGCTTCATTCATAGTAAATACACCATCTATAAGTTTATCTCCAACATAAAACTTAAAATTACAATACGGACTATCAGCTTCCCATTCTGTAGGATTAATAATATCTTTTATTGCTTTTAATTTTTCTTCATCACATAATATATAAGCTATAGCATTCAGTTTATCCTCTCCGTAATCAAGCCCTTCCAGTAAATTCTTATCACTCTCTTCATTTATATAATGGTACTCCAAAGCCTCTAATGAATAATAATTCTCTATCTCATCAGCCTGTCTTAAAAACTCATAATCATTAGGCACTATTTCAAGACCTTTATTATTTGCTTCCACAGCACCTTCTTTATTTCCAAAATGAAGTCTAAGTTTAGCAAGCTCAAGCCAGCCCCAAGGATAATTAGGCTCCTCTATAACACCTCGTTCAGAATATTTTAATGCCTCTTCCAGTTTACCGCAGTATATAAGAGCAACAGTGTATCTGTAGTACCAAGTTCCGCATCCTTTGGCATTTTTTTCAGAATATTTCATAAACTCTTTAGACATATAATAATGTTCATAATCGCCTATATTATTGCAGGCATAAGAATACCATAATGCTATATCCAAATCTTCCCTAGCCTCTTCTAATGTAAATTTATTTTCTTTTATACCATTTTCAATAAACTCTTCCAAATAGTTTAACATTTTATAAAAATATCCGCCGTTACCGATATGAAATGACTCTAACGTTTCTATATCTTCTTTTGATAATAATGACATGATAAACTCCTATATTATATCTGTTTTGAAAAACTATTAGTACATAATATTACTTATTTTTTATATAAATACCAAAATATAACTATTTTGTAAAAAACAGTATATTAATAAATTTAAAACTAGTTTTAATTAAACAATAATAAAATAGTTCAATATATTAAAAAAGTTTTTTAATTTTTTTATAAAAAATTATTATTATAAAAAATAATTGTTTACTTTTTTTACATATAATTTATAATTATCAAAAATTATATACTTATAGGAGGTTTTTTATGGAAGTATCAGATAGAAGTTGGATTATAACTCTACTATTAGCCATATTTTTACCTGTTCATAGATTTTATGTTGGTAAAATCGGTACTGGTATATTATATTGGATAACAGCTGGAGGTTTTGGAATATGGTACATAGTAGATATAGTAATGATACTATTAGATAAGTTCACTGATAAAGAAGGCAGAAAATTAAAAAAATAATGCTTTAATTAAATTAACTTAAAAGTCAATAAAAATCAATTAACTTAATAATTTATTTTTATTGACTTTTTTTACATTTATAATATACTAAGCACGCCTAGCTTAATAAAATAGTAGGATATGCCATATGTTTTTAAACCTAGCTTTTTCTTTAATCGGCGGATTCGGACTTTTTATGTATGGTCTTAAGGTATTTTCAGACGGACTTCAGGAAAGTACAGAAAATGCCCTAAAAGAAATCCTCCACAAATTAACTCAAAATAAAATATTCGGAATAGCTTTAGGTTTTTTAATAACGGCAATAGTTCAGTCGAGCAGTGCTGTTACTGTAATGACTGTAAGTTTCGTTAATGCTAATATTCTAACTCTTTCTCAGGCAATAAATATCATACTTGGTGCCAATATAGGTACTACAGTTACAGGCTGGATAATATCATTAAATATAGATGTTCTAGCTTTGCCTTCTCTTGGAATAGGATCTATTATAGTCATATTTGGTTCAGAAAATAGAAAATTAAGATTCTTTGGTGAAATACTAATGGGTTTTGGTATGATATTTTACGGTCTTATTCTTATGAAAATGGCTTTTGAAGGAGTAAGAGGATCTGAAGATTTTGAAAAAGTTTTCTTAATAGCGAATGCTAATACTATATACGGCAGATTTTTATGTGTAATGATTGGTATGATTGTTACTGCTATAATACAGTCAAGCAGTGCAGCTTTAGGTGTTACAATATCATTAGCTTCAGTTGGTTTAATAGATTACCCTACTGGTGTGGCATTAATACTAGGACAAAATATTGGTACTACAATTACAGCTGTATTAGCAACTTTGGGAGCTTCTACAAATGCTAAAAGAGCTGCTTTAGTTCACTGTTTATTTAATATATTCGGTGTTATATATATGTTCTTCCTATTCCCGTATTATATAAAATTGGTTGATATAGTTGTAGGACTTATGAACATAGGAGACCCTAATCTTGTAGTAAATAATAAATATATAAATATATCATTCTATATAGCAGCTGCTCATACTATATTTAATATTATAAATGTTATAGTATTCTATTTCCTAACAGAAAAACTAGAAAAAATCGTATGCTTCCTAATCAAAGACAAAGAAGATGAAAAACATGTTAGTGTGCTTTCTGATAAATTACTTAATATGCCAGTATCCGCAGAAATAGAGGTAAGAAAAGAAGTAACTTATATGGGCGAAATTGCTAAAAAAATGCTTTCAAGAATAGAACAGCTATTTGAAAACCCTAGCGAAAGACTTCTTACTAAAATAAGAGATCATGAAAAAATGCTTGATAATACGGATCAGGAAATACATTCATTCCTTCTTAAACTGCTTGGAAAAAATACTTTAAACTCAGCAAATATCGCTTCTCTTATAAATATAAGCACATACTATGAAAATCTAGGAGATAATTTAAAAGATTTAGGCAAAGCAATTATAAAGGGAAGCGAAAAAAAGACCTTGTTTAATGAAACACAAAAAGCAGATATATTAAAAATGATAGACAATAATAAAAAATTTATAGACTATTTATCAGAACTAATACTTCAGTACTATTCTTTAAACAAAGAAAAAACATATGATGAAGCTATGCAGAAATATCATGAAATAAAAGCATTCTATTATGAAGCAAGACAAAGACATTATGACAATGTTGATAAATCATTAATACCTGCTTTAAATGCTCATTTATACGGAGATGTATTAGTATATTTTAACCGTTCAATTTCTAATCTTGTAAATATAGTAGAAGCTATAACAGGAAAAGATAGATAATTTTTATAATTCAAAGGACATAATTAAGTTATGGATAAAAATATAAAAATATACATAGCTGGTCATAGAGGTTTGGTAGGAAGTGCTATAGACAGAGTGCTAACTAAAAATGGATATAACAATATAATAAGAAAAACTCACTCAGAACTAGACTTAAGAGATAGAGAAAAGGTATTTAATTTTTTTGAAAAAGAAAAACCAGAGTGGGTATTTTTATCAGCAGCCAAAGTAGGCGGAATATATGCAAACAACACCTACCCTGTTGATTTTTTATTATATAATCTTCAAATACAAAATAATATTATAGAAGCATCATATAAATATAATGTTCAAAAGCTGATGTTTTTAGGTTCAAGCTGTATATATCCTAAAGAATGCCCTCAGCCTATAAAAGAGGAATATCTGCTTTCTGGATATTTAGAAAGTACAAACCAGCCTTATGCATTAGCAAAAATTGCAGGCATAGAATTATGCGATGCTTACAATAGACAGTATGATACAAACTACATTGCTGTTATGCCATGCAATCTTTATGGTATAAATGACAATTATCACCCTGAAAATGCTCATGTTATACCAATGCTCATCAGACGTTTTCATGAGGCAAAAATAAATAATTTAAAAGAAACTACTATCTGGGGAAGCGGTACTCCTTTAAGAGAGTTTATGTGCTCCGATGATTTAGCAGAGGCCTGCATTTATTTAATGGAAAATAAAAATGCCAAGAACATAGGCAAGTTTATTAATATAGGTTCTGGAAAAGAAGTTACTATTAAAGAGCTTGCACAATTGATAAAGGAAACTGTTGGTTTTGAAGGTGAAATAAAATTAGACAGTTCTAAACCAGATGGAACTATGAGAAAACTGCTTGATGTTAGTAAAATAAACGCTCTAGGCTGGAAATATAAAATAGAACTTAAAGACGGATTAAAAACAGCGTACAATGATTTTTTGCAAAATTATAATAAATAGATTTTAGCATATATGAGGACATAATAATGAAAAAAGCACTTATAACTGGAATTACAGGTCAAGACGGTTCATATTTGGCAGAGCTTTTATTAGAAAAAGGATATGAAGTACATGGCATAATAAGAAGAAGTTCATCATTCAATACTGAAAGAATAGACCATTTATATAAAGATCCGCATATTAATGATGTAAAAATGTTCCTTCATTATGGAGATTTATCAGACAGCTCTAATTTATCAAGACTATTAGAAAAAATACAGCCTAATGAAATATACAATTTAGCAGCCCAAAGCCATGTAAGAGTAAGTTTTGATATGCCAGAATATACTGCTGATGTAGTAGGGCTTGGTACTTTAAGAATACTTGATGCCATAAAAGAAACACAGATAAAAACTAAATTCTATCAGGCCTCAACAAGCGAATTATACGGAAAAGTTGTTGAAACTCCTCAAACAGAAAAAACACCTTTCTATCCTAGAAGTCCTTATGCATGTGCTAAATTATATTCTTATTGGATTACTGTAAATTACAGAGAAAGCTATAATATGTATGCATGTAATGGCATACTATTTAATCATGAAAGTCCAAGACGCGGTGAGACTTTTGTAACCAAAAAAATCACACATGCCATTGCTAGAATTCTTAATAAAGAACAGGATAAATTATATTTAGGTAATTTGGATTCAAAAAGAGACTGGGGATATGCTAAAGATTATGTAGAAGCTATGTGGCTAATGCTGCAGCAGGAAAATCCTGATGACTATGTTATAGCTACTGGAGAAACACATTCTGTAAGAGAATTCCTAGATGAAGCTTTCGGACTTGTTGGTCTTGATTGGAAAAAATATGTAGAGATAGATCCTAGATATTACAGACCTGCAGAGGTTGATTTACTTTTGGGAGATCCTACAAAAGCTAAAGAAAAACTAGGCTGGAAACCAAAAACTACATTTAAAGAATTAGTGAAGATAATGCTTGAATATGATTTAAATAGTGTGGGATTAAGTTTAGATAAATTAAAAAAATAAAGTTATTTATGAGTGATAAATTATTATTAAAAAAGAATTTAATTGAGTATTTAGTTTGGCCTATTCCAATAAGAAGTATAAGAAACAAAATAAGAATAGATTCTATTTATTTAAAAGATTTTGGATACAGAATAAATTATAATCATTATAAAAATTATATAAAAAACAAAAAAACTTTTTTTGTCAGAAATGATTGGTCTGTAAATGAAAAAGAGTTTAGTCAAAATAGTTTTTATAATTTAATAAAAAAATATTATATTAGTGATTTAGAAATAGGTTATAATCCAGATATAGAATATTTCGGACCTGTTGGAAAAAGATATTTTTTAGAGCATTCTAAAGCTAAAATCAAAATATTTTATACTGGGGAATGCGTATCTAAAAATGCTATTGATAAAACTTGGGCACAATATTCTGATAACTGTATTAATGATGTTGACTTATCTATCAGTTTTGACAGACTTGATGAAAATAAATATAACAATTATGTGCGTTTTCCTCTTTGGATATCTTATAATTTTCCTGGAATATTAGATAATAAAAATTATACTAAAGATGATATTAAAAAAGTTATAGATCATATTAATAGTGCTAAATCCAAAAAAAATAAATTTGCTTCATTAGTGGCTAGTCATGATGCAACCAATATAAGAACACAAATGTATAATAAAATATCAAAAATAGATAATATAAGCTGCCCT
>NZ_ARQI01000102.1 GCF_000384655.1 Brachyspira innocens ATCC 29796 | reverse complement strand
TACATTCAAAAACTATATAGATTATTTATACAATGAAGGTATCATACATAAAAAACAAAAGGGGCTTATAGATAAAGTTAGAGAAATAGGAAATGAAGCTAATCATGAAATTAAATCTGTATCTGAAGAAGATGCTCAATATATATTTAAATTAATTGAGCATCTATTGTTAAATAATTATGAATTTATAGATAATGATAACTCCACAAATTAAACTCATATTTAATATTATGCAATTAATTATATGAATATATTAGTTGTTTTTTGACTCGTTTTTTGTTGGGGTTATCAAATAAGTAGGCATCATAGTTTTGTGTCTTCTATAAAAATATAATTGATTTTTATAATATTATATATCCATATTGAAATTAGGAGGAATTGATGAATAAACATAAACCAGCAACAAAAGAAGAACTTAAAAAATTAGTATTTACTGACGGTATAAAACTTAGCGATGTAGATACAAGCCTTATTACAGATATGAGTGAACTTTTTCAGAAAAGTGAAAGAAAAGATTTTGAAGGCATAGAAGATTGGGATACTTCTAATGTTGAGAATATGTCTTGGATGTTTAGAGAATGTTTAAGTTTTAATCAGCCTTTAGATAAATGGGATACTTCTAATGTTACAAATATGAGCGGTATGTTTAGTCTTGCTAAAACTTTTAATCAGAATATAAATAATTGGAATGTTAGTAAAGTTGAAGATATGAGTTATATGTTTAATGCATGTGGCTCTTTTAATCAGCCTCTTAATGATTGGGACGTATCCAATGTAAAAACTATGGAGGCTATGTTTCATTCTGCCATTTCTTTTAATCAGCCTCTTGATAAATGGAATACTTCAAAAGTTGAAAACATGCATGATATGTTTTGCCGATGTAAACAATTTAATCAGCCTTTAAATAGCTGGAATGTATCCAATGTAAAAACTATGGAATCTATGTTTTATTCTGCCGATTCTTTTAATCAGCCGCTTGATAAATGGAATACAAAAAATTAAGTAAAATGTACTCAATGTTTAAATATACTGACAGCTATGACTCTTATGATTCATTAGCAAATTGGGATTTAAGTAAAGTATCAGATATTAGTGATTTTTGTTCTAACTATGAAAGATTCTATGAAAAATTGCCTTTAAGACTTAGAGTATATATGCAGGCATTTTATGGTTCTCACAAAGTTTATGTACCTATAGAAAATAGTGATAAAGAATATGATGATGATGATTTTATATCAGAAGAATATGATTTAGTATCAAGAGATTATATAACTATTACAAAAAATAATGTAAAAGAAGTATATAATGCAATATCAAAAGACACAAACAAAAAAGTTATGGCATTAAAAAAGAAATTAGAAACAGAGTTTAGTAAAGAACTTTCATCTGTTACTGATGATTATAATTTCAAAACTATAGAAGAAGCAGAAAAGTATGTTGAAGATAATTATAATAAAAAAGATGATAAGAAAGTAAGTTTTATAAATGATTATAAGGTTTTGATAAAGGATAAATCAAGAGAAGTTGAAAATAAAGTTTTAAAATATATATATTTAGAGTATTTGGTTCTAAAAAGAGATATTAAAAAATTAACACAGATTGACAATATAGTTAATTTACTTGATAAAGAATCATTTATAAATTTTGCTAAAAATATATATGATGAAACTAATAAAGAAACTGCAGCTTTTATTTATGGAATATATGGAGGAGATGAGGCCATAAAAAATATATATGAAAAAGAAAAAGATACTAAACTTTCACTTTTAATAATTAAATTAAATATAGAAAGTAAATATGCACTTAGAATATTATATGAAATATATTCAAGTACAAAAAAATCTGAAGTTCGTTATGAAGCTTATAATCTAATTGAAGAAGTGATTAAAAAAATGAATATTAGCTATGAGGAGTTTGAATTAAGATTTTCTCCTGATTTTAGCTTTAATTCTCAAGGTGAGAGATTATTAAATGAAGATTATAAATTAATTTTGAATAGTGATTATTCTTTGAGCTTGTTTGATATAAAAAATAATAAAGAGTTAAAAAAGATTCCTCAAAACTTTGATGAAGATTTAAAAGATGAAATAACAAAATTAAGAAAAAAAATTCCTTCCTTTATGAAAGATACTTCTTCTCTTTTGGCTGTTTTATTAGCAAGCGGA
Organism: Brachyspira innocens ATCC 29796; assembly: GCF_000384655.1. Classification (GTDB taxonomy): domain Bacteria; phylum Spirochaetota; class Brachyspiria; order Brachyspirales; family Brachyspiraceae; genus Brachyspira; species Brachyspira innocens. The sequence continues at coordinate 39,700 of NZ_ARQI01000102.1, read as the reverse complement.
GAAAAGTACAATTATGATGTATTCAAAGATGTTTTCATTGATAATGCTATGATGAATAGATTTGTCTCATCTTTGATATGGAATTTATATGATAAAGATTATAATTTCATAACAACTTTCAGATATTCAGGTGATGGAAGTTATTCAAACTGTGAAGATGAAGAAGTAAAAATTGATGATAATAGTTTTGTAAGTTTGGCAAGCCCTGTAGAAATGGACGATAACACTATAGATAAATGGAGAAAGCAGCTTGAAGATTATGAAATAGCACAGCCTTTACAGCAATTAACTGTTATAAAATTAGATAAAGATAATTTGAAAAGCGAAATAGAAAAAATAGATAATTCAGAAATAGCTTATGGTACTTTCAAGGCTTTTGGTGCAAGATATGAAATGTATTCTGAGTATATAGGATACGATGTCGTTAAAAGCTATTCATTAAAAACAAAGAATGGAGATACTTTTACTATAGATGCTGACGTTAATTCTAAAACTGATTTTCATGACAGAGTAAAAATTAATATTTATTTTGATAATGAAAATGGAGAAGAAGTAAGTAAAAGATTTGTTTATACTTTGTTAGTATTAATGATTTGGGATTTTAGGCTCACAGATTTATTTTAATTTTTATATAATATAGAGTAGGCATAATAGTTTTGTGCCTGCTCTAAAAAATAATAAATATACATAATTAATTTTGATTAAATTATGAAAAAATACAAACCAGAAACAAAAGAAGAACTTAAAAAATTAGCATTTACTGATGATATAAAACTTGATTGTATCGATACAAGCCTTATTACTGATATGAGTTATCTTTTTCATAAAAGTGAAAGAAAATATTTTGAAGGCATAGAAGATTGGGATACTTCTAATGTTGAGGATATGTCATTTATGTTTTTTTGGGCAATAAATTTTAATCATACTTTAAATAACTGGAATGTATCTAATGTCAAAAATATGAGCGGTATGTTTCAGGCAGCTATAAAATTTAATCAGCCTCTTGATAAATGGGATACTTCAAATGTTAAGACTATGAGCTTTATGTTTAATTATGCTAAATCATTTAATCAAAATATAAATAATTGGAATGTTAGTAAAATTGAAGATTTGAGTTATATGTTTTGTGAGTGTGAAGTTTTTAACCAGCCTCTTAATAATTGGGACGTATCTAATGTCAAAACTATGGAAGGTACATTTAGAAGAGCTTATAAATTCAATCAGCCGCTTTATAAATGGAATACTTCAAATGTTGAAAACATGCATGAGATGTTTGTACAATGCAAAGCTTTTAATCAGCCTTTAAATAGCTGGAATGTATACAATGTAAAAAATATGGAAGCTATGTTTTGTGATACTCTTTCATTTAATCAGCCTCTTGATAAATGGGATACAAAAAACTTAAAAAAAATTGACTCAATGTTTAAGTATTCTAAAGTGTTTGATTGTTATAACTCATTAGCAAATTGGGATTTAAATAAAATATTAAATATGAGTGATTTATGCGATGATAAAGAAAAATTGCCTTTAAGAATCAGAGCATATCTTCAGGCATTTTATGGTTCTTATCAAAATTATTTAACTATCACAAAAGATAATGTCAAAGAAATATACGATTTCATTTCAAAAGATACAAATAAAAAAATTGTAGTATTAAGAAAAAAACTTGAGAGTGATTTCTCTTTGTTACTTTCATCTGTTACAAATGATTATAATTTCAAAACTATAGAAGAAGCAGAAATGTATCTTGAAAATAATTATAATAAAAAAGATGATAAAAAAGTAAGTTTTATAAATGATGATTATAAGGTTTTAATAAAGGATAAATCAAGAGAGGTGAACACTAAAGTTTTAAAATATATATATTTAGAATATTTGTTTCTTAAAAGAGATGTTAAAAGATTAGTGCAAATTGATAATATAATTAATTTACTTGATAAAGAATCTTTTATAAAGTTTATTAAAAATATTTATGATGAAACTAATAAAGAAACAGCTGCTTTTATTTATTGTTTATATGGAGGTGATGAGGCTTTAAAGAATATATATAAAAAAGCACATGATACAAAACTTTCACTTATAATAATCAAATTAAATAATAAAAGTAAATATGCACTTAAATTATTATATCAAATATATACAAATACAAAGAAAACAGAAGTTAGAGAAGAAGCAAAAAGAATAATTAATGAATTACTTGAAATAATGAATATTGATTATACTGAATTTAGATTAAGATATGCTACTGATTTTGGTTTTAATTCTAAAGGGGAGAAAAATCTAAATGATGAGTATAGATTGATTTTAAATAACAATTATTCTTTAATTTTATTTGATATAAAAAATAACAAAGAATTAAAAAAGATTCCTCAAAATCTTGATGAAGAGTTAAAAAAAGAAATAAAAGAATTAAGAAAAAAAATAAAAAAGTTTATTAAAGATAATTCTAATCTTTTAGCAATTACATTAATAAATGGTAATAAATACAGTTATGATATATTCAAAGATATTTTTATTGATAATGTTATGATGAATAGATTTGCTCCATCATTGATATGGAATTTATATGATAAAGATTCTAATTTTATAACAACTTTCAGATATTCAGGTGATGGAAGTTATTCAAACTGTGAAGATGAAGAAGTAAAAATTGATTATAATAGTTTTATAAGTTTGGCAAGCCCTGTAGAAATGGACGATAACACTATAAATAAATGGAGAAAGCAGCTTGAAGATTATGAAATAGCACAGCCTTTACAGCAATTAACAGTTATAAAATTAGATAAAAATAATTTGGAAAAAGAAATAAATAAAATAAAAAATATAGATGCAGCTTATGGAGCTTTAAAATATTTTACTAAAAAATATGAAATGCCTATTAGTAATGTAATTGCATATGATGGTATCGTAACATATGCATTTACATCGAATAATGGAGATATTTTGACTATGACTTCAAAAATTCAGGGAGAATATGATGAACAAATAAATATTACTATTGATTTTAAAAAGAGCGAAAATCAAAGATATATAAGTAAAAGATTTGTTTATAGTTTATTAGTATTAATGATTTGGGATTTTAGACTTACAGATTTATTTTGATTATAATAAATAATTTTTAAATTTATAATTAGGATACTAGATTATGAAAAAATACAAACCAACAACAAAAGAAGAACTCAAAAAATTAGTATTTACAGACGGTATAAAGCTTAATTGTGTTGATACAAGTCTTATAACGGATATGAGTTATCTTTTTCATGAAAGTAAAAGAAAAGATTTTGAAGGCATAGAAGATTGGGACGTTTCTAATGTTGAGGATATGTCTTATATGTTTGCATATATGGACTATAATTTTATTTTAGATTTATCAAGAATAGATTTTAATCCTAATTTAAATAATTGGAATGTATCTAAAGTTAAAAAGATGAGTAATATGTTTGCTTATTGTTCTAATTTTAATCAGCCTTTAGATAAGTGGGATACTTCTAATGTTGAAGACATGTCATTTATGTTTTTGGGGGCAAAAGTTTTTAATCAGTCTCTTAATGATTGGAATGTTTCTAAAGTAAAAGATATGAGATATATGTTTAAGTTAGCAGAAAGTTTTAATCAGCCTTTGGATAAATGGGATACTTCTAATGTTTCTGATATGTCTTTTATGTTTAATCTGGCAAAAAACTTTAATCAGCCTTTAAATAATTGGAATATATCTAAAGTTGAAGATTTGTCAAATATGTTTAGTTATTGTACTATTTTTAATCAGCCTCTTAATGATTGGGACGTATCTAATGTAAAAAATATGGAATCTTTGTTTGATAGTTGTTCTAATTTTAATCAGCCTTTAGATAAATGGGAGACTTCTAATGTTGAAAATATGTTTAGAATGTTTAATGATTGTAAAAAATTTAATCAGCCTTTAAATAGCTGGAATGTATCCAATGTAACAAATATTGCCTGCATGTTTCAGTTAGCAAAAAGTTTTAATCAGCCGCTTGATAAGTGGGATACAAAAAAAGTAATTAGTATAGCATTTTTGTTTAAATATGCCGATAAGTTTGATCATTATGAATCTTTAGAACATTGGAATTTAGATAAATTAAAAGATATAACTTTAATTTGTGATGATGAAAATAAATTGCATACAAGACTTAAAGTATATATGCAAGTTTTTTATCCTAAAGAAGATTATATAACTATAACAAAAGATAATGTTAAAGAAATATATAATCTTATTTCAAAAGATAAAAATAGAAGAATATCCAAATTAAGAAAAAAACTTGAAAGTGATTTTTCAGAAGAACTTTCATCTGTTACAAAAGATTATGATTAAAAAAATATAAAAAATAACACTATATTAAAATCAATTTGGAGAGAATTATGAGAAAATACAAACCAGAAACAAAAGAAGAACTCAAAAAATTAGTATTTACTGACGGTATAAAACTTTGTTATATTGATACAAGTCTTATCACAGATATGAGCAAGCTTTTTTATGAAAGTAAAAGAAAAGATTTTGAAGGCATAGAAGATTGGGACGTTTCTAATGTTACAAATATGGATATGATGTTTGCATATATGGGCTATAATACGTTGGTAAGATATTCAACTATAGATTTTAATCCTGATTTAAGTAATTGGAATGTATCTAAAGTAAAAAGTATGAATAATATGTTTGCTAATTGTTCTAATTTTAATCAGCCTCTTGATAAATGGGACGTTTCAAATGTTGAAGATATGTCATTTATGTTTTATGGTGCGAATGAGTTTAATCAGCCTTTAAATAATTGGAATGTATCAAAAGTTAAAAATATGAAAGGCATGTTTCAAGAATGCGAAAACTTTAATCAGCCTTTGAATAAATGGGATACTTCTAATGTTGAAGATATGTCTAATATGTTTACTCGTGCAAAAGTTTTTAATAAGCCTTTAAATAAATGGAATACTTCTAAAGTTAAAGATTTATCAAGTATGTTTGCATATTGTGATGTTTTTAATCAGCCTCTTAATGATTGGGACGTTTCTAATGTTACAAATATGGATTCTTTGTTTAGGCAATGCGAAAAATTAAATCAGCCTTTTGATAAATGGAATACTTCTAATGTTGTAAACATGGAAAAGACATTTTTCTCATGCATGAAATTTGATCAGCCTTTAAATAGCTGGAATGTGTCAAACGTTGAAAATATGGATATGATGTTTTATATGGCTCAAAGTTTTAATCAGCCTCTTGATAAATGGAATACACAAAAGCTAATCACTGCTGCGGGACTATTTAGATTTGTGTATAAGTTTGATCATTATGAGTCTTTAGAAAATTGGAATTTAGATAATTTAGAAGAAGTTGGTACTTTTTGCGATGATGAGGATAAATTACATATAAGACTTAAAGTATATATGCAGGCATTTTATCCTAAAGAAGATTATATAACTATAACAAAATTTAATGTTAAAGAAATATACGATCTTATTGCAAAAGATAAAAATAAAAGAATTGTAAGATTGAGAAAAAGAATTGAAAGTGATTTTTCTAATGAGCTTTCATTTGTTACAAAAGATTATAATTTCAAAACTATAGAAAAAGCAGAAAAGTATGCCGAAAAAAAATATAATGCTAAAAAAGAAGATAAAAAACTTGAATTTATAAAAGATTGCCATGTTCTAGTAAAAGATAAATCAAGAGAAGTAAATATTACAGTGATAAAGTATATATATTCAGAGTATTTATCTTTAAAAAGAATGATTAACAGATTAGAAAAAATTGATAATATAGTTAATTTGCTTGACTTTGAATCATTTTTAAAGTTCATTAGAGAAATTTATTTAGAAAATCAAAACACAGAGATTGCAGGTTTTATTTATGCTATGTATGGAGGAGATGAAGCTTTAAAAGAGATATCTGAATTAATATTATTAGGTATTGATTCAAAAGTTTTCCTTATAATGATAAAATTCAATATAGAAAGCAGATATGCTCAAAGTTTATTATATGAAATATATTCAGATACAAAGAAAACCGAAGTTCGCAAAGAAGCTGGAAAAATGATTAATGAATTACTTGAAAAAATGAATATAGGTTATACTGAATTTAGATTAAGATGTACGCCTAATTACGGATTTGATTCTAAAGGTGAAAAAATATTAAATGATGATTATAAATTAATTGCTAATAGTGATTATAGTTTAACTTTATTCGATATAAAAAATAATAAAGAATTGAAAAAGATTCCTCAAAACTTTGATGAAAAATTAAAAGAAGAAATAAAAGAATTAAGAAAAGAAGTACAAAAGTTTATTAATCATACTGCTAGTATTTTAAGTATTACATTAATAGATGGTGATATATACAGTTATGATTTGTTTAAAGAAGTTTTTATCGATAATTATTTAATGAATAAATTTGCATCTTCTTTGATATGGAATCTGTGTGATAAAGATAAAAGAATTATAACAACTTTTAGATATTCAAATGATGGAAGTTATTCAAATTGTGATGATGAAGAAGTAAAAATTAATTCTGACAATTTTATAAGTTTGGCAACTCCTGTAGAAATGGATAATAACACTATAGATAAATGGAGAAAACAGCTTGAGGATTATGAATTATCACAGCCAATAAATCAATTAATACTTATAAAATTGGATAAAAAGAATTTGAAAAAAGAAATAAAAAAGATAAAAAGTATAGAAGCAAGTTACGGAGCTTTTAAGGCATTTGCTAAAAGATATGATATGTATACCAATGATGTATTAGGATATAATGATACTATAACATATACATTTCCTGCAAATGACGGAGATATTTTTACAATGTCTGCAAAAGTCGATGCAGATATAGAATATGATGATCCAGTAGATATAACTATCGATTTTAAAAAGGCTGAAAATAAAAAAGAAATCAGCATGAGATTTGTTTATACCTTTTTGGTATTTATAATTTCAGATTTTAGGCTTACTGATTCATTTTAGTGTTTATTATTATATAAGTTAATTATGTATGTTTTGTTTTATATTTTTATCATTACGTTTTATTATTGTATATTTTTTTTATTTAGTACTTTATAATTACTTATAATTATTACAGCAATTATTAAGAATTCCGATTTTATAAAATATAAAATAAAAATTATATTATGATAACTTTATGTAATTTTATAGAAAATATATTATTTTTTCTATTTTATAATAGAATAATTGAATTAAAATTTGAAAAATATTTTTAATTAGTTATAATTTATATTGTGGGTTACTGGGGGATAGTTATTGTAGTAATTTATGATAATAACTAATAATGTGAATGCTATAAGAGCGAACAGATTTTTGAAAGTTAATGCCAATGACAGCAGAAAAAAATTTCCAAAATTATTTGCAAGTGAAAAAGGTCCGCTTGTACAGGCTAGATATTTAATGCGTGCCGAAAAAAACACTCAGGACGGAATATCATTTATTCAAACTGCTGATGGATACATAGAAGAAACTATGAGTATACTTCAGCGTATAAGAGAATTATCTATAAAAGCATCAAACGGTATATACAGCAATACTGACAGATTATATATGCAGACAGAGGTATCAGGTTTGATAGACGAAATAGATAAAATAGCAAGTCAGGCACAGTTTAATACTTTAAAAATATTTACAGGAAGATTTGCAAACTTTGCCAATGCTTCAGCAAGTATGTGGATACATATAGGAGCTGGAAGGTATCAAAGGAAAAGAGTTTATATTGCTACAATCACAGCAAATTCTCTAAAATTAAAAAATGAGCTTAACAGTTATATATCCATATCTTCTGTGAGCAAGGCGAATAAGAGTATAGGCATAATAGATGAGGCAATTAAATATGTAATTAAGCAAAGAGCAGATTTGGGAGCATATCAGAATAGATTTGATGAGTACACTCATGGACTTATGACTTATTATGAAAATATGGTTTCTTATGGAAGTAAAAAAATGGATAAGGATATAGCAGAGGCTTCTATTTATGAAACAATAAGCTCTATAAAATCTCAATCAGCTTTGGCTATGCTTATTCATTCCAATAATATGCCTCAAAATGCTTTGAGCCTATTACAGTAGTTTTTACAAAGTATAATTCTTATAACAAGTTTTTAATGCTTATTTTTATTAAAAATTTGTTATAAATGTTTTAATTTCTATAATAATATTTACAAAAATCCAAAAAAATATAGCTTTTATTTATTGTTAGTATATTGTAAAAAATGTTAGAATAGTATAAAATAATGTTAGTAAAATCTAAAAAATGGAGTTTTTATATGTCAATAATAAAAGAAGAAACAGTAAAATTATTAAATGAACATTTAAACTTGGAGCATTATTCAGCTAATTTATATTTTAACATGGCTGGCTGGTGTGAGAAAGAAGGATTAAAAGGATGCAGTGTTTTTTTATATAATCATTCAGCTGAAGAGCATACACATTTAGAGAAGTTCAGAGAGTTTATAAATAAAGCTGGAGGTCAGGCTATAATGGGAGAGATGAAAGCCCCAGAGTTTAGTTTTAATAATGTAGGAGAGCTTTTTGAAAAAGTTATTAAACATGAAGAATATATTACTTCATGTATTAATAAATTAGTTGGTATAGCTATTGACAACAAAGACTATGTTACATTGAAATTTTTAGAGTGGTTTGTTGAAGAGCAATTAGAGGAGGAAGAATTATTTAATGATATTATCAAAAAAATAAAGATTTTAGGCGATTTGCAAGGAAGAAATCTTTATACATTTGACAAGTATGTAGGTAATTTAGATTCTAGAGAACATAATTCATAAATATTTGATAAAATGGGTATATTAAATTATTAATATACCCAATTATTATAATCATATTATCATAAGCATTTCTCTTATAACTTTGCAGGCTGTTATAGTTGATACTTTACTGTTGTCATAATCTGGAGAAAGCTCATTAACATCAGCACCTACAATCTTCAATCCCCTCATATCAAGTATAGCTTTCTGAAGTTCTTTATAAGTAAGTCCTCCTGCCTCTGGAGTTCCAGTACCTGAGAATATTGAAGGGTCTAAAACATCAAGGTCTATTGTAATATATACAGGTTTATCTTTTATTTTTTCTTTTGCTTCTGATACAGTATTTGCTGAAAACTTTTCTAATATAGTATGTTTTTTAGCAAATTCATGTTCTTCTTTAGTCATAGACCTTATGCCAAATTGATATAATTCTTTACTTTTCATAATCTGATAACATCTTTGCATAACACATGCATGACTTAAACCTTCTCCTAAATAATTATCTCTTAAATCTGCATGGGCATCAAATTGTATTAAAACTATATCATTATATTTTTCAAACACGGCCTTAAATGCAGGCAAGGTCACTAAATGCTCCCCGCCAATCATAAAAGGTATTTTGTTGCTTTCTACAATTTTTTTAGAAGTTTGATATATGATATCAAGAGCCTTTTCTCTGTTTCCCATAGGAAGTTCTAAATCTCCATAATCAAAAACTTTCAAATCTTCCAAGTCTTTTTCCTGATACGGTGAATAAGTTTCTATACCAAAAGATTCCACTCTTATAGCATTAGGTGCAAATCTTGTACCTGGTCTGTAGCTTACAGTTCCGTCATAAGGAGCACCAAATACCACTATATTACTTTCTTCAAAATTAGAATCCAATGCCATAAATATATTAGGCTTATTATTCATGATGAGACTGCTCCAATAGTTTTTTTACATAAGTAGGCAAAGCAAAACAGCCCTTATGTATATCAAGATTATAATATTTTGTATCCAAATTATGTTTAAGCCACTCTTCTTCTTTGAGGTCTTTTATAGGGTCTATAGTTTTTGAGGCAAATCCAAAAAGCCAATGTCCGCTAGGGTAGGTTGGTATATGAGCCTGATACACTTTAGCTATATTAAATGTTTCGTATATATTTCTGTGAGCCCTTTGCATATTATAGGCATAATCACTGTAATAAGGACATTCATGCTGATTTACGAGTATGCCGTCTTTACTTAATGCTTTATGACAGTTGCCGTAAAACTCTCTTGTAAATAATCCTTCTCCAGGTCCAAATGGATCTGTGGAGTCTACTATTATTAAATCGTATTCTCCTTCTTTGGCATCTCTTACAAACTTTAATCCGTCCTGAAAATATAAACTTACTCTTTTATCGCTCAATCCAGAAGTTGTTGATGGAAAATATTTTTTGCATACTTCTACAACTTGTTCATCTATTTCTACCATGTCAATTTTTTCTATAGTTTTGTAGCGTGTTAATTCTCTTACAGTGCCTCCGTCTCCGCCTCCTATCACAAGTACATTTTTTATATTGCCATTGCTTGCCATTGGAATATGCACTATCATATCATGATAAATAAACTCGTCTTTTTCTGTTACCATAATAAGTCCGTCTAATGTAAAGAACTTGCCGAATTCTTTTGATTCAAATACATCTATTCTTTGAAAATTAGTTTGTGCTGAATATAATTGTTTTTCTACTTTTATTGAAAATTTAGATTCCTCAGTATGATTTTCTGTATACCAAAGTTCCATTTTATTCCTCCATTACTTGTATATTATTTAATTCTATATCTTCTGTGCCTTGCATTACACAGCCTTTTTCTTTTGCATATTTTATATATGTTATAATCTCTTGAGTGATTTCTTCTCCCGGGGCTATTATAGGTATACCCGGAGGATATGCCATTACAAATTCTGCCGAAGTTTTGCCTATTGAGTCATCTAATTTTACAGAATATTTATTACTATAAAAAGCCTTTTGAGGACTGTATTTTACTATTGGATTAATATATTCATGATCAAATAAATGAGTATAGTCTTTTTTATACTTTCTTTTTAATTCAGCCAATGCTGCTATAAGTCTTTCAAGTTCAAGATTTCTGTCTCCTACCGATATTATAGCTAGAATATTTCCTATATCTCCGAACTCTATTTGTATATTATATTCATCACGTAATTTATCATATACTTCAATTCCAGCAAGACCTATTTTTCTAGTATGTATGCATAGTTTTGTATTGTCAAAAGAATATATATCATCATTGTTTATTATCTCTTCACCAAATGCATAGTAATCGCCTATTTTATTAATTTCTTTTCTGGCATAGTTGGCCATATTAATAACAGTTTTAAAAATTTCTTTGCCGTTAATAGCTAATTCGCTTCTTGCTATATCAAGACTGCTCATAAGTATATAGCTAGGACTTGTAGTCATAGTAAGATTAATTATCTGTCTTACATGATTACCATTGACATTATTGTTTATTAAAAGTGCTGATGACTGAGTGAGAGATCCGCCTGTTTTATGAAGACTTACACAGCTCATATCAGCACCTGCCTCCATAGCACTTATTGGAAGATTATCACCAAAATAAAAATGTGTGCCATGTGCTTCATCTGCTAAAACAAGCATATTATTTTTATGAGCTAATTCTACTATTTTTTTTAAGTCAGAGCATATTCCATAGTAGGTGGGATTATTAACAAATATAGCTTTAGCATCAGGATTTTTCTCTACTACCTTTTTTATATTTTCTATAGACATACCCAAAGATATACCCAATTCCTTATTTACTCCCGGATTTACATATATAGGCACAGCACCGCATAAAACAAGAGCATTAATAGCACTTTTATGTACATTTCTAGGAAGTATTATTTTCTCTCCATATTTGCAGGCCGTAAATATCATAGCCTGAACAGCAGATGTAGTGCCTCCAACCATAAAAAATGATTCTTTAGCCTTAAATGCTTCAGCCATTAATTCCTGAGCTTCTTTTATAACTCCTATAGGGTGAGTGGCATTGTCTAAAGGCTTTGATGAATTATAATCTATTTGAACGCATTTTTCTCCAAGTACATCTATCAAAACTTTTGTGCTTTTTCCCTGCTTATGACCTGGTACATCGAAACTTACTATTCTTTTTTTTCTGTATTGTCTTAATGCTTCAACAATAGGTGTTCTCTCTTGTCTATTCATTATCGTATACATTGCTTCCTGAATATATTTCTATCATTTCTTGACGAAGATCATTAGATATTTTAAGTCTTTCTTTTGGAGTAAACTCATTAACATCTTTTCCAAAGAGATAATTACTAAGATTAAGTTCTTTAATTATCATCATAGTATGAAATATATTTGCACTATATATATTTATGTCATGAGCATCGTATCTTTCTTGAATTTCTTCGCTTATATAATCTTGTATACTTGTTATTTTATGATCTATAAAGCATTTTTTTCCGTCTATAGTACGAGTAAATCCTCTAACTCTATAGTCTATGGATATTATGTCAGAATCAAAGCATTGTATTAAATAATTAAGTGTTTTAAGAGGGGATATTTTACCGCATGTAGATACATCAATATCAACTCTGAATGATGATATACTTTTATTTGGGTGATACTCTGGGTATGTATGTACTGTTATATGGCTTTTGTCCAAATGTGCACATACTGTTTCTTTTTCTACAAATGAAATATTGCCTTTATTACATGTTTCATCAAGCACAGTATCATTTAAAGGTTCTTCTGAAATTAGTATAGTTACGCTAGCACCCTGAGGGTCATAATCCTGCTTTGATATGTTTAGTATATGAGCACCTATCAAGTCAGTTACATTGCAAAGTATTTCTGTTAATCTTTTAGAGTTATACTGCTCATCAATATAATCTATATATTTTCTTTGCTCTGGTTCTGTTTTTGCATAGCAAACATCGTAGATATTGAAACTTAAACTTTTTGTAAGATTATTAAACCCGTATAGTTTAATCTTGTCTGGCATAAAAATCCTCCTCACATCTTGTGCAGAAGGAAATCTTATATAAAAAAATACAATTATTTTTCTAACATAAGTTTCCTTACATAAAGATAAATAATTGTACTTGATTAGATCTTTAACTATTTTTTAGTTTATTTGAGCCTATACAGTAATTTATACTTTTACTGCTCATGTTGATCATTCACAAGTACGTTTATTCCTTATAAATAATTTAACACGATTGAATCGCAAATCGGCTTTTGACCCGGCTGTCCGTATGGCCTCTTTTCCCCTTTTGTGAAGGTTAAGGTCAAAATAATTTTACCAAAATGGATGCAATAGCAATCAAATAAACCACTCGATTTTCTATTACGGTTAGGAATTATATATTTTTTTTATTTTTGTGCAATAGTTTTTTTATATTTTTTATATATTTTTATTATAAATTTGTTCATTTTTTTAAATTTATAATATATAATATACAATTAAGATTTTTAATTGATAATTTTTTTACATTATTATAAAATAAAAAAGGATATAAAATATATATTTAAAAAGGAGTTTTTATTATGTCTATAATCAATAATGAAGAAACAATTAAAGTATTGAATGTTCAATTGAATAAAGAATTGTATTCAGCAAGCCTTTATTTTAATATGGCTAGCTGGTGCGATAAACAAGGACTTAAAGGCTGCAGTAAATTCTTATACGGTCATTACAGAGAAGAATTAGAACATTTTGAAAAGTTTAGAGATTTTATCAACAAAGTAGGAGGACAGGCTACTATTGGAGAAATGAATGCTCCTCAAAATGATTTTAAATCAGTAGAAGATTTATTTGAAACAGTTGTTAAACATGAAGAATATATTACTTCATGCATAAATGAGCTTGTAGGTTATTCTTTTGAGAAAAAAGATTATATTACTTTAAGATTCTTAGATTGGTTTATACAAGAACAGCTTGAAGAACAGGAATTATTTAATGATATTCTTGATAAAATAAAAATCTTGGGCGATTTAAAAGGCAGAAATTTATATACATTTGATAAAGCCATTGGTAATTTGGATGCTCAAAAACATGGCACAAGTGTGAATTTATAATTTTATAAAAAAAATAAAATAGAGAGGGTGTATGCTTGGTAAATTTTTAAATATTTTCAAAAAAAAAGATGATGTCAGTAATATACCCTCTAATAATCCAATAACCGCAGAAAATTTCTTTAATTATGATAAAGAAAATCCTTATGAAATTCGTGCTGTTAATCTTACAAAATATTATGGTAAAAGAAAAATAATAGGTGATATTTCTTATAGTGTAAAACAAGGTGAGATTGTAGGGCTTTTAGGACCTAATGGGGCGGGTAAAACTACTAGTTTTTATATTACGGTTGGCTTTGTTAAAGCTACTGCTGGAAATGTATATTTAAATGATTTGGATATTACAAATCTTCATATGCATCAGAGAGCTACACTTGGTATAGGATATCTTCCTCAGGAGGCTTCTATTTTCCGTAAGATGTCAGTAGAAGATAATTTGCTTTCTATACTAGAATATAATAAAGCATTATCAGCTAAAGACAGAATGGATATAACTGATATGCTTCTTGCTGAGTTTAATATTACTCATGTAAGAAAACAAAACGGATATACTCTTTCAGGAGGAGAGAGAAGAAGATGCGAGATAGCAAGGGCACTCACTGTTAATCCTAAGTTTATACTATTAGATGAGCCTTTTGCAGGGGTAGACCCTATTGCTGTTATAGATATACAAAATATCATAGCTTCCCTTAAAGATAAAGGTTTGGGAATATTAATTACTGACCACAATGTACGTGAAACTTTGAGAATTACAGACAGAGCATATATTATGGGTAATGGTCAAATATTGGTAAAAGGTACTCCTGAAGAGATAGTTAATAACCCGTTAGCACGTAAAGTATATTTGGGCGAATCTTTTACTATGTAATTTATATAAATTATATAAAAATAAAGCTCTGCACTGCAAAGCCGTTATTATAAATATCTTTTAAATATTTTTTATTTTCTTAAATTTTTTAAATAGACTTGTTTCAAAAGTACTTGACAAATAATTTTGTAAGTTTGTTATTTTATGCTAAATTTAATAATATTAATTATTATTTAAATAGATGTTTTATATATTGTATAAATTATATTATTTAAGCTACAAAATGCAGTTCTTTCGCCACAGGCGTACAGAGTATGGTTCTCGCCGAAGGCGGGCTGTGCCTTATACCACGCCACAGGCGGACAGACGTCATAAAAGAACTGGGGTTTTGCGAAGCACGCAGAGCGGTCACGCTGTGTACTTCGTAAGGGCAAAGCCCAAACTATAATTTAAAAATGTTAAATTAAAAATTTATAAATATTAACAAATTTAGTTTTGAAACAAGTCTAATAATTATTTTGTTATGTAATTAATCGCCTCTATAAAAGTATTAAATGAATTTTCTGTCATATAATATCTGTTATCGTCATCGGTATTAACTATTTCATAATTATTGTCATCTAATTTGTTTAATATCTCGTATGTTTTATTGTTGTTGTCAGAAGTTTTTATATTGATTTTATATAATGTATTATTTTTATTTATATTTTCATTAGTTATTAATCCGTCAGCATTTAAATTAGCTAATGTAAATATGCTTGTATAAACATCATTAGCTTTTACTTCTGTATTATTCCAAGTTTTAATCCATACATTGTTTGTATTATCTTTAGGTTTTTCTAAAGTATATGCATTGTTATTGTATTCTATAGTTATATTTTCTATGTCATCGTTTTTTATTTTTGATATGGTTTTATTTATCAAGTCATTTTCTGTTTTATCAAAAATATCTTTAGGATTAGAAGATGTATTTCCAAGTAAGTATATATTTTTATCATTATTTATTTTAGCATATACACTATTTCCAAATGCTGATTTCATACCAAACTTTATATTTCTTACATTTTTTGAAGAACTGTCAAATGCTTCAACTGATAATACTTCATCATCAGATAATTTATATTTTAGCATAGCTTCATCATCACCCCTAGAAACTATTTCTGTAGGCTGAATGATATTTAATGCATTTGTCATAGCTTCTATCAATGAATTGTCAGCATTATATTTATCATTAACAGTCCATTTGTTATCATTATATTTTATTGATATAGTTTCATTAGCTCCTCTTTTTATAATAATTTCAGATATATTTGAATTTATTGCTTTTAGGGTAGGTAAGGAGTAACCTTTATTTTTTAATAGAATTACAGCTATTAATATTATTATTAATACTGCTATTATAGATGATAGTGTTATATATTTTTTAGTTATATTTTGATTCATATTTTATTACCTTTTTTATTATATTTTGAAAACTTATATTTTTTATTATTATAACTATTTAATTATAAAAATAGTAAATAATTATAGTTTATCATTTTTATTGTTCATATTCAAAACGTTTAAATAATTTTCTAGTATTAAAACGGCAGCTATTAAATCATTAGCTTTTTTTTTAACACTCTTTTTTTTGCCTCTCAATATATAATCAGCCTCTTTTGAAGTGCCGTATTCATCAACAAAAATAATATTCACTTTGACACTTTTTAAAAGAAACTCGGAAAAACGTCTTATTTCAGAACACCACTCGCTTTCTTTTCCTTCATCAGATAAAGGAAGCCCGAATACAACAGTATCAATATTTTTATCTTCTATTATATCCATCAAAGCACGCTTAACTTTTCTGGCATTACTCTCTTCTATAAGGAGCAAAGGAAAAGGAATTTTTATATTCATATCCATAAAAGCAGTGCCAGTTTTTTTGCGTCCGAAATCTACACCAAGTACCATATTTTTTAATATTCTCTTAATCTTCTTCTATAGTTATAATATCATATTTTTTAAAATTATGTGCTCCTGATTTTATATAGGCATTGTCTATATTTCTAATGTTATCAACTTCTACAAACTCATTATCATCTGTTTTTATAAATAGTTTGAATCTGTTGTCATTATGATTAATAAAATCTTTGCCTATGTACACTAAATTGTCTCCATTTTTTATGGTGTTGTATACTGTAATTTTAGCATATTCTTCACTGTCATCAGAAATCATACCCATAAGTCTTCTTCCTTTCAAATATCCTTTTAATGTAGGCTTGATATTATCTCTTCCGAAATAAAAACCAGTATCGCTTTCTCTTCTGCTTATGGTATCAAGTTCTTTTAAATAGCTTGCAATAGGTTCTTTTTTTATTGCTTCAGGGTAGGATTCGTATCCTATTCTGTCGAGTAAGTCTAATAATACTCTATAAACTCTCACAGTATTTGCAACATAATATACGCTTTTCATTCTTCCTTCTATTTTTATGGAGTCAATACCAGCTTTCTGAAGCAAATGCAAATATTCAGCCATCTGCAAATCTCTGCTGCTTAATATCGTAGAATGGTTTTCGCCTTCTTCTATTTCCATAAACTCTCCAGGTCTTGTTTTCTCTTCTATGTATGTTTTGAAATTCCATCTGCAAACCTGCGAGCATTCTCCTCCGTTTGCATCTCTGTTATTTAAGAAGTTTGATAATAAACATCTTCCAGAATATGACATACATACTGCTCCATGTACGAAAGTTTCTAATTCCAAGTCAGTATTATCTCTAATTTCTTTTATCTCATCTAATGATAATTCTCTTGCAAGTATTATTCTGCTTGCTCCAAGACTTTCATATATTTTGCAGGAATAGCTGTTAGTTACAGAAGCCTGAGTGCTTATATGAATATTAGCCTCTGGTATAATTTCTTTAACTATTCCTAATACCCCTAAATCTGAAACTATAAAAGCGTCTATATTTAAGTTTTGAATTTCTTTTAGATATTCTTTTAAATTGTTTTTATCATATTCATGCAAAAAAGCGTTTAAAGTTAAATACATTTTTTTATTTAATTTTTTTGCAAGCTCAGCACATTCAGCAAGCTCTTCTATAGTTGTATTTTTACTTTGATGTCTTAAATTAAATAATGCTCCGCCTATATATGCAGCGTCTGCTCCGTAATGATATGCTACTTCTAATTTTTCTTTATTTCCAGCTGGTGCTAAAAGTTCCATTATTTATATATCCTATCAGTTTTTATTTTGTGTATTTTATATTAAAATTAATAAAAAGTATATATTATTTAATGATTATTTACTATACTATTATTTATTAATATATTGTATAATACATCTATATAATATAATGAGGTTGTTTTAATATGGACAGTAAAGAGATAAAACATTTAGTTAATGAGTTATTTAACGGCGAATATTCTGATATATTAAAGCCATTGTCTGTAGGAAATACTTTTTTGGCTAAATCTACATTAAACTCTTATATAAGAGAGTTTAGCGGAAAGAGAAAATTAAATGCTCTGGAATTATTTACTTCAGAAAATTCCAAACTTCATTATGAAGATGACGGGAGTGTTATTAAAGTTATAAAAAATTTGATTGATAATAAAGATATAAGCGGCATAGATAATATAGATTTTAATTTAACAGCAAATAACGCATTATTATACGGTGATTTTGTAAGATTTATATATGCCTTCTATTTCGGAGGATATAGAGAAGAGCTTAATATATTAGTAAAAACTATATATGAACTTATTTCAAATATATCTCACAATATAGTATCAGGCTTTAAAAATTCTGCTGCTATTAATAGAGTAAGTATAGTTATAACATCGTCTATATACAGAGCTATATTAGATGTTCTTTCAGATTTTTCAGAAATAGCAGGAGATGCCAGATCTAGGGCAGAAGTGATGTACTATAAAAGTTATATTACATGTAATGTTATGTCTAATTACCGAGGTTTAGTTGGTCCTGACATGATAAAAACTGCTTTATGCTTTGAAGAAATAGAGGAGTTTGAGAAAGCTGAAAAGATGTATGATGCTGTTATTACAGATTTTGAATGTGTTCTTTCAGGGATAACATATCATTTTGATAATTATAATATTGATGATAAGGCAGAAGATTATGTTGCTCTAGTTTCATTATGGCAGGCATGTGATGGTATAAACAGAATAGAAGAGATTAACAAATATGAAGCTAAAATGGAAGCTATAGAAGAGGCTATAAAAAAACTTAACAGCATATGACTTCTACAAAAAAATATGTATTGATATATAAGCATTATTGTGTTAATATACGTATATGAGTAATAAATTTAATACAGAGATGTTTGACGATGTTGATGTGCTTAAAGAATTGGCTAAAACTTGGCATGCTTATTATGATTTTAGAATGTCATGCATATCTTTAAAAAATTCAGAGTATCTTTTAAGTATATTATCATTAATATTAAATCCTTCAAGCAGTTATGAGTTTAAAGATATAGCTATGATATCGTATAGCATATTGGAAGAATATCATTCAAAGTATAAAGAGTTTGCTATATTAAAAGAGTTTGTACAAAGTGATTATAATTCAGAAGTTCTTTCAAGAATAATAAGCAGGCTTGAAGATAAAGAAATTAATATCGATAAAAGCTACGATGAGAAAATATCTTATATAGATAATCTAGATTTAGATCCTTTATTAAAGTTATTGGTTTATCAAAAAATATCTTATGAATATGTTAAAGATTATCAAAGCTGTTTTATAATATGCAGGGTTGTGTTTAATATTTATTCATACAAATTAAAATTATTAGATAAGCCTATACTTTATCCTTATCAATTTTTTGAAATGAGTATGAATGAAAGTTTTAATAAGGAATCTATAATAAGATATTTGCAGTTTTTACGCGGTATATGTTTGTATGCTGTTGATACTATTAGCTTTGTGCATAGTAATTTAAAAGTATTAAGAGATAAACTTTTACAAAATAAAAATTTTAAGAAACTAGCTGATTCAAGCGTGTTTTATATGATATTTATCACGCCTTATATTAGGATAATAGATTTAATGAGTATGTTTGATTGGAAAAGAGATAAGGCAGCAAGACTATTATCAAGATTAAAAAGCGAAGGTTTATTTATCGAGACAAAATTAAAAAAAGAGAAAATATTTGTTAATAAGTATATAATAAACTTATTTGAGTCTGGAGAAGCATTAAAACCTGAAGAGTTTTTAAATAAGTTTATATAAAAATACTTGACATTTTTTTAAAAAAGTGTATATTGGTTTCATTATTTATTAAATACCGCGGGGTGGAGCAGTTGGTAGCTCGTTGGGCTCATAACCCAAAGGCCGTAGGTTCAAGTCCTGCCCCCGCTAATAGCCGAAAATATAGGCTTATTATTTTTGGCGGCGTGGCTCAGGTGGTTAGAGCATGCGGCTCATATCCGCAGTGTCAGGGGTTCAAGTCCCTTCGCCGCTAATAATTTTATAAAAAGGCAGGTGAGTTAATTGGTAAGAGTATTCGCTAATGAAGGCGAACCAGTAGAAAGCGTTATTAAAAGATTCCGCAGAGCTTGTGAGAACGAAGGTATTTTACAAGACCTTAAAGAAAAACAGTTCTATAAAAAACCTTCTCTTGAGAAAAAACTTCAGAGAGAAAAAGCTCTTAAAAGAATGAAAAGAAAAATCAAAAAAGAACGCAGATTAGGTTTGCTATAATTTATCTGTTATTTTTTATTAAAGCATTGATATCAAATATATCAGTGCTTTTTTTTAATCTAATTAACACATTTGCATACTTGAAAATATTTATTT
This sequence comes from Brachyspira innocens ATCC 29796, assembly GCF_000384655.1. Classification (GTDB taxonomy): domain Bacteria; phylum Spirochaetota; class Brachyspiria; order Brachyspirales; family Brachyspiraceae; genus Brachyspira; species Brachyspira innocens. The sequence goes on along the minus strand of NZ_ARQI01000102.1, from coordinate 19,231 downwards.
TTTAATGTATAATTTTTACAATTTTAAAACTAAATAATTTTAAAAGTTTAATAATGCTAATAATTTAATTTAATAATAATTAATTAAGGAGAAAATGTATGGCAGCAAAACAGCTATTATTTGATGAAGAAGCTAGACGTGCCCTTATGAGAGGGGTAGATGCTTTAGCTAATGCCGTAAAGGTAACTTTAGGACCACGCGGACGTAACGTTGTAATAGACAAAAAATTTGGTCCTCCTACTATAATAAATGATGGTGTAACTATCGCTAAAGAAATAGAATTAGAAGATCCATTTGAAAATATGGGTGCTCAAATTGTTAAAGAAGTTGCTACCAAAACTAATGATGTTGCAGGTGATGGTACTACTACTGCTACTGTTTTAGCTCAGGCTATGGTTAAAGAAGGCTTGAAAAATGTAACTAGCGGTGCTAATCCTATGCTTATTAAAAGAGGTATAGAAAAAGCTGTTAATGAAATAGTTGGTTATATCAAATCTGAAGCTAAACAAATTAAAGGTAAAGAAGAAATCGCTCAAGTTGCTACTATTTCTGCTAATAATGATAAAGAAATAGGAAGTTTAATCAGCGATGCTATGGAAAAAGTTGGTAAAGAAGGTGTTATCACTGTAGAAGAAGCTAAATCTTTAGAAACTAGCCTTTCTTTAGTAGAAGGTATGCAGTTTGACAGAGGTTATATTTCTCCATACTTCGTAACTAACGGAGACAGTATGACTGCTGAATTAGAAGATGCTTTACTTCTTATATATGATAAAAAAATCTCTAATATGAAAGAACTTCTTCCTATTCTTGAAAAGATTGCTCAAACTGGAAGACCTTTCATTATTATTGCTGAAGATATTGAAAATGAAGCTTTAGCTACTTTAGTACTTAACAAAATGAGAGGAGTATTAAATGTATGTGCTGTTAAAGCTCCTGGTTTTGGCGACAGAAGAAAAGCTATGCTTGAAGATATCGCTATATTAACAGGCGGCCAAGTTATAAGCGAAGATTTAGGTATGAAACTTGAAAATGCTTCTATTGAGCAGCTTGGTAAAGCTAAAAAAATCACTGTAGATAAAGAAAATACTACTATAGTTGAAGGTGCTGGAAGCAAAGAAGACGTAAAAAATAGAGTTACTGTAATTAAAAAACAAATAGAAGAAACTGACAGCGATTATGACAGAGAAAAATTACAGGAAAGACTTGCTAAACTTTCAGGCGGTGTTGCTGTTATAAATATAGGTGCTGCTACTGAAGTGGAAATGAAAGAGAAAAAAGCTAGAGTAGAAGATGCTTTATCTGCAACTCGTGCTGCTGTTGAAGAAGGTGTTATTCCTGGCGGCGGTATTACTTATTTACATGCTCAGCATAAACTTGCTTCTTTAAAAGCTGACAATGCTGATGAGCAAGTTGGTATTAATATAGTAAAAAGAGCTATAGAAGAGCCTATAAGAATGATAGCTACAAATGCTGGTTTAGACGGTTCAGTTGTTGCTATTCAGGCTAAAGAACAAAAAGGCAATATGGGTTTTAATGCTCTTACTAATGAATGGGTTGATATGTTGAAAGCTGGTATTATTGATCCTGCTAAAGTTTCAAGAAGTGCTTTACAAAACGCTGCTTCTATTGCTAGCCAAGTATTAACAGCAGAAGTTATTATTACTGATATACCAGAACCTGAAAAACCAATGCCTCCAATGCCTGGCGGCGGAATGGGCGGTATGTATTAATAAATAATTAATACATTTTTATATATAAAACCTCAGTATTATGTACTGGGGTTTTTATTTTAACTAATGATGAGGCTAATATTGTTTTGATTTATTTAAGTGTTATGTTTTGAGATACTCAGGCTTAATTAAAAACTGTAGCTCAGTATTTGTCAGGTGTTGCTTTAAAACAGCTTCCTAAAATGGCATTAACTAAAGTTATAGGGTGGAATACTATTGAGGCTTTGTTAAAATTAGTAGGCATCAAATTAACTAAAGATGTAGCTGCAAAAGTGTGGCGGCAAAAGTTATACCAATATTAGTAGGTATGGCTTCAGGAGGGCTTACATTTGCTAGTTTAAAGGTAATGTCCAATAGGCTTTATGATAAATTAGCAGAATCAAAATTTAATAATAGACAGATTTTTAATAATTTTAAAATAACAAAAAAGACAAAATAGATTATAAAACTATTCTGTCTTTTTTTATTTATAGAAAATATTCTTGATTTAATATAATTCTAAAACTTCACCTTCTTCGATTTCATCTGAAATTTCTTCTGCTTCAATAGATGCTCTTTGCATTTTTCTTCCATTTCCATTGTATAAATCAACTTTGATTTCATTATAATTACCGCTATTAAAATTTCTCTTTACTTTTTTTATAACAGCATAATTAGCATTTGGATATTTTTTTCTTAAGATATCAGCTAAAGCATCTAAAGTCAATAAAACAGCAGCACCAAGCAGAGCAGCACCTAATAACCACCATAACATATAATATTCCTCCATATAATATTTAGATAAATTATATTAAATATTTTAAAAAAGTCAATAAATAATATTATAAAATTTTTTTAAAGTAGTATTTATTTTATATTAAATTTTTATATGTTTTTTAAATTTAATTTTATTATTTTAAAGTATATTTTATATTATAGTAATATAAAATATACTTTTATTTAAAAATATATAATAAATACTATTGACAAATATTGTAATTAGTTTATAATGTTTAATATATGTTAATATATTTAAATATTATTATAATAATTTATATATTAGTGTGATAATATTTTTTATTGGAGGTGTTATGGGAGTGTTGAAAGAAGTCTATCAATTAACTAATGATAATAATACTGATTCTGAGTTGTATGATGAAATTACTGAAAAACTAGAAGATTTTGAAATTAAAGATAAAAGATTAAAAAGCGTAATTATTTTTTTGATATATAATTATGATGATTATAAGCTAAAAATGACAAATAATATTGCTTATGTGGATAAAGAAGATATAGAATATAATGATGATCAAGATGTAAAAATATCTTTATTAAAAGCCAGATTATCACATATAGAAAATAAATTTATATTAGAAAATAAATTAAAAGTAAAAATTATTGTGGCTTTTAACTATACAAAAGAAGAGATAGAAAATAAATTTTTAATACCATCAAATAAAAAGAATAAAAGTAATAATAATGATGAAGATACTGTAAAATTAAATGTAAATCCTACAGAACCAAAATACAATATTAACCAAATAGTTTTAAATGATTCTACTTTTGAAGAATTAGAAAAAGTTATAACTATGGTGAAAAGTATTAATAAAATATATTATGAATGGGGATTTGAAGATATAGACCCTGTACCTAGATGTATAATTAATTTTTACGGACCTCCAGGTACTGGTAAAACTATGTCAGCACATATACTAGCAAGCGAATTAAATTTAAAAATACTTTCTCTCAACTATTCAGATATAGAGTCTAAATTTGTAGGCGATGCTCCTAAAAATTTAGTGCAAGCTTTTGAAATAGCTAAAAAAGAAAATTGTCTTTTATTTTTTGATGAGGCTGATTCTTTTTTGGGAAAGCGTATAACAAATGTTTCTTCAAGTTCAGATCAGGCTGTTAACTCTTTAAGAAGTCAAATGTTAATATTACTTGAATCTTTTAATGGTATAGTTGTTTTTGCTACAAACTTGCATGAAAATTATGATAGTGCATTTGAAAGCAGAATTTTAAAACATATACAGTTTGAACTTCCTGATAAAAATATGAGATTAAAAATTATAAAAAAGATGATACCAAGTAAAGCTCCTATTGATGAGGAGGTAAAAGATGATGATTTCTTACTTTCTTTAAGTGAAAAAATAGAAGGTTTTGCTCCTAGAGAAATAAAAAATACGATTTTAGAAGTTCTTATAACAAGTATACAAAAAAATTCTGATATTAATAGAGAATTATTTGAAGAAGTATTCAAAAAATCAAAAGAAAAATTTGATGCTGTTAAAGCTAAGGCAAACAGAAAAACTGAGTTAAAAAAGCAGATAAAAGAAAATTTAGAAACTAAAAATTATGTAGTGAAAAATAAAGATTCTGATGATTCAGATGATAATGATGATTTAGATAAATCAGAAGATGAAACTATTAATAAAAAAATAGGAGAATAAAAAATGGAACAAAATGATAAAAATAATACTAATAATTTTAATTTAAAAGATGAATTAGTAGATAGTGTAAAAAAAGCACTAAAAAATGTAACAGTGAATACAGGTGAAAGTGTAAAAAATATTGTTGAAAAGATAGAAAAAGAAATATCAGATACTATTAATAATGTTCAAGTAGATGAATTATTTAGAGCTTTAAAAATAGCTTGGAAGCTGGAAGAGTTGCATATGGATACTTTATCATTAGAAAAATGTATAGCTCTTGTGAAAAAAGAATTCAATCCAAAATTGTATTCATCAGCTTGTATTTTAGATAATAGTAGTACAAATAAATCTAATAAATATAAATTTGAAATACAAATATGTTTTTTGGATAAAAATAATGAGCCTCTATTAAATGGAGATGCTAAACATTGGGTTATATATACTAATAGTTTAGATAGAGATTTATTATCCCAATTTGGTGATAAAAATATGATAGTATTAAAATAATGGAGATTGTATATGAGTTATTTTATTGATCTTTTAAGAAGAATATGGAATTTTATTAAGAGAATATTTGTAAAGATTATTAATTTTGCAAGTAATATAGTAAACTTTTTTAAAAGTAGAAATAGGTTAAGAAAATTAGAAGAAGATAGAGATATAATTGCTGTTTCTATAAAGGAGAACTTAGGAAATAATAATTATAGAGTTGTTAATTGCTTGTATGATGAGGCTCAAGAAGAAATTGTTGATATGGAAGAAGATGCCATTGGTATTGAAAGTAATGGGCTAGATGAAAAAACTAAACAGAGTTTTGGCAATAAAGATATGATTGTATTGAAATAACTTCAAGGTATTTTTTATGAATGAGTATGTATTTTTTATAGTATCAGCAGTTATTTTGATAATAGTGGTAGTATCAATTGTACTTTATAGAAAAAGATTTAATATTGATAATATTGCTTTTGATATTATAGAAGTGGATTTATTAACAATGGAAGAAATACTAAAATCATTTAAAAGAAAAGAAGTTATTGACATTCTTAGAAATGATGATGATTTGCTTGCCGTTGTTATTAAAGAACATAAAAATAATGGTTATCGTATAATATGTACTTTGTATGATAAAAGAGAAGAAGAAATACTAAAAGATTTTAAATTTCCTTTAATATTTAAAGCTAAAGATATTAATGAAGATTTAAAAAATGCTTTTTCTGATAAAGATATGATTGTTTTAAAGTAAAAATTGTATTTACTATTATATAAATATTAAGTGAAATGTAATAGTATATTGAAGGATAAACTATGAAAAAAGTTATATTTCCGATAATAGGAACTGCAGCTGCATTAGTAATTGGTACTATATTTTTCTTAAAAAATAAAAATATTTTTTTGCAAGTTAAAAAATGTAATTTATTAAAAATGGAAGATGTAATAGCATTTTTTAAGAACAAAGATATTAAACAAAGACTTGAAGCCGATAGTAATCTTTTAGCTGTTGCTATCAAAGAATATAAGAATGGTTGTTATCGTATAATATGTACTTTATATGATAAAACAAAAGAAGAAATAATTGATACAAATAAGTATACAATTGTATTTAAAGCTAAGGATATTGATAAAGATTTAAAAAATGCTTTTTTGAACAAAGAGATGATAATTTTGAAATAAAGTAAATTTATTATTTTAATTAAATGTGCTGTTCTTTGAGACAGAAGTTTGGTGCCTGTTTCTCCTTACACAGGCATATTTTGTATGTGTAACCACCAGTAGGTGCTTATGAGAAAAATAAGTTACCTTTTTCTAAGATCATATATAAAAATAGCAACAGATCTATATAAATAGCAGTGCATAATTTGTATGTTATGTACAACTCATAATAATAAAAACACTAAAAACTATTACTTATTAATTGTATTTTGAATCAAGTCTATTATATAATAAATACACATTTTTAGGAAAATCATCAAACAAATTTAATTAAACATCTATAAAAGAGTATATGTTTTTATCTTTTTTTTCTATAATGGCTAGAAGATTTTCTTTATTATCTGTTAATGCCAAATATTTATTTTTTATCTCTATATTTTCTATCATTTTGGTATTGCCGCATAATATTTGTTTTATTGTATTATCATCTTCAATAGTTTTTTTCTCAAGTTTATTAAACATATCAAAGAATGAGAGTATTTTATCTTTTTTTATATCTTCTATACTGCAGGCTATATCAATATTATAATCTCCTATAGATACTCTTGTTAATTCTTTTGTATAAGCTAAATTATCTGTTATATTTCCTATATCTCTTATTATAGACCTTATATAAGTGCCTTTGCTTACTGAAGTTTTAATTTTAAAATATGGATAATCATATTCTAGTAATTCAATGCTGTTAATACATACTTCAGCATCTTTTAATTCAAAACTTTTATTATCTCTTGCTAAATCATAAGCTCTTTTTCCATTAATTTTTTTAGCACTGTATATAGGAGGTTTTTGCAAAATATTTCCTTTAAAATTTTCTTTTATGATTTTTTCTAATTCTTCAAAACTTAATTTATTATTTGTATCAGATTTTTTTATTATATTACCTTCTATATCATCAGTATCTCTCATTTCACCAAATACTCCTAATGCAGTATATTCTTTGGGCATATCATCAAATAAAAAAAATAATTTAGTATATCTTCCAAATGCCAGTATTAAAACTCCGTTTGCAAAAGGATCTAATGTGCCTGCATGACCTATTTTTTTTTCTATAATGTTTTCTTTTTCTCTTAATGTTTTTTTTACCTGTTTTATAGCGTCAAATGAAGTTATGCCTATAGGTTTATTTAAGATACAAAAACCTTTCATAAATATTTATTCCTTATATTATTTATTATGGATTATATATTTTAGCCTCTTATTATTTGCAGAGAGTTAAAATATATATTTAAAATATTTTCAGATATACTGGATATATTACTATATTTTTTTGAAAACAAATCATTTCCTATCGATTTAACTAAATCATCTATAGTTTCTATATTATGTTTAAGTGTTCCAAGCTGCTGCTGAGAAAGATGAAGCAGATGTATATTGCTTTTATCAAATTCGGATATTGTGGTTTTAGTTGCTGCATCAAGCAGATAATAAACTACGATTAATTTTTCTTCCTCTTCCTGAGTAAGAACTGTATTAGATATGTTATATATTTTTGATAGTTCTCCCATTCTGTATGCTATTTTGTATATAGAGTTTAAATTATCAAAAAACCAATTAACATTATTTCTTTTTCTCAAATCGGATAATACATATTTAATATCATGCAGTATAGAATATCCAGCACTTTCATCTTCTTTGCTTGATATATAATAGTGAGAGCGTATTAATATATCCTGCAAGCTGTCAAAATCGGTTTTCCATTGAGGGTCTTCTGTATTAATATTGTAGTATTTTTTTTTAAAATCATTCCATACTATAATAAATTTTTCTATGGAAGCCTTTCTGTCAGTATTATTAACATCTCTTATAATCAATAATGTATCCATATATGCTTTATCCAAAGAAGCCATATCTTCCAAAAAATTATCCTGTTTCTTTTGGCAAGATGTAAACATAATTAATAGTAATAACAAAATAAATGCTTTAATATTCAATATGAACTCTCCAATTATTTATATAATTTTTATCTCTTAACTTAAAAGTATTTTAAATTATGATTTTACAAATAGTAACTATGATAAGTTAAAATAATTAATACATTAAAGGATAATTTATTATAAATCATGAAAAAAAACAAGCTATATATTTTTATTATATTTTTATTAATAATTATAATGTCATGTTCAGGCAATAATATCAGAAGAGGAATATTGCATTCACAAGCATATACAGATATAAGTTTTGAAGTAAGCAGAATGAAGGCAGAAGATGCTATGTATTATTATATAGCTGAACAGACAGCTCCTTTAATCAACAGAAATGATTTTAATATAGTTGCTGTTTCATTAAAAGACAGTAATCTTATAGATTTTTCTAATGAGGATATTGTAAATATTAAAGAATATAAAAAAGATGATAATTTTTATACAGAGATAAAATTAAAAGATGACACTATATATGACAGAACTATAGAGGTATTAAACAGATTAAAAAAAGAGGGCAGTATAGATGATAAAATATTCAGGGCAAATGCTTCAATAGAAATATCAGAAAATGCCAAATTAAATGCATATACCAGACAAATGCTTATGCAAAATGCTTTAAAAAGGGCTTATGAATCTTTATTTAAAGTATTGCTTAGTAATAATATAGAAGTTAATAAAGCAGTAAGTTTAACTAATGAGGCTTATATATTAGAAGAAAGCTACAGTTCTAATGAATATAATGTTGTTGTAGAAACTATTAATGATTAATTTAGAGCAGACTATATTATTATAATCTGCTTATTTTATTAATATAATTCTTTTTTGGTACATATTTTTATTATTTGTAAACAGAATTAAAAATACAGTGTATTTATTATTTTTAAACTTTATGCCTTTGTTTTTTTATTTGCTGAAGGTATAATTTCCTCATGAAAGAAGTAGTTTACAACAATTGGAGGAGCATTGAATGGCTGATTAATAGAATCATCATTTCTCACATATAATAGCCCCTCCTCTTTACAAAACTTACTTATCTGTTCATCTAATTCAAACCAATATCTCTTACTACCTTTCAAATATATATCATCATATTGAGTTTTCAGTTCTGGGTATTTTTCTTCTATATAATCTAATATTACTTTTTTATAAGCTCCGCGTAGATTTAGATTTTCAAGCCATATTAGATTGCATTTATTTTTTACTCGCCGTATTATATCCTTAATGTTAGTAATATATGGAAATATTGGAGATATAAAGCAGGTTGTACGTATACCAGCATCATAAAATTCTTTCATAGCTTTTAATCTTCTTTCAATACTTACTGCATTATCCATATCTGCACGGAAGTTTTCATCAAGTGTATTTATTGACCATGAAACTCTAGCATTAGGAAAAGTTTTGATAATATCCAAATCTCTTAGTACAAGATCAGACTTTGTAGAAATACTGATTTTGCATCCGCTTCCTTTAAGCTGTTCAAGCAAAGTTCGTGTACGGCATGCAGTTTCTTCTATAGGTTGATAGGGATCTGTAACAGAAGATATAAATAATTCTTTATCCTTATATTTTTGAGTATTTTTTATATCAGTCCATAATTTTATATCTATAAACTCTCCCCAAGGTTCTGTATGATTTGTAAATCTCTTCATAAAGGAAGCATAACAATATTTACATGCATGAGTACATCCTACATAAGGATTTACTGAATAGCCTCCAACTGGTAAATTTGACTTTGTAAGTATACTTTTTACTTTAATGTCTTTGATAATTATTTCCATTGTATATATACCCCCATTTTTATTATGACTGTATATAGCTATTTCATAATACATTCTGCAATCTTGTTATATTATTGTATAAAACTATAAAATTGCAATAGATATATTTAATTAAATAACTATATTATTTAAATCTTTCACCTGTTGTATAGTAATAAACCCATTTGGCTATATTTTCAGCATGATCTCCCATTTTCTCAAAATATTTTGCTATCATCATTAAATATATAGCTTGGTCAGCATTTTCAGCACCACTTTTTATCAGCTCAACCATAGAATCACGCATTTTATAAAATAGTTTATCCACTTTATCATCGCTTTCTATAACATCTCTTGATAATTGAGAGTCCTTTTCTCTAAAAGCCTTAATACAGTTTGTAACCATATAGTCTATAATTTTTGACATCTCTATTATTGTATCAATATTATTTTTATATAGATTACCTTCTAGTAAAAATCTAATCAAATCGCATATGTCTTTAGCCTGATCTCCTATTCTCTCTAGGTCGGTAGCTATTTTTAATGCTGCAGAAACTATCCTTAAATCTGTTGCTACAGGGTGCTCTAATAAAAGCATTTTTAAAGATGCACTCTCTATTTTGTATGATATTCTGTTTATATTTCTGTCATTTTCTATTACATTATTAGCTAGTTCAATGTCTCCGTTTATCAAGGCGTTAGATGAGTTTCTTAAAGCCTCTAGTATCATGTCTCCTGCTTCAGCAACATAATCAGTTAATTTATTTAGTTCTTCTTCAAATTTTTTCATCTATTATTTCTCCGTTTGTTTTTATTAAATAAATAATATAAAAAATATAAATTATCCGAATCTGCCAGTAATATATTTTTCTGTTCTTTCATCTTTAGGTTTAGAAAATATTTCTTCTGTATCATCATATTCCACTATTTCGCCAAATAAGAAGAATGCAGTTTTATCGGATACTCTCATAGCCTGCTGCATATTATGAGTAACTATTACTATAGTGTATTCATTTTTAAGTTCATTAATAAGGTCTTCTATCTTACCCGTACTTATAGGGTCTAATGCACTTGTAGGCTCGTCCATAAGAAGTATTTTAGGATTTACTGATAATGCTCTTGCTATGCATAATCTCTGCTGCTGTCCTCCAGAAAGTCCTAAAGCATTTTTATTAAGTCTATCTTTTATATCGTCCCAAATGGCTGCTTTTGTTAAACTGTATTCTACTATGTCATCTAGTTCTGATTTCTTTTTTATTCCAAATGTTCTAGGTCCGTAAGCTATATTGTCATAAACACTCATAGCAAAAAGATTGGACTTTTGAAATACCATTCCAACATTCTTTCTCAAATATGATACGTTAACATTTTTATTGTAAATATTAACTCCTGCTATTTCTATATCGCCTTCTATTTTGCAGTTGGCAACTAAATCATTCATTCTGTTAAAAGTTTTTAGTAGGGTAGACTTACCGCAGCCTGAAGGACCTATAAATGCAGTTGTGCTGTTTTTATTTATATCTATATTAATATTTTTTAAAGCCTGAAAACTTTCATAATACAGATTTAGATTCTGAGTTCTTATAAGTTTATCAATATTAAAATCAAAGTTTATATTAGAGTCTAATTCTTTAGTCATATGATATCTATTAACCTCCATTTATTAATATTCTTAATAATCTTTTTTTAGCTTTTTATTTACAAAGAATAATAAAGCATTAAGAAATATAATCATAATAAGAAGAATACTTGCTGTGGCAAAGGTTTGATTAATATAAAGCCCCTCACTTGAAAACATCCACATCATAACAGAAAATGTACTTCCAGAGCTTAAATATCCTCTAGGCATATATCTTACCGCCCCAGCAGTGTATATTAATGCCGCACTTTCTCCTACTATTCTTCCAATGCTTAGTATAACAGAAGTCATTATTCCAGAAAAACCGCAAGGAAGTACTATCTTAAATATAGTTCTCACTTTAGAAGCTCCAAGTGCCAAACTTCCCTCACGAAGACTTGAAGGAATTGATAATAATGTTTCTTCAGTCTGCCTTATTATAGAAGGAAGTATTATCAAAACTAATGTTAAAGAACCTGCTAATATACTTCTTCCTATACCAAAAAGATTGGCAAATACCAGCATACCAAAAAGCCCGAACACTATTGAAGGTATGCCGGACAAACTATCTGTAAATATTCTTATAACTGATATTAATTTGCTTTTAGCTTTTGAATATTCTGTCAAATAAATAGCAGCAAAAACTCCGAGAGGTATTGCTATTATTAATGACATAAAAAGTATCATAGCGGTAGAAACTATAGCTGGAAGAAGCGTCATTTGAGAATTATTGCTCTTTCCAAATAAGAGATTAAAGTTAATATGAGGTAATCCTCTTACAAGTATAAACACTACTATAAATACAAGAAAAAGCGTTGCTATTATAGAAGCTATTATTGAAATATATTTAAGTATATCCGCTTTTACGGTTGATACTTGCATTTTTATATTTTTAAAAGAGAAATTATTTATATCATTTTTTAATTCTTTATTTTTATTAAATAAACTGCTTAAAGAAAATGAAAAATATGAATTATTTCTTTTTAATAGAGAAAGTATAATATTTATTATAAGTATAAAAATGAGAAGCACAAATGCCGTTGCAATTAATGCAGACCTATGAATACCAGTAGCATATCCCATTTCCAAAGCTATATTAATAGTCATAGTTCTGAAATATGAGAATAAATCTTTAGGTATAAAAGGAGCATTTCCAGCAACCATCATAACTGCCATAGTTTCTCCTATAGCTCTTCCCATACCAAGCACTATGGCAGAAAATATACCCGATTTTGCAGCTTTTACTATAACGCCAAAAACAGCCTGAGAATGAGTGTTACCCAATGCTATAGCTCCGTCATAATAATATTTGTATACTGCCTCTAAATTATATTTGGTAATAGATGTTATTGTAGGAAGTATCATAACAGCAAGTATTATAGAGCCTGCTAAAACTCCTTCGCCAATATTGTTTGGAGAGATATTTTTTAGAAAAGGCACTAATACCGCCATTCCAAAAAATCCGTAAACTATTGAAGGTATACCAGCAAGTAAATCTATAACCTGTGATAATATTGTTTTTAATTTTGATGGTGCAAACATAGATATATAAACTGCTGTAAAAAATCCGAATCCTCCTCCAAGAATTGTAGAGAGAATTGTTATATATACAGAGCCTACTATCATTGGAAATATTCCAAACTCTTTTGATGAAGGCGACCAATTCATACCAAAAACAAAATTTAAAAATCCTACTTCTTTAAATATTGGAATGCTGTAGATAAATATAAAAATACATATTGAAAATACAACTACAACTGAAAATATAGAACATATAAAAAATATATATCTCATAATATTATCTGCAATTTCATTAATTATATGTTTATTAATATTGTTGTTCAAAATATATATCCCATTTTGTTATTAATTTTTATATATTAATTTTTTTATAATAATAAAAAAAATTTGTAGTAATAAAAAAGCCGATATACAAATATTAATTGCTTGTATACCGACTTTGCTTTTTATTAACTAGCTACATACCCGTTTTCATTTATAACCGTTTTTCCTGTTTCGCTGTTTATGAAGTCTAGGAAAGCCTTAGTTCCAGTATCAAGCTCAATTCCATTTTTGGTGAATATGTAGAAAGGACGGTAAAGTTTATATGAATTATTCTGTATATTCTCTACAGAAGCAGCAACATATTCATTTTGTTCTTTTGCTTTGTATGCCAGAGGTTTTATTGTATCATCAATAGAACCTAGAGATATATAGCCTATTTTTGATGCATCGCTCATAATAGAAGTTTTTACCTTTCCAGTAGCATCAAGTATTTCTACTGTTGAAGGAAGAGGATTATCTTTGCCTATCAAAGTTAAATCTGTAAAAGCACTTCTAGTACCAGAACCATCTTCTCTTGATATTGATTTTGTTATACCGTTTACTGCAGTATTCATCATATAAAGATTATACAGTTCTTCTTCGCTTATCTGACTTATATCAGCATCTTTATTTGCTATAATTACTATGCCGTCCTGACATAATAAATAAGTATCAAGACCAGAAAGCTCATCTTCTTTCAAATTTCTTGAAGCCATTCCTATATTGTTATTTCCGTTTACAGTGTCCTGAATTCCTATAGTAGAATCAGAAGTCTCTACTATGACTGTATAATCAGGATTAAGCTCTTCAAACTTTGCAGCCAATTTAAACATTAGCGGAGAAACTGAAGAAGAACCTGTGATTACTATGTCATTTGGATTTGAAGCACCGCCTGAGCAGGAAATAAGCATGAACATGCTTGAAAGGATTAGGAAAATCAAAATCTTTTTCATAATATTGATTCACTCCGAAATAGTTTTTGCTAATTCTAAAAATTAACGCAACTCTTATATACTAGAAAAAAGATTATGTCAATAACAAAAATGAAATTTAATTTTAATTTTTTAATTTTTTACATAAACTATACCTAGCTATGCTGAAACTTAACATAATAATAAAATATGTTAACTATATTATGTATACTTATATATCGATTTTTAAAGCATTAATATATTTTTTATATTCCTTTGCCTTCTACAGTACGAAGTTTATTTCTAGGTATATCATTATATTTTGAGGACTCCTCTTTTGATAGTCTTCTCCATTTTACAGTTGCTCCTACAACTCCTGATTTATCGAGAGAAGCCTTTAATAGCAACGTATTTTTATCTTCAGTAAGATTTATATTAGCATAGTATGTACTTCCTTGATCCGTATGGTATATTTTTCCAGTAGTCCATTCTCCGTTTTCAAATACTATATCATATATAAATATTAGTCCTATAAGTTCTTTATCTCTTAGGCTTTTATTGGGATTATGTATATCTAATGTGCTTTTTACATTATTTTGCAGTTCTACAGCATATGCATAAACTTTATTATCTATAACTATTATTTTTGCAGTTTTCATTCTTCCTTTTGGTCTTTCGGGCATAGCCCAAAATCCTTCAACATCTTTTGCATTATTGGCTGCATATACTGAATATGAAAATAAAACAGTAAATAAAATTAATAATATATTTTTTTTCATTTTTATAACCTAAAGTAATTTTTTCATGTATTTTATTATACAATTTAAATAATTTTTTACTATATATATTATTGATTTTATTGATTATTATTAATTAATTGTGTAAAATTGATTAATAAAATTGTTTTAAGGAGTTGTGTATTTATGAAAGACCCAAGAATAGAGAAGTTGGCAAAAACAATAGTTAATTATTCATGCAAATTAAAAAAAGGTGAAAAGGTTCTTATAAAATCATACGGAGTAGGTGATGAGCGTAATTTAGTTACAGCTATTATAAATGAAGTTTATAAAGCAGGAGCTAGTCCATTTGTTTGGAATCATGATCCTTATATAATGAGAGAATTATTAAAACACTGTAATGAAGAACAGATGAAAATTTGGGCTAAATCAGATTTGATGCTTATGAAAGAAATGGACGCTTATATAGGTATATGGGGCGGATTAAATAGTGCTGAAAACTCTTCTGTAGATATAGAAAATAATAAAATATATGAAAAGTTTTATCTTAATCCAGTTCACATGAAAGAGAGAGTAAAAAATACAAAATGGGTTGTGATGAATTATCCTACACCAGCAATGGCGCAGCAGGCTTCTATGAGTACTGATGAGTTTGAAGATTTTTATTTTAAAGTTTGTAATTTAGATTATTCAAAAATGTCTAAAGCTATGGATAGTTTGGTTTCTCTTATGAATAAAACTGATAAAGTTAGGATAGTAGGAAATGGTACGGATTTGACTTTTTCTATCAAAAATATACCCGCTATAAAATGTGCAGGAGAGCTTAATATTCCAGATGGTGAAGTATTTACGGCACCTGTAAAAAATTCTGTTAATGGTGTTTTAACTTATAATACTCCTTCTTTATATAGTGATGGTTTTACTTATGAAAATGTAAGGTTTGAGTTTAAAAATGGTAAAATAGTTAATGCTTCTTGTAATGATACTAAAAGAATAAATAAGATATTAGATACTGACAGCGGTTCAAGATATATAGGGGAGTTTGCTATAGGAGTTAATCCTTATATAACAGAGCCTATGAAAGATATATTATTTGATGAAAAAATTATGGGAAGTTTTCATTTTACACCTGGTGCTTGTTATGATGAAGCTCCTAATGGAAATAATTCTTCTGTGCATTGGGATTTGGTATGTATTCAGACTAAAAAATACGGCGGCGGGGAGATTTATTTTGATGATAAGTTAATAAGAAAAGATGGGATATTTGTTGAAGATAGTTTGAAATGCTTAAATCCTAATAATTTAAAGTAAGGGTACAATAAATGAGTGATAAAATAAATAATAATTTTTCTGTAAGGTTTGCATCTCTCAATGATATACCTACAATATTAAAGTTTATAAAAGAGCTTGCTGCATACGAAAAATTAGAAAATGAAGTTACTGCTACTGAGGATATATTAAGAGAATGGATATTTGAAAAAAATAAATGCGAGGTATTAATAGCATTAGAAAATAATATTGAAATAGGGTATGCATTATTTTTTCATAATTTTTCTACATTTTTAGGAAAAGCTGGAATATATTTGGAAGATTTATATATAACTCCAAATTACAGAGGGCTTGGATATGGGAAAAAGCTTTTAAAAGAGGTTGCTAAAATTGCTGTTGAGAGAGGATGTGAAAGACTTGATTGGCAGTGCTTGGATTGGAATAAATCTAGTATTGATTTTTATTTATCACTTAAGGCAAAAGAGATGAAAGGCTGGATTTCATATAGACTTAGTCATGAAAGTTTAAAAGAATTTGCATGCAGATAATTTATATTATACATGTTTCAAAACCTATTGATATACAATTTTTATAAGTTTATTATTTTATTCTAAACAGTATAGATAATATTGTTTAGAATGTAAATGAGTGTTTTATATATTTAAACTATTAAAATGTGGTATTTTAATATTGGGTATGCATAACAGTACTTTTTGTGCCTTTAAGTAAAAATCCCAAATGATAAAAATACTGAAAAATATATAAATATTTATTTATTTTAATAAATATAGGAGGAGTTTATTAAAAACACTCCTCCTTAAAATTATTTTTTTATTTATAAAAAATATTATTTAACTATAGTCATTATAACATCACCAACATCAACATCTCTATGTTCAGTTTTTTCTAATGATTTTAATTCTGAGAAGTTTGGTATTATAATAGGCGAAGTAATATCATATTCTTTTTCAATTTCTTCTTTATCAAATTCTATTAATAAAGTTCCAGCTTTTACTTTACTTCCTTCTTTCACATGAGATTTGAAGTGTTTTCCTTTTAATTTAACAGTATCCATTCCAATGTGTATAAGTATTTCTGTACCTTTAGCAGATATTCCTATAGCATGGTTGCTGTCTACCATAGTAACAATTTCACCATCAACAGGCGAATAAACTTTTCCTTCATAAGGAATAATAGCCATTCCGTCTCCAAGTGCTTTACTTGAAAAAGCTTCGTCTTTTACTTCAGTAACATCAATAAGTTTTCCTTTTATAGGACTTTTTATTTCAATTTTTTTAGAGAATAAACCCATATAATCCCTCCTCATATTTTTTATAATTTTATCATAAATGCTTTTAAAGTAAATAACTTTATATGTAAAATATATAATTAATTTGTTTGTTAGTTAACAAAACTAACAAAAAATGCTTGATAATATCATAAATAAGTACTATACTAGTAATATATGTAAAAATTATTGTTTTTTATTATTGTAATCCGTAATTTATAAAATTATTTTCTATTTAAAGACGAAAATATAATTGAGAATAATTTTTTTATCAGTAATAAAAGATAATTATTTTTTTAATTTTTATGGAGGATATATGTTTAATTATCTACAAAGAATAGGTAAATCTTTAATGGTTCCAGTAGCTGTATTGCCTGCAGCTGCTATTTTGCTCGGTATTGGTTATTGGATTGACCCAAACGGTTGGGGAGGCGGAAGTCCTGTTGCAGCGTTTTTTATTAAGGCAGGCGGAGCTATTATTGATAATATGCCTATATTGTTTGCTATTGGTGTAGCATTTGGTATGTCCAAAGACAGAAACGGAGCTGCTGCTTTGGCTGGATTAGTTGCTTTTTTGGTTGTAACAACTCTTTTAGCACCTGCTACAGTTGCTATGATTCAAAGTAAACCAGTTGATCAAGTACCTGCTGGTTTTGCTAAAATTAATAACCAATTTATAGGAATACTTTGCGGAGTTATAGCGGGTGGTTTGTATAATAAGTTTGCTGAAGTAAAATTGCCTGAATTTTTGGCATTTTTCAGCGGAAGAAGATTTGTACCTATAATCACTTCTGTAGTTATGATGGTAGTATCTTTCATATTAATGGTTATATGGCCTGCAATTTACGGTGCTTTGGTAGCTTTTGGTGAAGCTATAATAGGTCTTGGTCCTATAGGTGCTGGTATATACGGCTTCTTTAACAGACTTTTAATTCCTGTTGGTTTGCACCATGCTCTTAACTCAGTATTCTGGTTTGACGTTGCTGGTATTAACGATATACCTAATTTCTTAGGCGGTCAGGCTTCTATAGATGCAGGTACTGCTACTATAGGTGTTACTGGTATGTATCAGGCTGGTTTCTTCCCTATTATGATGTTCGGTCTTTTAGGTGCATGTGTTGCTTTTGTAAAAAATGCTAAACCTGAAAATAAAAATAAAATTAAATCTATAATGTTAGCTGCTGGTTTTGCTAGTTTCTTTACTGGTGTTACTGAACCTATAGAGTTTTCATTTATGTTTGTAGCTCCTGTATTATATGTTATACATGCTTTGCTTACTTGTATATCTTTGATTATTTCTGCTAGCATGAAATGGATGGCTGGTTTCGGATTCTCTGCTGGTTTAATAGACTTATTGTTATCTACTAAAAACCCTCTAGCTACTCATTGGTATATGCTTATTGTACAAGGTGTAGTATTCTTTATACTTTATTTTGTTATATTTGATTTTGCTATTAGAAAATTTGATCTTAAAACACCTGGAAGAGAAGATGATGATGATGCAGAAGTAGAAGTTACTGTTTCAGGCGATGCTTCTTATGCTGAAAAAGCATTGCTTCTTCTTCCTTTGCTTGGAGGAATTGAAAATATAGTTGATGTTGATAACTGTGCTACTAGATTAAGATTAGAAGTTAAAGACAACAGTATTATACAGGCTTCTGAAATTAAAAAATTGTTCCCTGGCGTTTTAACACCTGGTAAAACTTCTGTACAAGTAATTGTAGGACCTAAAGTACAATTCTTGGCTGATGAATTCAAAAAAATAGCTAAAAAATAATTATTAAATTATTAAAAAATGAACGGCTTGCAGTATTTATTATTGCAGGCCGTTTTTATATAAAAAATAAATTTATGACTTTTGGAACAGGTATATTGTACTGGAAATAAAATACATATTATGTTAGTATTATATATCATAAATATTATGGGGCTTAATAATGAAAGATAATAAAGAAAATATAAAATTTATACTTCCTTTAAGTTTATTAGGTGGAAGAGAGAATATAGTAAAAGTAAATAATTGTGCTACTAGATTAAGACTTGAAGTAAAA
>NZ_ARQI01000101.1 GCF_000384655.1 Brachyspira innocens ATCC 29796 | reverse complement strand
TATAGATACGCTTCTCTTTTATCGTATTCATTCATCATTAATCTATCTTTAATAAAGTTATTGTATCTTTTTTGTACTTCTTCCATTATAGGTTTTTCTTTTACTAAATCTGACATTATAACCTCCTTATTATCTTTTTCTTTCATTGTAAAAAATTTAAGCCAACAGTTTAAATCGGGCTGTAATAAATTATATTGAAATTTTTTGAGTTCAATTATATGAATTTGTAAATGGTCTGTTAATAATCTATTATTAATAGTATCATAAATCATATAGCATGAATGAATATTATTTGAATCATCTAAATTGAAATTAAGTAAATTAATACTAATTACAGGAGTTAAAGCATCATATTTTTCTCCATGCTTTAATAATTTACTATAATTTGAAGCCCAATAATATAGTATGCGTTCTGGAAATCTTGAATTACCTTGTAACTGTATTTCTATAATGACAACCGTACCATTTTGAGTTATACACTTTACGTCAGCAATAGTTTCTTTATCTTCGTAATTTTCCTTATAATTAAATGGAGTAAGTATCTCTACACTTCTAAATGTCTTCATATTAGAATCAAGCATTATAGAATTAATAAAGTCAAGCAGTATTAAATTACTGTCTGGTGATGAGAATAGATATCTCACAAAATAGTCATTTAAAACATTAATATTTCTCATAACTTTATTATACCTAAACAACTATAATTTGTCAATTTTGAATTATTAATAAATGTAATTATAAATTATAAATAATATAAAGTATTATTAATTATTAATAAAATAAGTTTTAAATGTATTGTAATAATTATATTTTAGTTAAAAATGCAGTCTTTCGCGACTGCGGGCTGTGCCTGCTTCTTTGGGTCACCAAAAGAAGTGGGGGGTCGGGGGCTAGTCCCCGAAAATATTAAAAATATAAAAACTAGTTTTTAACAAACTTAAAAATTTGCAGTATATACTAAATTAACTATAAAGTTACAAGTTTAATCATCAAAATTTAGTTTCTATTTCTTTGAGCTTTTTTTAGAATACCTGTAATTTTTCTAAGTTTAAAATACTCTGCCATATCTAAAGCAGTATCTCCATGGTCATTTTCTATATTTACATCGGCTCCTTTTTCTACTAGAAATTTAACATATGGTTCAGCAAACCTTGATCCTGATGATGCACAAGCCCAAATTAAAGAAGTGTATCCATTATAATCTTGAGCATTAATATCTGCACCTTTTTCTAATAAAACTTCAGCTAATTTTATACGATATTCCTGAAAACTTTTATTATTAAAATTACCTTCACCCATACCAAGATATATCAAAGGAGTATATTGGTCTTCATTTTTTATGTTTACATCAGCACCTTGCTCTATTAAAAAATTAGCTATTTCAAAGTCTAGTATATCAATACTTCCTTCATCTGAAGTATCAAGAGTTTTATTTAAAGCTGTGTCTCCTTTATTATCTTGGGCATTTATATTGGCTTTTTTTGAAACTAAATATTTTATTACATCTATATTTCTTTCAGGACTATAGTCACATGCTGATATTAAAGCAGTACTTCCTCCTTTATAAAAGTTTACATCAGCACCATTTTCCACTAATAATTTTACTGTTTCTAAATTATTTACACCATATATTAAGGCTGTATTTCCATAATTATTGAAAGCATTTATATTTGCCCCTTTTTGTATTAGAAGTTCTACCACTTTTATATTATGAAGTTTGGAAGCATACATTAAAGGTGTCTCCCCATGATTATTTTTTACATTTATATCAGCACCATTATTTATTAAAAATTCTGCAACAGATGAATTTTCATCATATCTAGATTCAATATGTTCATAATCTAATGAGAGTAATAGGGGAGTTACTACTGAGCTATATTCAGAATGTGTTTTGGCATTTACATCGGCACCTTTTTCAACTAAAAATTTAACCATATCATAGTCATTTCTTAAAGCTGCTATCATTAAAGGAGTATAATCATAATCAGGAGGATAATCCTCCCCACCCTTTATTCTTGATTCTAAGTCAAAACCATTTTCTACTAATACTTTAAACATTTCTCTATTTTGTGCCAATGCTGTTGAAGGTCTATAAGATTTATCAAGAAGTGATGCTCCATCATTGTTTTTAGTATTTACATCAGCACCGTATTTTATTAATAAATTAAATATTTTTTTAGCATTTTCTAGTCTTTCTTCTTTTTCGTAAAGATCATAGCGAATATTATAATATAATACAGTGTTTCCATCATTGTCTTTAGTATTTATATTGGCACCATTTTCTAATAAAAATTTAACCATTTCATAGTCTCCGCTTAGAGCAGCGTACATTAATACTGTAATACCGTATTCATCTTGTGTGTTTATATTTGCACCTTGTTGTATAAGTAATTTTGAAATATCATAATTTCCATCATCATTAGCAATCATTAAAGCTGTTTTGTTTTCATTATTTGCTGTATTAGGATTGGAACCTTTATCAAGCAAATATTTAACCATATCATAATCTTTTTTATAAACAGCAATCATTAAAGGAGTATAATCATAATCAGATCTATCCGCCTTTATTCTTGACTCTAAATCAAAACCATTTTCAACTAATATTTTAAACATTTCTTTATTTTTATCAAAAGATTCTGAAATTCTATAGGATACATCAAGAAGAGATGCTCCTTCATCGTTTTTGGTATTTACATCAGCACCATATTCTATTAATAAATTAAGTATTTTTATAGCATTTTCTGTTTCATTTTCTTGTCCGAAACTATTATGCTCAATAGTATAATATAATGCAGTTTCTCCTGATATATCTCTAATGTTTATATCAGCACCATTTTTTAATAAAAATTCAACCATTTCATAATTTGTATCTCTAGCAGTATACATTAATGCTGTAGCACCTGCTTTATCTCGAATATTTATATCAGTACCTTCTTCTATAAGTAATTTTGCTATATCATCATATCCGCATACAGAAGCATTTATTAAAGCCGTTCTATTATAAGAATCTAATGCATTACAGTTTGCATCTTGCTCTAAATATGATTTAACTTTTTTTATATTATTATCTTCTACAGCTGAAAATAACGATTCATCTAAAGTTTTAGAATATAAAATAATATTAAACAAGAATAATATAATAAATACTTTTTTCATATATACCCCCATATGTTTATCGCATATGATTGTATTCTATATTTAAAATTATTTTCTGTCAATGATATAGTTTTTTTGTTTTATAAATTGCTATTAATGAAATTTTTAGTATAATTAAGTTATGAAAGAGATTAACAGACTTAATGATTTATTTGTACGATATCTAATTGGTACTGAAGGCGATGAAGATATATTAGAAAATATTGTTAATGCTGTTTTAAATGATGTTGGATTTGAATCTGTGAGTAATCTTGAAATAATCAATCCTTACAATTTAGCAGAAAATGAAAACTTAAAAGAATCAATCCTCGATGTTAAAGCAAAAACCAAAGATGGTAAAAAGATACTCATTGAAGTACAGTTAGTTGGAAATAACAATTTTATAAAAAGAATATTATATTACATAGCTAAAAATATAGCTTCTGAGTTAAAAGAAAGTGATTTATATATTGGTATAAGTCAGATGATTAGTATTAGTTTTATTAATTTCAATTTGGATATAGGAAGCGAAACTGATATAAGAAGAGAGCATAAATGTTTAACATTTGCTGATGTCAATAATCCTAATATTAGACTTGACGATTTACAGATACATTTTATAGAAATTAAAAGATTTGCAGAAATATTAAAAAATACTAGTATAGATGAATATAATAGGAACAAACTTTTATCTTGGATTGATTTTTTTACTACGAAAGATTTAGAGAAAGATATTGATAAGTTAGTAGGAGGTAACGGTATCATGTCTAAAGTAATAGATAAATATAAAAGATTTGTAGCTGATGAAAAAGAAATGTCAGCGTATAATGAAAGAGATACTTTTCTTTACGGACAGGCTGCTATGCTTCAGTATGAGAGAGCAGAAGGAAGAAAAGAAGGTATAGAAATAGGTTTTCAGAAAGGTATAGAACAAGGTATAGAACAAGGTATAGAACAAGGAGAAATAAATAAGTCAAAAACTATAGCATTAAACCTAAAAAATATGAATATGAGTATTGAAGATATAAGAAAAATAACGGGTTTAACTATAAAAGAAATAGAAGAACTATAATAAAAAATTATGTACATCTGATAATGAATATAGTTTTTGTCAGATATTTTTGCGATTAAATTTTTTATGTATAAATAATAAATAAAAGTTATAATTATAGGACTATAATATGAAAAAAATTATTATAAAAAATGGTACTGTAGTTAATGCTTCAGAAACTTATAAAGCTGATGTATTAATAGAAGATGAAAAAATTTCTAAAATAGGTGCTGATTTAAAATGCGATGATGCTGAGATTATTGACGCTTCAGGCAAATATGTAATGCCGGGCGGAATAGACGTTCATACACATATGAATATAGACGTTGGTATAGGGCGTGCGGTTGATGATTTTTATACTGGTACTGTCGCTGCTGCTTGCGGAGGTACTACTACTATAGTTGATCATATGGGGTTCGGACCTAAAGGCTGCGATGTATTTCATCAATTAAAATATTATCATACTATCGCTGACAATAAAGCTGTTATTGATTATAGTTTTCATGGAGTTTTGCAGCATGTTGATGAAGATGTGCTTAAAGGTCTTGAAGTATTAGCCAAAGAAGAAGGTTTGCAAAGTACAAAACTTTATTTAACTTATAACTACAAAATAGAAGATGATAATATTGTAAGAGTACTAAAAAAAATGAAAGAGCTTAATGCTGTTTCTGCTTTTCATGCTGAAAATCATTATGTTATAGAGTATTTAAAAAAGAAATTTATTGAAGAGGGTAAAACTTCTGCACATTATCACCCTATAAGCAGGCCTCCTGAAGCTGAGGCAGAGGCAGTTAATAGAATTATACATTTATCTGTTATAGCTGGAAATGCTCCTGTATATATAGTGCATACTTCTGCTGGAAAGAGTGTTGATGAGATAGTTAATGCGAGGGCTTTGGGTCATAAAAATATTTTCTCTGAAACTTGCCCTCAATATTTGGTTTTGACAGATAAAGAGTACGACAGAGAAGACGGACTTAAATTTGTAATGTCTCCACCTTTAAGAAAGAAAGAGGACAGCGAAAGATTGTGGAAAGCTATTGCTCAAGGACATATTCAAGTTATAGCAACAGATCATTGTCCGTTTAATTATGAAACTGATAAGGTTAAAGGAAAAGATAATTTTACTAAATGCCCTAATGGTGCAGGTGGAGTAGAGGAGAGATACCCACTAATGTTTTCTGAAGGCGTTATGAAAGGAAGAATAACAATTAATAAATTTGTTGAAACTTTATGCTATAATCCAGCTTTGATATACGGACTTTATCCAGAGAAAGGTGCTATTATTCCGAATGCTGATGCTGACATTACTATAATAGACCCTAATAAAAAATCAGTTATTACAAAATCAAATATGCATGGAGCATGTGATTATACAGCTTATGAAGGAATGGAGCTTTTATGTTCTGTTGCCACTGTTATATCAAGAGGAAAAATAGTATTTAAAGATAATAAGTTTTTAGGCAGTAAGGGAGACGGAAAGTTTATAAAGAGAAAAACTTTAGATAATTATACCGACTTTAATAATCATTTCAAATTGGGTGATTATATAGATATTGACTGTAATTAAAAAATTATAATAGACTTGTTTCAAAACTAAATTTATTAATATTTATAAATTTTTAATTTAATATTTTTAAATTATAGTTGGGGCTTTGCTGCGAAGCACACAGTCGTGCCAAACCCCACTTCTTTTGGTGACCCAAAGAAGCATACGAAGTACGCCTGCGGCGAAGGACTGCATTTTTATATACTAAAATAAAAAAATATACGATATGTAAGACATAATATTCATAATTTCAAAATTATATAATTTTATACTTAATATTGTTGAGTAGTTTTGAAACAAGTCTATTATTTATTTTAAAAATATAACATTATCAATATCAAAACTCAAATTTAAATCATTTCCTTCTTTATATCTACTTTTATAATTTTTTTTATCAAGTCTCCATGTTATTTGAGTATTTGTATTGATTGGTACTGATGTTATAATATAGGAAAACATATCTTCTGTAATGTTTGTTATTTTAGATTTTATATATATGTTATTATTGTTATTTAAATCATAGTCAAAAAATGAGTACGGACGTATGCCTATATAGTTAGTATTTTCAATATTTTCTTTATCCTCTTTTAACGTTATTGTAATATTCCAGTCTGAGCATTCTATTTTTTTATTTGGAAGTAATTTTATTTTTGAGAAGTTTTTATATCCTGTTAATAATGCTGAAAAATATGTCTTTGGATTTTCAAAAAGATTGTATTTAGAATCTATTATATCAAATTTACCTTTATTAATTATTCCTATGTTGTCGGATAGTCTGTATGCTTCATCTCTGTTGTGTGATACGAATAGAGTAGTTAGATTAAACTCTTTTATACTAGATGATATGAATTTTTCCAATTCCCATTTTATATGATAATCCAAAGCACTCAAAGGCTCATCAAGCATTAATATATTAGGAGATGATACGAATATTCTGGCGATTGCTGTTCTCTGCTGTTCGCCTCCTGATATTTCTCTTGGCTTTTTATTTCGTATATCATATATAAAAAATTTTTTCATTATGAAGTCTATATTATGATTTATTTTTTTATCTCTTATTCCGCATTTAATATTTTCTTCAACAGTCATATTTGGAAATAATGCGTAATTTTGAAATAAAAAACCTACATTTCTTTTCTGAGGTTTTATATTAATTCTTTTTTTGGAATCATAAAAAATTTTTCCGTCAAGTTCTATGTATCCGCTGTCTGGATTTTCTATCCCAGCGATGCATTTTAATGTCATGCTTTTTCCGCTTCCAGATGCACCTAAAATAGAGAATACTCCTCCTTTTACTTCAAACTGCAAATCTAAATTGAAATTAGATAATTTCTTTTTTATATCAACTATTAAACTCAATATAAACCGCCATATATTTATTTTTATAATCTTTTTTTAAAAGTATTAGAAATAGGCTGTATCATATTCATAATCATAATGCTAATAAATGATATAGCAACTATTATCATAACCCATTTAAAAGCAAGCTCTCTGTCTCCAGCCTGTACTGCAGTATAAACAGCAAGCGACATAGTCTGAGTTTTATTTGGTATATTTCCAGCTATCATTATAGTAGCACCAAACTCTCCTAAAGCCCTAGTAAAAGATAGTATAGTACCTCCTAATATAGAATGCCAGCTGTTTGGTAGTATTAATTTCCAAAAAATCCAATTTTCTGATTTTCCTAATGTTCTCGCAGCATTTATTATATTTTTATCTATTTGTTCAAAAGCTCCTTTGCTTGTTCTGTACATTAGAGGAAATGATACTATAAAAGAAGCCAATACTGCACCTCTAAGTGTGAATACAAATGGAAAGCCTAATTTCTCAACTACACCCCCTATAAAAGAATTACGCCCGAAAAATAATAAAAGAAAAAAACCCACAACAGTAGGGGGAAGTACTAGAGGAAGTGTAAATATTATATCAAAAAGAGATGAAAACTTTTTTATTTTTACTGCTATAATAGCGGCATATATTCCAACAAAAAAAGTAATTATTGTGGAATAAAATGCCGTTTTTATAGACAGTATTAACGGAGTATATTGCATAATTGATGATTTCTTATTGTATTACAGTAAAGCCATAAGCTTTAAATGTTTCTATAGATTTGTCAGATGATATATAATCTATAAACTTTAAAGCTTCTTCTTTATTTTGAGAAGATTTTATTACAGCTATAGGATAAATAACTTTTTTATGTGTTCCTTCAGGGGCTTCAGCTATTATATTAATATCTTTTGCTATTTTTGCATCAGTGGCATAAACTATACCACAGTCAACTTCTCCTATCTCTACCCAAGAAAGTACATTCCTAACATCAGAACCATAAACTGATTTTTGTTTAATAGTATCAAGTATAGATAAATTACTTAATATCTCTTCTGAATACTGACCTACAGGTACGCTTTTAGGCTCTCCAAGTCCTACTTTGGAAACATCAGAATTTGTTATATCTGTAAATGATTTTATATTTAATTTTGAATTACTCGGAGCAATTAATACTACTTTATTTTCAAGCAAATCTTTTCTTGTATTAGTATCTATCAAATCTTTTTGCTGTAATGCGTCCATTTGTTTTTGTGCGGCTGAGAAAAATATATCGGCTGGTGCTCCTGATTCTATTTGAGACTGCAATGCTCCAGATGATGCAAATGAAAATGTAACTATAGTTCCCGTTTCTGTTTTATAATTATTAGCCAATTCTGTAAGTACATCGGTTAGGCTTGCAGCTGCCAAAACCAAAATTTCTTTATTATTAGATGATGAAGTTTTATTATTATCAGTATTTGAAGAACTGCATGATATAAATAGATATGATATTATTAAAGTTATAAGTATTAATTTTTTCATAAATTACACCTTTTATATATTTTTATTTAATGACCTTCGCCTTTAATCATACTTACTATATGTTCCAAAATAGGTATTATCAGATTAGTGCAGTACTCAGCCCCTTTTTCGCTTCCGGGAAAATTTACTACAAAAACATTATCATTAATACCAGCATACATTCTTGAAAGAGAAGCAAATATAGTTTCTTTCATAGATTCTTGTCTTAAATAATCAGACACCCCTCTTACTTCCTTTTTACAAAAACTTTCTGTAGCTTCTGGAGTTACATCTCTTTTTGATAAGCCTGTTCCTCCCGTTGTGATTATTATATCAAATTTTTCTTTATTTTCTTTTAAAGTGTTTAATATAATATCAAATTCATCTGGTATAATAATTTTTTCTATATTTGTAATTTTATTTTTTAATTTTTCTTTAAGAGTTCTTATTATAACAGCACCAGATTTATCTTCATATATTCCTTTATATGCCCTGTCAGAAACAGTAATAACAAGTATCTTCAAGATTTACTTCTCCTCCCTTAATAACCCTTGCAAATATTCCTCTTTTAGGCATAATGCAGTCGCCTACCAAATTTTTTATATCGCAGCCTTTATGACATTCTTTACCTATTTTTGATACTTCTAATATTGTATCGCCTATATATATTTTAGTACCTAAAGGCAGAGTAAAAAGCTCTATTCCTCCGGTAGTAATGTTTTCTGCAAAATCTCCTGCTTTAAGAGTGCTTTGCATTTTACTGTTTGTATATTCAATATCTTCAATGGCCAATATAGAAACTTGTCTGTCTTTTAATTTATTAAAATGAGCGTCATTTAGTACGCCTTTATCTTCTACTAATGTGATTTTATCAACTGGAGTTTTTACTGTACCTGTATTTTTAGATATATTTAGAGAAATGAGTTTAAAATATTTCTTTTCCATATATTATCCGTTTATTTTTCATTTATTTTAAAACTGCTATTATTTAGAAGTTTATACAAAAAAGTAAAATATTCAATATTATAATAAATTTTTTTTAGAATTTTGTTTAAAAATTGAAAAAAATTTATTATAATATTATTTGAAATTAATTTGATGGTTAGAGTAAATGAATAATAAATATATATTGGATAAGGCATTAGAGTTTATAGATAATAATATTGAAACAGAGCTTATAAAAATAGATAAAACTTCAGGCTCATCTCCAAGGACATTGGACGCTTTTATGATAGTATACAATGAAGATAATAAGCAAAAAACTATAGGTACAATTGGAGGGGGTATATTAGAATTTGAGGCGGTGAAAGATGCTTTTGAGTTTTTAACTAAAAAAGAAAATTATAATAAAAAGTATAATTTAAGCCCTGAGGCTTCTGGCGGAATAGGTATGGTATGCGGGGGTAGTGTAGATATATCTTTTACATATTTGAACGGCAATAAAGATTTTATAAATACTCTAAAAAAAGAAATAGAAGATAAAGAAATAAATGTTTATATATTTGGTGCGGGTCATGTATCTTTTGATTTGGTAGAAGTTTTATATAAAATAGGATTTAACTGTATCGTTATAGATGATAGAGAGGAGTTTGCAAATAAAGAGAGATTTCCTAATGCATATAAAGTATTGGCAGAAGACTATAATAATGTATTTGATAAAATAAATATTACAAATAAAGATTATATAATTATAGTAACTAGAGGTCATGCTGATGACTATATAGTAGAAAAAAATGCTCTAAAAACAAATGCTGCTTATATTGGTATGATAGGGAGTAAGAATAAAATAAAAACCCTTCATGAAAGATTAAAAAAAGAAGAAAATTATACAGATGAAATGATATCGAGAGTGCATGCTCCTATAGGTTTGGCAATAGGGGCAGAAACTACAGAAGAAATAGCAATAAGTATAGCAGCGGAACTTATACTTACTAGGGCTATATCTGAAAACAGAAGAAAAATAAAAAAATGATTTTTTGTTTAAGTTAAATATTTATAAATGGGAATTGTTATGGGAAGAACTTTTTTGCATCCGAATGAGGCATTGGAATTGGTATTAAAAAATTGTGAGGATTATGGTAATGAAAAAATATCCGTGCTTGATTCTTATAATAGAGTTTTGCTTAATGATATTTATGCTTTAAATGATGATCCTCCTTTTAGTAAATCTTCTATGGATGGGTATGCTTATAAAAAAGAAGATGAGAATAAAGAAAGCTATATTTTAAATGAAGATAAAGTTATATACGCAGGTTTTTGCGATAAAATAAGTATTGGCAGCGGTGAATGTATAAAAATAATGACTGGTGCTATGATACCAGATAATTGCAATGCAGTTCAGAGGGTGGAGTGGACAGAAGAAAAAAAAGAAAATGGAACAACGATTATTAACTTTATAAAAAAAGAGAATAGTAATAATATCATAGAAAAAGGTAATAATAAAAAATCTGGAGATAAAATATTATATAAAAAATTCTTACTTCCAAAAGATATTGCCATACTTGCAGGATTCGGATATAGCAATATAGAAGTAAAAAAGAAAATTAATACTGCTGTTATATCTACAGGCAATGAGATAGCAAATATAGGCGAAACTTTGAAAGATGGACAAATATATGATGCTAATGCCCCTATGCTTGTTTCAAGGACTTCTGCCTTATCATGCTGTAGTAAATTTTACGGAAAAGTTAATGACAATGAAAAAGATATAAGAGATATACTCTCAAAAGCATTAAAAGAAAATGATATTATACTTATAAGCGGCGGTGTATCTATGGGTGATTTTGATTATGTGCATAAGGAGCTTATTAATCTCGGAGTTAAGCAGATATTTCATGGTATTGCTATGAAGCCCGGTAAGCCTTTATTTTTTGGGAAACTCGATAAAAAGGCTGTTTTTGCTTTGCCTGGTAATACAGTTTCTTCTTTTATGACTTTTGAGATAATGGTTAAGCCATATATATTAAAATGTTTAGGTCTTGAATATGATAATAATTATACTAAAGCTGTACTTTTAGAAGATTTTAAAAGAAAAGATACTGAAAGACTTGAGTATATACCTGTAAAATTATTTTATGATGAAACTAGATTATCAGTAGAACTTATTAAATATAATAACTCTTCTATGATATCGTCCTTTTCTGAGGCTAATGGTATATTAAAAATAGATATAGGATTTTCTTCTATAGATAAAGGGAGTATAGTCGATGTTAGATTCCTTTAATAGAGAGATAAATTATATACGAGTATCAGTTACAGATAGATGCAATTTAAGATGCGTATATTGTATGCCTGAAGAGGGTATTATAAAAAAATCTCATAATGAAATACTTACTTTTGAGCAAATATACAGCATTGTTAAAGAGGCTTCAGAGCTAGGTATAAAAAAGGTAAGAATAACAGGCGGTGAGCCTTTAGTTAGAAAAAATATTGAAGAGCTTGTATCTATGATTAGAAGTATAGAAAAAGTAGAGATAATAGCTATGACTACAAATGCTGTTTTACTTTATAGTTTAGCAGAAAAATTAAAAAATGCAGGTCTTGATTCTATAAATATATCACTTGATACTTTAGATAGTGAAAGGTACAAACATATTACAAGAGGCGGAAATATAGATGATGCTATTAAAGGTATAAATAAGGCTTCGGATTTGGGATTTAAATTAAAAATTAATACTGTAGTATATGATGAGAAAAGCAGAGAAGAACTGCCATTATTAAGAGATTTTGCAAAAAGTGTCAATGCTGAACTTCAAACTATTCAATGTTATGATATTAATAAACAAAAAGAGGACGCTTTGGAATATGATAGACCTGCAAAATGTAAATACTGCAATAGAATAAGGCTTTTATCAGACGGATATTTGTTAAGCTGTCTTCATAGTAATATAAAATTTAAGATAGATTTTGATGATATAAGAGGCTCTATAATAAAATGTATTGAAGGAAAACCAGAAAATGGTTCTTATAGTGATGTAAAGTCTGTTAGTATGATAGGCGGATAATATTATATAATAATTGAGGGTGATATGAGTAATAAATTAACACATGTAGATAAAAACGGTAATGCCAATATGGTGGACGTGGGAGATAAAGATATTATAAAAAGAACTGCAGAGGCTGTTGGAAAAATATATTTATCAAAAGAAACTCTTAAATTAATAGAAGAAAATAATATAAAAAAGGGTGATGTAATATCGGTAGCTAGAATTGCTGGTATAATGGGGGCAAAACAAACTTCCAATTTGATTCCTTTATGTCATAATATTAATATAGAAAATGTATCTTTGGATTTTACTTTAGAAGAAGACGGAGTATTAATAAAATCATATTTAAGATGCAGCTATAAGACTGGCATAGAAATGGAGGCATTGACTGCTGTTAGTATTGCCGCACTTACTATATGGGATATGTGTAAGGCTGTTGACAAAAATATGAGAATATCTGATATTACTTTACTTTCAAAAACAAAAGAGATTTAGTATTAATATATTTTTAGTTTGATTATCATAAGTTTTTATTATATAATATTTTTGATTAGAATTAAATAGCATTAAAACTTATGGGTTATTAAAAATGAATGAAAAACTTAATAGATTAACTTCTCTAATAAAATATGATATGAAGCCAGCATTAGGAGTTACAGAGCCTGCTGCTATAGCTTTTGCAGTATCGAAGGCTAGAAGTTATACTAAAGGCGATATAGAAAGTGCTGAGATAGTATTAAATTCTGGTATATATAAAAATGCTTTTACCTGCGGAATACCAAATTCAAATGAATTCGGTAATCTATTTGCCGCTGCTTTAGGTTTAGCTGCAGGAAATTATGAAAAAGGCTTGGAAGCATTGGAAGATGTAAAAGGTGAAGATAATGATAAAGCTAAAAAGTTAATAGATGAAAATAAAATAAAAATTGTACTTGGAGATATGAGCTCTAATATATATATAAAGGCTTCTGTTAAAACTAAAACTGATACTTCAGAAGTTATTATAAAAGATTATCATACTAATATTGTTAGTATAAAGGTTAATAATACTGTTATATTTAATAAAGAAGATGATGAAAAACAAGAAGCTGAAAATGAATCAGAAAATATTTCTTCAAAAGAGATACTTGATTATACGGTAAATGATATATTAGAGTATATAAATAATGTTAGTATAGAAGATATAGCTTTTATAATGGAAGCACACAAAATGAATATAGATTTATTTTATCTATCTTTAGAATCAAATCGTACAGATATAGCAAAAAAATTATTAAAAATGAATAATAACACCGTGTTTTCAGATGATGAGATATGTACAGCACGTTTACTTACAGCAGGGGCAATAGAGGCTAGAGTTTTGGGACTTAATAAGCCTGCTATGAGTATTACTGGAAGCGGGGCACATGGTATAATATGTACTATGCCTTTATATGCTTTATTTAAGGTTAATAAACTTAGTGATGATATTTTGCTTAGAGCAACAGCATTGAGTTTTTTGATAACTATGTATATAAAAGAGCATTCTGGAAGACTTTCGGCATTTTGCGGATGCGGTATAGCTGGAGGTACTGGGGTGGCTTGTGCTATAGGGTATTTAAAAGGTGCTGATTATAAAGAGATAGTTCATATAATTAATAATATGTCAGCGGGAATAACTGGAATGATATGCGATGGAGGAAATCAGGGCTGTGTTATGAAGGCTATAGTTGCTTTGGATGCAGGATTTAGAGCGGCAGAACTTTCTTTAAGCGGCTCTTATATATTTCCTATTCATGGTATAAATGCTAAAACTCCAGAAGATACTATGAGAAATATGGGGCTTATAGCTTCAGAAGGTATGGTAGAAACAGAAAAAACTATAATCAAAATAATGGAAAGTAAAAGTTAATTATATCGATAAAAAAGTGACTATTAATTTTTAAATAGATTGTATTTTTATTAAATATGATATAAAATGTTTATTAAAGAACAATAAAATTACTTGACTTATGTACATTATATATTATAATTTATAGTACGATTTAAAGGAGTTAACATGAGTAGTGCTATATCAAATCAAATACTTGTATTTAAGATAAATAACGAATTATACGGAATAGATATCCTTAAAGTTCAGGAAATATTAAATTTTATGCAGCCTTCGCCTATACCAAATTGTCCAGAATATTTAAAAGGTATTATTAATTTGAGAGGTACTATAATTCTTGTTATAGATTTAAGAGCTAGATTCCATTTTGATGAACCTATGAATCCAGAAAACTGTGTAATTGTTGTTGTTGCTATAGGTGATAAAAAATACGGATTAGTTGTTGACTCTGTATCTGATGTTCTTACTATAAATAGTGAAAATATACAGGAAGATATAGATATGCATGTTGGTATAGACAGCAGATATATAATGGGATTGGTAAAAGCTAATGAGCAGATGATCATTTTAGTTGATATAGATAAAGTATTTGTTAAAGATGAACTCGATGATTTAAGTACTGCTGTTAATAATTCTATAGTAAAATAATATATATGTCTTCGCATAGAATACTTAGAGTAAATGAAAATATTAAGCAGACTCTCTCTATGATTATAATGAGGGAGATAGAAGATCCTAGAATTAAAAATAATCTTGTTACTATTACAAAAGTAGATACAGCTAAAGACTTGAAAAATGCTAAAGTTTACTTTGTATGCCTTAATGAAGATAAACAAAATGAAGTTCTTAATGGTCTTAATAGTGCTAAAGGTCTAATATTTTCTTATCTTAAAAAACAGCTTACTATTAGATATGTTCCTAATCTAACATTTCATTATGATAAAAATTTGATAGAAACTAATAAGGTATTAACTGATATAAAAAATTTAAATATACCTGAAGATAATTAATTTATAAAAATACTACATATATTAAAGGCTTATTTAATGTCTACTGATAATATAAATACCACAAAAAAAAATATAATAGAAAGATTATCAAAAGCTCAGAATATTACAATAACAGGGCATAGAAATCCAGACTGTGACTGTATATGTTCTGGTCTTGCTTTATCTTTGATTATAAAAAATCTTTTTAATAAAGAAGCTATTGTAGTTAATACTGATAAAATGCAAAGAGATTTGCATAATGTTTTATTTGTTGATAGAGTAATTTTTGAAGTTAATGAAAATAATATTCCTAAAAAAGATGTTTTGGTTATTTTGGATTCTGGAGATATAGACAGAATAGGCTGGATTTCTGATATTACAGATGAATATAATGAAGTAATTTTTATAGATCATCATAAAGTTAGAAATGTTAAAGGTGTTACTATGTTTTATGATGATACTTCAGCTGGTGCTACTTGCGAGATAATAGTTGATATATTTCAGGACTATTTAGATAAATTTGATTCTTATATAGCAACACTTCTTTACTGCGGAATTTGTACAGATACTGGAAGTTTTATATTTAGCAATACTACAGAGAGAACGCTTCTTTATGGTTCAAAGTTAATGAAAATAGGCATTATACAGGAAAATCTTGGAAATGTTGTAAGAAAGAGATATACTAGAAACGATGTAGCTGCCTTAATGGAAATATATAAAAGAATGGTAATAGACTATGACAGAAAAATAGGCTATATATGTTTGGAAGATACTATTTGCGGTACTAGTATAAAAGAGCTTGGAGTTAGTGCTTCAGATACACTTATACAAATGGAAGATGTGCTTATAGGATTTATAATTCATGAAGGTGAGGATAATTTTAGAGTAAGCATTAGAAGCAGATGTTCAAAAGATATCAGAGACGTTGCAGAAAGTTTCGGAGGAGGAGGACATCCTAAAGCATCTGGATTTTATGTTTCAAAAAAAGATTATACAAAAGAAAGATTAGTTGAAGAGATAAATAATAAATTAATTGGTTTATTAGCTTCTTAATATATTTTAATCTAATAAAAAATCATGACAAGAGATAATATTATAATATATACAGACGGCGGATGCAGAGGTAATCCCGGGCTTGGAGCTTGGGGAGCCATACTTATAAGCGAAAAACATAACTTGCGTCTTGAAATAGGTGAAAGCGAAGATAATACCACAAACAATAGAATGGAGATGAAGGCTGCTATTAAGGCACTTGAAAGATTAAAACATTCTCATAATATTAAATTATATAGCGACAGTGCATATTTAGTTAATGGTATGACTAAATGGATATACTCTTGGCAGAAAAATAATTGGATAAAGAGTGATAAAAAAACTGTTGAAAACAAAGAATATTGGATAAGATTAATAGAACTTTCAAAAAAGCATGATATAGAGTTTATAAAAGTAAAAGGGCATTCTAATAACAAAGAAAATAACCGTGCTGATGAAATAGTTAATATTTTGATGGATAAGCATATTGAAAGCGGTAAAACTTCTTCATTTAATGAAAAAACTCAGTATTGTTAATATATTTCTTTTATAATAATAATTAAAAACTATTGCTGTTTTTTAGTTTTTATCTAAAATAAAAAATTAATTATTAAAGCAATTCTAATATATAAAATTAAATAATTAACATAATTAAATTAACATAATAATACTTTACAATTTTTATTATTTTTAGTATAATGCTTTGAAAGGATTGTATTGTGTTTACTTATTTTGTTATAAAACGTATATTAAAAGGCATAATCATGTTTATAATACTGATGTTTATGTCATCTGCTATATTCAATACTGTAAGCGAAAAAACTCTAAAATCCCAGATTGAAGAAAATATCAATGCAGAGGTTAGAGGGCTTAGCAATATGCGTACCGAAGATATAGAGAATTTTATCAAAGAGAGAAGGGCATATTACTATGATATATATTGGCTTAATAGAAGTATAGGGGAGAGAATATTTATACGTGCTGTTAATACAATAACTTTTCAATTTGGAAAATCAGCCATTATGATGGATTCAAATGGAAGCAGAGAAGTTATAAAAATAATAGGGGAGGCACTTCCTCGTTCTATAATACTTTTTACAACAGCTTCAGTTATACAAATGATAATAGGATTAATAATAGGGCTTATAAAGGCAAGAAAAGCTGGAGGACTATTTGACAGAACTACAAGCATTATTACTATGATAGTATACGGCATGCCTACTTGGTGGCTTTCTATGATACTTATAATGGTATTTGTTTATAAGTTTAATTTATTTCCTTCTGGAGGAGTACATTCAATA
This sequence comes from Brachyspira innocens ATCC 29796, assembly GCF_000384655.1. Lineage (GTDB taxonomy): Bacteria > Spirochaetota > Brachyspiria > Brachyspirales > Brachyspiraceae > Brachyspira > Brachyspira innocens. The sequence goes on along the minus strand of NZ_ARQI01000101.1, from coordinate 23,231 downwards.
CCTGTTCCTACTGGTATAATGTATTATTTAGATATGTTGTGGCATATGTCTCTGCCTCTAATTACATTAACGTTAATAGGTTTTTGGGGGCTTTCATTTGTAGTAAGAAACATAGTATTATCTACTTTGCAGGAAGATTATATAATGGCTGCACGTGCCAGAGGGATATCAGAAAAATCAGTTTTACTCGGGCATACTTTAAGAAGTTCAGCTCCTCCAATAGTTACTATAACATTATTAGGGCTTCTTGGTTCTATTGCAGGCTCTATTATATTTGAGGGTATATTTTCTTGGCCTGGTCTTGGTAATCTTTATTGGATATCAGTTCAGCAAAATGATATACCTGTTTTAATGGGTAATTTAGCTATAACTACTGCACTTTATCAGTTTGGACTTGTAGTGCTTGATATATCTTACGGATTTTTAGATCCTAGAATAAAAGTAGGAGGCAAGCTATAATGAAAAATAATATAATTAAAAAACTTGCTCCATTAATAGAGTTTTTTGAAGAGTTTAAAAAAGATAAAACAGGTGTTATAGGTTTGTGTATATTAGTTTTGGCAATATTAGTATCATTATTTGAGCCTTTGCTTTTAACCTATAAAGAAGCTCCTAAACGTTGGAGAGATATAACATATTGGCAGGATAACCCCGCTTCAGCAGCACCAGAATGGCTTAATTTTTTTCAGAGAGAAAAATCAGCTATTACTACAGATATCAGTCCTATAAATATTGAAACTAATTATATAGACAATCAATTAACCTATAAAGCAGTATTTGAATATGATTATAAATTTGATAAATCCCCAGTTGATTTAATTTTTCATGCAAATGTAAATGGTTCATCAGCAGCAGTATGGACTGTTACAAGACCAGATGGAGCAATGATTACATTATCAGATAGTTTACATAATATAAACGGTGATTTGAGAATATCAGCCTTTAATGATTCAAAAAATAGAATATTTAGGTTTTACAGGGATTCTGTACCTAGAATGCTTGCAAGACAGATTGATACTCTTACTACCAATCCTATGAAGATACTTTTTAATACCAAAAAAGATGATATGGCTAAAAACTTTTTAGCTTTAAAAGGCATTTACAAATTTGAAGTTTTTGTAAAGTTTTCGGATAATAATAATACGAGTTTTGAAAATCCATATATGGTATTAGTAGGCTCTATGTCTGGTATAATGGGTACAGATAATATGAAGCGTGATATATTTTCAGGGCTTGTATCTGGTCTTAAATGGGCATTATTTATAGGAATAGCTACAAGTTTTATATCTGTTATAATTGGAGTAATATATGGAATAGTGTCTGCATATTTCGGAGGAATAGTTGATAATATTATGCAGTTTATTTATCAGATATTTATAGGTATTCCAGTTTTACCAGTGATGATAGTTATGAGTGCGATATTTAAGCCAAGTATATGGACTATGATAACAATGATGATATTTTTCTCTTGGACTGGTTCGGTTATGACAGTACGTTCTATGGCTATGCAGCTTAAAGAAGAAACCTATATTGAGGCGGCACGTACAATAGGGGCAGGGCATTTTAGGATAATATTTAATCATTTAGCTCCGCTTCTTCTTCCTTTTTCATTTGCTTCTATGGCTTTAGCAGTGCCTTCTGCTATAGTTTATGAATCTTCTTTATCATTGCTTGGACTTGGAGATGCTTCCATAGTTACTTGGGGACAGATTCTGCATGATGCTATGAAAGGTTCTGCGGTGTTATCAGGTCTTTGGTGGTGGATAATACCTCCGGGAATATTAATTGCTATTTTAGGTATGTCATTTGCATTTTTGGGTTTTGCTTTGGATAAAATACTTCACCCTAAATTAAGGAGCAGATAATAAATGTTTAAAAAAATAATAATTTTTAATGTATTCATATTTATTTTAATATCATGTTCAAACAAATCTAATATGGATATTGTGCCAGTGGATTCTACTAAATCCTTTTCTGTATTAGGTTATTGTACACCAGCACCAGAAAATGCTTTTAATGTTAAGTATTCTATTGTAAATAAAACTATTGCAGAATCAAATTTTGATTATAATAATATTCATTTTTATTACAGAGCTTCAAAAAATTTAGATGAACTTTTAGCATTATATAATAATCTAAAAGAATATAAAACATATACTGATAATGAAACATCTACAGAAATAATAATAGAAACTGTTAATAAAGAATACATTGCTCATTGGAATGTCAAAGGAATATATTACTCTTTATCAGGGGAAGATGAGAACGAGCTTTATAATTTATCTTTAATACTTATAAAAAATAAGGCTTTAAATTAACTTATTATTCTAATTCCAAATCTATTACTATATCAATTTCTGTAATAGAGCAGTTTAATTTTTTAGCAATATCTTCTTTGCTCATGCCTTCTTTATATAGTTTGATAATATTTGCATTTTTATCATCTGATGATACTGCTGTATTATCTTCTTCTTTTGATATTTTTTTATCAGTATCATTATTTTTATCGTATATAGACATATTAGATTTTATAGTTCTGTCTAATTTGCTTCTTAATCTCTCTATAGCCTCTTTTCTAGCTTCATCATCTATAGCTTTTGCTGCAGTATCTATATTATTTTTTTTGATAGTTTTTTTAATTTCTTCTTTTTTTATTTCTTTATTTTCTTTAACTTCTTTTTTATTTTCTTTCTCTTCAGGTTTTATATTTAACTGTACATTTTCATCTTCTACTCTTATATCTAACTTTTTCTTTTCTGTATGAATAGTTATATTATTATTAACTTCTTCTTTATTTTCTTTTACTTCTTTTATTGTATTATCTTCAGTACGTATTTCTTTATTATTAGAAGTTAATTCACCTGTTAGCTTATTTGCTCTAGTTATGGCATCTTCCAATATTGAAATTCTTGATAATGCTATATTATTAAACTCCTTTACCAAAGCCTCTATTTCATCTCTAGCCTTTGACATAGTTTCTTTTTCTAGTCTCTCTCTAGCTTTAGAAACTATATATATATAAAATAACGGTAGGACAACCGCTAATATTGTTATATTGATTATTACACTGATTAAAATTTGCATAACTTGAAAATTGCACTAGCCTAAAAGATCTATTTTTGAGCCTTTAGTTTTTTCTGTAGCCGAAACCTCTTCTATTTCTATAATATTATTATCATTTTCATTATTATCAATAATTCTTTTCTTATTTTTCTTTCTATAGGACATATAACCTTGATCTTTTTGTTTCTGCTCATCATCTTTTTTTTCTTTAACTTTTGTTTCATCAGAAATATTTTCGGATTTCACAACAGTAGAATCTTTTATATAAGAATCTCTATGTATATCTCTATCTTCGGACTGCATAGCAATGGTTTTGGCGGCCATTCTCGTATGCTCCATACGTCCTATATGCGACTGCTGCATATATAATTGCTGTAAATCCAAAGGTGCTATAGGCATTTTTTAATCTCCATATAATATGCCTTAAATTTTATATCCTATATTAATTAATATATATATTTTTTCTTATTATTGCAAGCAAAAAAATTAAAATAAATATATAAAAATAGAATATTATTATTTTTTATATATAGAATATGCATATGCTATAACAGCAGACGCAGCAGACACATTTAATGAATCAAAATCATTAAAGGCATTTATTATAATACTCCCATCAGAGTTTTTCTTTAAAATATCTCTCACTCCGCTATGCTCATTGCCAAGTATAATTGCAGTAGGAGTATTAAACTTAAAGTCTTCTAAAGATGTTTCTCCTTTTTCGCTTGCATAATATATCCAAAAGCCTTTATCTTTCATAAGTTCTATAGTTCTATTAAGATTAGTTTCTATAGATATTGGCAGATGATAAGCAGCACCTGCAGATATTTCATAAACTTTTTCATTGATAGGGGCAGAGTTATCTTTAGGTATTATTATGCCAGACGCATCAAAGAAGTATGCATTTCTAATAATAGCTCCAAGATTATGTACATCAGTTATAGAATCTAGTATAAATATTAAAGGATTATCTTTTTTTTCAAGTGCTTTTTGTAAAAAGTTTTCAATACCTATTTCCGCATTTTCTTTTATGTCAGCTGCTATTGAATATACTTTTCCTACTATTTTTTCCATTTCATTTTTATCAACATTTTTTATTAACACTTTCTTTTTTTCAGCTAATTTTATAATGTCTTTTTCTCTTTTTGATATTGGAAATTTTATATATAAAGTTTCTACTAGATTTTTTGATATAGCTTCTGTTATTGCATTTTTACTTGTTATAAACATACTCTATTTTCCTCTGCTAAAGAAAGATCTAATCATAAAAAATCCGCCCATAAGTGCCAGCACTATATTTGGAAACCACATAGCTAAAAGAGGCGGAACCTTTTTACCTCCAGCCAATAATTCAGCTGCTGTTATAAGAAGATAATATATAACTACAACTATTACAGATATTCCAAATCCAAAACCTTTACCGCTTCTTTTTCCTACAATTCCTAAAGGAGCACCTATTAATACCATAAATAAACAAGCTGCAGGTATAGATATAAACTTGTAAAATTCAACATAATAAAAATAAGGCACTGATTCATCAATAGCTTTTTCACGTATTGATATTAGCTCTGCAGAATTAGTTTTAATATATTCATTAGAAAAAGATGTTATATCTATTCCAGTATTTTGTACATTGTTATATGAATTATTTATCATACCTGCTATTTGTTCATCTACAGATTTATTTGCATTAATTTTAGCTTCATTGATTTTTTTTAATATTTCCCAAGAAGGCATTTCTCTTAATCCTCTTTCATGAGAAGTAAGAGTGCTTACATTTCTAATTATATTAATATCCATAGAATCAAACACTGTGTAGTCATTAGTCACAAATCCGTAGTTAGGCATTTCCTGTACTACTCCGTCATAAAGTGTTAATGTTACAACCTGAGAGTTTGCCTGATTATTTTTCCATAATCCGTATTTTGCTGTGATAACTCTTTTTGTTTCTGATTTATCATATATTACAACATTTGATATACTAGTGTCATCAGCATATTTCGCTCCTATTGAGAATCCCATATCAGAAATTTCTGTAAACTCTAATTTTCCTACAGCAATAGAAGGTCTTATATTTACCATATATGAAATTAATGCTCTGTATCTGTAATTTGATTCGGACATAATTACGTTATTAAAGAATAATGAAAATAGAAAAGTAAAAAAGCCTAATATTATTATAGGCATATATATTCTCATATGAGGAAATCCCAAAGCCCTCATAACTATTATTTCATTATCTGATGAAAGTCTTCCATATCCTATTATGCTTGCCATAAGTATGGACATAGGTATAGTTATGGCAATATTAAATGGAAGCATATAAACAAAAGTTTCTAATGACATTAAAAGCGGAGCTCCATTATTCATAATAAGCCTTATTAATTCTGGTAAAAGCTGTATTACAAATACAAATGTAAAAAATAATATACCCGCTAGAAACGGACCTATAGTTTCAAGAATAATATATTTAGTAATTTTTTTCATGTTATATAATGTTTATAAAACTTCCAAATATTAATATTGCTAAAGCTGTATATACTAAATAATCACATATTACAGGAGCAAATAAAACCAAAACAGCCCTGAATGAACTTTTTATATTAAATGAATACTTAATATTATTATACATAAGTACTATGTAATATAACTGCAGTATTAACAGTGTTCCAGCCTGTATCCAGTATATAGAACTAAAATTTCCAAATATCAAAGTTATAGGAAGTATAAAAATAAATATTCCATATATACCAAAACAGTTACTAATAAAAGTAGTTATATTTTTTTTATCATTATTTTTAAAAAATACTGATACAGTAAGGTTAATTATAGCTATTTTTACTATGTTTGACACAGCAATATAAGAAGCTATTCCAAAGGCAAGTAGAAATAAGTTTATTATATTACATTTTGAATTTGATGTATATAATGCAGATACGGCAATACTTAATATGGAAAGTAAATATATTAAAAATGAATATTCAAAATTAATATTATTCCTCATAGCATATTTAGGATGCATCATGTATAAATATATTGCTTTAGATATTCTCATCAGTTTTCTCCGATATAGTTAGGAATATAAATATACATAGGCACTCCTATATATTTTGTGTTAATAATCTCTTCATAAGGTATAGGAAGTGAAGATTTGGGCTTTATATTTTCAGATATTCCAGAGAATATCATATTAAGTAAATTATCTTTCGGCTGAGGTTTTTTAATAATGTAAGGATCTTCACCTTCTATACCGCCCAATTTTGCTGCATCTTTTATAGCGTCCTGTAATGTACCTATAGCATCTATAAGACCCACTTCTAATGCTTTTTTACCGCTGAACACTCTTCCGTCAAATATATCTTCTCTGTTTCCTTTAATTTTATCGCCTCTTGCCTGCTCTACCACATTTGTAAACTGAGCCACAAATTCATAAGTCATATCCTGCCAATATGCTAGCTCATCTTCTCTAGGTTCTCTGAAAGGGGAGAGCGAATCTTTATTTCTTCCGCTTTTTATTGTATACATTTTTACGCCGTATTTATCCATTAAGTCAGAAACATTAAGAAATTGTGATATAACTCCTATACTTCCAGTAAGAGTAGATTCATTAGCATATATTTTATCGGCTATCATAGACATATAGTATCCTCCGCTTGCTGCCATACCTCTAAATGAAGCTACTATTGGTTTAGGATATTTTGCTTTTAAATCTTGTAAGTATTTTAAAGCCTCTTCACATGAAGTTAAAGCTCCTCCGGGGCTATCTACTTGAAGAACTATTGCCTTTACTTTTGGGTCTTTTATATAGTATTCAAAATCTTCCATAAGTTCTTCAGTTACAGAAGGATATTCCAAACCTATGCTAGTTTTTCTCTTTGCATGCGTTATAACTCCAGTCAAATCTATAATAGCAATACCGTCTTGCGTATTTGCTGATATTGAATTAATATTTTTTGTTATTTGTATAGGCGTAGTTTTATTTTCATTATTAAAAAATAAACTGTATATTCCAATTATAATTGATGCTAAAACTAATGCTGTAAATATTAACTCTCTTTTACTGCTTTTTTCTTTTTGGATTTTGTTCTTTTTATTTGTGTTATTTTCTTCTTGGCTGCCGTTTTCTTTATTCTCTTTTTCTTCTTCGTATGACATTTTATCTCCTCTTCATTTTCTGTTATTATTTTTTTTATATTATCTATATTGATGTTGTCTATATTATCAATATTATCTTCTGATGTTTCTGTATTTTCTATATAAACATGCTCCATATATAAACATACAAATATTACAGGTTCTCGGCCTATTATCTGCATGAATTTTTTACGCAATGCTTCTCTTACTTCGTATTTTATTGTGGAAGGAGTTCTTTTATTTCTATCAAGCAGTTTTTTTACTGCTGCCATTGCCGAGTTAATTCCTTCTTCTCTAAGCTGTTCTGTTTTATGTATTAACCCTTCTTTTTCTCCTCCGTTATAAGTAAATCCCTTGCTTTCTAAATCTACTTTTATATCATATTGTCCTGTTTTATTTTTTTTGGCTATTACATTAGCAACAACAACGCCGTTAAGTGATAATTGTTCTCTATCATGAAATATACTCTCTTCCAAATCGCCTACGCCTTTACCGTCAACATATATATTTCTTATCTCTATAGGTTCTGCAAATTTAGCCTCTAAAGCTTCATCTATTTCAAGTACATCTCCATTATAAAGTAAAAATCCTTTAGTATCCAAACCATTTAAATTTTCAACTAATTTGATATGAGTTATTAAATGTCTCTTCTCTCCATGAATAGGTATAAAATATTTTGGCTTTACCAATCTGTACATTAATTTTAAATCTTCGCTTGAGGCATGTCCTGATACATGAAGAAGTTTTTTATCTTCGCCCACCATTTTTGCCCCTAAATCAAAGAGGTTATTTATCATTCTAGTAACAGCCATTTCATTTCCAGGTATAACGCTTGATGAAAATATAATCATATCTCCGTCTTCTACTTTTATATGTTTATGAGCCTCTGCTGCTATTAAAGAAAGAGATGAATAAGGTTCTCCCTGCGTTCCAGTAGTTATACATACTATTTTCTCTCTTGGGTATCTGTTTATTTTATCTATTGGTATTACTATATCATAAAGATTTAAATATCCCATATCCTGAGCTATTTTAGTGAATTTAATCAAACTTCTTCCAGAAAATGCAACGTATTTATTATTAACTTTTGCAGCAGTTACTAAATCCTGTATTCTCTCTATACTGCTTGCAAACACTGCAACAATAATCATACCGTCTTCATAAGCAAATAGAGGCGTCATATTATTTTGAACAACGCTTTCGCTCATAGAAAAACCTTCTTTTTGACAGTTGGTGGAGTCTGCAAGCATTAAAAGTACTCCGTTTTCTCCATATTCAGCAAACTTATATAAATCTATAAATTTATCAGTTGTAGGGTTTAAATCTATTTTGAAATCACCTGTATGTATTATTACTCCAAGAGGCGTTGTTATAGCAATTCCCATTCCATCTGGTATACTGTGATTAACTTTTATAAACTCTATATCAAAATTCATACCTAGCTGTATTTTATTTCTAGGCTCTACTTCATACAATTTTGCATCTTTATATTCATTTTTATAATCATTAAGTTTTGCTGTTAGAAATGCTATGGTCAGTCTTGAGCCGTATATTGGAATATCTGGGAAGTTTCTTAAAAAATGCGGTATTGCCCCTATATGATCTTCATGACCATGTGTAAGTATAAGACCTATTACATTTTTGTCTTTCAAATATGATGTATCTGGTATAACATAATCTATTCCAAGCATATGATATCTAGGAAACATAAAACCGCAATCAATTACTAAAACCTCGTTTCCGTATTCTATAACTGTCATGTTCATACCAATTTCCTGAACGCCGCCAAGAGGTATGATTCTTATTTTATCATTACTATTCATTTACATTAACTACTTTATTATTTAAATTTTCAATATATAAGACCCATCACTATTTTTATTTTATTTTAACTATAAAAAAATATTAAGTCAAGCTATAAAATAATGTACTTTTTTGATGTAATAATATTTTATACAGTGTTATACTGTAATTTGTCTAATAAAAAAATAATGCATAGCAAGTTTTTATAACCTACTATGCATACTTATAAAAAAATAATAGAGATTTAGTTTTGCTGATTATCATTCATAATCATGCCGTCTTTTATTATAAATACATTTTTTCCGTCAGAAACTATAGACACAGCATTTTCATTACTATCATCTAAAGGCGATACATAATCATATCCGCCGAATTCTCTTCTCAATGATGCATTTTTGTTTAGTATGAAATAATAGTATTTACCTAATCTTTCACCAGTAAATGCAAATGAATCGCCTAAAAACTTAAATGAAGTAATATTATTGTATGAAGGGCTTTCAAAATCATTTCCTATGATGTATTCTCTTTCATTTCTACTTGCATTATAAACTAAATTGTTATTTGTAGAAAAGTATATATCATTTATAGAGTCATAGTTATTAGGAAGTCTTCTGCCGTTTAGAATTATAAAAGATACTCCGTTAGTTTGAGCTCCATAAGCTAGCATAGAACTGTCATCTGAGTATTTATAATTATGTATGATATTGTAGTTAGTAGTCATATTTCCGCCTACATATAGCTGCATAGTATTGTTTGTATTAACATTTATAAATACTAAAGTTTTTCCATTAGGGGAGAATGACATATTAGTTACAAGATTAAATTCTCCGTAATTTCTTCCATTAGCAATAACACTTGTCATAATAAATTCATTTGTGATTATTGTATTTGAAGTGTCTGCTGCAGGAGGCAAAGACGGAATTTCATTGTATCTTATATTAGTTATAACATTTGTTACAGTAATTAATGCTATAGTGTTTGACTGACCTTTAACAGTTATTCCCTCTTCATTTGTATATACGCTTATATTTGAAAGGTTATAATTTGTAATAGTTGAAGTATTAGTTACAACATCATTTGTAATTTCAAGATTATTAGTTAATAAATTAGTATTAGTTTGATTATTAGTATCAATCTGAGGCATCATTTTTACAGCATATGCTATACTGTTATTATTAAATGAAGCAATATCATCAACTAATCTAAAGTTTTCGCTGTCAGAAGTTCCAGTAAATATTACAGCATTTCCTTCATTTTCAATAACATATACTATATTAGTTCCGTCATTTGAGAATTTTAATCTGTCTGCTTTAGCTGATATTTGTTTTTCTTCGCCGTTAATATTTATATAATATAGTCCGTCTCTTGAATATGAGAAAGCATAGGAATTATCATTTATTACACTGTCAAATAATTCTGAATATTGTATTTTTGCCTCTCCGTTTATAACAGCTATTCCGTAATTCATCAATCTAGCGAATATTATTGAGTTGTTTCCAGAAAAAATAGTTCTTTCTATAGAGTCAAATTCCTGCTCAGTATTTCCGTATATTAAAACCCACATATCTTTTCCAAGTGAAGTTTTAAGCATTGTAGCAGTTAATGTTCCATTTGGAAGTATTTTAATAATTCCAGCATCTTTATATCCAGTAAGTCTGCTGTTTTTGTATATTATATCAAAGGTTTTACCCTCATTTGCTGAGTTTTTTTCTATAATTAGGGCATAATTAGTTTCTGATGAAATATACGAATTGTTCAGCTTTTCATTATTTTGTAGAGTGTATATTTGAGTGAAAGCTCTTGTATATAACAAAAGAAATAGTATAGATACAATATATAATCTTTTCATAATAATTCCCAATATTAATATGTTTGTATATTTTTTTAATATAATCGGAACATTTACAGTCTAAAATTAATAATTATGTAAAATTATTAACTTAAAAAAAATTAAAATTTGACGAGTATTGTGGGAGTATATTTTTATTTGGAGGCAGTATGAGATATAATTATTTATTAATACTAATTGTTTTTTCTTTTTTAGCATTATCATGTAAGACTGTAGAAAAAAATAATACTCAAACTTCAAATATTGTAAATTTTAATGAAGGCTGGGTAAATGAAAGTAAGTTTATAGCTACATCTATAGGATACCCTAATGGTTATGCTTCAACCGAAGAAGAGATAAAAACAAGTGCCTTTAATGCTGCTTTAGCCTTATCAAAAGTAAAAATTGAGAATGCTTTTGCTAAAGAGCTTCCAAATAGAGAATCTGAAAATACAGAATTAAAAAATATTGTAGAAAAGTATATAAAAGTGGAATATTCAAGTTTTATAGATGATAGATACTATCAGCTTAAAACAACTGTGGAATATGATAACCTTCTTTCATTGTTAAGGGCTGGAAATATAAAAAAAATACTTAACTAATTTACATTATTAATTTACATTTTTTTTACGTTTTAAATAAATAAAGAGTTTATAATAGTAATTATATTAAAAAGGGGAAAATCGTATGAGCTTAAAAAAAATTATGGTTTTGGTTCTTGCTCTAGTTTTTGCAGCTAGCATGTTCCTATTTGCTCAAGGTAAAGTTGATTTGTCTAAAGTACCAGACGGCACATATTTAGGAAACTACAAAGCTACTTACAAAACAAGACAAGGCGATTATCAGGCTAAAGTTACTGTTGCAGGCGGTAAATTAACAAAAGTTGTATTAACAAAATGTGCACATAGCAGCGGACCTGCTAGAGGAAAAGCAGCTTATGACAAAATGATTCAAGCTAATGACATTTATGTTGATGGCGTTAGCGGAGCTACTTGGGTTGCATTAGTAGAAGATGCATTAACAAAATTAACTCCTGCTAAATAATTTTTGATTATAAGAATGTTAATGAGCGTATCTAATATTTAGGTACGCTTTTTTATTATTTTATTTTATTTATTATTGAATTTTTTGCACTGTTTTCATATTTAAGTTATTTTATTTTGTATATTTTTAATAAAGTATTAATAAATTTAAAATCGGACTTTAATATTATGAAAAATAAAATAATTATTTTATTAATTTTTTTAGCTGTTTTATTAGTGATTGTTTTTGTATTGTCATATGGTAAAATAAAATCAAGAGCAAAAGAAATAAGCAGAGAATATATTGAAAAATATAAACCCGATATAACTTTTAAAAGTGCTTCTATAGATGAAATTACTTTATCATATATCACACTAAATACATTAATTGAAGTAAAAAATAATTTGCCTTTTGAACTTCCTATAGAAAAAGCCGAAGTTAAACTAATAAATAATTCTGATAAAGTATTTGCTTCTGCTAATTCATCGGATACTTCAGAAAATTTAAAAATACCAGCCAATTCTTCAATATCATTTAACATGAAATTCAAAGCCCAGTATTCTGACTTGTTTGAAACTGTTATAGATGCTATAAAGTCTAAAAGTTTTAAATGCAATGCTAATATTATTATAACTTTTACTGTGTATGGTAAATATTTTGAGTTTTCTTATGATGAAGAACTAGTATTTATACAATAGGTTTTATATTATATATTATTAATATAATAGTTAACTAATATAAAACCTAGTCTTTTTTGCAACTTTTTTGGGCACAAAAAAGTTGATAATACATTTACAAATGACTAAAAGATAAAAATTATAATTTTTTATGTATATACTTAAAATTTTTAAGTTTGTCAATTTTTTTATTCAACTTTTTCCCGCCGCAAAAAGTTGCAAAAAGTGCAAGTGCAAAAACAATACTAAATAGTACTAATTTATGTTTTACATGTAGAATAAATTACTAAATTTAGCCTGAAATGTAGCCTTTCGCTGCCGAAGGCACGCAGAGCGGGGCACGACTGTGTGCTTCGCAGCAAAGCCCTGCAACATTTTAAATTAAAAAAATTAATTTTTTGACAAATTATAGTCGTTTAGGTATATACTGAAATTTAGAAGTTTTAACAATTTCTATTAATAAAAAATATTTAATATTTTATTTTTTTATGATTATTGTGTTTTTATATATTATAAATTTGGAGTATTTATATGAATTATGAAAAATCTAAAGAAGTGGTTGAACTTCTTATAAAGAGAGGATTAAAAATAACATCAGCAGAATCATGCACAGGAGGATTATTTGCTGCTAATATAACATCAGTGTCAGGTTCATCAGAATGTTTTGAAGGCTCTTTTGTAACTTATTCTAATGAAATAAAGCATAAAATGATAAATGTAAAAGAGGAAACATTGGAGAAATATGGGGCTGTAAGTGAGGAATGCGTACTCGAAATGGCCGAAAATAGCCGTAAGATAATGGAAAGTGATATATCGATAGCAATAAGCGGTATAGCAGGACCTTCTGGAGGAAGTGAAGATAAACCAGTAGGTTTGGTATGGATATGTTTGTCAGCTGAAGCTTATATTAAGGCTTATAAAAATATATTTTCTGGAAATAGAGATGAAGTAAGAGAGCAGAGCGTATTATTTTCTTTGAATTTGGTTGAAAATTTCATAAAAAAATGTTAGTCTATATTAACACTAATGCATGCGAATTAAATTTAATAAAAAAATCTGAAAAGTCCATCATAAATTCAAAAAATATTATGTTTACTTGTTGACAAAAATAATTATGTAAACTAATATTCATAAAACGATAAAATAATTATGTAAACTCATTTATATAAACATAATTTTTTTATAAAGTAAACATAACTATAACCGATAATTTCTAAAGATAACTTTTATTAGGTGGTTTCTAATGCAGGACTTTATAAATAAATTGACAAGTCAGATAAAAAATATTTTTGCTAAAACAACAACACTTCAAAAAGCGGTGTTAATAGGTGTTTTAGTAGTAGGTCTTGGAGCTATAATTGCAACAATAATGCTTACATCAAGAAAAACAGGAACATTATTGTTTCAGCAGGCATTAACTCAGGAAGATGCTAGAAATGTTATATCAGTTTTAGATGCAAATAACATAAAATACCAGTACAGAAACGGTTTTATCACACTTAATAATCAGAATGATAAAGCGAAAGCAGAATTAGAATTGGTAAAAGAGGGAAGAATGCCTACAGGAGTAGACGGATGGGAATTATTTGATGCCCCTCGTATTGGTATAACAGATGTTGAACTTGATATAAACAAAAGAAGATCTTTAACTAAAGCTATCACTCAGCTTTTAACAAAATTAGATTTTGTACAGGAAGCTACAGTTGATTTGGCATTTCCTAAAAAAGAATATTTAACTGATATAGATTCTCCAGTTACAGCTTCAGTAGTTATTAAAGCACAGCCTTTTAAAGAGGATATTTTAAGAGACCCTAAAACAGTAAGAGGCTTGCAGCAGTTAATAGCAATGGGTGTTGACAAATTAAAACCAGAGTATGTAACAATTACAGATAGTACAGGCTATGTATTAACAGATTTTACAGATGAAGCTGCAAACTTAAAATTAAAAGTAGCTCAGGAAGAGTTAAAAATAGTTGATAGAGAAAGAAAAAAGATAGAAAATAAAATAAGACAAACATTAGGAAGAATATACACTAACAGAGTAGAAACAACAATAGCATTAGAACTTATATGGGACGATGTTAGTATAACAAATAATTTGGTTCTTCCTATAATATTAAAAGAAGATGATCCTACAACACCTTATGATGACAGTCAGTTTACTAATAAGGTTCAGGTTTCAAGCCGTACAGTAACAGAAGACTGGAAAGGTCAGCAGTTTATACCTCAGGGTGCTGCAGGTGCTGAAGAAAATGTGCCTCCTGGATATAAAGATAAAAGCGACAGATGGCAGACATATACAAAAACAGATTCACAGGATAATTATGAATTAAGTAAAAGATATGAAGCTATTAAGAAAGGAAGTTATCAAATAGGTAAAATATCTGCAGCAGTTGCTTTGGACGGAAGATGGACAAAAGTTTATGATGTTAATGGGGAACCAGTAATTACTAACGGCAACAGTTATGTAAGAGAATATCATCCAGTAACAACAGAAGAGATAAGAAATGTTACATCATTGGTACAGGCTGCTATTGGTTATGATTTGACAAGGGGTGACCAAGTAAGTGTAACACATATTCAGTTTGACCATTGGGATAGATTTAATGCTGAAGATGCTAAACTTATGCGTGACAGATTTATAAAGAAAACATTAATCATAACAATGATTTCTTTACTAATATTGTTTGTATTGGCATTAGTAATAAGAGCTATACAGAAAGAACTTGCTAGAAGACGCAGACTTAGAGAAGAAGAGCTTGAACGCAAACAAATGGAAATGCGCAGACAGGCTATGATGAATGCTAATGAAGAGCCTATAAGCGAAATGAGTTTGGAAGATGCTGCACGTAAAAAACTTATGGACGAAGTTATACGTGTAAGCCATGAAAGACCAGATGACGTAGCTCAATTGCTTCGTACTTGGATGGCAGATGATAAGAGTTAATAAAAGTGTAAATTAAAAAAATTGAGTTATAAATATAAAAATTAGGAGAAAAAATTATGGCTGCAGAAAAAGATAAAGATAAAAAACAACGTGTTTTGAGCGGTCGTCAAAAGGTTGCCATATTCTTAGTATCTCTAGGAATGGAAACTTCAAGCGAAATATTCAAACATTTAAGGGAAGAAGAGATAGAACAAATAACATTTGATATTGCGAGACTTGAAAATATAGAAGCTGCTGATAAGGATGCAGTATTTAGAGAATTCCAAGAGATGATGATAGCTCAGGACTTTATAACTCAAGGCGGTATAGATTATGCAAGAGACTTGCTTGAAAGATCTGTAGGAAGTCAGAAGGCAAGCGATATCATAAACAGACTTACTTCTTCATTACAGGTAAGACCTTTTGATTTTATACGCCGTACAGACCCAGCTCATTTGCTTAACTTCATACAAGGTGAGCACCCTCAAACTATAGCACTTATTTTGGCATATTTGGAACCACAAAAAGCTGCTAGTATATTAGGTGCTTTGCCTACAGAAATACAGCCGGATGTAGCTAAACGTATTGCCATAATGGATAGAACTTCTCCAGAGGTTTTAAGAGAGGTTGAAAGGGTACTTGAAAGAAAACTTTCTACTCTTGCAAGCGAAGACTTTACTTCTGCTGGCGGTATAGATTCTATAGTAGAAATCATTAACAGTGTTGACAGATCTACTGAGAAAAGTATTATTGAGAGCTTGGAAGAAGATGATCCGGAACTTGCAGAAGAGATCAAGAAACGTATGTTTGTATTTGAAGATATCGTTTTACTTGATGACAGAGCTATACAGAAAGTACTTCGTGAAGTTGATTCAAGCGATTTGGCTAAAGCACTTAAAAGTGTTGATACAGATGCTCAAGATAAAGTTTATAGAAACATGTCCAAACGTGCTGCAGCATTACTTAAAGAGGATATGGACTTTATGGGACCTGTTCGTCTTAAAGACGTTGAAGAAGCACAGCAGAAAATTGTTAATATCATACGTAAACTTGAAGAACAAGGTGATATTGTTGTTGCTCGTGCAGGTGAAGATGAAATGGTTGTATGATGTAAAAATATATGCTTGATTATTAATATTATGGAGTTTTAATTATGCCAGAAAAGGTTTTTAAATCTAAAAGTATTGTAGAGCTTACTCAAAAAGTTAATATTGCTGTACCTCATCATAAATCACAGGAAGAACTTGATTATGAAGAATCACAGGAAGAATATAAAGGTCCTTCTATTGAAGAGATTGAAGCTGAGATTGCAGGACTTAGGGCTCAGTGGGAAGAAGATTTAAGAGATATGAGGAGAAAGGCTGTTGATGAAGCAGACAGAATTATAGAAGATGCTAAAACTCAGGCCTTTGAAATATTTAAATCAAAACAAAATGAGGCACATGTTATTTCCGAACAGGCTAAAGTTGACGCTTCAAGGATAATACAAGATGCTAATGCTGAAAAAGAAAAAATACAAAGCGAATCCGAATCTATTAAAGATGCTGCATACAAAGAAGGTTATGCTAAAGGATACGATGAAGGCTTTGAAAAGTCTTTTTCTGACAGCAATAATGATTTGGTTAAATTAACAGAAAAAATGAAGAAAATATTAGCTGAAACTATTAATAAAAGAAATGAAATAATAGATGCAGCAGAAGCTCAGGTTATTGAAGTAGCTGTACTTATAGCTAAGCGTGTAGTGAAAATGCTTACAGAAAGAGATAAAGGTATAGTTATTAGAAATATTCAGGAAGCTTTAAGAAGAATTAAAGGAAGAACAAAAATCACTATTAGAGTTAATATTGATGATTTGGAAGTTTCTGCTAGACATAAAGATGAGTTTTATCAAATGCTTGATAAGATAGAAGGTGTAACTGTTCTTGAGGATCCTAATGTTGATGTGGGCGGATGTATGATAGAAACTGACTTTGGTGATATTGATGCTAGAATAAATACTCAGCTTAATGAGATAGAAACTGCTATTAAAGAAGTTGAACCTATAAAAGGTTTTTAATTAAGATATTGTTAATTAAAATATTTTTGGTATTAATTTATAATAGGGCTTGCTGATGATAAAAGATGAAAATATAGATTTTATTAAAGAGGTAAGAAAAACATTTGACAAGTACAGAAAAGTAGTTGATGATGTAGCTTTATTAAAATCTTACGGAAAGGTTAAAGAAGTTATAGGTTCTTTAGTAATAAGCGAGGGACCATTTTGCAAACTTGGAGATATGTGTCGTATATATATGAATGATGACACCTATCTTGATGCGGAAGCTATAGGTTTTAGAAATCAAGATGTTCTTTTGGCTACTTTCGGACCTGTTAATGGAATAACTTTCGGCAATATGGTTTATTCTTTTGAAAGACCTTTATCAGTTATGTGCTGCGATGAGATATTAGGTACAGTGCTTGATGCCAGAGGAAAACCTCTTGCAGGAGGCGGACATAATTTTTATGAAACTCCAGTTCCAGTATCTCACAATGCTGTAAACCCTATGAACAGACCTAGAATAAAAAAGCATATACAAACTGGTGTTAGAGCTATAGACGGACTTCTTACAGTAGGTCAAGGGCAGCGTATGGCTATAATGAGCGGTACAGGCGTCGGTAAATCTACACTTTTGTCTATGATAGCTAGAAATACTAATGCTGATGTTAATGTTATAGCATTAATTGGTGAAAGAAGAAGAGAGGTAAGAGATTTTATAGAAAGAGACCTTGGAGAAGAGGGATTAAAGAGAAGTATATTAGTAGTTGCTACAAGTGATGATGCTCCGCTTTTGAGAGTGCGTGCTGCATATACTGCCACTACTATAGCAGAATACTTTAGAGATAAAGGCAAAAATGTTATGTTTATGGTGGATTCTGTAACACGTTTTGCTTTAGCTCAGAGAGAGATTGGACTTTCAAGAGGTGAGCCTCCTACAACTAGAGGTTATACCCCAAGCGTATTTTCAGAGCTTGCTAAACTTTTGGAGCGTACTGGTACTTCTAATAAAGGGACTATTACTGCTTTTTATAATGTATTGGTTGAAGGTGATGATTTGGACGAACCTATTACTGATGCTGTTAGAGGTATATTAGACGGGCATATAGTTTTATCAAGAGATTTAGCCAATAGAGGGCATTTCCCTGCTATTGATGTTAATAAAAGCATATCGAGGATTATGAATGAAGTAGTTTCCAATATGCATAAAAAGGCAGCAAGAGAATTTTTAAAGATGAGTGCTGATTATAATGAGGCTAAAGAGCTTATAATGATTGGCGGTTATGCTAAAGGCAGTATGCCAGACGTTGACAGAGCTATTGATTATAAGCCTATGATGGATAGATATTTGCAGCAGGACGTATATGAAGTATCTAGTTTTGCTGACAGTAAAGAGGCTCTTTTATCTATGTTCTATTCGCAGGAAGAGATAGAAGAGGATTTAGTAAACAGCGGAGATGTAAAAAGAGCAGAAGACAGAACAAATATTTCCGACAATGTAGAATATGCTAATAATGATGTTGTTATACTTTAGATAAATTAAAAATTGTTGGATTTATTGCAGTATGAAGAGATTTAATTTTAATTTGGAGCCTTTATATAAACTTAGAAAAAATATAGAAAAACAAAGGCAGGCTGAAGTAGCTGAAGTTTCTGCTGAATATAATAAGGAGCGTGACGGGAAAGATAATTGTCTTCTCAAAATTAGTGAAGGTATAAGAATTGTAGACAGCATAGAAGATGATAATGAAATGGTTTCTATGAGTATTTATTTGGGAGAGTATATAACTGCTTTGAACTCTCAGATATCTATACATGAAGACAATATGGCTGAAATTAGTGTGGAGCTTAGAAGAAGGCAGGAAGTTTTACAAGAGGCTTCAAGACAAAGAAGGGCTGTTGAATTATTAAAAGAAAAGAAATTATTAGAATATAAAAAGTTAATGAATAAAGAAGAACAGGCTAAGCTGGACGAATGGAAGAAAGAGTATGTTACCGGCGATGCTTATGAATATTAAGAGGTATTATTATGATAGAATCTGTACAAAGAATACAATCAAGAATAGGTGAAATTCAGGAAACTTTTAATAAACTTGGATTTGCTCCTATTAATACTCCGCTTCCTTCAAAACCATTTGCTGAGCATTTAAATGAAGCTATGGCTGAAAATAAGGTTAATAGTGTAGAAGCTAATAATAATTTGGACGGTTCTGTTATTAATGATACTAATAAAAAATTAGATAACGGCAAAGTTATTAATGGAGATACTTCTTCAGATGCTTTTAAAGGAAAAATATCTTTTGGAGTTTATGAAGGAAATACAAATAATTTTGCTAAGGCTATTAATGCATATAAAAAGGCTTCAGTAGAAAGTTTCCCTACTAAGTATGATGATATAATTAAAGAGGCAGCTGAAAAATATTCTTTGCCGGAGAATTTGATTAAAGCTGTTATAAAACAGGAATCAAACTATGTACCAAATGCTGTTAGTCATAAGGGTGCTGTAGGTTTGATGCAGATAATGCCGCAAACTGGTGTAGGTTTGGGTATTACAGATGAAGAAATGCTTAAAGATCCGTATACTAATATTATGGCTGGAAGCAAGTATTTATCTCAAATGTTAAACAGATATGATGGAAGACTTGATTTGTCTCTATCTGCTTATAATGCAGGACCTAATTTGGTTGACAGACTTAAAAGAATTCCTAATATTGAGGAAACACAAAATTATGTTAAAAATATTATAGGATATATAAAGTAAAGTTAACATAACTAAAAAATAATTAGTTTGCTTGACTTTTTTATTCTGTAATTTTATAATATTTTACAAAGTCGCCCGCTTAGCTCAGCAGGTAGAGCATCACCATGGTAAGGTGAGGGTCATCGGTTCAATCCCGATAGCGGGCTTTTGTTCACTATTATAAACCAAAAAAATATCACACACTATAAAGAGGATTTATGAGAGTAAAACTTCTAGCGGTCATAGTGTTTTTTTTGACAGTTATGCCGCTTTCATACACATTCGATAAAACTCCGTATTATGTAAACACAGAAACTTATGACTCGTACAGAGAGCTATTAAGAGGGGTGCATTATTATAATCAGGAACGTTATGATGCTGCTATAGCTAGTTTTAGAAACTCTCTTAATACTAATCCTACTGATAAGTTTATAAGGTATTGGTACAGCAAATCATTATATAAAGCAGGATATATGTCTTTGGCTATTAATGAATGGCTCAATATTGCAAGAATGGGATATGAAGACCCTATAATACTTTCTAAAATTAATAAGTACGATTCTGCTAATGCTGTAGAAGATCAAAAAGATATACTTAGTAATTTTATTTATTTGAAAGCATTTTCTACTAATGCTAATTTCTTAAAAAATATTAATCAGCCTATACAAATACAAACTATGGCTGATGGTACTTTGTATGTTCTTGATTACAGCGATTCATCTTTAAAAAGATTTGATGCTAACGGCAATATGCTTAATAAAATATCTTATGGTAAGAGACTTGAAGTTGCTCAGCCAAGCTGGTGGAGAAAAGCTTTGCAGTTTATAGCAAGAGTTTATCCTTATGAAAAACTTGAAAATCCTAGAGGCTTTACTATTGATAACAGCGGAAATATATATATAGCAAATACTAAAAAAGATAAAATATTTAAATATGATTCTAATGGAAGTTATATTACTAATATAGGCGTATCTGGTATTGGAGATGGTCAGTTATTAGGACCTTCATCTGTTTTTGCTGATAATGACGGTAAATTGTATGTTTCTGATACTGGAAATAATAGAATAGCGGTATTTGACATAGAAGGAAATTTTTTATACAGCTTTGGAAAACTTGGTGAAAATGAAGGCGAATTATTTTCTCCAGCTGGTATAGTTGTAAATAGTCAGTATATATATATTGCTGATATGGGAAATAAAAGAATACAGCAGTTTGACCTTAACGGAAATTATATAAAAACTATTAAACATGCTTTATTTAATGAGCCTAGAGGACTTTCCTTTGCTAAAGACGGAAACCTCTATATAGCTGACGGAAGCAAAGTTTTTTATTATGATATAAATGCTGATACTTTTACTATATTCAATAATTCTGAAAGATATACAGCTACTCCTACATCAGTGTCAGAAGGACCTAATGGGGATATATATCTTACTGATTTTATGTCTGGAAGAGTTGATGTTTATACTAGAAAAGAAGAGTATTATGCTAATTTAGATGTGTTTGTAGACAGAGAGTATTTAAATAAATTCCCTGTAGTTGTTGCCTCTGTTACAGTAAGAGACAGAATGGCTAATCCTGTTATAGGGCTTACTGCTGATAATTTCTTTGTTAAAGAAAACTCAAGTGTTGATTATAAAGTTGGTTTTTATGATGCACCAGAACTTCATGAGTATAGATTTGTATATTTGATAGAAGACAGTGCAGCAGCAAAACCTTATGAAAACAGAATAAAAGAGGAAATCAGCAACTTTACTATGAACTTACAAGGAAATGATGAAGTTTTGGTTATACATTATAATGATCAGGTTTATAAGGCTGATAATTATGATGCAAGAAATTTAAGAATACTTGAAAATGCTAATAACTTCCATTTTGCAGGAGGAATATCTGCTTTAGATGATGCTTATTATGAGGCTGTAAGACTTGCAGGCAACAGCTTTAAGAAAACAGCTATAATACATTTTACAGTAAGCAGTCCTGATGACGGAGTATTTAATATGATGAACTTCAGCGATATTGCTAGTTTTGCTAAAAATAATGCTATATCTTTGAATCAGGTTTATATAGGTGCTCAAAAGTCTAATTACTTCTTAGACTTGATGACAAAAAATACATACGGATATACTATAAATGCTGATTTATCTATTAATTATTCTGCCGAACTTGAAAGAATGAAGAATATTAATTTTGGAAGATACTATATATATTACAGCAGTTTTAGAAATCTGTCTCAGTCTGGACAGTTTAGGGCTTTGAATGTAAGGGTTCAGTATAGAGATATGTACGGCGAAGAAGAAGTGGGATATGTGATACCATAATAAAATATTAATATATAAAAATTAAGGCTTTTCTCTTTATAGTTCTATATAGAAGAGAGGAGCCTTATTTTTAATATATCTAAACAATTACAATTTGTCAAAATTTTAAATACTTGCAGTGCTTTGCCCGCCGCTCTGCGTGCTTTCGGCAGGGAAAGGCTACATTTCAGTATAAATTTAGTAATTTATTCTACATGTAAAACATAAATTAGTAATATTTAGTATTATTTTTATACTTGCACTTTTTGCAACTTTGACGAAGTCCGCCTGTGGTGTGCGGCGGGAAAAAGTTGAATAAAAAATTGACAAACTTAAAATTTTTAGTATATACCTAAACAATTATAATTTGTCAAAATTAGTTTTTATATTTTTATTATTTTCGGGGACTAGCCCTGCAAAGCACACAGTCGTGCCGAACCCCCAGTTCTTTTGTGACGCTGTCCGCCTTTGGTGTGGCACAAAGAACCATACGCAGTACACCTTCGGTGAAAGAACTGCATTTGACGAAGTCCACCTCGCTCTGCGTGCCGTAGGCAAGGTGTAGCCCAAATTTCGTATATTATCATACATTTAATACGTATCTTTAAAGTATAAAGTTCTAGTAATTGCGTTTTTCGCGAAGCGTGCCTTTGGCAAAAACTTTTTTGTGCGGCAAAAAAGTTGATAATTCTATATAATGTA
>NZ_ARQI01000100.1 GCF_000384655.1 Brachyspira innocens ATCC 29796 | reverse complement strand
GTTGTGTTGTGTTGTGTTGTGTTGTGTTGTGTTGTGTTGTGTTGTGTTGTGTTGTGTTGTGTTGTGTTGTGTTGTGTTGTGTTGTGTTGTGTTGTTCATAAATATACCAAAATTATATAGTTAGCATATTCTATATTCTATAAACATATTTGTCAATAATATTTATAAACCCACATATTATTTTTACATAATT
Organism: Brachyspira innocens ATCC 29796; assembly: GCF_000384655.1. Classification (GTDB taxonomy): domain Bacteria; phylum Spirochaetota; class Brachyspiria; order Brachyspirales; family Brachyspiraceae; genus Brachyspira; species Brachyspira innocens. The sequence continues at coordinate 39,823 of NZ_ARQI01000100.1, read as the reverse complement.
TCACAAGTTATAAAAATAATATCAATAATCTTATTGAAAAAAAATAAACTGCTATTATAATGTAAACTTAAACGCTGAACAAATTAATTTTTAAATGGAGTAATCATTATGAAAATACTATTTATACGTCATGGGCAAACAAAATTAAATGCTGAAGGCAGATGGCTAGGTTCTACTGATGCTCCATTATCTGAAGCTGGAAAAGATTTTCTTATAAACAAAAAAAGCATTATAGATAAATATAAACCAGTTCAAAAACTATACTGCAGTCCTCTAAAAAGATGCTTAGAAACTGCTCAGATATATTTCAATGATTATGAAGAAAATAAAGAAATTATAAATGATTTGAGAGAAAGATGCTTCGGTGATTTTGAAGGTAAAAATCATGATGAATTAAAAGATAATCCTTATTATAAAGAGTTTTTTAGAACTAATTGGAAAAGCAATGTACCTAACGGAGAGACTTCTGATAGTTTCTTCAAAAGAACAGAAGAAGCATATTTTTATATTATAGAAGATATGAAAAAAAATAATATGAATTATACCGCTGTTGTAACACATGGTGGTGTTATCATGTCTATATTCAGCAGATTCGATAAACAGAAATTAGGGTTTTATGAATACCTTTTACAAAACGGATGCGGTTATTACACAGAAATAGACGATAAAAATAATATAAATATTATAGAAAAGTTCTAATTTTACGATGATTATTAGTAATAACTTTTAATTTGGAATAAATTAACATGAAAATACTTTTAATATTACCTATATCCTTTCTTTTAAATATATTTATTAAAAATATAAAATTTGATCCTTTTGTATTTGTACCAAGACTGCATTTTATAGCTGAAGATTTATTTAGAAAAAAAGTAAATACTCAAAATAATACACTTTCATTTGTTATAGGAACATTATCTTCTTTAATAATCATAGCAATATGTTTTTTAATACCATTTTTTCTTTTAATGCTTTTATATAAAGTTCATTTTCTTTTAGGTTTGATAATAGAATTGGCATTATGTTATATTACATTGGGTATTAGAAAGCCATTAGAGATTAGCTCACGTATATATCATAGCTTAAAAAATAATGATATAAAGAAGGCAAAATCTCTGCTTAAAGAAAATACCGATATAGATACGGAAGATATTGAAGAAGAACAGATTATAAAAAACACTATTGAATATACTGTAATAAGTATTGCTGAAGATTATATATACCCTGCAATATTTTTACTTTTGGGCGGAGCTCCTCTTTGTATAGCATATAAAGCCATTTATAAATTATCTGAAAGCTCTTCAGACACTGTATATATAGACGAAAATAAAAGCGATGATATTTTTGGAATATTTAATATAAAACTCTGCTATATATTAAATATAATACCTTCTTTTTTTACATCTATTGTTCATATTATAACATCAAGAATATTAAGATATGAATATAAAAATGCCTTTACAGCATTAAAAAGAGACGGCAAAAATAATAAAGCAAGATTGGAAGCAAGTGTTGCAGGGGCTTTAGATATAGAGCTTGGTGGAGAATATATAAAAGACGGTGAAATGTACGACAGACCTTTAGTAGGTGAATATTTAGAAGATTTGGAAATAAGGCATATAGAAAAAGCTAATAAGTTTATATTAACTTCTGCTATATTTTCATTAGCTCTGTTAATAATAATAAAACTTATATCTATGCTTATAGCTTCTATAATTGCTTAAATATTATCTACATTATTAAATAATAGGTTTTAAATAAAAATAAAATAATTACTTAAAACCTATTATTTTACTATTCATTTTGATATACTGTCTTTTTTATAAAATCTTTATCTTTTATATTTGTATTATAAAAAATAAATATAAATAATACTATTAGTATAAACTGAGAAAAAGGTAAAGCAAGCCACACTCCGTTAAGATTAAAAAATAGCGGAAGTACTAATATGCATAAAGGGCTTACAAATAAAGGGTCTATATAAGTTAAAAGTGCTGAATATCTGCTTTCACCCGAAGAGTAAAAATAAGCTGTTCCTAATCTTACTATAGGCTGAAGTATAAATGAAACAGATATTAAAATTAATCCTTTGCTTATAATATCATTAGTTTCTATAGAAGAACCGAATAAAATACCAAAATTATTTTTAAATATTAGAATTATACTTAAAATAATTGAGGCAAGTATCACGGCAAATAATACTCCTTTTTTAAATACTTTTTTCATAAGATCATTTCTTTTAGCACCTTTAAAATAGCTTATCATAGGCTGACAGCCCTCAGCAATACCTTCAAACAAATATATAACAGATCCGTATATATAGTTTATTACCGAATACGCAGAAGCTGCTGTATATCCTCCATACTTTATACACTGCCAATTATTAAATATTACTATCAAAGAAGGTGCCATAACCAAACCAAAAGGAGAAAGACCTATTTGAACGGCTCTTTTTATCATTGATAAGTCAAAGTCTGATAATTTTACTCTATATTTTTTTCTTATAAATAAATAATATAGAGAGATTAAAGCAACAATACCCTGTGCTATTATTGTAGCAAGTGCCGCACCAAACATTCCCCATTTAAAAACCATTAAAAATAAATAGTCAAGTATAATGTTTGTTATAAGACCTGCACCCATAAATGCCATAGCATGAATAGTTTTTCCTAAATTTCTTATTATAGGCATGCTCCCATATGATATTATCTGAAAACTGCCTCCTAATATTATAACCGTAATATATTCATCAGCAAGTTTAAATATATTATCCCTAGCACCTAGAAGATATATTAATTTATTTTTTAATAAAAGCAAAATAATAGTTAATATAATACATGCAAGTATTAAAGTGATAAAAGTATTTGATTTAGCTTTATTAAAACCTTTGCTCTCGCCTCCCCCAAGGTATGTAGACATTATAACAGAGCCTCCCATACCAAGCATAACAGCACATGCTGCAATTAAAGTACCTATAGGATAAACTAAATTAATAGCAGTAAGCCCATTATCCCCCATAGAATTACCTACAAAAAATCCGTCTACAACTATATAAAGCCCTCCAAGCATAGTAGAAACTATTGCAGGCAAAACATACTTAAAAAAAGATTTTTCCATGTTTTTAGTATTTTGGTAAGTATTAATCATGATAAACTCCTTTTAAAAATAGTCTTCTTTCGTACTATATAAATATGGTATTATATGCATGTTTACTCTTTTGTCAATAGAAAAAGTACGAAAATTTACTTTTTTATTTGGTATTGAAATATTTATATTTTGCTGTACTATTGACTATAAATTTAAGGATATATTTTTATGAAAAGAAATATATATTATATTTTAATAGTTTTTATATATTTAACCTCTTCTTCATTTTTGTTTTTTGATGATGAGAGAAATATCAATTTTATACCATATACTTCCTTGCCGATAAATATTCAGGAGTTTGTAAATAAATATTTTAATGACTATAAAGTGTATAGTGCCTCTGTTTCTTCACAATATACTGTAATTTTTGAAGGAGGCTCATCAATTAACTTTAATAGAAAAGGTGAATGGACTTCTGTAATAGGCAATAGACAAACAATAGCTATTAGTACAGCAGAAAAGTTTATTGACTCTAAAATAATAAATATAATTAAGTCAAAATATAAAACCATTAATAATATATACAAAAGAAGCAAAGGAATAGAGTTTAAGGCCGATGATAAAGAATATATTTATATAGACTATGAAGGCAATATTATAAAAATAAAAAAATCTTAAAAAATTAATTAATATAAAATATTGTATATACATAAAAAGCTATATTAGTAACATAACTGTAAAAATAATTTTGACAAAACTTCATTTTTCTTATATAGTTTTCACTTAGGAGTATAAATATTATGGAATTATATCAGGAAAAATTAATTAATGCTTTAAAAATGTATCAGAATGATTTTGATAATATGGTGAATTCTTTTTATGAAAATAAAGAAAATTTTGACGTTTTAATAAAAAAATATTCATGCGAAAGTGAAGATAATGTTGATAAAAACTATTTATTAAGGGCAAGACTTGCATTTGCTATTTTGTATTATAAGAATATAAAAGCTTTAAAAAAAGATGCTGTAAAAAATATAATAGTTTATTTATTTGAAGAAGAGATAAAAGACAGAAAGACATCAAAATATAAAGGTATAGGCATATCATTAGAGGTTTTAACATTTCTGCTTAATAGATATGGTAAAGATAATAAAGCATTATTCAAACAGGCTAAAGAAGCTAATACTGATTGTTCAATAGGATATGACAGCGATGTGAGATTTGAAGATGATATAGAAAAATTGAATATACTCTATACTATACATTATGCTTTAGAGCTGGGATTTAAAGATTTATATTATGAGCTTATAGATATATGGAAATCTTCTATAAAAGTGTGGGACAGAATTAATTTAGAGAGATTAAGAGATTTTGAGATTGAGGTTGGAAACAAAGAAGGAGAACTAAATGCAAATAAAGAGTTATACTCTATTTCAAAGGATAATTATGAAAAAAATAAAAAAAATGCTTTGATTTCAAAGAAGAATTTATTTTATTTACTTTCATACTTGGGGAATTATATAGAAAATCTTGTAAGGCTTTCAAAATATGATGAAGCCTATGATACTCTTACAAATAATATTGATGATATAAAAAATATAGATGCATTTTATAATATCAATGCTGGAATACTAATCGTAGATTGTGCTTTAAAAATTATTCTCAATAAAGATAATATCGATAAAGATAATGCATTATGGAAATTTGTAAAAATAGCTTTTAGTAATGAGCATTTATCATATACTAAAGCTGTGTATGATAATTTTATAAAATGTGCTGAAAAAATGAATGATTTAGAAATGGAAGAAAAAGTTTTGAAATATATTAACAATTAATAATGTATTTAGGCTCTTGCGGCAGTTAATACTCCTATTTTATTTATGCATTCGAGCTTTTTAATTTCTTTTGATATTTCATTTAAAGTGCTTCCAGTGGTAATTACATCATCTATTATAAGCAGGTTCATTTTATCTTTTAAAGTATAACTGGTATTTACTTCAAAAGCATTTTCTATCATATTTATTCTTTCTGTTTTGCTATTTAAAGAACTCAATGCTTTGGTTTCTTTTTTACGAATAATTATATCATCAATTAATTTTATATTTAGAATCTTTGATATAGTCTTTGCAATAAGCTCGCTTTGATTGTATCCTCTTTCTAATAGTCTCTTTTTTCCAAGAGGAACGAAAGTAACAGCATCGTATTTTAATATATAGTCTTTATAATAATAGCTAAGCATAGCCGCAAAATCATGACATATTAAATATCTATGAGAAAACTTCATTTTATGAATAATATCTACTGCATTATTTGTATAGTAAAGCATAGACTTACATTCATCAAAATAAATTTCTTCATATTGACATATACAAATAGAGTTTATATTTTCCAAAACTTTACCGCATCTTTGGCATCGTATATATTCATCTTTATGTATATAGTCTAGCTTTTTATTGATGCAGTCTATACATATATAATTCATATTACTGCTTTCTATAATATTTCCGCATATGATGCAGTGATTTGGAAATATTATAGATGCTAAATATTTTATAATTTTTTTGTACATTATTTTATTTGTATCATAGGAGTAACACCAGATCCTGATACTTGAGGCATTTTACCGTCCCATTTTTCTATGTACATTCTCTGTATTAGTAAAGGAGTTAAAGATTCCTGCATAATTCTATTAGCTTCAGAAACACCTTTAGCTTTAGTAATTTCAGCTTCTGCCTCATATCGTACTTTTTCCAAAGCATTTTGTGCTGTTAGAGCGTCCTGAGATGCTATTAATTTTCTCTCTATTGCTTGGTCAAATTCATCAGAGAAATCATGCTCTATAATAGAACAAGCAGCAACTGTTATTCCGTAATCATCAAAATCTGCCATAACCTCTTTTAAAAGTTCTGCAGCCATTTCATTTCTTTTTGTTATAAACTCTTCTATAGTATATCTTGCTGAAACTGCATTAAGGCTTTCAGATATTCTAGGATTAATTAATTTGTTTTTATAATCTACTCCGAATTTTCTGTATAAATCCAAAGCGTCTCCTCCTATAGAATACTGAACATTCAAAGTCATTGATATAGTCTGCATATCTTTCGATGATACTGAATAAGTTTTCTCTACAGTCTGCTCTCTTACTTCCATAGTTTTTATAGTGTCTATAAATGGTATTCTAAAATGAAGACCTGGCTCTTCCTGAGATATAGCTTTACCAAGTCTGCTTCTTATTCCTACTTCACCAGTAGATATAATAGTAACACTTGAAAATATTAAAAAACCTGCTATTAATACAACAGGCAAAATTACAAACAGTATAGAATGTAATTTGTTTGAACTAATATCGATAATTCTCATAAAACTCTCCTTAAAAATTATTATAAAAATAATAAATGATAATAATATTTTTTGCAAGTTTTTAATTATATTACAATAGTATTATTTCGTACTATAATTATAACTTGATTATTACCGATGCAAAAATATGCATTGTGTATATATGATTAAAATACATTTAAGATATGAAATTCACTATTTTTTATAAATCAAGTATAATATGCAAATTTATAAATACATATTAAAAATATAGTGAAAATATTTATTGCATTAAGAAAAAAAATACTATATAATTTATTATTATTTTAAGGATATAATTTATATTCATTTTATGATTGGCAGTATATGCTGATTTGTCTATGTTGTTATAAAAATATAATAATTGTAAAACAATTTTTTTAATAGATTTTTATATTTATCGGAGTCTTTTTTATGAAAATGCTAAACAGAGTTTTAATATCTGATGACGGTCATAGAATGTATACATATATATTTATTCCAGATTCTAAGCCTAAAGGTATTGTGCAAATAGTTCATGGACTTGGAGAGCATGCAGGAAGATATAAGGAGTTTGCTGAAAAATTAAATGAAGCTGGTTTTTTAGTTTGTGCTGATGATCACAGAGGTTTTGGCAGAAGCACTGTGAGTAAGGATCAAATAGGGCATATAGCCGATGAAAAAGGGCATGAACTAATAATAGAAGATTTAAGACATTTAATGGTAAACACCAAAGCTGATTATCCTAATATACCATACTTCATGTTTGGTCATAGTATGGGCTCATTTTTAACAAGAGGTTTTTTAATAAAGTATTATAAAGACTTAGACGGTGCTATTATAATGGGTACTAGAGGAAAAATGAAAGGTATAGAGAATTTTGGAAAGACAATAGCTAATTTTCAGAAATCTATATTCGGCGGAAGAAAAAGAGCACATTTGCTTGATAAGCTATCTGTAGGAGGATACGGAAAAAAATTCTTTCCTAAAGAAAATTCAGATCTTGCTTGGCTTACTTCAGATAAAGAAGAAATTAAAAAAGTTCAGGAAGATGAATATTTTGCAGATAAGCCCGCCAGTATAGAAACATATATACAGATGTTTGAGCTTATTGATAAAATTTCAAATAGTGAGAATTATTCTTCTATGAATAAAGATTTCCCTATACTTTTAATATCTGGAGATAAAGATCCTGTAGGTGATATGGGAAAAGGTGTTAAATGGGTATATGATATGTATAAATCATTAGGCTTTAAAGATGTTAATATAAGTCTTTATAAGGACGGAAGACATGAGATAATTAATGATGTTCAAAGAGATGATGTGTATAATGAGATAATTGCTTGGCTTAATTCTCATATAGCATAATATTTTTTGAATAATATTTTTGTAAAAGTATAGGATAATTTTTCCTATACTTTTTTATTTATAAACATAAGTCTACACATTTTTGGAATATCATTTTTTCATTATTTTATACATTATCATTATAAAAACTGATTTTTAATATGTATTCATCTTCTTTACTTACAGCAACTTCATTTGATATCCTATTTAATCCATAAGGCTCTAAATATAATGCTAATATATTATTATCATCTTCTGAAGTTATTACAGGTATTGTATTTCTTTCATATGCTGATATTTTTAAATCTATAAAAATTTTTCTTAAATATTTTTTTTGATTATTAGGATATGCATATATAAAATCCCCGTCTTTTTTAGTTCTTATTGTAATTGGATATTTAGCTTTTATATACAGTCCTTTTTTATAGTCAATATCTTTATTCAAAATTTTTTTTACTTCTGCTTTTTTATCTAAAAAGTTATATACTCCGTTTTTATCTATTTTTATATAATTATATTCTTCATTTTTTATTTGTATCGGTTTTATTTTTATAATATTATATTCTTTTACTATATAACAATTATCAAGTCTTAATCTAATATTAGGCTTATCAGATTTTATTATGTTTAGTATTTCAATAACTCTTTTTTCTGTTATTTCTATACTATTTTTTGCAAGAAGTTTTATTATTATTTTTTTTATGAAAAGACTTTTTATATTTTTTATTTTTTCTATATTAAGTTTTTTATTTTTTTTAGATATATTTTTTTTGTATAATTTATTAATCTTTTTTCTTAATATAGAAGTTTCTTCATAGCTTCTTTTTGCAAATCTTATAATATTTGTTTTGGCATTCGTATTTATTTCTTCAAGCATTGGTATTATTAGATTTCTTATTTTATTTCTTGCATAATAATTTTTTTTATTTGAATAATCTTCTCTGTGGGAGAGAGAATTAACTTTAGCATATATTTCAATATCCTTTCTATAAAAGTTTAAAATAGGTCTTAAAATATATCCTTTTTTTTCTCTTAAACTTTTATAAACATCAGTACCTGCCCCTTTAATCATTCTGTAAATTATAGTTTCAGCTAAATCATCTTTATTATGAGCTATTAAAAGATAATCATATATTTTTTTATTATAAAGCTCTTCAAAAAAAGCGTATCTGTCATTTCTAGCTTCAAGCTGAATATTTTTCCCTATATAACTGTTCGGCGGTATTTCTTTAACATATATATCTATATTATATTTTTTAGCCATACTGCGGGCAAATAATTCATCATTAGTAGAATCTTCTCCTCTGAGATTATAATTAACATGTATTATTATCAAATTGAATGATAACTCATCTTTTAATCTGTATGCAATATTAAGCATAACCTGAGAATCAATCCCTCCAGAATATGCTACAGCTAATGTTTTATTTTTTATATTGTCTATATTTGAAAGTAAAAATTGTGAAGTTTCTTTTATCATTATGTTATCCATTAAGTTTATAATTTAAATGCATTAATTTTTTCATTAACAATTATTTTTCTCTCTTGTATATCTTTATTATCATTCAAATATTTATCTGATAATATTTCACTATTTACATCATAATTTTTTAATATATTTTTTGAATTAGCATAGCAGTATATGCATCCGTTACTGCAAGTATTATACACACCTATATCGATACTTTCAATACAACTGCATAATTTTCTTTGAGATTTATCTTTTTTTTCTTTTATAGGATAGCCTAATATTTTTTGTATTCTCTCTTTATCTATACATGAAGATTTTTCTGTTATATCAATATTTTGGGAGCAGCTTTTTAATTTTATATTATTTTTGTGAGATATTTCTTTTAGAGTTTTTATTAATGATATTTTATCATCATTATTTATACTTTTAATATTATTTTTTATTTTGGAATATATTTCAACAAAGCTGAATATGCATTCATCAGTATATCCATTCAAACTTTCAGAGAAGTTTTTAAAATTATTTATATGATAATCAGTATCAAAGTTATCATTTAATATAATAGGGTCATATCTCCATACTATTCTTTCTTTTCCGAATAGTTTGCTTATTTTAATGAACTTTTTTATTAATAATTCTTTATCTGGAATATTTTTTTCTATAGTTTTATCATAAGGCGTAATAGTAAAATGAATATAAAACTCATAACCTAAATCTTTTACTTCCTTCAAAAACTCTATATCAGGATTTTTTGACCAAAATACTATTATATCTACAATGTTTTTATTTAAAGGTATTTTATAAAAATTATTTTTGTTTATGGGGTTTTGAGTGATGACATAACCTTCTCTTAATCTATTTAAAAACCATTTTGTATGAAGAGAAGGTATATCAGTACGCCTGCTTGCACTAATTATCATTTTATATTGATATTAAAATACGCCCATTTTTTTTCTTTGTGATAATTTAAATCCGTATGCATCATGACCAGGATATAAAAGAGTATCATCATCTAAAGCAAATACTTTTTCTTTTATGCTTTTTTCTAATGTATCATAATCACCAGTAGGAAAATCAGTTCTTCCTATACCATATGCGAATATTGTATCTCCGCAGAATAAATGACCTTTAGTATAAAAACAAACTCCGCCTTCTGTATGACCAGGAGTATGTATTACCTTAAACTCTATATCTTTTAATTTGAAAGTGTCGCCGTCATTAAACTTTTCTTCAGGGCTTTGGCAGGTTATAATATTCCCAAGATAGGCACTTACATTTAAATTAGGGTCTTGAAAAAAATTATAATCAAGATTATGAACACAATGAGGAACATTAGGAAACTCTTTTCTTATATCATCAGCACCAGATATATGATCAAAATGTCCATGAGTATATATTACTCTTACAAGTTTTTTACCATTCAATAGTTTTTTATAATCATCATATCCGAATGATAATTTAGCCATATCTATTATCATCGCCTCATCATCACAAGATACTATATAAGAATTCATTCCATACATATTTATATTTATGCAGTCCACTTTTAATTCGCTCATTATTATTTTCTCCTAATTTATTTTATCATTATTATCAGTAGTTTCCTGAGATTTCTCACTTTCTCTTCCGTTCTGTGTAAGAAAAACGTCCATAGTATCAAGCATTCCAGCTAAAGTGTTATACTTTATTATTTTTCTTGTTTTATCATCTTTTTCGATATATGCATTTATTGTAGGGAAGAATATAGCAAAAGGTATTCCCTCAATTTTTATTTCCATTTCATAGCATTCTTTTTCTTCTCCATTTATCTTAATCTTTTTAATTCCATTATTTACTACAGATACCTTCACTTTATTGTCTTTTGAAGCAGTAGGCATAACGATATTCATTGTATTTGTTATATCAATAGGAAAAGTTCTTGCTATTTGATATGCTCCGTACATAGAAAATATGGCTAAAGAGCCTGAATCATTTGTATAATTAATCTTACCCCTTATATCAAATGTATTTTCTATTGTACCGAAATCATGGTAGTCTATACTTTTATTATAAACTGTACGCATATTGGATAAATCTATTATAGAATACATTTCAGACTTTCTTATATTGGTCATCATGCTTTCTTCTAATAGGAAAGGATCTTTCAACTTATTCGTAACAAAGCCTTTAATATATGTTTCTTTAATATTCCAGTATCCATTGCTGTCAACTGAAGTTTCTGTGTATACTATTAAAGCATTATTCTTTTTTCCAGATACGCCTTTATGAACAAAGTATTCGCTTTTTTCAAAAGATGGAATATTAGTATAGGAATAATACTGTGCTGATAAAAATGAACTTAATATAAAAAAAATTATTAATATGTTTTTCATTGTTATATGATAAACCCTAAAAATACAAATTTCAATATATATTTATAATATTTTTATTTGTTTTTTAATATACTGCCTTTTATATCTATAATAACATTATTATTATCAATTTCTATTTCATATTTATTTTTCTTTTTTATTATTCTGTATATAGTAAAGCTATCATATTTTTCTTTTATAGTATTTATAACTTCTTTTTCTATAATATTATCTTCAGCGAGTTTCTCTATTATGCTGAATGCTATCTCATTACCATTTCCTATAATAGAAGTCCATTCTCCTCTTGAAGTAAAGTTTACAGAACTTCCGCCTTTAAATACAACACTGTATGATGAAGTAAATGTTGTCTTAAATACATAATAATCATTAAAATATGTTTCTATAAAGTTTCTTGCTTTTTCTGGAAGTTTTTTATAGGGTATAATATCCATAATTGTAATCTAATAATTTTTATATAACTATCTTAAATAACTTATTTATTAATTTCACTTTTTTCTTTTTCTATCATATCTTCTAAATATGCCTTTAAGAAAATATAATTATGAGCATCATCAAGATTTTGATTATTTTCAATTTTTTTATTTAGAAATTCTACTAATTCTTCTTTTGTTTTCATAATAATATCCTTTAAATAGTTTAATCATTCTAATCTTTTAATCATTAGACTTGTTTCAAAACTATTTTTATTTATAATTGCGGGGACTAGCCCCCGCACCCCCACTTCTTTTGGTGACCCAAAGAAGCAAAAAGACTGCATGTTTATATACTACAATAATAATTTATACAACATATAAAACATTGTTTTTATGATTGATAAATTGTTAAATTTTCATATATAATCTTGTCAAGTAGTTTTGAAACAAGTCTATTATACAGTTTAAACCTTATAATATTATTTTTAGTATGTCAATATATTTATTTAGATTGTATCTAAACAACTATAATTTGTCAAAAATTATTTTCTAAATTTAAAATATTTGAATGGCTTTTAAGCTGCAGATTGCATCCTGCTGTGAGAAACAGGGTTACTAAATAATACTAATTTTAAACACAATTTGATAATTTAATATAAAATATAATTAGTATAAGATTTTTTATAATTGCATCTGCAGGTATGCTTAGCCAAAAAATAGAAAAACCTAATAATTTTCAATTTATAATTATAAAAAATAAGCGATGTTAAAACTACTGTAATATAATATCGTATATTTCTAAATCAGTTAAATCATCATACATAATTCTCTTAATCTTTTCACTTTCATTAAGCAAATCAGCAATTTCTTCCATTAAACCCTGATGATTCTCATTATTTTCAGCAGCCAAAGTAAATAATAAGAATATTTTATTTTTATCATCAAAGTCAACACCATTTTTTATTTTTAAAAGTGTAATACCATTTTTCAAAACTCCGTCTTCAGGTCTGGCATGAGACATAGCCATTCCGTCACCCAACACAATATAAGGACCTGTTTCTTTAATATTTTTTATAATACAATCAACATATCTAGGCTCTATACATTTATTTTCAAGTAAAAGCTCAGCACCTTTTCTTATAGCCTCTTCCCAATTATCAATGCTATCAACTATATCTATTTTGTTTCTTATAAGCTGTTTTAGCATACATATACCCCCGAATAATAAACTATTTTTACGTATATAATATTATAGTTTGATTTTTATTATTTGTCAAATTGATTTTAATGTACAAACAAGTTTCAAAATATCAAATTCCAAGTTTTTAATATATAAAAAATCAAATTCCGATAATTAATAATTAAGGATATAACAATTTTTCTAAAAATAGGTTATATTATAGTGTAAAATAATAATTGTAAATATTTTTTAAAAAGGACTTTTTATTGCGTAAAAAGGATAGATACTCTAGGTTCAGAATGTATATAGCTACGACCTTGATGGCTTTTATGATACCTGCTTTATTTAGCGTATCTATAGTACTTTCTAATAAACAGAAATATCTTGATAATGTTATAGAATACGTAAATAGAGTAAGTCCTATAGATATATCGATATCAGATATAAGCATATCCTATAAATTAGAACTAGTTTTGGATAATGTTAAACTCTATTCCAAAAATAGTAAAGAGGCATTCTTTGATATGGATAAAGCCTCATTAAGATTTAATTTTTTTAGAATATTTATAAAGAGGGATCCGCTCTATCTTTTAAGCGATATTAATATTGATAATGCCGACTTTTATCCTGTTGTTTTTGATACTTCTATATTTAAAAGCGAAAGTACAAATAAAAAAAATACATATGAAAGTATTAGAGATACGATTAATAGTATAACTCCTATATTTATGGATAAAAATATTAATATAAAAAACTTCTCAGCAAAAGTGGTTGATAATAATACTACAACAGAAGTGTCTCTTAATTCTCTATACGGCAATTTTAGAGATTACGGATATTTTTTGTCATATGATTTGAACTTACCAGATAAAACAATTGTTCATTTTGCTTTGGAAAGTAAAACTAATTTGTCAGATATTAACACATTAATATATGCCAAAGATGAAAACGGGGATTTATTTAAATACAATTTATTTGTAACAAACTCATATGATAAAGTTTATGCTAGTCTTCAAAATGAAAATAAATATGACTTTATAAACTTTAATTATAATCATAATAATGAAGATATTAATTTTTCAGTTACAAATATAAAAATAGAAAAAGATACAGTATACAAATTTATGGATATAGCTTTAGATACACCTATTATTTATAAGTTTGTAAAATTAGACAATAAAAAAATAACTTCTATAAGCAATTATATTAATACCTTCAGAGATGCTGATATTAATGCCTATGGCTATTATTCTCTAAAAAATATAACAAACTCATATATAGACTTCGACTTAAAAGTACGTGATAAGTTATTCAATGCAGCAGTTAACGCAGAACTTACCAATAACAGTATAATACTTTCCAATGCCTATATAAATGCCCTAGACGGAAATATTACAGCAAGCGGAATAGTTCCTCTAAGCGATCCTATATCAAGCGTTATATCGTTAAATGTAAAAGATATAAATGCAGGAGCTAAAAAATTATCTACAAAACTTTATTTAACTCCTATCGCTGTAAATGATAAAGAAATAAAATCAAGATTTACAATATCATCTTTTACATATGCAAATACATTAGCAAATCCTTTGTCATTTGATTTTTTATATAACAGAGACGATAAAGAAATAGGACTTAATTTAAGACCTAATAAATATGAACAGCCTTTCAATATGAGTTTCTCACTCGATAAAACAAAACCAATATTAGCAGAGGCTAAAGGTGTAATACCGCAGGATATATTTTTAGTATTATTAGGCAAAAATATAATAGATAATTTATCATCATTGAATATAAACTACAGCCTCAGTAATGCAATGTACACGGAAGGCAAAGGAAATGTTCATGTCCTTAAAGCATCATCTAGAAAAATATATACAGAAGAATATCTTATAAGAATAGGAATGTCAGCATATCAGAATGTTATAGATATAGATGATATATACTACAGACTTTCAGAAGACAGCGGTATAAATGCCAATGCCAAAATAGAATATGATAAAAATTTCAATGTAAAAATAAACGGTAATGTAGGAACACCAGCAGGTAATTACGGATTAAGCGGTTTTACAACAACATCCACAAACGGAAATAGAATAATATACGCTTCTACAGATAAATCAGAAATAATAGCAAGCGGAGTAATGGCAACAAACGGATTATTAGATTTAAACATTAAAACTCCAAAAACTTTAAGCATAAAAGATATAGACATAAATGTTGATGTTGATATAAATAACTATACTCAAGAGCCTATATATGTATACGGCAATATCAAAGCCAATAAAAACTTAGCTCCTGTATTTGCCTTAAATACTCAGTTTGAGCTTTCTAATCAAAGCATAATGCTTACCAATATAGTGCTTGATTACGGTGAAAACAGAGTGTCTGGAAACGGTATACTTACTTCAAGCGATGGTATAGGAAAACTTACTGCCCTATTAAAAGATATAGAAAATGACGGTATATTTGCTTTAGATGCTTCTATTAATAAAAATAATGTATATGGCAAAGTTACTATAAGTCAGCTTCCTTTTGATATAAGCGGTAAAGCATACGGAATACTTACAGCAAATGCCACCGTTATAGGACTTATGAACAGCCCTGTAGTATATCTTGAAAAATTTGATATTAAAGAGTTTCAAATACAGGGTATGAGATTTGATGTTTCTTTAACTGGCTACTATAAAACAGATGAATTAGAATTAAAAGATATACTTGTAACAAAAACAGGTACTTTTGGTACTGTTGAATCTAAAGCATTTACCAAAAAACAGCAGATTAAAATACCATATGCCTATTTTTCAAAAGATTTGCAGAATATGAAAGTAGAAGTTAATAATATAGTATATTTAAGCTCGTATTCAGGAACTATAGATTATAATATGAGAAGACTCCCAGACGGAAGACAGGAGTTTAGAATACAAACTACACCTATAACAATAAATAAAAGAAAACTTCCAGAGTTCGGAACTATAGTTACATACAACGGAGAAGATATTACATTTACAAATACCAAAAAACATGGTATTAACGGCTCTATTACCAAAGAAGATGAAGGCACTAGAACAGATTTGATATATGTATATGATGATAATAATATGCTTAATATAGACGGCATAATAAAAAATACTAAAAGAGATCAGGTAGATTTGCTCGTTACATCCGACATAATCAATGTAGAAGTATTTGAAATATTTAATGTATTATTCACAGAAATACATTCATCTCCTACCAATTTTATGGTGGATGGAAAACCATATACATTGTATGCCCATATACATGGGGATACTGATAATGTTGCTATAGACGGCAGATTTTTAGGTCATGGAAAAAGGGTAAAAATAGCATATTTTAATGATATATTTGATGACACTATAGTAGATTTTAATTTTGACGGACATATGTTTAATGTAAATAATTTAACTTTTACATCTAAGAAAAAGAAAAATCTAAGTGTAACTGGAGAAGCCGAAATTTTTAAAAACAGTATAAACTATATGGCATTTGATTTGCTTTCTTCAGATGAACAATTAGGGCTTTTAGACGGAAATATAAACTTGGGTATTACAAAAGTAAAAGGCCCAGTGCATGTGGATATTACAGTAGGCGGAAATATAGCAGCTCCTAGAATAGGCGGAGTACTTACACTTATGAAAAGCGATGTTCAGCTTTCCACTTTGCCTTCTGGAAGTACATATAAGGAAAGAGTTTACGGCATATTAAGTAAGATTTATTGGGACTTTACTATAGAGGCTTGGCGTCAGGTAAGAGTAGCACATAATTTAGTAGGAGACGTATATCTGGAAGAAGGCTCAAAAATGAGAGTTTATAATACTCTTATGGACGGCATAGAGCTTGCTGGTACTGTTAATGTAGACAGAGGAAGTATTTATTATCTTCAAAATATATATCAGCTTGAAAGCGGTTCTGTTACTTTCCCGCCTAATAACAGTTTAGACCCTATAATAACAGCTACAGCATATACATATAAGAAATACTATCCTTCAACTGCAAATATCTCGTCTCAATCATTTGAAAGTGAAATTGCAGGCGAGAGTGTAACTTTATATATGGAAATGAATGCAAGACTCTCTCAATTAGTATCTTCTGAGAACTCAGGACTTTCACCTGTAAGGTTCTATACTATACCAGCTTTGGGACAGTATCAGGTTAATCAGCTTGCTGGAATTCCTCAGGGAAGTTTCGGAAGCAGAGAAGACCAGATGTTTGCTGAAAGCACTTCAAGCAGAAGCACTATCAATAATGATCAGCTTCAGCAGCTTACTATGAATTATAGTGATTTGCTTTTAAGAAGTACTGTATTAAGACCCGTTGAAAGATGGGTAAGACAATTTTTAGGCATAGATTATATTAACTTAAGCCCTACAGTAGTAAATAATTTATTGTTTGTTACAAATAATAATAGTATAAGTCCTACATCCGTATGGGATAATACAAGTGTGGGAATAGGAAAATATGTTTCTAAATATTTATATTTAAAATACGATGTTACTTATAGAGCTGTTGATACAACAAGACCTAGTATAAATGGTAAAAATGTAGACCCTTATTATTTTGACCATCAGTTCGGTTTTGAGGTTTCTTTATTAAAGAATTATAAACTTGCAAATTTTGTTTTTGAGTATAAAATAAACCCTTTCGATATACGAGGAAAAGGACAAGATTTTAATATAGTTACTCGGTGGAGATTTTAGTGAATTTTATTAAGAAAAATTGTATTATTTTATTTTCATTTCTTGTACTTGCTGCTGCTTTGCTTATAGCGGCAGAGAGTGATTTTGAAAATTTACAGACAGCAAAAAACATTGCTGTATATGAAGGTCTTGTAATAAAAAGAATAGATGTTACAGGCGAAGTAAGACTTACAAAAGACCAAATAATAAACAGCTTTCCAATAAAAGCTGGAAGTAAATTTCAAAGAACAGAAATAAATGAAGCTATTAAAAAACTATTTGATACTCAGTTATTTGACAGAGTAGCTATTGATGCAAACAGAGAAGATGAAGGCGTTGTATTAAATATTGTAGTAGCTGAAAGATACATAATAAAAAATATAGAATATATTGGCAATAAACGTTTAAGCAGAACAGCACTTAATGATGCTATAAAGCCTATAATGAGAACAGGAGACCCATATATACCGCAGAAACTTAATGAAGCAGTTAATGCTATTATTACTAATTATCAGGATAAGGGATATTTAAAAGCCTATGTAGAGCCTAAAGTAATAGAAAATAACGATAGCTCTGATGTCACTATAGAAATGAACATAGTGGAAGGAAATGAGGTAAAAGTATCAAGCATAAGATTTCATGGTAATACCCACTTTTCAGCTAATGAACTTAAAAGACAGATGTCAACAAAAGAAAACGGATTTATGGCATTAGGGAAGTTTAATGAATTTAAATTTGAAGATGACAAAACAAAAGTTGTAAAATATTATGCTGACAGAGGATACTACAGAGCCAAAGTAGATAATGTAAAGTTTACATACCAGTGGAGAGACCCTCAAATAAAAAATGAACAGGACTTAATAATAGATATATACATCACAGAAGGCGATAAATATTATTTCGGCGATATAGGATTCAAAGGTAATTTTATTATATCATCTGAAAATATACAAAAAGATATAAAATCAAAAAAAGGAGCATTATATAACTACACATATCATATGACTGATTATCAGGGAATACAAAATAAATACTCTGAAAGAGGATATATATTCAGACAAGTTATACCTGTAATTACTGTTAATGAAGAAAATAAAATAGTAAATATAATGTACGATATTGTAGAAAATGATAAAGCTCATATAGAAAATATTACTATAGCTGGAAACACAAAAACTAAAGATTTCGTTATACAAAGATATATAGATATAAAACCTGGAGAAGTATTTAACACAGCAAAAATACAAAGAATACAGGAAAGATTATATAATACGCAATTCTTTGATAATATTAATTTAGGAGTAAAACCTGGTTCTGCTGAAGGATTAATGGAATTAACTTTAAATGTATCTGAAGGTAAAACTGCTATGGTATCAGGAGGCGGCGGTTTCTCTACTGGTTCTGGATTTAAGGTATTTGCTTCTATTAGAGAAAATAACTTTTTAGGAAGGGGTTTGCAGTTGGGTTTAAGCGGAGAACTTGGAGAGACTCAAAAACGTATAGCTGTAAACTTTGCTGAGCCTTATCTGCTTAATCTGCCTATATATTTGGGAGTTGATTTATCATACTTTAATGAAGGGGTTAATACTGGATATGAAATAGGTACTGATTCTTTTGGAATACCTAAATACTCATATTATACAAGACATGGTTTTGAAGGTATAGTAAGGCTTGGTTATTATTTTGCTGACTATTATTCTACATTCATAACCTTTGATACAATAGTGCAGCAGTATCAGCAGTGGCATGACCAAGGTGCAAGTGCGGCAGGTCCTAATTATGTATTAAGCGACATAAAAAAATACTTGGTTCATAGAATAAATAAAAAAGACGGTTCTTTCCAAAGATGGCAGAGTGATTGGTTTACTACGTTTATTATATCATACTCACTTCTTCGCGACAGCAGAAATGATTATTTAAACCCTACTAAAGGAAGTTTCTTAAGAGGTATAGCTGATTTCTATTTCGGACATACTCAGCTTACAAGACTTAATTTGACAGGATTCTTAGCTGTTCCTGCAACTGAGTGGCTTTCATTCGCATTCTATGGAGAATTAGGTCAGATTATAGCAACACCTGGGCTTCCTATACAAAATGATGCAGATGTTTTATATTATCTTAACCCGTTTGAAGATGTTAGAGGTTGGGATACTTCTAAATACACTATATTTAAGAAAAACAGAGGATTATCTACTTATGATATGAAAGCAGAAGATGGTTCAACAGACTCTTGGAGCTATGGAAGGGCTAAAGTAAGATTCTTCGCCGAACTTCGTATACCTATTATACCTAAAACTTTAGGGTTTGTTACTTTCTTTGATGCAGGTCAGTTATGGATGCCAGGAAGCACTGGATGGAATCAGGACGGAGATGCTCATACTTATCCTTCGCAGTTTATGGATATTAAAGATATATTCGATCCTTCTCAGTATATATACTCAGTAGGAGTAGGTATAAGACTTACAATTCCGATATTTAACGTAAGATTCTACATTGCTAAAAGATTTGTATACAATAAAAATGATGTAGGATTTGGAAAAGGTCTTCAGGATTTTGAAGGAGACACTTTCACTCCTCTAGGAGCTTGGTTTGGAAGAGGCTGGGGTATAGCATTTACTATGAATCACCCATTCTATTAAAAATATATTGTTTTTGATGATAATTATATAAATTTATATATAATAACTATATATAAAAAGGAGATAAAAATGAAAAAATATTACATTATGAGTTTACTATTTATAGCAGTTCTTACTGTATCAATTATTAGCCCTAGAGTATTTACGCAGTCATACAGACTTACAAAAGTCGGATATATTGACCTTGAAAGAGTAATTAAAGAACTTACAAGCGATGAAGAGTTCGTTGAAAAATTAAAAATGAAATTAGAAGAATATAAAAATCAAGACTCTATGCAAACTAATATGACTGATACTTCTATAGCACAAAACAACAGAGATTACTCTTTAAGAGGAGAAGTAAAAAGACAGGTTGCAAATGCTCTTATGGCAATAGTTAAAAAAGAAGGATATACTTTAATACTTGAGAGAACAGAAAACTCAATACTCTATGCTGACAGAACTTTTGATATTACAGAACCAGTAATAGCAAATGTTAAAGCCTCTTTACAAAGATAAAAACATAAATAAAAAATATAATAATAATATTTTTCGATTAAAAACTAAAATGTATTATATATAATGCATTTTAGTTTTTCATATTTTTAATAAAATAAAAGGAGATAATAATATTTATGAAAATAAAAGATATTTGCAATTTTATTAATGCTCAAAAAATAATAGGAGATGAAAATAAAGAAATATCTACCCTTTCTCCTATAAATCAAATAATAGAAGGCTCTATAGTTTGTATAGATAATAATAAATATCTTGAATCTGCTTTAGAGAGTACCGCCAATGCTTTAATATTGAAAGAAGAAACATTTAATAATATAAAAGATTTAAAAGGCAAAACTGCTGTAATATATAATAATCCTAAAGAAGCATTTATTAAATTACTTTATTTTCTATTTGAGGATAAAAAATACCCTCTTGGAACTATTGAAAAAACTGCCGTTATAAAAGAAAATGCCAATATAGATGCTAATGCCTATATCGGGGATAATGTGCATATAGGAAAAAATACTTCTGTGGGTAAAGGCTCTGTTATAGAAGCTAATGTCTTTTTGGGTGATGATGTAGTTATAGGTGAAAACTGCATAATATATGCTAATGCCGTTATACATGACAGATGCATAGTAAAAAATAAAGTTATAATAGGTTCATCTACTGTCATAGGAAATGACGGCTTTGGATTCTTTGAAGTTAATGGCAGACAAATGAAAATACCTCAAAGGGGAAATGTTGTTATAGAAGATGATGTTGAGCTTGGTGCTAATGTATGTATTGACAGAGCAACATTGGGTTCTACAATAATAAGAGAGGGCGTAAAAATAGATAATTTGGTTCAGATAGCTCATAACTGCGATATAGGAGAGCATTCTATAATTGTTTCTCAGGTAGGCATTGCTGGAAGTTCAAAAATAGGAAATCATTGTATATTAGGCGGACAGGCTGCTTTAGCTGACCATGTCACACTTGGAGACAGGGTAATATTTGGAGGAAGAGCCGCTGCAATGTCTAATGTAAAAATAGAATCTCACTCTATTATGCTTGGTGCTCCTGCACAGAATATAGAAAGAGAAAAATTAAAAATGATAGCTGAGCAGAAACTTCCAGAACTTATAAAGATTGTTGAAGAACGTTTTGGCATAAAGATAAAAAGAGTTAAATAATTTTCATAACAAAATAGAAAATATGCCTATATATATAATATATAATAAAAATAATAAGTTTTTTAAAAAATTTTATTGTTGTTTTTTTTAATTAAGTATATTATTATACTAATAAAATAAAATTATTTAGGGTATTTATGGAAAATAAAAAATCATTAGGTCTTCAATTTAAAATATTTGTATTATTAAGTATATCAATATTAATAATGTTTATAACTATTATATCATATATGGTTTCGCATAATATATCTAATTCAAAAAAGAAAGGATTTGCTTCAACTGAATATATTGTTAGTACATATGCTAAAGATATAGAAAGAGAAATGTCATCGTATATATCTATGCTTAAAACTATATCGTTATCTCTAAAAAATGATATATTAAATAATGCAGTTACAAGACAATCGCATGCAGAAGTTTTGGGAGAAGTTCTTAAAAATAATAAAAACTTATTTGCAATATATGAAATGTGGGAGAAAATGCCTTTGACGGAAGAGATAATGATTTTATAGATACTGATTACGGCTCTGAAAATGACGGAAGATACGGACCTGCATTTTTTTATGATGATAATACTGTTACTTATGATAAAGTGTATCAAGAAGAGTTTGATGCAAATCCAGATTACTACACAATACCAAGAGATACCAAACAGCTTTATATAAGCGATGTTGAAAAAGATGATACTTATGTAGGAGCTGATACTGTACTTACTGTAAGTGTTGTTGAGCCTATACTAGATAATTCTGGAAAGTTTTTAGGTATGGTGGGGGTAGATTTTTCTGCTGAAAATTTGGTAAAAATAGTTTCTGCTATATCTACTAATGAAGGTATGGAAGGTTATTTGATAAATCAGTCTGGTATAATTCTTGCCTCTACAAATACTATGAATATAGGAAGAGAGATTTCAAGCATATATAATGATAATGCTAATGAAATAATGAACGCTATAGAAAATAATAT
Organism: Brachyspira innocens ATCC 29796; assembly: GCF_000384655.1. Lineage (GTDB taxonomy): Bacteria > Spirochaetota > Brachyspiria > Brachyspirales > Brachyspiraceae > Brachyspira > Brachyspira innocens. Next base: position 16,666 of record NZ_ARQI01000100.1, on the reverse strand, counting down.
CAAATATTCTTTTATTAATAAAATAGATAAACATAAAATGTTTAATATTATAGTACCTCTAACTTCATTAAAAGATAATTATAATTCAATAGTACTTCTTGTAAGTGTGCCAGAAATGGTTATTCTAAAAGAAAATATAAAAAATGCTATTATAACATCTATACTGGCTATTGTTATACTTATAATATTTTTAATTATAATAAACATTTTAATAAAGAAAAGTTTAATAGACCCTATATTAAAAATACTACATGTATCAGAGAAATTAAGCAGCGGAGATTTAACTTCATATAAAAATGAAGCTTTAAGCAAAAGAAAAGATGAAATAGGACTAATATTTAACTCCATTCAAAATACTCAGAATATATTATCAAATATAATAAAACAAATATTAGATTCCACTAATGCCATGGAAAATGCAAGTAAAAATGTTAGTGCTGGAAGTGCGGATCTTTCAAACAGAACTGAAAAACAGAGAGATGACCTTAAACTTATAAATGAAACTATGACAAATACATTAAAAGTAATAGATAAAACAACTAATGACATAGCAGTAACTAATGATAAGATACAAGTTCTTACCGATTCAAGCGAGCATTGCTATAATTTATCAAAAGAATCTATGTCTCTTATGGAAGATATTACTAAAGCAACTGCTGAAATATCAAATATAACAAAAATGATAGATGACATAGCTATGCAAACTAATATACTTGCTCTTAATGCTTCCGTAGAGGCAGCACGTGCGGGTGAACAGGGAAAAGGATTTGCTGTTGTAGCAGCTGAAGTAAGAAATCTAGCTCAGACTTCTCAGGAATCTGTAAAAAATATTACTAATATAGTTAATAACAGTATAGAAAAAATTAATGAAGGAAACAATAAGATAAAAGAAACTATGGACGCTTTGGAAGATATAACAAACAAGGCTAAAGAAAGCAGCGATATAGTAAGCCAGATGGTTGAATCTTCTACTCAGCAGGACGCTTCTGCAAGAGAAGTACAAATTGCCGTTAATAGTGTTGATATTAGTGCTGAACAAAATACTGCTTTGGTAAAAACAAATGCTGATATAGTTGTAGATATGGAAAAAGAAACTGAAAAACTTGCTGATTTGATGAAATTCTTTAGTATTAATAATAAATAAAAAATAATGGGACTTTTATATTTTGTAAAAGTCCCATTTTAATTTATCTGTTTAATTTATTTATCTGCATGAAGCCTTTCCTGTACGTACATTTATTCCGCCTGCATCTTGTATCATCTTAATTATATTCTGATTTCCTGATTCGCATGCATAAGTATAAGCCGATTTATTTAATTGTTTGCTTACTATATTTACATCAACTTTTTTATCAAGTAAAAATTTAACTGCATCTTCTCTGCTGTTGCCTGCAGCAACCATAAGCATTGTTTCTCCGTCTCTTTTATCCTGCTCATTAAGATTTAATTTTCCATTGTATAAAGGATATAAATATTCTATTACTTTAATATTGCCGCCAAGTATAGCGGATTTAAAAGCACTTGTAACATCAGCAGTATCTCCAGCATATAAATTAGCACCTTTAGATACCAAATATTCCACAACATCCAAATATCCTATAAAAGCAGCCCAGCCTAAAGCAGTTTGTTTTAAACTATAAGTATCCTGAACTTCTATATTCTGACCTGCTTCTACCATTCTTTTTATCTCATCAAGATTTCCCTCTTTTACAGCATCAAACCATTTTGCATTAGGTCCTTGAGATGGTTTTGTATAAAATATTCTATGAGAAAGTCTTCTTGGATTTGCAAGATTTGTAAGCTGTTCTGGGGTAAGTCTTGTAAATCTCGAAGTTTGTGAATAAAGAGGAATTGATAATACTAAGATAAATAAAAAAGAAATTATTTTTTTCATATGAGTTTCTCCTTAATTTGTTTTTATTTAAAAACTTGATGCATATAATTTAGGTAAAAAATCATATATACCTAAACAAATATAGTTTGTCAAAATTAATTTTTCAAATTTTAAATATTTGCAGGGCTTTTCCCCCCAGTTCTTTTATGACGTCTGTCCGCCTGTGGCGTGGTATAAAAGAACCAAAAAAACTGCATTTGACAAAGTTCACCTTTAGGTATAGTCTAAATTAAATGTATTACATAAATTTAATACATATATCTAAAATATGAAGTTCTAGTAATTATATTTTTTACAACTTTTTTGTGCGGAAAAAATATTTATAATTCTATATAAAGTGCATCAGTTTACAAAATGAAATAATTCCAGTATATATTAATAATAATAAATAATTGTAAAAAATAATTGCATTATATTAATTATTATAGTATTATGATAACTAATAAATTTTTATTAAGGATATTACTATGATTAGGAATATTTTATTAGTTCTATTAAGTATAGTAACAATATTTAGTCTCTCATGCACAGGTAATTCAGTCAAAGAAAGAAACAGTAAAGAACTATTTATAAACGCAGGAGAAGAACCTAAAACAATAGACCCTACCCTATCAGGAAATGACTTTGTATATCCAAGACATGCATTTGAAACATTAATAACAAAAGACAAAGAAGGTAATCTTCAGGCAGGTGCATGCGAAAAATGGGACATATCAGAAGACGGACTTACATACACATTTCATTTGAGAACCAATGCAAAATGGTCTGACGGCAAAAAAAATGTAGTTGCTGATGATTTTGTATATGCATTACAAAGGGCTGCTAATCCTTTAAGCGGTGCTGAATACACTTCTTTTGTAGAATATATAAAAAATGCTGTAAAAGTGCTTTCAAGCGAACTCCCTGTAGAAGAACTAGGAGTAAAAGCTATTGATGATTATACTTTAGAAATAACATTAGAAAACCCTACTGGATATTTTTTAGATATTTTAACTTACCCTATATTTGCCCCAGTAAGAAAAGATATTATAGAACAGTACGGAGAGCAATGGTCATTAAGTCCTGAAAGCTATATTGGAAATGGTGCTTTTATTATGACAGAAAGAAACCCTGATGAAAAAATTGTTATGATAAAAAATACTAACTATTGGAATAAAAATAATATAGTACCAGAAAAAATTACTTTTGTGATGATGAAAGATGCTACTTTGGCACTTGCTGGAATAAAAGAAGGATCTTTAGATTTTTCTGTATACATCGTTGAGCAGGATTTAGAAAAATTAAAAGAGGAAGGCATAGTAAATATAGCTCCTTATTTTTCTACTGTTGCATTCGGTATTAATGCTGCTAATGAAGTATTAAAAGATACAAGGGTAAGAAAAGCATTATCTTTGGCAATAGACAGAAACTACATAGTAGAAAATGTTGTACCTACAGCCAAAAGTCCAACAAGTGCTTGGGTGCCTGTTGGTGCTTATGATGTAGAAGGCGATTTCAGACAAAACGGAGGAGAATACATAGACTTATCAAAAGAAGCCTATTCCAATAATGTAGAAATGGCTAAAGAGTTAATGGCTCAGGCAGGATATACTAACGGAGAAGGCTTCCCAGTACTTGAATATAAAACTACTTCCGACTTGGTATATATAAATGTTGCAGAGGCTATTCAGCAAATGTGGAAATCTGCATTAGGCGTTGACTTACAAATATCATCTATGGAATGGGCAGCATATCAGCAGATGAGAAGCGATAAAAATTATCAGCTTATAAGAACTTTATGGATTGGCGATTACAGCGACCCTATGACATTTTTAGAAAATTATTTAAGCTACAGAACTCAAAATACAGCAGGATACAGTAATGCTATGTTTGACAGCTATATTGAAACTGCAAGAAGCATTTCTGACCAAGCTGTAAGAATGAAAGCTATGCATGAAGCTGAAAAACTGCTTATAGCTGAAGACAATCTTCTTATACCTATATACAATCCTTCAAATCCTATTTTGGTAAGTAAAAGATTAAAAGATTATGTACTAACTCCTTTAATGGAATATCAATTTCATTATGCTTATTTAGAATAATAAATTAAAATAATAAGATAAAAAAATTATAAAAATAAGCCCTGCCTTAAAAAGACGGGGCTTTATTTATCAATTAATTATTTATTTTAATACAAAAAATTATTCATTATCTTTATTATTATTTTTTTCTTTCTCATCATTTTTATTATCTTTTTTTAGTTTCTCTATTCTTATTTTAGTAACAATATTTCCGCTCTTTCCAACAACTGTAAAAGAATAATTCTTATATTCTATAGCCTCATTTCTTTTAGGAAGCCTTCCCAAATATGAAAATAAAAATCCGCCTACAGTATCTGCCTCATCATCAGGTATAGGAGGAAGTATTCCATATTTATTAAAGTCCTCTATTCTTGCCCTAGCATCTACAAGATAAGTACCATCATCATTGCTTTTTACCTCTTCATCTTCTTCATCATACTCATCTCTAATGTCCCCTATAATCTGCTCAAGAACATCTTCCATAGATACTATGCCAGAAAAACCGCCGTATTCATCTACTACCATAGCAATATGAATCTGCTTCTCTCTAAAGTTTTTTAAAAGCTCCATCAAAGATATTGATATTGGTACAAACAAAGGCTTGTGAAGAATCTTTTTTAGAGAAAAGTTTTTATCATCAGTATCTATCAAATCCTTTACATACAAAACCCCTACTATATCATCTATACCATCTTTGTATACAGGTATTCTTGAGTTTCTCTCCTTATTAAAAGCCTTTATAACCTTATCATAAGAAGACTCTATAGGAAGCATAACTACATCTACTCTTGGAACCATTATCTCTCTTACACTTTTTGATTTTAATTCTATTGTGTTTATTATAATTTCTCTCTCTGGCTCTGTTAATGCTGATAGATTTATATAATTATTTTTTTCAGTATCATTATTCTTTTTCTTAGTTATTTTAGATATTAATTTTTTTATTGACATTTTTTTATATATCCTTAAAAGTTATGTTTTTTTATCTTTTATATATTTTATTACTTTATAATATAATTCTTTCATCTTTTCATTATTTTCCATAAGCGATTTTTTACTATAGTTATGATGTATGCCTTTAAGATGAAGTATAGAATGTATAATAAGTTTTAATACTGTTTTTTTAATCTTCTCTTCACTGTATCTGTTTTTTACCCACTCATAAGAAATAACTATATCTCCCCCTTCATCAGCATCTCCCATAGGAAATGTTAATACATCGGTAGCTTTATCCTTATTTCTAAAATCATTATTAAGTTTTTTTATATATTCATCATCGCAAAATAACAGATTGACATCTCCATTTATCCCAGAAACAATTAATGAATTATATAAAAAATATTTATAATACTTTATATTAATATCATAATCTGTTTCATTAAACACATTAACTTTCATTATTTTTTTACAGTATCCTTGTTTTCTTTATTTTCCTTATTTTCTTTTGTATTATATTTCAATTCATCTTTTTCATTTTTATGTTTTATAGGAGTTTTTTTTGCTATTTTCTCTTTTATTTTTTCTTTTATCTTTTCAGTTTCTTTTTTAACTTTTTTTACAGCATCGCTTCTTTCTTTATTATCTTTACTCTCTTTATTATTATTTTCTTTATTATCCTTATTATCTTTTGCCTGCTGTTTTTTATTATCTTTATTAATCTCTTTAGTATCTTTGTCAGTTTTTTCACTTTTATCATTCTTTTCATTTTTATCATTTTCTTCTGACTGAGCTTTTTCATTTTTCTCTTCTGGAAGCTCAGGATATTTTATTCTCTCATGCAAAGAAACTATAATTTTTTGGAATGATATTCTTTTAATAATTTCTATATCTTTTAAAGTAAGCCCGCTGTCATTAAGCTCACCCTGAGACATTTTGCTATTAACAATATTATCTATAAGCGACTCCAAATCCTCTCTTTTAGGAGAATCTAAAGTCCTGCTTGCCGCCTCTATAGAATCAAGAATCATTAATATAGCTGTAATCTTAGACTGCGGACGAGGACCTGGATAAGTAAATAAATTAATATCAACATCAGGATTTTCTTTTAAAGCCTCTACATAAAAATATCTTATTAAACTTGTACCATGATGTTCTTTTATAGCGGCTATTACCTCTTTAGGAAGTCTGTATTTTTTAGCTATCTCAACACCCAAACGCACATGAGCTTTTACTATAGAAGCAGAAAGTGTAGGTTTCAATTTGTTATGTCTGTTTTCATTAACATTAGAGTTTTCTATATAGTAGAGCGGATTTTCCATTTTACCTATATCATGATAATATGCTGATACACAGGCAAGCCTTGCATCCTCTCCTATCTCTTCTGCTATAGTTTCTACAAGATTAGCCATACTAATAGAATGGTGATAAGTACCGGGTGCATTCATCTGAAGTTTTCTAAGAAGAGGGTTATTCAAGTCAGAAAGCTCCTGAAGTCTGAATATAGTGGCCGTTTCAAGCATATATTCACATATAGGAAGAAATATCATCACAAGTATTGCCTGAGTAAATCCGCTTACAAATGAGAAAATAAAAGTTAAATAAGTGATATTAATTTCATTATTAAGAAGCATTCCCACAAGTGACATAAGACTCAAATATGCCCCTATCATAAAACCTATCCATAAAAGAGCATATCTGCTGTTAATTTTTCTCGAAAGTATAGAGGCCAATATTGATATAAGAAATAATGCTGATACTTCAAATATATTAGCCTGAGCAATATTTGCAGCAAGAAGCGTAATGCCTAAAGTAACTACAGATGATATACCCCTTCTAGCTCCTAATAATGAGTTTATCATACCAAACATAGGAATGAATGTGTAAATATAGAAAGGTATATATGTATCCAATAATCTATACGATATATGATTATAAAATAGATATGTAAGACTTACAATAACAACATACTCTATACAAAACAAAATATAGTTTTTAAAATTTATATAAAAAGGTATTTTGTATTTAAATATAATAAAACCAATAAAAGCAAAAAGCAGAAGTATAAATGAAGCCTGCCCTAACAGAATAGAAATATTATAATTTTCAAAATTATTACCGAATAAATTTCTTATAAGTTCAGCTTTTTCTTCTGTTACCCTCTCGCCTACATTTAAAATCACAAACCCTTTTTTTATCATATTATAAACTGGAGGTATGGAAGATACAACATCATTCATTCTGTCTTTTGTACGTACAGAGTTATATATAAGATTATCTCTTAAAAAAGCATTGACTATAGATGATATTGTATTAATATGATTTATATTAAGATTTCTATATTTTGCCCCTACTATAGAAGGAAGCTCCATTCTTAAATCTTCCAAAAAAAATACTCTGTTTCTTGGAAGTACTCTTTCTTCTACTAAATAATCATCATATCTGTATATAAATATTCCATTATCAAGTATAAGATTCAAAGTATCAGAACTCAAATTTCCCCTAGATATAACTCCTACACTGAATAATTCTTTAATTGTTTCTATTATTTTTGACTCATATCCTACATTAAGTTCATTAACAACAGCATTTGAAAATACTGATTTATTTATAGGCTCATTATGAAGTGCTAAAAACTGATTATACATATCATCAATAGAAACATTATTATCATGAGATATTCTCATAAATGAAAACATATTACTTATTTTAGATATAGTTTCATACTCTATATCTTTAGGCATATCAAATATAGGTGCTACTGCTGCTTGTGCATAATACACTAGTTTTTGTGTTTCTTCTTTATTTTCATATTTTACATTGCGTTTAACTATTAAAGGTTCTTTTACTATATCACCTACTGAAGGTACTTTAGCCTTTTGCATGTAGGTTGGAAAAACCAAAAATAAAGTAAAAAGATACAATACTATAGCTATTATTAATTGAAAAACTCTTTCTATATTTGGGGTTTTATTTATAACTGATTTCATTATTTTTTTATTTGTATTCATATTAAATTATAAACCTTCCATAAATAAAATATTTTACTTGCCTGCATTATCATAAGCAGCCAAAATCTCAGAAACTAGATGATGTCTTATTACATCTTTTTTATCAAAATGATGAAAACTTATTCCATTTATTCCTTTTAAAATTTTCAAAGCATTCTCAAGACCAGATTCTACATTGTTAGGCAAATCGCTTTGAGATATATCCCCAGTTATAATAGCTTTGGATTTTTCACCTATTCTGCTTAAAAACATTTTCATCTGAGAAACTGTAGTATTTTGTGCTTCATCAAGTATTATAAAAGCCTTACTCAAAGTTCTTCCTCTCATATATGCCAAAGGAGCTACTTCAATTTTACCTTCTTCTGTGTATCTTAATATAATATCGCTTGATAAAAGACTGTATAAAGCATCATAAACAGGACGCATATAAGGCGATATTTTCTCTTTAAAATCTCCGGGCAAATATCCCAAACTCTCCCCAGCTTCAACTACGGGTCTTGTTATAATTATACGCTCTACCCTACCCTCAGAAAGTAAATTTATAGCATAAGCAACTGATAAGAAAGTCTTTCCTGTACCAGCAGCACCTGAAGCAAATACAATATCGCTTCTTTGCATTTTATATAAATATTCTCCCTGAGAAATTGTTTTCATCTGTATGCTTCGCCCTAGATAAGGGAGTTTTATACGCATTGATATTAATTGATTTTCTTTATCGCTTTCAATATTATCTGCTATACTCATCACTTTTTGAATAGTTATATCATCAGATGAATTATACAAATCTTTTAATATATAAAGAACTTTAAGAGTGTCTTCTATTTTATTTGAATCGCCTTCTATGGTTAATTCATTTCCTTTTGGGTATATTGAAACATTGAATTTATCTTCAAGTACCTCTAGGTTTTTATCATTAATTCCGCATATCGAAATAAAGGATTCATTATCTTTAAATTTAATCTTATTGCCTGATATCTTCTTGTTAATTATATAAAATCCTTATAAATATAATGTTTATACTAAAATCATATATAAAATTATATCTATTGTCAATATAATACCGCAAAAAAATATTATATATTTTTTTTATACCTCAAACATTTTTATGATGCTTACAATACTATTGACAGTACTTATATATATTATATAATAATATAAAAAATTAATGATTGGAGTTATAAAAATGAATAATCGTATATTAACAGTAATATTTGTGATAATGTCATTCATTGCTGTATCCTGTAAAGGCGGAAGTATAAATAATGAAAATACAATTACCATTAATGCAGGACCACAGCCAAAAACAATAGACCCTACTCTTAATACGGCATTAGACGGCTGTTATTATGTTATTCATGCATTTGAAGGATTGACAACTAAAGATAAAGACGGAAAAATAGTAGGCGGTGTTGCAGAAAGCTGGGAAGAACTTGATAATGGTACTAGATATATATTTCATTTAAGAACAAATGCCAAATGGTCTGATGGAAAAAATGTTGCAGCTGATGATTTTGTTTATAGTTGGAGAAGAGTTGTAGACCCTGCTGTTGGAAGTCAGTACAGTTTTCAGCATGAGCCTGTAAAAAATGCTAAAGCAATAACTGCAGGAGAAATGCCTGTTGATAGTTTAGGAGTTAAGGCTATAGATGATTATACATTAGAAGTTACTTTAGAAGCACCTACTGCTTATTTCTTGGATTTAACTGCTTTTACTACATTTTACCCTGTAAGAAAAGATATAATAGAACAATATGGAGATGCTTGGAGTCTTAAAGCTGAAACATATATAGGAAATGGTCCTTTTATGGCTAAAGAAATAAATCAAGATGAAAGCATTATAATGGTAAAAAATACTAATTATTGGAATTATTCAGCTATTGTGCCTGAAGAGTTAAAATTTGTACTTATGCAAAATGAAACTGCTTCTGTTGCTGGTGTAAAAGAAGGCTCTATAGATTTCTCCAGAATATTACCTACTCAAGATATACAAACATTGCAAAAAGAAGGTCTTCTTCAAATAAAACCAATGCTTGCATCATATTTTTACTGTTTGAATACTACAAATGAAGTTTTAAGTGATATAAGAGTACGTAAGGCTTTAGCTTTAGCAATAGATAGAAATTATATAGTAGAACAAGTTACTAAAGGCGGAGAAACTCCTGCAAATGCTTTTGTTCCATATGGTATAAAAGATGTAAATAATGGAAGTTTTAGAGAAAATGGCGGCGGTTTCTTTGATATAAGCAGTGAAAATTATCAAGCCAATATAGAAGAGGCTAAAAAATTAATGGCTGAAGCTGGATATCCAGATGGAAAGGGATTTCCTGTATTTGAGTTTAAAGCAGACCCAGGGTTTCATATAGCTATATTTGAAGCAGTACAGCAGATGTGGAAAGAAAATTTAGGAATAGATACTAAAATAGTTCAGGAAGAATGGGCAGTATTTTTACAAACTAGATATGACAAAAATCTTACTATGTGCCGCGGAGGCTGGTTTGGAGATTTTAATGATCCTATAAACTTCCTAGCTTTGTATACAAGTTATTCTCCTAATAATTATAGCTCATATAGTAATGCTCAGTATGATGCCTATATACAAACAGCTTTAAGTACAGGAGATCAAAATATTAGAATGGAAGCTATGCATAAGGCTGAAGAATTATTGGTTAATAGTTTTGCTATAATCCCTATGTATTTCTACACAGAACCTTTATTAGTTTCGCCTAAATTGAAAGATGTTTATTATGATGACTTGGCTATGCATAAGTTTACTCAGGCATACAAAGAAAAATAATAAAATAATAATAAGTCTATATATTTTTTATTTTTTGTGTAAAAAAAAATAAAAAATATATAGACTATTTTTTTTATTTATAGTAGTATATAATTAATAATATTAAAGTTTATAAGGAAATATTAAGGTTTAAAACTTTTTAATAAACTATGAGAATTTTGCTTGCTGTAACAAGTTCTATATCTGCATACAAAACCCCAATGTTAGTAAGTATGCTTAAAAAAGAAGGTCATGATATTATTTGTGCCGTTACTAAAAATGCTCAAAATATGGTCGGATTAAAAGCACTTGAAACTATGAGCACAAATAAAGTAATAACTGATTTATGGCAGGAAGATGATATTTTAAGACATATAAATATAAATAAAGAAACAGATATAATGCTTATAGCTCCAGCTGATGCTAATATAATAGCAAAAATAGCTAATGGAATATGTGATGATGCTGTAAGCACTATAGCATGTGCATATACAAAAGATAAATATTTTGCCCCAGCTATGAATCCTCATATGTGGCTTAATAAAGCTGTACAGAAAAATGCAAAATATTTAATAGAAGATCTTAATTATAATATAATAGAACCTGAAAGCGGAAATATGGCCTGCAATGATATTGGTGTGGGAAGATTAGCCGATTTTGAAACTATAATAAAAAAAATCACAAAAGAAAATAATAAATATAAAAATATAAAATTTACTATAACATCAGGTGCTACTAAAGAATGGATAGACCCTATAAGATATATAACAAATACTTCAAGCGGTAAGATGGGCTCTTCAATATATGAAGAAATATATAACAATGGAGGAAGTTCTGTATATATAGAGGGCGAAGTAAATACTACTTTAAATGTAAAAGGAAATGATAAAAAAATCAAAATTGACACAACAGAACAACTAAAAGAAGCAGTACTTAATGAGCTTGATAATACTGACATACTTATAATGGCGGCTGCCCCTTTGGATTTCAGACCTGCTGTTTATTCTGATAAAAAGATAAAAAAACAAAATATAAACTCTATAGATTTAATAGAAAATTCTGATATACTAGCGTCTACAAAAGAAAAAAAGCAAAAATCTACACTAATAGTATCTTTTGCTGCTGAAACTGCGGAAAATGATGAGGAGCTTAAAAACTATGCTGTTGATAAGATGAATAGAAAAGGTGCTGATATGATAGTGGCAAATAAAATAAAAGACTCTATAGGTAAAGACACAAACAAAATAACTATCTTTTTTAAAGATGGAAGATTTAAATCATACCCTATATTGAGTAAAAGAGAATGTGCTGAAGAAATAGTAAATATATCCGTTTATGAATGGAAAAAAAAGAACGGTTATAATTAGAAAATAATATTATTACGGGATTTTGTATAATGAGTTATCTTTATGAAATAAAAGAAATTAGTAAGGTATACGGACATGGAGGCGGAGCTACTCAGGCTTTAAAATCTGTTAACCTTACAATAGAAGAAGGAAAACTTACTGCTATACTAGGGCCTAGCGGTTCTGGAAAAAGTACTTTGCTTAATATATTGGGGGCTTTGGACAAGCCTACAAGCGGACAGGTTTTATTTCTTGGAGAAGACATTTCTCATTACAGCAATAAAAAATTAGCTAAATTCAGAAGAGAAAATATAGGTTTTGTATTTCAAAGCTATAATCTGCTTCCAAATTTAACTGCTATAGAAAATGTGGAGTTTTCAACTGAGATAACTGGTCTTTCAAGAAGCAATGCTGAAGAGGCTTTAAAACTATTAGGGCTTGAAAACAGAATTAAACATTATCCTACAGAATTATCAGGAGGAGAGCAGCAGCGTGTAAGTATAGCACGTGCTATAGCTAAAAAACCTAAAGTGGTATTATGCGATGAGCCTACTGGGGCATTAGACAATAAAACTGGTGTTATGGCTTTAAAAATACTAAGAGATTTAAACAGAAATCTTGGAACAAGTATAGTATTAATTACTCATAGTAAAGAGATAGCTAAGATGGCTGATACTGTAGTAAAGATTCTTAGCGGCGAAGTATTAGATAAATATGATGTAGAAAAACCTCTAAATCCAGAAGAGATAGAGTGGTAAAAATAAAAACGGTAAACAAATAATGATTAATATAAAAACTAAACTACTATTTAGAAAAATATATAAACAGCTTGCAATATTTATGTCGGCAGTATTTATAGTAACATTAGCTGTACTTTTCTTTGTTGCTGTGAAAACTGTATATAGAGATTTCAAATTATCTGCTGAAAATTATTTTGAAGAGAATGTATTAGATGACTTAGTATTATTCGGAATGTTTGATGATAATGATATAGACATCTTAAAAGATATGAAAGGCATTGATAGAGCAGAAGCGAGGCATAGATTTCAAGGTAAAATAAATAATATTGATGCCATTATTTACGGAACTGACAATTCAAAAAACCGAATAAATAAGCCATATCTTTATGAAGGAAAATATGAATTAGAAACCAATGAAATAGCTATTAATAAAAATTTTGCTGATGCTAATTCTCTTAAATTAGGCGATACTGTAGAATTAACTTTTAATGATAAAACCAACTCTTTTACTATAGCAGCTTTGGTTTCTTACCCTAATTATGTATTTCTTTTTAAAGACGGTGCAAGTACAGCATCTGAAGCTAAAGATTTCGCTGTTATAGAAATAAGCGAAGATCATTTTAATTATGTACCTTATAATTCAATTTATATAAAATACAAGGAAGATGCTAATAAAAGCAATACTGAAAACCTAATAAGAACTAAATTAAAACAAAAAATATTCTTCTTTACAGACAGAGAACAGTCAGTAAATTATGTAAACTATGAGCAGACACTTCTTCAAATAGATTCTTTCTCATATATTTGTCCTTCTATACTTCTTTTGATGGCTATACTTCTTTTATATATTATACAAAGAAGAAATGTTGCTGTTGAAAGAAAGCAGATAGGTATTATGAAAGCTATAGGGCTTACCGATTTTTCTATTATGTTTATGTATATCAAATATTCTTTTTTGGTATCATTTTTTGGTATACTTTTAGCCTTTATAGCAAGTAAATTCCTTTTGCCTCCTATATTTAATGCACTTGGAAATATATTTGATATGCCTAATTTTACATACAATATTTATATAGATTTATGGATAATATCTGCTTTAATTATATTATTTGTATGCATATTCTCTAATCTTTTAGCTGCTATTTCAATATTAAAGCTCAACCCTGCTCAGTCAATGAGAGGAGAGCCTCCTAAAGGTGCTGGAAAAACTTTTATAGAAAGATTCAAAATATGGAATAAACTTTCTTTTAATACAAGATATGCAATAAAAAATGCCTCAAGAAGCAAAACTAGATATTTAGCCTCTCTTTGGGGAATGTTTGCGGCAATTAGTATGACTATATTTGCTCAGGGATTTAATAACTCTTTTGACTACTTTTTATATACTTTATACGAAAAGTTTGCATTATACGATGTTACTGCCACTATAAACTCTACTAAATGGGAAGATAATTCTGATATACTTACAAATAAAAGCATAAAATATTATGATAAAGCTGCTATTTATCAGTCAAGACTTTATCCCGCTTTCAGAGAAGATACAGAGAGTTTATACATACCTACTTTGATATATAAAGATAGTTTTTCTTCTCTTGATATACCAAATAATGAAAATAAAGAAGATTCTGTAATGATTCCTAAATATTTAGCAGATAAATTAAAAGTTAAAGAAAATGACTATATAGGAATAGAACTTTATACAATTGGAAACAGTATTTCGAGAAGAGTAAAGGTTAGTAAATTTGTAGAACAGCAAGGTATGTTTTATATTTATATGGATAAAGATTTTGCTGAAGAAACATTTGAAGTTCAAGATGTTTATAACACTTTATTCTTAACTACTGAAACCAATACTTCCAAAGAAGAAATAAAAGATATATTAGACAGCAGCAAAGAAGTGTCATATTATAGTTTTAGAAACGATGAATATGAAGCATATAAAAATCAAATAGCAACAATATACTTGCTTGTACAAATACTTATATTTATAGCATTCCTACTTGGTGCAACTTCGCTTTATGGTGTGGGTGTTATTACTCTTGCTACAAGGAGGTATGAGTTTACTCTTCTTAAAGTTATGGGATATACTACAAAAGAAATTATGATAGCTTCATTAAAAGAAACTATCACGCAGGTAATAGTCGCCATACCTTTGGGAATAGCTGCAGGATACGGAATACTTTATCTTGTAAAAAAACCATTCTCAAGCAAGCTATTCTCTTTTGTGCCTCATGTATACAGTTCAAGCTATGGACTTGCTATAATACTGCTTATAGCCGTAATATTTTTGGTAGCTCTTATGAGTACGCATTATATTAATAAACTAGATATGGTAGAAGGCTTAAAAGATAGAGAAGAATAAATAAGAAAAAAATCATGTTTTATGCTTGACTTTTTTTATAGTTATAGTATAATAATAATCACTTCGCTGGTGTAGCTCAATTGGCAGAGCAGCTGATTTGTAATCAGCCGGTTGCGGGTTCAAGTCCCATCACCAGCTCATTTTTTTTAACCTACTATTCTTTTCATAAATCAAAAATATAATCTACAATTATTAAAGACTTATCAATATCTTCACAAAATATTAATAAATAATTATATATCTATTTCGATAATATATTTGTAATAGTATATCATTACTAGGAAGAGGTATATATGTTTAAATTAAAAGACTTAATAAACAAAAAAGGATATTTTGTAATAGCTGAAGCAGGATGCAATCACGAAGGAGATTTGAACTCTGCTATAAAACTAGTTCAGGAAGCAGCCAAATCTGGTGCTGATGCTGTAAAGTTTCAGAGTTTCACTCAAAAAACATTATTTGCACCTAAAGAATATACCAAAGCATTAAAACTTAATGATAATGCACTTGATGGTGTTGATAATATAGTATTAAAAAAAGAATGGTATGAACCTCTTATAAAAGAAGCTAAAAAAAATAAAATAATGTTTATAACTACTCCTTTTTCTGTAGAATCTATCAATGATATAAATTATTATGATATACCTGTAATAAAAATAGCCTCATGCGATATAGATAATATTCCTCTTCTTGAAGCTGCAGCTAAAACAAAAAAGCCAGTAATACTTTCTGCTGGACTTGCTCTTAATAAAGACATAAAAGAAGCTCTAAAAATATTGAAAAATAATGAAACAGCATTGCTCCACTGTTCTGTAGAATATCCTACTCCTATAGAAAATGCCAGATTAAACAGAATATCAGTAATGAATAAAATATTTAAAAACTCTATAATAGGATACTCGGATCATACAATAGGAATAGAAGCCCCTATTATTGCAGTAACTCTTGGAGCTAAAATAATAGAAAAACACTTTACTATAACACCTGAAAAAAAAGAAGGAGATCATATTATAAGTTTGGATACTGATAATATGAAAACACTTATAAAATCTATAGACAACACTTTAATTATGCTTGGAGGCTCATCAGCACTTAAAAAAGAACATGTACTAAGCAAACAGGAGAAAAAAGAACTAGTATATGCCAAAAGAGGTGTTTATTTAAATCATGCTATGCTTAAAGGCGAAATAATAACTGAAAAAGATATTATCACTTTAAGACCTTGTGTTGGAATATCAGCAAAGGATTATAAAAAAGTTATAGGTAAAACTCTGAAAGTAGATAAAAAATCATGTACGGCATTGAGCTTTAAAGATTTGAAAAAATAATATTGGTAGTATATACTTAAAATTTTTAAGTTTGTAAATTTTTTTATTCAACTTTTTCCCGCCGCAAAAAGTTGCAAAAAGTGCAAGTACAAAAACAATACTAAATAGCACTAATTATGTTCTAAATGTATAATAAATTATTAAATTTAGCCTGAAATATAGCCTTTCGCTCTGCGGGCTGTGCCTGCTTCTTTATGTCACACCGAAGGCGGACAG
>NZ_ARQI01000099.1 GCF_000384655.1 Brachyspira innocens ATCC 29796 | reverse complement strand
ATTGTTTTATTTTCACATTTTAATTTTTATTATTTTTATAGTCTAATTACAAATTAAGGCACCCACCCAAGTGTTTATTAAATTTAAAAATATTTTTACGCACGGTAAGCAGAATTTTATATATAATAAAAATTATAATTCATAACTAGTTTATATTTAGAATTTCGTTTAACGTGCGTTGTGAATACTTAAAATTTAAATAAAGCTTGGGCGGGCTTCATTAATAACAGTAAAAGTTTATAAATAATAAAATAACAATAATAACAAATAAAACCATAAAATAAAATGGGCGGGAATTAGAATAAAATTTTATAAAAAACTAATAGAAAAAATATTGACTCTGGAGTTTACTTCAATGATATAATATAATTATAGTAATTTAAGAAGGAGATAAAAAAATGAAAAAATCTATATTAATAACTATACTATCAATATTATTTATAATGTCATGCAATAATTCATCAAATGCTCAAACAAGCATAAATACAGAAAATAATAATGCTTTACAAAATAATTCTTCAAATGCAATGTATAATCAGAATCTTAAAAAAGCCCCTATTAATATACAAACCAATGCAAATGGAAGAATAAAATCAAGAGGCTTTGCAGCAGTTTCAGCCAATATGGATTTTAAATATCATGAGTTTACAAGGCATGCGGTAGGAGATAATGACGTACTAATAGAAATACTTTATGCTGGAATATGCCATAGTGATATACATGTTGTTGAAGGTAAATCAAGCAGCACTCCGATTGTAGTAGGACATGAAATAGCAGGAAGAGTTGTACAAGTTGGAAGTAAAGTAACAAAATTTAAGGTTGGTGATTTTGCTGGTGTAGGATGCATGGTGAACTCATGCGGACAATGTGAAAGCTGCTTGGATAATTTAGAACAGTACTGTTTAAATAGAGCAGTTTATACTTACGGCTCAAGAGATAGATTTCATGGCAATGAGATAACTCAAGGCGGATACTCTGACAACATAGTAGTGTCTGAAAACTTTGCAATACTTATACCAGATAATGCAGAACTTGATAAGGTTGCTCCGCTTCTTTGTGCAGGCATAACCACTTATTCGCCTATAAAAGCTATGAATGTAAAAAAGGGAGAAAAAATAGGCATTGCAGGATTCGGAGGACTTGGATCTATGGCAGTAAAATATGCTGTAAAACTGGGTGCTGAAGTTACTGTTTTTGACATAACAGAAGATAAGAGAGAAGACGCTTTAAATATGGGAGCAGTAAAATATGTTAATGTAAATAATGCAGAAGATTTAAAAAATGTTAATAATACTCTTAATTATATAATAAGTACCATACCAGCATACTATGATGTTAACATGTATATGCGTATGCTTAAAAGAGGAGGTACTATGTGTTTATTAGGGCTTCCTAGAACTTCAAAAATGCCTACACTTACAGCTATGATAGGGCAACATGGCAGTAAAAAATTATTCGGCTCTTTAATAGGCGGAATAAAAGAAACTCAGGAAATGCTTAACTATTCTATAGAAAATAATATTTATCCTAGTGTAGAAATAATAAAAGCAGATGCCCAAACTATAAAAGAAGCATACAGAAAAGTTATAGACGGAAAGGTAAAATTCAGATATGTAATAGACATGCGTACTATAAACAAATAAAAATAATTTTAAAAAATAAAGGCTGATATTATAAAACTAACAGCCTTTATTTTTTAATTATACAAAATCTATTATATTTTACTTTTTTTATTAATATTAAAGCATATCTATAAACACAGAAAAATCATTTGATAAATACTCATCAGATATTTTTATCTTGCACTTTAAATCCAAATTTTTTACTATATCGCAAACAATATTAAATACTTCGTCTTTTTTATAGTAATAATATTTATCTCCATATTTTTCTTTGCAAGAAATATCAAGCAAATTAAAACATACACCTTTTCTTGCCGCAATCAAGAAATTTTTTAAAGCATTTTTCAAAAACTCTTCATTGTTTCCAAGATTAAGGTTAAATATTCCAGAAGAATATATATAATCAAAATCATCTTCAATATCAGAAGTCTTAAAAAAATCAATAGTCATAAATTGAGGATTGATATTTTTGAAAACTTTCTTTTTTGCCCTTTCAATCATCTCTGGCATTATATCTATACCAATATAATATGTGTCAATATTTTTTTTATCTATATACTCAGCCAAATGCCCAAGTCCGCAGCCTACATCAAGCAAAACAGAACCTTTTATATCAAAATGCTCAATTAAAGTTTTAAATCTAGCCTCCTGAGCATCTTGTGATTCCCAATCCAAAACCTGATATTCTGGTATATTAAAATCTTTTACCCTTTCAATGTAATGTTCTATTATAATTGATTTTTTATCATTCATAAATAATCCCGAAAATATTTTTTATTTTTATATTTTTTATTTTAATAATAATTTATATATAGTCTTATGATTATAATTTTTATTAGAATCAAATATTATGCTCGGAAAATAAGGAAAGTTCATAGCAGCAGGTAAAAACTCTGTTTCAAAACAAAAAGCATTATGCTTATTTAAAACAGTATTTCTCACCTCTCTGTTATCAAGCATATTTCCAGAATAAAAATGCATAGCAGGTTTTGTAGTATAAAGCTCTAAACATATTCCTGTTTTTTCACTATAGCATGAAGCTCTTAATTTATTAAAATTATTACTTTCATTCGTATAAGATAATATATTTTTTTCATTAAAAATAAAACAATTATCATATCCATTTGCTTTTTCTATATCAGTACCTATTTTTTTTGTTTTAGTAAAATCAAAAGGAGTGTTTTCTGTTTTTAATATTTCCCCGCTTGATACGCATTCTTCGGTTACTGGAAGATAAAACAAAGAATCTATAAATAAATCATGTTCATATATTGTGCCTTCTCCGTTAAGATTCCAATATGCATGATTAGTTAAGTTCAAAGGTGTAGGAGCATCAGCATTTGCCAAATAATTTATTAATATTTCATTATTATCTGTCAAAGTGTATATTATTTCAATATTGACATTGGCAGGATATCCCTCCTCTCCGTTTTTTGAAAAATATGTAAATGATACAGAATTATTATTTAAAACTTTAGAATCAAATTTCTTAAATGAAATTCCTTCTATACCGCCATGCAGATGATGTTTATTATTATCATTTTTAGCTAATTTATATGTTTGTCCGTCAAGAGTAAACTCTGCATTTATAGTTCTATTAGCAACCCTTCCAACAGAAGCCCCTATATAATCATGAGGCTTTAAGTAAAATGAATAATCATCGCTTCCAAATGATACCTGTACTTCATTTCCATTTTTATCCTTAAAAAATACTCCAACTATTGAAGCACCTATATCTGTAAGTTTTAATATCATATCATTTTTATTTTTTAATTCATACAAAAGGTAACCGTTTCCAAAATTTTTAGCCTGCATATTATAAAACTCCATATTTTATATAGTAATAGCAAATTATATCATTATATCTCATTTTTTCAATAAAATAATAAAAAATAAAGATGATACATTGACAATTATCGATATGTTTGTTATACTATATATCGATATATTTCGATATGTTCATGAATAATAAAATAAAAAAAATAATAACAGGAGATTAAATGCAGGATTATAAGAATAATGCAATAGTATTCAAAGCTCTATGCGATGAGAATAGATTAAAAATATTAGAAATGATTAAAGACGGTGAAATATGTGTATGCAAACTTTTGGAAGAATTACATATAGTACAGTCTACATTATCACATCATATGAAAATACTTTGCGATTCAAATATAGTAGCAGGAAGAAAAGAAGGCAAATGGACTTATTATAGTTTTAATAAAGAAGGAATAAAAAACGCAGAAAAATTATTAAACTATTATACAACTATAATATCAGATAAGAATGCTGAAAGCACAGCAAAATGTAAATGCGAAAAATAAATTAGGAGTTATAAAAATGTCAGTTATAAAATCAATATTTATTTTTATACAGGATCAAATTATATCAATGAAATGGCTCAATACATTGATAGGCAATATATTAAATAATTTTGCCCTATCAGAAACAATGAAAGGAGTAATACAGTTTTTTATTTATGATGTTATAAAAATATTTGTACTTTTATCTGTACTCATATTTTGTATATCATATATTCAAAGCTATTTTCCTCCAGAGAGAACCAAAAAAATATTAAGCAGATTTAACGGAATATCAGCAAATATATTAGCAGCACTTTTTGGAACGGTTACTCCATTTTGTTCTTGCTCTTCAATACCTTTATTTATAGGATTTACTTCTGCAGGAATACCTATTTCTATAACATTTTCTTTTTTAATATCTTCGCCTCTTGTAGATTTGGCCTCTTTAATACTTCTATCAAGTGTGTTTGGAATGAAAATAGCTATAGCTTATGTTATTGTAGGGCTTGTACTTGCCGTTGCAGGAGGTACATTATTAGGCAAACTAAAAATGGAGAGATATTTAGAAGATTTTGTTAAAAATATAAAATCAAATACAGATGTAGAAATACAGTCTATGACAAAAAAAGATAGAATTATATACTCAAAAGATCAGGTGATGCAGACTATAAAAAAAGTTTATTTATATATTTTTATAGGAGTTGGAATAGGAGCTTTTATACATAATGTTATACCAGAAGCATGGATAAATACGGTACTAGGAAAAAATAATTGGTATTCTGTTCCGTTGGCAACTTTAGTTGGTATACCGATGTATGCAGATATATTCGGTACTCTTCCAGTGGCTGAAAGTTTATTTTATAAAGGTGCTGGAATAGGAACTATTTTATCTTTTATGATGGCGGTTACTGCTTTATCACTTCCATCAATTATTATGATAAAAAAGGTAGTAAAAATACAGCTTCTTGTTCTTTTTGTGGGTATAGTAACTTTAGGAATAATAATTATTGGATATTTATTTAATAATTTTTATTTTCTATTTGTATAAATAATATATAATAATAAAATAAAACAAAAAAGGAGATAAAACTATGTCATCAGAAAAAAATTGCTGCTGCGGAGGTTCATGCAGCGGAGAATCATCAAATGCCAGAATTAAAATATTGGGAAGCGGCTGTTCAAACTGCCAAAAGCTTGAAAAAAATGCTTTAGAAGCTGTAAAAGAAATGGGTATTGATCTAAGTGTAGGACATGTACAGGATATGGCACAAATAGCTTCTTATGGTGTAATGTCAACTCCTGCTTTGGTGCTTGATGAAAAAGTATTATCATATGGAAAGGTGCTTACTAAAGACGAAATTATTGCTTTATTAAAAGATAAAGTAAAATAAATGAGCATACTTCTTAATTATATTTAAGGCTTAGATATATGATTGTATCTAAGTCTTTTTTATATTTATTTTTTAATTTTAAATTTGCAATTATTTCAATATACCTATATTATGTATTTATAAATTATAAATAAAAGGGTATTAAAAAAATTATGATTAAAAAAAATATAGAATTCGGCTGAGGCTGTTTGCCTGATCCTCTAGAAGATGAGGAAAGAGAAATAGAAAAGATATTATTATTAGGCAGAAATGATGATGAGGCTTCATTAAATATGCTTAGCAATATAAGAAATGCTATATTAGATTTGGATTTGGATTTATCTATAAAATTTACAGACAGTAAAGGTAGTATGTCATATTACGGAGTTATGACTTTGCCTGCACTTGTTGTTAATGATGAGCTTATATCATATGGTGAGGTATTAAGTAAAGAAACAATAATAAATATTTTAAAAGAAAAATTATAAAAATATATAAATTTTGATAATAGTTTTACAGAGAATAATTTTTAATATATAAAACGAATTAAAAATTATGAGCCTCTGGGAAGAGCCTTTAAGCGAATAATTTTTAATATATAAGCAAATTAAAAATTATGAGCCTCTGATAAGAGCCTTTAAGCGAATAATTTTTAATATATAAGCAAATTAAAAATTATGAGCCTCTGGTAAGAGCCTTTAAGCGAATAATTTTTAATATATAAAAGGAGAAACATATGACATTAAAAGATCTTTTTTTCGGCGGAAGCTGCGGCTGAGGACCTGCCATCAATCTCTTCGGTGAAGAGGAAACAAATAAAGAATCCCCAGTAGAAGCCAGAGTAAAAATACTTGGAACTGGATGCTCTAACTGTCAAAAATTAGAAGAAAATGTAATAGCTGCTATTGAAGAGGCTAAACTAGATTTGATAGTTCAGTATGTAGAGGATATGGCTGAAATAGCTTCTTATGGTGTGATGTCAACACCTGCTTTAGTATTAGATGATAAAGTGCTTTCATACGGAAAGGTGTTAAGCAAAGAAGAGATAATAAGTTTATTAAAAGAAAATATATAATAAAAGACAAAAATATTATCTATTATTATAAGAGAGTTTGAATATTTTTAATATTTAAACTCTTTTATTTTTTAAAAAATTTTATAATTTATTATTGACATTTCATATTTATTTTACTAATATAGTAGTATGTCAGTATAATTATAGAGAGGACATTCTATGTCATATATAGTGGGTTTCGGTGAAATAATGTTAAGACTTTCATCAGCAGACAATGAAAGATTATTTCAATCGTCAAAGCTTAATGCCACATTCGGAGGAGTTGAAGCAAATATATGCGTTTTAGCTTCAATATTTGGTTTGCAAAGCAGATATGTAACTGCTCTTCCAGATAATGCTATAGGAAAAAAAGTTGAAGAATTGCTCTTAAGTCACAAGGTTGATACTTCAGCTATATCATGGGAAGGTAAAAGACTTGGCATATATTTTGTGGATCAAGGAAATAATTACAGAAGTTCAAATGTTATTTATGATAGAGAATATTCTTCTATATCACAAGCCTTAATAGAAGACTTTGATTGGGATAAAGTATTTAGAGATGCATCGTATTTTCATATAAGCGGAGTAACACCAGCAATTAGCCAAACTGCTGCAGATCTTACGTTATATGCTGTGAAAGAAGCTAAAAAGAGAAATGTAAAGGTATCATGTGATATAAACTATAGAAAAAAATTATGGAAATACGGTAAAAAAATAGATGATGTAATGCCCGAAATAGTAAAATATTCTGATATAGTATTTGCAAATGAATATGATGCTGTTAAAATTTTGGGCGTACAGAGCAGTATAGATGTTGATTCAGATATAAGCGACAATGATTATAAATCTATTATGCAGCAATTAATAGATAAATACTCCTTGGATATGGTAGTAACAACAAGAAGAGAAACAATAAGCTCAAATCATAATAACATATATAGTCTGCTCTATAAAGATAATAATTTATATAAATCAAAAAAATACTATATAAAAAATATTATCGACAGAATAGGTACAGGAGACTCATTTGCTGCTGGAATACTTTCTGGAATGCAGTTATTTACTAATTATCAGGATATATTAGAGTTTGCAGCGGCTTCTTTTTGTATAAAACACAGCATACCCGGAGATTGGAATTTAACTACAAAAGAGGAGGTAATAAATCTTGTGAAATCCAAAGACGGACTTGATGTAAAAAGGTAAATTATTTAAAATATTCAGGAAATTTACTTTTTAAAAAAACCATGTCATCTTTTACATGAGTAATATGCGATTCTATTAAGGGAAGAAGTTTTTTAGTATTTTTTTCTTTTATATATTCTAATATATTTTTATGTTCTATTAATGTTCTTCCTCTGTCCATTTCAAGCATATTAAATATTCTAACCCTATTAAAATGTTTTATAGAATCCTTAATAAGATTATATGTTAATTTTTTATCTGCTATAAAAAAAAGTATTCTATGAAATTCATTATCCAATTTAAGCAGTTCATAAAGCTTATGAGTATTAATGTTTTTTTCATATGCTTCTATATTTTTATTTATAAGTTTTATATCTTTTTCTTCGATATTTTTACAAACAATTTTAATTATTTCTTTTTCAAATACCATTCTCATAAAGCTTGTTTCTTCTACAATAGATGTGTCTATTAATGATACCATAGTACCTTTCTGCGGATATATCTCTATTAAATTTATTTTCTCAAGTCTGGAGAAAGCCTCTCTTATGGGTGTTCTGCTTATTGATAACATTTCACTTATAATTTTTTCACTTATAAAAGTACCAGGTACCAAATTCATTGTCATAATATTATATTCTAAACATCTTACAGCATAATCACCTATAGATTCATTTATATCTCTTTCAAGTACTATAATATTATCTGCATTATTATTTTTAGATTTCGCCATAGTATCAAAGTATATCCTTAAAAAATATTTATTAATATCTAATATCAAATAAAGCATACATTATTTATTAATAAACTTCAAGGTATTAAAAAAAAATATAAAAAAGTTCTGTTTTTTATTGACAATGGGATTTTATTTTACTAAAATACTAGTATGTTAGTAAAGGAGTTTTGTATGAAAAAATTATTTATAAGCATTATAATGATATCATTATTTTACAGCATATCTTTTGCTCAATCTAATGCTCAGAATCCTGCTTTCAAGTTTTTTAATGTGTACCCTGGTTCAATGAAAATGTTAAGTTTTTACATTGAATATGCTTCAGGAGATTTAACAAGTTTAGGAACAGACCCTAAAGCAAAAAGAATGATGGAAAACTTTGATACCAAACTTACATATTTGCAGACATTAAAAAGCGTACCATGGTTAGGATTTGGATTCATACTTCAAGCACAGTTTGACAATCCAAGCGTTTATGATCCTACTTGGAAGGAAGGAAGCCGTACTGGAAAAAATACTTCCAACCCTTTTTCTTATGTTGAATTAACAGGAAATATGTATTTGTTTAATACTTTTAGTTTGGGACTTACTTCATCAGGTGATTTTGTATTTGTAATGTATTTGAATAAAAAACTTCCAGATGTTGCAGCTTTCAAATCTCATTCTATAACAGTAATGGCTCAGCAGAATATATATTTAAGAGGAAATCAGTATGATCCTAAGACTGGAAAATTAAATCAAGGCTGGTATGACGGTACTGAGTTTAGAGTAGCTTATCAAATGCGTTTCAATGATTGGTTTGCTTTAAGACCAGAAATACAGTTCAAAATATTATCAGGTGCTCAGACTTCATTTAAAGATTGGTATTGGATTAGATTCAATCCTCGTTTACAGTTCTTCCTAGAAGAATGGACTTTCTTCATCGAACCTAGATTATTCTATGGCGGTATATTCAAACAAGATATGTCTGCTTTAGGAATAGGCTCATCTCAATTTAATAAAAATGGCTGGGGATTTGAACTTAAAGTTGGTATTGACTTGACAAAATTATTCTTTGATTAATTAATATAAATTAAGATTATAGATAATTACGGAGGAAATTGTTTTTATGATTAATTCTATGTTATATCCTAGAGAAAGCAGAACAAGAAGAGTTATTGATATATCTGGAATGTGGGAGTTTAAAATAGACTCAAACAATGAAGGTAGAAAAAATGGTTATGCTAGCGGATTAAAAGACACTACATTTATACCAGTACCATCTAGTTTTAATGATCTTTTCACAGATAAAAATATAAGAGAACATGCTGGAGATATATGGTATGAAACATCATTCTATCTTCCTTTAGAATGGAAAGATAAAAATGTTAATATAAGATTCGGCTGTGCTACACATGAAGCTGCTGTATATATTAACGGAAAAGAAGTATGCACGCATGTAGGCGGATTTATGCCTTTCAATGCTCCAGTTAATGAAGCTGGAATATTCGGAGAAAAAAATAAATTAGTTGTAGTTGTTAATAATGAACTTAGCAATACTACATTGCCTTGCGGACATACAGAAACTAAACCTTCAGGCAAAAAATATATAAAACCTTCTTTTGATTTCTTCAATTATGCTGGTTTGAACAGACCTGTAAAAATTACCGTTACAAACAAAGAATATATTTATGATATAGATATATTATCAGATATAAACGGCAGTGACGGAATTGTAAATTATGAAGTACATACTACAGGTGAAAATAAAGTATTCGTAAAAATATATGATGAAGAAGGAAAAGAAGTAGCAAGTGCTGAAGGAAAAAGCGGAAAAATAGTTATTAAAAATGCTAAATTATGGAATCCGAAAGCTGCTTATTTATACAAATTTGAAGCATGCATTAAAAACGGTGAAGAGTTAATAGATGAATATTATCTTGACTTTGGAATAAGGACAATAAAAGTTGAAGGTACAAAATTCTTAATAAACGGAAAACCTTTCTACTTTACAGGATTCGGAAAACATGAAGACAGTGAAACAGCTGGAAGAGGTTATAATCCTCCTGTAATAAAAAGAGACTTTGAACTTATTAAATGGATAGGTGCTAATTCATTTAGAACATCTCATTACCCATATAGTGAAGAGATAATGCAGGCTGCTGACAGAGAAGGTATAGTTATTATAGATGAAATAGCTGCTGTTGGTATGTTTGATGTGGGATCTGTATTAAATCCGGGTGCTTCAAAAGCTGACTATTTCTCTTTAGAAGAAGTGCATACAAAAACTAAAGAAATTCATAAAAAAGCTGTAGAAGAACTTATTACAAGAGATAAGAATCACCCTTCCGTTGTTATGTGGAGCTTATTTAATGAGCCTGACACTTCCAAAGATGAAGCTTTGCCATACTTTGAAGATATATTCAACTTTGCAAAAAGCATAGATAAACAAAACTTACCAAAAACTTTTGCTGCTATTCAGGCATCAGCACCAGGTAAATGCAAATGCATGCATCTATGCGATGTAATTACATTAAACAGATATTACGGCTGGTATTTCTTGGGCGGTTATGAAATAGACATGTCAGAAGAAAAATTCAGAGAAGAGATGAACCTTTATAAAGATATGAATAAGCCAGTTATGTTTACAGAATACGGAGCTGATACTTATGCAGGTGTTCATAAACTTCCTTCTGTTATGTGGAGCGAAGAATATCAATGCGAATACTACGAAATGAACTTCAAAGTTTTTGATAGTTACAACTTTATAATAGGCGAACAGTTATGGAACTTTGCTGATTTCCAAACTACTGAAGGAATATTCAGAGTAGACGGAAATAAAAAAGGTATATTTACTAGAAGCCGTCAGCCTAAAGCAGTTGCTCATCAAATAAGAAGCAGATGGACTAAATTACCGCTAGATTATAAAAATAATTAATTAAAAAATTATGGGTAGGAAATTAAAAATAATTTTCCTGCCCTTTATAAAAAATAGGAGGCACCAAATATGGATAATACAATTAATTATCATAGAGCCAAAATATGGCAGATAGCATTTTTTGCTTTTAATAATACAGCTACTAACTTATACATGTTTTTCATGTTTTTTATATCTTATTACGCTACAGGAATGCTAGGATTAGGAGTAGTTTTGGTATCTACACTTCTTACTGCTATGCGTATTTGGGACGCTATAACAGATCCTTTTGTTGGTTATATGTTGGATAAAACTAATGGAAAATTTGGTAAAAACAGACCTTTTATAGTTGCTGGAAACATCGTAATGATTATATCCTGTATTATAATGTACAAATTTGTATATAAAGCTCCTGAAAATATGAGATTATTATTCTTTATATTGGTATATGCTGTATATATTATAGGATATACTTTACAATGTGTTGTTACAAAATCAGCTCAAACTTGTCTTACTAATGATCCTAAACAAAGACCTTATTTTACAATATTTGACGGAAGTTATAATGTTGTATTATTTGCTGGTATGCAGATTGTAGTTTCTAAAATATGGATACCAAAATACGGCGGTTTTAATGCTGAGTTTTTTAATACTTTCTTAATATTTACTATAATTGTATCTGCCATATTATCTGCACTAGCTATAATAGGATTATGGACTAAAGACAGAACAGAATATTTCGGACTTGGAAAGCCTCAATTAATTACATTTAAAGACTATTGGACTGTTATAACAAAAAACAGAGCAATACAAATGCTTGTAATTGCAGCTTCTACAAGTAAACTTTTTGTTACTATACAATCTAACTCTATAGTATTAGTTATGCTTTACGGTATAATATGCGGAAATTATGCTCTAAGCGGAGAGGTTTCTGCTATATATAGTATACCTAGTATCATTATAATAATATTGGGTATGAAATTTATAGCCAGCCGTATGGGTCAGAGAAAAGCATTATTATTTGGTACTATAGGCTGTATAATATTTGCTGCTCTTCTATTGTTATTATTTATCTTTGGAGAGCCTACTACTATGAGCTTTAAAAATCCTAATTTCTTTACTATAGCATTTATAGTATTATGGATATTAATGCAGGGTTTTGCTGGAATATCTACTAATATAGTTATACCTATGACTGCTGACTGTGCCGACTATGAAACTTATAGATCTGGAAAATATGTTCCGGGTTTGATGGGTACATTATTCAGCTGTGTTGATAAAATAATATCATCTTTCGCTACTACTATAGTAGGACTTTTAATTGCTATGATAGGTTTCAAAACTACTCAGCCTACTCCTGATACTCCTTATTCAACAGGAATTTTCTGGGTAACTATGTTCTGTGTATTCCTTGCTCCTATGATTGGATGGGTATTAAATATAATAGCTATGAGATTCTATCCTCTTACTAGAGAGAAAATGGAAGAGATACAAGGAGCTATAGCTGAAATAAAAGCTAAAAATCAATAATATAATTTTTGCTTGACAGTTTATATTATTTTTGTAGAATTAATATACTAGTATACAACTTAGAGGCTATAAAATGAAAATTAATATTGAAAACTTAATAAACAATAAAACCTTTTTTGAAAAAAATAATATAGAAATACCAAAGTATGATATAAAACAAATTAGAAAAAATACGAATGAAAAACCAACTTGGATTCATTTCGGGGCTGGTAATATATTCAGAGGTTTTGTTGCGAGAATATCTGATACTCTTTTAAATGATAATATTATAAATACTGGTATAATAGCTGTCGATACACATGCTGCTGGAAGAGATGATGATTATGAAATGCTTGAAAAAGTTTATAAGCCTTTCGATAATCTCACTCTTTTAGCATCTATTAAAAGTGATGGGAATATAGATAAAAAAATTATAGGAAGCATTACTGATATACTTCATGCTGATTTTATCAATTATTATGAAGAATTAAAAAAAATATTTATATCAGATTCGCTTCAAATAGTAAGTTTTACTATAACAGAAAAAGGTTACTCTATAAAAGATTCTAACGGTAATTATAATAAAATAGTTGCTTATGATATTGAAAATGAGCCTAAAAAAGCAAAAAATATTATGAGTATCGCTTGTGCTATGCTTTTAGAAAGATATAAAAATGGAGCCTATCCTATCGCAATGCTTAGTATTGATAACTGCTCTAATAATGGAGATAAATTAAAAAGTGCTGTTATTGATATAGCTAAAGAATGGGTAGAAAAAGGTTTTGCTGACAATGGATTTATAGAATACCTTGAAGATAATAAAAAAGCTGCTTTTCCTTTTAGTATGATTGACAAAATTACTCCAAGACCTTCTGAAATTATATCAAAAAAACTTGAGAGTATAGGGCTTGAAGATATGCAGATATTCAAAGTAGGACATAATCCAATGGCTGCTTTTGTAAATGCGGAAGTACCTGAATATTTAGTTATTGAGGATTTATTTCCAAACGGCAGACCTGATTTAGCTAAAGCAGGAGTATATATCACAGACAGAGAAACTGTAAAAAACTCTGAAAAGATGAAAGTTACTACTTGTTTAAATCCTCTTCATACATCTTTAGCAATATTCGGCTGTCTTTTAGATTATGATTTTATATATAATGAAATGAAAGACCCCATATTAAAAAAGCTAGTAGAAAAAATAGGATATGATGAAGGTATGAAAGTAGTTATTAATCCTAAAATCTTAAATCCAATGGACTTCATAAAAGAGGTTATAGAAGAAAGATTAGTCAATCCATATATACCAGATTCTCCTAAAAGAATAGCCACAGACACCTCCCAAAAAATACCTATCAGATATGGAGAAACCTTAAAATCTTATGTAAAAAACGGACTTGATACTTCTTCTTTAATTGGAATACCTATAACTATAGCAGCTTGGCTTAGATATTTAATGGGAATCGATGACAAAGGAAATACTATGGAAATAAGTCCTGACCCTATGCTTGATGAATTGCAGAAACATATAAAAAACATAAAATTTAAAGATGTAAATAGTGTAGGAGATAATTTAAAACCTATACTATCAAACAAAATTATATTTGCTTGTGATTTATATGATGAAAAAATAAATCTAGGAAACAGAATAGAAGAATATTTCAAAGAGATGATAATAGGCGTAAATGCTGTTAGGGAATGCTTAAACAAATATATTAAATAAATTAAGGAGAAATTCTATTATGATAATGACTTTAAGATGGTTTGGAAAGAATTTTGATTCTGTTACTCTAAAACAGATTAGACAAATACCCGGAGTAAAAGGAGTTATAACAACTTTATATGACAGTAAAGTTGGAGAAGCTTGGAAAGAAGAAGATGTACAAAAATTAAAAAAAGAAGTTGAAGAAGCTGGATTAAAAATATACGGCATAGAAAGTGTAAATATACATGATGATATAAAAATAGGTTTGCCTAGCAGAGATAAATATATAGAAAACTATATAAAAACATTAGAAGTATTAGGTAAATCTGGAATTAATCTGGTATGCTATAACTTTATGCCTGTATTTGACTGGACTAGAAGCGATTTAGCAAAGGTAAGACCAGACGGAGCTACTGTTTTATCTTATGATCAAGATATAATAGATAAAATAGATCCTCAAAAAATGTTTGAACAAATTGATTCAAGTTCTAATGGATTTGTTTTACCTGGATGGGAGCCAGAAAGACTCAGCAGATTAAAAGAACTTTTTGAAATGTATAAAGGTGTTGATGATGAGAAATTATTTGAAAATTTAAAATATTTCTTAAGTGCTGTAATGCCTACTTGTGAAAAATACAATATCAAAATGGCTATACACCCTGATGATCCTGCTTGGCCAGTATTTGGACTTCCTAGAATTATAGTTAATAAAGAAAACATTTTGAGAATGGTTAATAGTGTTAATAGCCCTTGCAACGGGGTAACTTTATGTGCTGGTTCTTTAGGTTCTAATCCTAAAAACGATATACCTGATATAGTAAGAAGTTTGAAAGGCAAAATTTTCTTCGCACATGTTAGAAACTTAGAGCATACTGCACCTGGAAAATTCCAAGAAGCAGCACATTTATCAAGCGACGGTTCTATGGATATGTTTGCCATTATGAAAGCATTTTATGACATAGGTTTTGAAGGACCTTTCAGACCAGATCATGGAAGAGCTATTTGGGACGAAGTATCTATGCCCGGATATGGACTTTATGACAGAGCATTAGGTGCTGTTTATTTACAAGGTTTATGGGAAGCTATAGAAAAAATGAGTAAATAATTATACATATATCATTAATGCAATACGGTTATAAAAGTTATAATTGTATTGCATTTATTTTTAATTTAAGAGGGATAAATATTATGAGAAATTTTATGGATAAAGATTTTTTATTATACAATGATACAGCTAAAATACTTTTTCATGATTATGCTTCTAAATGTAATATATTTGACTATCATTGTCATTTGAGCCCAAAAGAAATTGCTGAAAATAAAAAATTTAATAATCTTACTGAAATTTGGCTTTACGGGGATCATTATAAATGGAGAATGATGAGGGCAAATGGAATAGATGAGAAATTTATAACAGGAGATGCTGAAGATTATGACAAGTTCAGAGCTTGGGTAAAAACTGTGCCTAATTTAATAGGAAATCCTTTATATCATTGGAGTCATTTAGAGCTTCAAAGATATTTTGATATTTATGAAATTATAAATGAAGATAATGCTGATATAATTTGGAAAAAAGCCAATGAAAAATTACAGAATATGACAGTTAAAGATATTCTTAAAAAATTTAAAGTTCATACAATAGGCACTACTGATGATCCAATAGATGATTTAGAATATCATAAATTAATCAGAGAAGGAAAAGCTCAAATAGGTAAAATTGATACAAATGTTGTTCCTTCTTTCAGACCAGACAAAGCCATTAATATAGAAATGCAGGACTTCAGCGAATATATAAAAAAGTTAGAAAAAGCAAGTTCTGTTAATATAAAAGATATAAAATCATTAACTGAAGCTTTATATAAAAGAATAGATTATTTTAAAACTTTAGGCTGTGTATCAAGCGATTGTTCCTTGTCATTAGTGCCTTTTAATTTAGATAATGAAAATAATATAGATGCTATTTTCCAAAAGGCTATGAATAAAGAAAAATTGTCTTTAGAAGAAATAGAAAAATATAAAACATATATACTTATTAAATTAACTCAAAAATATAAAGAATCAAATCTAGTTATGCAGATACATATTTCAGCTATGAGAAACAATAATGAAGTGATGTTTAAAAAACTAGGTGCTGATACTGGATATGACTCGGTAGGAGATTCTAATATTATAGAAAAATTATCATCACTATTAAAAACTGCCAATAATAATGGTGGACTTCCAAAGATTATTTTTTATAGTCTTAACAATAAAGATTATTATCCGCTTTCTACACTTATGGGCTGCTTTCAAGATGAAGGCATAAAAGGTAAAATGCAGCTTGGTTCTGCTTGGTGGTTCTTAGATAATAAAGACGGAATGGAAGAGCAGTTAAAAGTTCTTGCAAACAGCGGTTCTTTAGCTTTATTTGTAGGAATGCTTACCGATTCAAGAAGTTTTCTTTCATATTCAAGGCATGAATATTTTAGAAGAATACTATGTAATTTAATAGGCAAATGGGCAGAAGACGGAGAAGTGCCTAATGATATTAAATATTTAGGAAGTATAATAGAAAATATATGTTTTAATAATTCTAATATTTACTTTAATAGTTAAGTATGATAAATTAAAATTACCTATTATTTTTACGGAGTTTTTATGTTTGAAAAATATATACAAAATAAAATTATACCTGTAGTGGTTGTAGAAAATGAAGAAGAGATAAGAAATATAGCCGAACTTTGTTTGGAGTTTCTGCCTTCTATAGAATTAACACTTAGAACAGAATACGGATATAAAGCTTTAGAGATATTAGCAAAAGACTACCCTACTCTTCCAAGGGCTGCTGCTACTGTTTTAAGTACAGAACAAGTAGACAGAATACTTGATTTAGGAACTAATTTAATAATAAGCCCAGGTTTTCAGCCTATTATGCTTGAATATGCTAAAACTAAAAAATATAATTATATACCCGGTGCTGCAACACCTTCTGAAGTTGAGCAGTGTTTAGCTTATGGGCATAAATATATAAAATTTTTCCATGCAGGTTTATTTGGAGGAATTAATTGGATAAAAAATATAGCTCCTGTTTATCAGCATACTGGTGTTAAATTTATGCCTTTAGGAGGAGTGAGCATTGATAATGTAAAAGAGTATTTAGAAAATAAGCATGTATTTGCCTGCGGAGGTTCTTGGCTTTGCCCTAGAAACTTAATGGAAGAGAAAAATTGGAAGGAAATTAGAAAAAGATTTGAAGAGGCTTCTAAATTGATAAAAGAATTAAATAAATAAGTCTTATTTTTAACAATTTCAATATTATAATTTTTAATATATAATAATAAATAAAAATAATTATATTAAAAATAGGACTATTTATAATGATTGATGAAAAAAATAAATATTTTTATAGTGCTTTAAACAATATACAAAATAAAAAATATGATGAGGCCATTAATGATTTAACAAAAGTTATAGAGCTTGACAGCAATAATTTAGATGCATATCATAATTTAGCAAGGGTTTATTATGAAATAGAAAATTATGAAAAAGCTATAGAGACTTACAATAAATCTATAGAAATATATCCTCATGACAGTGATGCTTATTATTACCGAGCTGAAGTTTATTTGTATCAAAATGAATATGATAAGGCTATTGAAGATTTAGAAAAAGCTATTATAAAAAATCAAGCATATTCTGATGCTTACTATTTAATGTCTGTAGCTTATAGAAAAAAGAAAAAATATAAAAAGGCAATTAAGTATTTAAAACTCACATTAGAGTTTAACAATGAGGACTATATAGCCTATTATGATTTATATAAACTTTATAATATACTCTCTAATCATGAAAAAGATAAAGAGATAAAAGAAAAATATTTACTAAAATCTAATAAATTCTTACAAAAATCTGCAGATTTAGGGTATGAAAAAGCATTAAATAAAATTAAAAATAATTAATTACTTGCAATATTAATAATATAATATTATCATATTACTAATGTATTATAATAAAAAGGAGCATATGATTATGTCAAAAAAAGTTTTAGTACCATTAGCCGAAGGCGTTGAAGAAGTTGAAGCCGTAACAATAATTGATGTTTTAAGAAGAGGCGGATTAGAAGTTATTACAGCATCATTAACTGATAATTTGGAAGTAAAGGGAGCTCATAATATAGTTATAAAAGCTGATGCTTCTTTAGAAAAAATTATGAATTATGATTTTGATGCTATAGCACTTGCAGGAGGCTACGGCGGAATGAACAATCTTAAAGCAGATATGAGAGTTATTGAAAAAATCAGAACAATGTATGAAGATAAAAAATTAGTAGCTGCAATATGTGCTTCTCCTATAGTACTTGGCGAGGCTGGAGTTATAAAAGGAAAATATACTTGCTATCCTAGCTGTGAAAGTGCTGTTAAAGGCGGGGAATATGTAGAAAAAGATATTGTTGTATGCAATGATAATGTTATTACTTCTAAAGGTCCTGCTACTACTGTATTTTTTGCTTTAGAATTAGTTAAATACTTGACAGGCTCTAATGAAGAATTAGCTAATGATTTATTAGTTAATTTAATAAAATAAATAACAATTTATATTGATTTTATTAAATCTTTTATATATATTATAATATATATAAAAGATTTTTTTTAAGGATTGAAAGTTGAAAGTTATTATACCAGCTGCAGGCGAAGGTACAAGATTAAGACCTCATACTATTACGAAACCAAAACCAATTCTTCCAATAGCAGGCTCTACTATTATAGATTTTATTATGACTGAAATTTCTTCTATAGATAATTTAGAAGAGGTAATATTTATAGTTGGATATTTAAAAGATCAGATGATTGAATATTTAACAAATAAATACAAAAATATAAAATTAACATTCGTAGAACAAAAGGAATATAAGGGATTAGCCCATGCTATTCAACTTACAAGAGAATATATAAAAGATGATGATAAAATATTTATCATTTTAGGAGATACTATATTTAAATTAAATTTATCAAATATAGTAAGCAAAAATGAAAATGCTTTAGGAGTATGCGAAGTAGATAATCCAAGCAGATTCGGGGTTGCCATATTAGATAATAATGGAGTTATAACTAAATTAGTAGAAAAACCTAAAGAACCTATAAGTAATTTAGCTCTCACTGGAATGTACAATATAGTAAACTCCAAAGAATTATTTTCTGCCATAGAATACATAATAAACAATGACATAAAAACTAAAAATGAATATCAGCTTACAGATGCATTAGAACATATGATAGAAGAAGGCATAATATTCAAAACTTTTAAATTAGACGGCTGGTATGACTGCGGCGAAAAATCTACTATGATAGAAACTAATAAAACTATCATAAAACATGAAATATTAAGCAAAGGAATAAAAGATACTGCTATAATACCTCCTGTATTTATAGATAAAGATGTAAAAATAGAAAGTTCTGTAATAGGTCCTTATGTACATATAGGAAAAAATTCAAAGATAGAAAACTCTATATTAAAAAACTGCATCATATTTGAAGATGTAAGTATATCAAATGCTTTTATGGATAATTCTATAATATCAGAAAAAGCAATCTATAAAGGAAAAACTAATTCTATGGATATAGGTGCTTCTATCACAATAGATCAAAATTAACATAAAAAAAGTTTACTGCATATAAATTCTTTATGTAATATAAACTGTTTTTTGTATATTGGTTTTTTATATAATAATCATATTTTATAAAGTAGCATTCATAAATGCCATTACTATAAACTGTAAGAGACTAATAAATAAAAATATAGCTGTATCCATTATAAAAAGAGAGTAGGGATAATTTGTATGTATAATAGAGAACCTTGCTTTATCAGCTATTATCAAAGAAGAGTACATTAAAAATCCGATAATTAGTTTTATATGATCCTTTAAAGGTACGAACTCAAAAAA
This sequence comes from Brachyspira innocens ATCC 29796, assembly GCF_000384655.1. Lineage (GTDB taxonomy): Bacteria > Spirochaetota > Brachyspiria > Brachyspirales > Brachyspiraceae > Brachyspira > Brachyspira innocens. Next base: position 19,605 of record NZ_ARQI01000099.1, on the reverse strand, counting down.
AACAATAAAAAATAATGCTATAAATAAACTTTGAATAAAAGAAAAAAGCTCAAAATAATAAACAAGTTTAAGCCTGTTATTCCAATTACGCACACCGGGAAGTATTTCTCTCATATAATAAAATTTTTTAATAAACTGAAATTCTAATACAAGCCTTATAGATAAAAATCTGACAACATAACAGGCTAAAACAAACTCTAAATATCTTACTACTATATGTTCCATAATTATCAATTAAAAATTATATAAATACCATTCATCGCATTTATTACAAAAATCCAAATCTTTTAAAGCATAATATTTATCTAGTGAACTCCATATATCCTCTAAAGAAGTATCATATATTGAAGATATTTTCTTTTCTTTATTAATATCAAACCTACAAATATAAACATCTCCGTAAGAATCTATAAATAAATCACGTGCCAAATGCCAGCAGCCAGTATTAATAAGAGGTGCCATATCCCCTACTCTATTATCATCTATAATACCTCTGTAAGTATAATATTTCTGCATTATAATATCTATTTTATATTTATCAAAATATTTATAATATGATGCCAAATAATCAAAATTATCTTTCTGCTTTACTATCTGCATGTATGTATTTTTAGGTTCTCTAAGAAGATAATAATCTATATTTGACATAATGGTTTTTATATCGCCGCTGTCATATATTTTATTATAAACATTTTCATCTATAGTATCTAAATGAATTATAACATGCAGATTAGAATTTTCTGACTGCATATTTATTAATCTTTTAGCTTTTTCGCTGTAAAGAAGCAAAGCATTAGTCTCTAAATATATATTAACATTTTTATTTTGAAGAGCAAAGTCTAATATATCAAATACTTCGCTATTTAAAAGAGGCTCGTAATAACTTCCTATAGACATATGAAAATCACCGCAGAAACTTAATATCTTATTGTAAATAGTTTTAAACTCTTCTAAAGTTATATTTTTCTCTTCTTTGCTAAGTTCTGTTTTTATAGTTTGATTTTTTAATAAATATTTATTTAAAACATTTTGTCTATTATTAATATCTATTTCTATATATGAAGGCAAAGTTCTTCTTATGCTTGGATTATTTTTTATTAAATCAGCCATTTCTTTATAGCTTTCATTATTAATAAGTCTTTTTATAATAAGAGCGTTTCTTTTACTATCAGCAAATAAATAAAGTCTGTAATATCTCATATCATATTCAGATATAAGTATTTCTATTTCAAAAAAATTAGGATCAACAAATACTATATTGCTTACAGCATTTTCAGAAGGTTTTATCTCTTTTGTTTTTATAATATTAAATAATTTCTCAAATGCTGTTCTTCTTATTATAAAAGGAACTATACCTGAAGGATAATTTTCTCCATAACTAAAATAAGCTATATTTTCTTCATGAATTTTTGTAAGTTTAATAGTCTCTTCAATATTAAAAAGAGGCATATCGCTTGGTATATAAATTATATTATCATAATTCTCACTTTCTTTATAAATATTATTCAAATAATTTTCTATGTTTTCAAGATCATTATTTTCTATATATTTAATATCACAATTTAAATTATTTTTTAAAACTAGAGCTTTATTATAAAAAATACTTTCAAACTCTTTAGAAAACTCATTATCAAAAGACTTATCAATCAATATTAAAAAACTCATTTTTTATAACCTCTTTAAATTATTAAATATAATCCATAATATCATTAGGAGTTCTGGATATTAAATTACAAATACGGCATAAATATAAACTATTCTCCATATGCTCATTATAAAGTTCATTTATAAGCACATCCTTAAAATTATTAACTTTATTATCTATTATTTTTAAAAGAGAAGTGGCACCGCAATAAGGGCATCTGTATGCTAAATCATCTAATATATTGTATATAGCAGCTCTTTCATATTTATCTTTACCGTACATTTTTATTCTATTATTTATATATCTATGAGGAAAAATTTCTCTATATTCATTTAAAGTAATTTTTTTTAATGCACTTGTTTTTATATTTTTTATTTTACTTTCTCCAAGTAAAGAATACATCTGACACATAGATATATTATATAAATTAAGCAAATCTATAAACTTATCATTAGTAAGCTCATAGCTGTCTATAGTTATAATCTCTGGATAATCACTCACTACAAGTTTTAATTCATCTCTATTTTCTCTAAAAGAACCGAACTCTCCAAAAATATATTTATCATCTTTATGATAAGCAAATAATCCCATCAAATAATCATCATCATTACCATAAGAATAATCGCAGTATAAAACATTATCAAAACTTTTTATATAAGCAATCATATTATCTTCATTATGTATATTATGAATAATCTTTTCTTCGCCGAATATATTTTCTACGTCTTTCATAAATAATCCGTTAATAATACTAATCAGAATATGAAGCAAGCATATCTTCCTGCTCTTTTTTAAATAAAGCATCAGTTATTTCTGTTATCTCACCGTCCATAAATCTATCTAATTTATAAAGAGTAAGATTTATTCTATGATCAGTAACTCTGTTTTGAGGGAAATTATAAGTTCTTATCCTCTCACTCCTATCACCAGAGCCAATCTGTTCCCTTCTCTCTTTTGCCTCTTTGGCTTTTCTTTCTGCTTCTTCTTTTTCGTATATCCTAGCACGAAGTACCTTTAAAGCTTTAGCCTTATTTTTATGCTGACTCTTTTCGTCCTGACACTGAACCACCAATCCAGTAGGTAAATGCGTAATCCTAACAGCACTGTCAGTAGTATTAACCGACTGCCCTCCAGGTCCGCTTGAACGGAATATATCAACTCTTATATCTTCATCTTTAATAACAACATCGCTTTCCATAGCCTCCGGCATAACAGCAACAGTAGAAGCTGATGTATGAATACGTCCTCCAGATTCTGTAGCAGGTATTCTCTGCACCCTATGCGTACCGCTTTCAAATTTTAATGCTCTATATGCATTTTTTCCAGAAACAGAAAATATAACCTCTTTATATCCTCCAAGTTCTGTAGGACTTGTATCTATTATCTCCATTTTTAAATTGGCTCTCTCTATAAAACGGCTGTACATTCTAAATAAATCACCAACAAATAAAGCTGATTCATCTCCTCCAGTACCTACTCTTATTTCTATTATTATATTTTTTCCGTCATTTTTATCTTTTGGAAGAAGCAGAAGTCTAAGAGAGTTTATGATATCTTCTTTTTTTTGATTAAGTTCTTCTATTTCTGCTAATGCCATCTCTTTAAGGTCTTTATCAGTCTCTGGATTATTAATCATCTCATTTGATTCTTCTATTTCTTTTAATACTGCTTTTAATTTTCTGTATTCTTCAACAATATCTTCTATTTCAGACTTTTTTTTCATTAAATCCTGAATAACTCTATTATCTTTTATATTTGCATCATTAAGTTTCTGCACTATATCTTCGTATGTATTTTCTACTAAAGAAAGTTTATCAATTATAGACATAAAATAAATTTCTCTCCCAAAATAATGACTATTATATACGAATAATTATATTTATCAACTATTAATAATAACTATTTAGTTACGCTGTTAAAATTAGCCTTAAAGTCAATATTAATATGTGTATAATTTGAGCCGATAGTAGAACCCACTATAATACTGTTAGGATAGCTCCAAGTTCTAAGAGGGATATCAAAATTTCTTAATATATCCTGAGATTTAGAAAGCTGTATTGTAAATATATAATCAGCATTCATATCTTTGGAAGTCTGAGATTTTATATATGATTCCAAAGTCTCTGAAGAATGACTATTATCAATTACTGTTTCTATTGCCTTTTCATCTTCACTTGCAAAATATATGCTGCCTATGAAGGTATAATAAAGAACATTAGAACCATTATTCAAATCATAAGAATATATAAAATTATTATTATAACTTCTTTCGCCTTTATTAAGAGTAGGATATTTGTTTAAAAGTGCTATTTCTAATTTAGGCAAAAGAGAATTATCATTTTCTATATTAAATATAATAACAGGATAAATGAGTTCGGATCTCTTAGCCTCTACATAAGCAACTGCCATTTCCCCATAAAGATCATTAATTATACTTCCAAATGAATATACATCATTCATCTTTGTAAATAGATTAAATATTTCAGAAGAAAGCTCATTATCATGTTTAAGTTTCAAATCATTATATATTATAGGATAAAGACCAGCTAAATATGATTTTAATCCAAAATACATAACAGTACTATCTTTGGAGAGATAATTCTGTATATCTATATTTCCATTTAATCCGTAAAGAGAGTATCTGTCAGAACCTCCGTACTCATAATCAGCAAAAATATCACAAAGACCATTATCATCATTAAGTTTGATATTTCCGTATATAGAATAAACATTCTCAAAATATTTTAAAGGAGCAAATAAAAGAGAACCTTCGCATTTATTGTAATCAAATAGATTTTTATTGATATAAAAAGAAATATCCGCATTATAGTCACTTTTCACTCTGTTAAGCAAAGCTATCTCCCCTAAATCAGAAGGTTTTGAGTTTAAAAAGTCTATAATTTTTTTAATATGATTATAATTTTTAGCTGCTATTAAAACACCTTTATAAAAAGTAAAAAAGAAATAAGGCGTACCATTATCTAAAGCATATATTCTATTTCCATTATAATTAACTTTTTTTAAATTATATGTGTTATTTTCTATTGTTAGAGTATCAGAATTAAAAAAAGCATTTAATAAAAAAGAATTAAGCCTTCCTATATCAAACATATAAAATATTTCAGAGTTTTCTAATGTTCCATTGTATCCCCACAATAACAAAGCAGCATTTCTTTTTAAGATTGAACCTGAAACCATTTTAACAAAAAAATTATCATTTGTTTTTAATCTGTTTGCAAATGCATCTACACTTCTAACAAGAATAGAAAAATCATACATAGATTCATCATGGGATATTCTATATGCATATATTGAATCAGAAAATTTAAGTACGCTTTTATCGAGGCTTTTCACGCTAATATATGCGATACTATCTTTTGGTATTTTTACTTCGGACATATCTTTTTTATGAAGCCCATAAGGGAAATATCCAAGTACAAAAAATAAAATCATTATTATGATTAATATAATAGATAATATAAAAAATAATTTAATCTGTCTCTGTCTTTTAATGCTTACCATAAAAAATTATTTCCTTATTATTATCATATTTACATACTTTAACCAATATTTACTGTCTATTATTTTCGTCAAAATTCCAAAATCATTTATATAAAAAAGCCGACCCAAGTATAAAACCCGAATCGGCCTTTATTGAATAATATGTTGTATTATATTATTATTTTTTAATAGATTCAGCTATAGCATCAACTAAAGCATCCATTTCGCCAACGTTAGCAGCTTTCATAGAAGAAGTAATAGAAACTTGAGCATCTAAAATCTCACATTGTTTCAAATTATTTTCAATGAATTCCTGCATTAAAGCACCAGATTTAGGAGCCCAAGAACCATTTTCAATGATAGCAAATTTACGTTTTTGAACGTTAAGAGCTCTCATATCATCTAAATAGTTATGCATAGGCGGATAAATATTTAGGTTGTAAGTAACAGAAGCTAATACAATATGGCTCAATTTGAAAGTGTCAGAAATCAAGTAAGAAACATCAGTGCTTGATACATCATGCATAACGATGTTTGTAATACCTTTTTCAGCTAATTTGCAAGCTAAAACACCAACCATATTTTCAGTATTACCATACATAGAAGCATATACGATTAATACACCTTTTTCTTCAGGTTCATAAGTACTCCATTTGTTGTATTTATCAAGGATATATCCAAGATTATTTCTCCAAATAGGTCCATGTAAAGGACAGAACATTTTAATTTTATCAATGATTCCGCCAGCTTTTTTAAGCAAGTTTTGTACATGAGGGCCGTATTTACCAACGATGTTAGTATAATATCTTCTAGCTTCATCTAACCAATCTCTGTCGAAGTTAACTTCATCATTGAATAGTTTTCCGTCTAAAGCGATGAAAGAACCGAAAGCGTCAGCAGAGAATAATACGCCATTAGTAGTATCAAAGCTAACCATAGCTTCAGGCCAGTGTACCATTTGAGCAGCAACGAAAAGTATTTCGTGTTTACCAAATTTTTGAGTATCGCCTTCTTTTACTTGTATTTTTTTATCGTCTGGAACAGTAAATCCGAACTGATCCATAAACATGAAAGCTTTTTCAGTAGAAATAACTTTAGTTTCAGGGTGTCTTAATAAAACTTCGTCTATAGAAGCAGCGTGGTCTGGTTCCATGTGGTTAATAACCATATAGTCAAGTTTTTTGCCATTTAAAACATATTCTAAGTTATCTAAGAATTGTCTGCAAACAGCCCAGTCAACTGTATCAAAAAGAACTGTTTTTTCATCTAAAAGAACATAAGAGTTATAAGAAACACCTTTAGTTAAAGGGTGTACATTTTCAAATAGAGCCAAGCGGTGTTCATTAGCTCCAACCCAATATAAATCTTCAGTAACTTTTCTAACGCAATGCATTATTTTCCTCCTAATTATTATTATTTATTTTTATTAAGCCTTAATGAAGTTAGCTTTTTCTTCACTACATTCAGGACATACCCATTCTTCAGGAAGAGCTGTAAAGTCTGTACCTGGAGCTATTTCTGCTTCTGGATCACCAATGAATGGATTATACTCATAACCGCAACCGCTGCATACATAAATTTTAGGTATTTCAATTGTTTTCTTAGGAGCAATTTTTTTCATTTTTTTGTATGGAACTTCTGCAGGTTTTTTAGCAGCAGTACCGCCTAATGCTTTAGTTAACAAAGGCAAAATTTCTTTAACATCACCAACAATACCATAGTCAGCATTTTTGAATATTTTAGCATTTCCTCTAGTATTGATAGCAACAATAATAGCAGCATTTTTAATACCTTTCAAGTGTTGGTTAGCACCAGAAATACCGCAGGCTATATATAAGTTACCATTGAATTTTTGACCAGACATACCAACATATCTGTTGATAGGTAAGTATCTCAATTCTTCAGCAACAGGACGAGAACAACCTATAGCAGCACCAGCAGCTTTAGCTAAATCTTCAACAAGTTTCATGTTTTCTTTAGCACCAATACCTTTACCAGCACTTACTACTCTTTCAGCATCAATTATAGGAGTGTTCATATCTATACCAACAGAGAAATCAATTCCATCTTTTTTGAGTGCAGCTACTAAAGCATCAACTTTTTCCTGAGCTGAACCATCTTTGAAGATGATATTTCTTCTTTCACCTGTGATAGGACCTTTTTTAGCCATAGGACCAGCAACAGCACCTGCAGGAGCTTTAGGCATTTTACCAAGTATAGAAGCAGAAATAACAACTCTTTGAATTTCGTTAGTACCTTCATAGATTGTACAGATCTTAGCATCACGATAAGCTCTTTCAACCATGTAAGCACCTTTAATGTAACCATTACCACCATGGATTTGAAGTGCATCATTAACAACTTCCAAACCTATATCAGAAGCATATTGTTTAGCCATAGCAGCTTCCATACCATAAGGTTCATGAGCTTGTTTTAATTCAGCAGCACTGTAAACTAAGAATCTAGCAGCACGTAATTTAGTAGCCATATCAGAAAGTTTGAAAGCAATAGCTTGTTGTTGAGCGATAGGACGTCCGAACTGTATTCTTTCTTTAGCATATTCTACAGCAGCTTCATAAGCTCCTTGTGCTATACCTAATGCTTGAGCAGCAATACCAATACGACCGCCGTCAAGAGTCATCATAGCAATTTTAAATCCTTGACCTTCTTTACCAAGTAAGTTTTCTTTAGGAACTTTAACATCATTGAAAAGTAATTGAGCAGTAGCTGATGAACGTATACCTAATTTATTATAGTGTTCACCGAACTCAAAACCTTCCCAGCCTTTTTCTACGATGAAAGCACTGATACCTCTAGTACCAATACCAGGAGTAGTAACAGCAAATACAACATAAGTATCTGCTTTAGGAGCATTAGTGATGAAGATTTTTTCACCGTTCAAAATATAATGATCGCCGTTTAATACAGCAGTAGTTTCTGTACCACCTGCATCAGAACCAGCTTCTGGTTCAGTTAAACCGAAAGCACCTATTTTTTCCCCTTTAGCAAGAGGAGTTAAGTATTTTTTCTTTTGTTCTTCTGTACCGAAAGCATCGATAGGATAAGAACCTAAAGAAGTATGAGCGGATAAAATAACACCTACACCGCCATCTACTCTTGAAAGTTCTTCTACAGCTATTGCATAACTTAATACATCAAGTCCTGCACCGCCGTATTTTTTATCATAAGGCAAACCCATGATATTTAATTTTTTTTCACCCATTTCAGCTACAGCTGCATCTGGGAATTTGTTATCAAGGTCTAGCTCTACTGCTATAGGTTTAACAACCTCTTCTGCCCAAGCTCTGACCTTAGCACGGAACGCTTCATGTTGTTCAGTAGTTTTAAACATTTTTTTCTCCTTATAAGAATATTATTTAATAATAGTATATAAAAATGATAATCAATATTCAAATTTATTTATTGCTTTTTCTCCAAATTTTAGCTTTTTCAGCATCTTTTATCAATCCTTCTCTAAAATCAGGATGAGCTATAGATATTAAAGCTTCTGCTCTCTGCCAAGTAGTTAATCCTTTCAAATTAACTTTTCCGTACTCTGTTACTACATAATGAGTATTAGCTCTAGTATCTGTTATGATAGTACCATTTGCAAAACTAGGAACTATTCTTGATTGTAATTGTCCGTCTTTACCTTTTACTGTTGAAGACAAACATATAAAGCTCTTACCGCCTTTGGATAAATAAGCACCTAATACAAAGTCTAATTGTCCGCCTGCTCCGCTTATATGCTTGAAGCCTGTTGATTCAGCACTTACCTGACCGAATAAGTCTATTTCAACAGCATTATTGATTGACATAAAATTATCTATAGAAGATATTACTCTTACATCATTAGTATAATCTACAGGTGCTGATAAACATTCTGGGTTATTATTTATATAATCATATAATTTTTTTGTACCTGCACCAAATGCATAAGTTTGTCTGCCTCTGTCTATATTCTTTTTAGAACCTGTTATTTTTCCAGCCAAAGATATATCTACGAAAGCATCAACATACATTTCTGTATGAACACCTAAATCTTTTAAATCAGACTGTGCTATCAATGAACCTACAGCATTAGGCATACCGCCTATACCTAACTGTAAGCAGGCACCATTTGGTATTTCTTCTACTATGAGTTTAGCTACTGTTTTATCAACTTCAGTAGCTGCTCCGCCGCCGCCCATTTCTACGATAGGAGGATTATTGCCTTCTACTATCATATCAACTTGGTTAATATGAACTGCTTCTCCTCTAACTGTTTTTGAACCTAAACATCTTGGCATATTTTTATTAACTTCTACTATTACACATTTGCATCTTTCTATCATAGCCTGCATATGAGAAGCACTAGGACCAAAATTGAAATAACCGTCTTCATCCATTTCTGATACTTGGAACATTGCCACATCTATACCTCTTGGCAAATCTCTGTAATATCTTGGCATTTCTGAATAACGTATAGGATCATAAAAACAAAAACCTTTGTCTATTGCTTTTCTTTCCAATCCAGACATATGCCATGAGTTCCAAGTCATATATTTAGCAGCATCAGGAACTTTGAATATCTCTGGTTCCCAAAATAATATTCCGCCTCTGAAATTAAGGTCTTTTAATTCTGGAAGTCTCTTAGCTAGAGCTTTGTCCAATTCTATTGGAGTAGCAACTACCCAGCCGTAATCAACCCAATCACCTGATTTTACAACCTTAACAGCTTCTTCTGCTGTAGTTAACTTTTCTTGATAAATCTTTTTAAAATCCATAAAAAACTCCCCGCTTATATTTTTGAATAAAATTAATCGTTTTTTAATAAACTCTAGTATAGTAAATTTAAATTTGATTGTCAATTAAATTTTAATTATTGAACATATTTTTTTTGTATTTTTACACAGGGCAAATTAATATCTTTTTATAGACTTAATAATTATATTTTTTATATAATGAAAAGCATTTTTGTGAAATCATATAATATAAAAATATTACAAAAAAATAATTATAACTATACTAAATCACAAAAATATATATATTAATATTGACTTTATACCAATATTTAATATAATAATTAAATATATATTAATGTTTTTTTGTTTCGGAGTTCCATAAAAAAATGAAAAATATTTTTTTATATTTAATAATCATTATTGCAATCATTTCCTGCAATAATCACAACGAAGAAATAGACCCGACAAGAGATATAATTGTTAATATGGGAAGCGAGCCTGCTACAATAGATCCTACCCTAAACTCTATAGGGGTAGTAAGTACATATATCTTACATGCATTTGAAGGATTAACAAAAACAGATCCTAATAACAATATAAGAGCTGGAATGGCTGAAAGCTGGGATATATCAGAAGACGGATTAACATATACTTTCTATCTAAGAACAAATGCAAAATGGTCTGACGGTAAACCAGTAACTGCTTATGACTTTCAATACAGTTGGAGAAGGGCAGTAGATCCTAATATTAATGCTTCATATGCCTATATGATGGAAATTGTAAAAAATGCAAAAGATATAAGAATGGGACTTATGAGCATATCAAATTTAGGTGCTGAAGCTTTAGATGATTATACATTAGAAGTAGTACTGGAAACTCCTTCTATGTACTTTATAGACTTCCTAGCTTCCACTGGAATATTTGTTCCTTTGAGAGAAGATATTATAAATAAATACGGAGATGAATGGACGCTAAAACCTGAAACATATGTTTGTAACGGACAATATAAATTAAGAGAAAGAGCTGAAAATGAAAAAATAGTATTTGAAGAAAATCCGTATTACTATGATAAAAGTGAAATAATAGCTAAAAGAATAACCTTTGTGTCAAATTCTGATGTACTAAATATTATTGGACAAATTACTAACGGACAGGTACATTTTTCAGCATTAGAAGCACCCGCAGATGAGCTAGAATATCTTAAAAATAAAGGATATATTGTTCCAAATAATGCTATAGGAACTATATATCTTGAATTAAATATAACAAATGAAGCATTGACAAATAAATTAGTAAGACAGGCATTATCCCTTGCTATAGACAGAAAATATATAGTTGATAATATACTTAAAGGTTCTCAGACTCCTGCTGGAGCTTTTGTACCTCCTGCTGTAAAAGGAATTAATTATTCTTTCAGAGAGGAGTCATCTAATTATATAGATACAGACAGCTATGAAAAAAACATTATAAAAGCTAAAGAATTAATGGCTCAGGCTGGATATCCAAACGGAGAAAACTATCCTGCTTTGCAGTTAAAAGTATCTCCCGGAATATTTTATGAAGTTGGAGATGCTATTAAAAAAATGTGGAAAGATAATTTAAATATTAATACTGATTTGCAGGAAGAAGAGTTTCCAGCTACATTATTAGCCCTTACAAAAAAGAAATATCAAATTGCTAGAATGGGCTGGACTGGTGATTATTATGACCCTATGACTATGCTTGATGTTATGATAAGCTACGGAGGAGTTAATCATTCTGGTTTTTCAAATGCCAAATATGACAGTTTAATATCAGAAGCTAAATTATCATATGATAATAATTTAAGAATGAAAAATATGAGAGAGGCTGAAGCTATACTTTTAGATGAAATGCCTATTATACCGCTATATTACAGATCCGATTCTTTTATAGTATATCCGTATTTGAGAGATTTGGTATTAAATCCTTTAGGAAGGCATAGATTTAATTACTGCTATTTGGAGCAAACTAATTAACTATTATTAATATTTAAGCTGTGTATACAAATGTTTTTAACTTTTTCAGCCTAGAACATCCATAATCTTTGTTTAGTACGATTTTAGAGAGAGTGCATAATTGTATAAAAAAACAAAATTATACAGCATATAAAATATTGTATAATTCTTAAATTAAATAATTATGTTTTTTATTACTTAAATTAATAGCATAAAAAACTAAAACAATTTTGCTATACTACTTATTTAAATTTCTGTAATAAGAAACTAAACTCTCATAAGGATAAAGTCTGAAAGAATCATTATAAACATTCTCTAATAGATTTTTTATTAAATTTAGTTTATCTTTAAAACTTTTATTTTTATCTCTTATCTTATTAAACTCAAGAAAAAATGATTTTCTTACTATCTTCATAAAGATACTTATTCTTATCATCTCATCAAAAAAATGTCCGTTTGGAACTTTTAATTTTTTTATTATGATAAAGAAAATTGATAAAAAATAAAGAACAGATGCTATTCTAATAAAATAAATAATAGTGAAATCTACACCAACTTTATCAAGATAAATACCAAAAATAGTATAGTACTCGCCTCTTGAGTTTAATGCCTGAATGATAAATATTGCAAGAAAATAAGGAATTAAATAAAGCAACTTTTTTATAGTTTTATAAAAAGACTTTGTAAATATTATATGAACTATAAAAAGAGCTGCTAAAGTATATATTAAGAAATTAACTTTTATAAAAAATATAGTTATTAATATAAATAAAGCTAAAATAATGGTGAATATATAAAGCATTATTTATTTACGCGTTCAACATAACTGTCATCTCTAGTATCAACTTTAATTTTATCACCTATATTTATAAACAAAGGTACATTAATCTCAATACCTGTTTCAAGTTTAGCAGGTTTTAATGTAGTACCTGTAGTATCGCCTTTAAAACCAGGTTCCGTATAAGTAACTTCCAATACCACATGTATAGGAAAACGTACCGCTGTAACTTCATCATTAATGTATTGTAAATCTACTTCGCTGTTATCTAATAAATAATATTTGCTCTCACCTAATATATCAGCACTTACATGAACCTGTTCATAATTATCAAGTATCATAAACACATAGCTGTCACCCTCTTCATAAAGATACTGAGCTTTTTTATATGATAAATCAGCCTCTTCAACACTTTCTGTAGATGAAAAAGTTTTCTCTATCATATTACCTTTAAGCATGTTTTTTAATTTAGTTTTTACATTTGCCTTTCTCTGCTGAGCTCTGTGAAAGTGAGCATCTACAACTAAATAAGTTTCTCCGTCTAAAATTATAGCATCGCCTTTTCTTAAATCATTTACTGGTAACATTAAAACTCCCTAAAAAATTATTTTGTTATTTTTAATTTGTAATATAATTAAATATATAAAATTATTCGTTTACAGTACCTAATCTGCTTTCAACATATTCTTTATCAAGCTCAAAAACTTTCTTTTCTTTGTCATCAGTAGGCATATCATACATAGCATCAAGCATAACACGTTCAAATAAAGCTCTTAAACCTCTTGCTCCTGTATGCTCTTCCATAGTTTTTTTTACTATTACTTTTAATGCCTCATCATCTATTTTTAATTCTATATTGTCATAAGAAAATAATTTTTGATACTGTTTAGTCAAAGCATTTTTAGGCTCTTTTAGTATCTGCAAAAGCTCTTCTTCTTTTAACTCTTCTAAAGTGGCTATTACTGGAAGCCTTCCTATAAGTTCTGGTATAAGCCCATATTTAACCAAATCTTCTGTAGAAATATTTTTCATTATCTCATCATAATTAAGATTATCCATAGAATTAACTTCAGCGGCAAAACCCAAACCTTTTTTAGAAGTACGTTCAGCAATAGATTTTTCTATATCTATAAAAGCCCCGCCGCATATAAAAAGTATATTAGAAGTATCTATATGCAAATTATCCTGATGAGGGTGTTTTCTTCCGCCATGAGGAGGAACAGTAGCAACAGTACCTTCCACAATTTTTAATAATGCCTGCTGTACACCTTCGCCTGATACATCTCTTGTAATAGAACGGGATTCACTTTTGCGTGAAATTTTATCTATTTCATCAATATATATTATACCTTTTTCTGCCAATTTTATATCGCCGTCAGCATTCTGTATAAGCCTTAAAAGAATATTTTCAACATCATCACCTACATATCCAGCCTCTGTTACAGTAGTAGCATCAGCAATAGCAAAAGGCACATTCAAAGCCTTAGCTAAAGTACGAGCAAGTAAAGTTTTACCGCTTCCTGTAGGACCTATTAAAAGTACATTAGACTTTTCTATTTCTACATCATTTTTATCTTCTGCACTTTGAGTTATTCTTTTATAATGGTTATAAACTGCAACAGATAAAACTTTTTTAGCATAATCCTGTCCTATAACATATTCATCAAGTAAAGATTTTATCTGCTTTGGCGGAAGTATTTTTATTTCATAATCTTTTTCTTTAGATTTCTTCTTTTGAACATTCATGTTAAAATAGTCATTTGCTATAGCAGAACAATCAGAACATAAATATCCTTCATTGCCTTCAATATATCGGCTTAATTCTTTTAATTCTCTTCCGCATAGAGAACAAACTTCTTTTTTATCATTACCTTTTTTAGACATATCTCTCCAATTTATATATTAAAAAATATATTATCATATAATCAATAATTAAGTTTATATATTCTATATCAAAATATAAGTATTTCAATAATAAATTTCAATAATAAAATAAAAACTTGCATCCAAAACAAGGGGCTTAATATGCCCCTTGTTTAATTATTTTTCAAATAAAAATTATATTATTATTCTCTGCTAGAGAAAACCTTATCTATTATACCATATTCTTTAGCTTCATCAGCACTCATAAAATAATCTCTATCCATATCAGCTTCAAGTTTTTTAATATCCTGACCTGTATGATTAGCCATAATATTATTAAGTATGCTTTTCAAGCGTATAGTTTCTTTTAATTGTATTTCCATATCAGTAACCATACCTCTTGAACCGCCTGAAGGCTGGTGAATCATTATTCTTGAATTAGCAGTAGCAAATCTTTTACCTTTAGCCCCTCCTGCAAGAAGCAAAGCACCTGCTGAAGCAGCCTGTCCTACGCATAAAGTAGCAACATCAGGCTTAACATACTGCATAGTATCATACATACCCAAAGCAGCTGTAACAACTCCGCCGGGACTGTTTATATATAAAGAAATATCTTTTTCTGGATCAGCAGATTCCAAAAATAAAAGCTGTGCTATAACTATATTAGCAACATCATCATTAATCTCTCCGCCCAAAAATATAATTCTATCTTTTAAAAGCCTTGAATATATATCGTAAGAACGCTCTCCTCTGCTTGTTTGCTCTATTACATAAGGTATAGTCATATAATTTCTCTCCAAATCCATATTTATCCTTTTAACAATTAATATCCGCCCCAAACATCATTCTCTTCTGGTTTGAATTTACCTGCATCTTTTTCTGATACCTGTACATGTTCTTTTACATAATCTAGTATAGCCTCAGAAGTAGCTCTAGTTTGAGCATCACGCATTATATAATTGATAATATTCTGCTGTTCTTCTTTAGGAAGTTTAGCAAGTCCCATATAGCTTTGATATTGATACATTCTGTTAGCATATTCTTTAGCCTTATCTTCATTAACTGTGATAGAATCTTTATAAGTATCAGCTAATTTTGCCATAATCATATCAAAAGTTATTTGTTTTCTTACATTTTCTTCATATTCTTTTCTAATATCATCATCAGTTTTTGCTACAGAAATTAAGAAATCAGTTTTACTCATACCTCTGCTTGACATAGATCTTTCAAATTCATTTAATGAAGTTTCTAATTGTTCTTCATAATAGCCTTTTGGAAGAGTCATATTAACTAATTCTATTAATTTATTAAATAAAGTATCATTTACAAGCTCGCTATTTGCTCTGTCTTCTGCTCTTTTTATTAAATGATCTTTTAAAGATTCTTTTACTTTTTGTCTGTCCTCTTCTTTAGAATCATCTTTCATATCAGGTTTTTCTACTTTTACAATATTCATTATTAGTGTAGCTTCTCTGCCGTCAACATAAGTTTTAAGAAGTTTTTTATCATCTTTTTTTACGCCTACAGCATTTCTTGCAAATATACTGTCATTTTCATCATCGCTTGCCACAACAGTTAATTCTTTATTGTATTTTTTATTTTCATCATCATCAAATTCTATTTTAACATATACCCTGTCGCCTATTTCTGACTTTAACTCACTTTCATCAAAATGAGCAAATCTTTGAAGAGATAATTTGTATGCTTCTTCAACTACGCTGTCATCAACTGTATATTTATTTTTTTCTACACTTATAGAAGATAAATCAGGCAAATCAAACTCTGGTATAGGGTAATACTCATAAGTAAGATGAAGTCCGTCTTCTTTGTTTTCTAAGTTTAAAAGTTTAGGAGTACCCATAGCTTTAACATTTTTCTCATCATGATAAGTATTCCAAGCATCTTCTATTAAAACCTCATTAGCTGCACCTTCCAAAGCCTCTCTGTATCTTGAAAGTATAATATTGTTAGGGGCATGACCTACTCTAAAACCTTTAACATTAACTCTAGGCTTATAATATTCTATTTGTTTTTCCAACTCTTTATTATAAGCATCTTTTGATACAATGAGTTTAAGTGTAACTAAATCTTTTTCATCGGTTGAAGTTTCAAAATTCAAATCTTTAATATCCATTTTTAATAATACCTTTATTAAGCTTTATTATTAAGCTTTAATTAATAAAATTATAATAAAAAAAATAACCCCAATAGAAAAGCCATCTACTGGGGTATAAGATGAGCGGGAAACGGGACTCGAACCCGCGACAGTCTGCATGGCAAGCAGAAACTCTACCAACTGAGTTATTCCCGCATAGACATTGACAATACTATAACATAAAACAAAAAAATGTCAATACTACCAATATAAAATTCTAAATAATTATATTCAAATTCAAAAACTTATTTAAAAAGTCTCCTACCCCGTTTTCATCATTACTTAAGCATACATAATCTGCCTTTTTCTTGACATCTTCTTCGGCATTAGACATAGCAACTCCTACACCAGCATACTCTATCATCTCTATATCATTATAATTATCCCCAAAAGCTGCTATCTCTTCTCTTTTAATACCCTTATTATCACAAAGCCATTTTAAAGCACTGCCTTTATTTATACCTTTAGCTAATACCTCTAAAAAATTGGTATGTGAAAATGATGTATGAACATTAAAATTACTCATTATATATGACTGAAGCCTTAAAAGTTCTTCTCTTTCACCTATAAATACCATTTTACTGAACTCAAAATTATCTACATTTTCCAAACCTATTATTGTATCAGTAATATTTTCTTTTTCTATATATCTTTCATAATAAAAATCAGGCTCGGATACTATATACTTATTTCCGCTGTATACATGAAGATAAACTTTATACTTATCAATCAAATCTGCTATCTTCCTTGAAGAAGCCTCATCTATTACTTTATTATACACAAATTTTCCATTAGTATCAGCAATTATAGCACCGTTAAAAACTATAGAATAATTATCATTATTAATCATATCTTTATAACGCTGCATACCATTAAAAGGTCTTCCAGTAGAAAGTATAATTTCAATACCATTATTCATTAAATACTGAAAAACTTTTTTATTATAATCGCTTATCTCACTTTCACTATTTAAAAGTGTACCGTCCAAATCTGTTGCTATTAATTTTATTTTATCTAAACTTTTCATGAAAATATACTACCATAAAATCTAACAAAAACAAGTATTAAAATTTAAGCAATTATTATCATATATATGGCTTTTTATATAAATAAATTTTAGTATATACATAAACAAGTACAGTTTGTCAAAAATTTAATTTTTTAAATTTATTATTTGTGGGGACTAGCCCCCCAGTTCTTTTGTTGACACAAAGAACCAAAAAGACTGTATTTTTAGACTAAATTTAGAATATACGCTACATTTAATACGTGTATACAAAATATAAAGTTCTATCAATTGTGTTTTTCGCTCTGCGTGCCTTTGGCGACAACTTTGGCGAAGCCCAAAGAAGTATGCGGAAAAAAAATCGATAATTCTATATAAAGTCCATCAGCTGACAAAATAAAATTGTTACAGTATAACCTAAACAAATATTACAAAATGAGATTATCTTCTTCTTTTTTATTTGAGAAATTTGATTTTATAGGCTCAAATGAATATCTATGCATATCACTTGCTCCGTACATCTCAATAGCTTTCATATGCTCTTTAGTACCGTAGCCTTTATTTTTAGCAACTTTATATTTCTGATAAACTTCTGGAAGTTCATTCATCATTCTGTCTCTTTCTACCTTAGCAACTATACTTGCACAGCCTATACTGTAGGATTTAAAATCGCCTTTGGTTATAGAGCATTGCTTTATATCAATATCTAGTTTTACAGCATCTATAAGAAGTACATCAGGTTTTATATTTAACCCCCTAACAGCATTAACCATAGCAAGTTTTGTAGCATTATAAATATTAATTTCATCTATAGTTTTGGCATCTACCGAATATACACTATAACATAATGCTTTATTAATAATTTTATCATAAAGCTCTTCTCTTTTTTTAGCAGATATTTTCTTAGAGTCATCAACCTCTTCTACTATATTTTCTCTTACCACTTCAATATCATTATTAAGTTCTAAAGGCATTATAACGGCGGCAACTGTAACAGGTCCGAATAAACAGCCCCGTCCTACTTCATCGATACCGCATATATATTTATAACCTAATGATAAATACTCTTTTTCATAGGCAAATTTGTCTATGATGGAGGAATTATATTTAGAGTCAAACATATCCATAAAAATTAATCCCTCCTAAAAATATTATAATAGTTGATAAGCCAAAAATACTATTATTATAATAACAAATAAAGAAACAGATACTATAGCAACATTACCTATTTTTTTATTTACTTCTTTAATCTCTTTATCATTTTTTACTTGATTATCTTCTATTTTTTTAATCTTTTTATTATTTTTAGAACTCTCTTCATTAAGTCTATTTTCTATATAATTAACAAGCTTTTCATTTTGATTGTTATTATAATTTACTCTGTTTAATCCTTTACTATAATCTTGTACTTTATTAGATTCTAATTTTGCATTTACAGTATTGGCAAGCTCTTCATATTTTAAATAATTATTTTCTAATATTTCATTGATATTTTTAATAAATGCTTCATATCTGCTGTCTGTATCTTGATTCTCTTTATCAAAATATTTTTTCTGTTCATCAATACCAATATTAAATTTATTATTCAAATTATCAGCAAGCTCTTCGTATTTTATATTATTTTTTTCTAATATATCATTTATAGTTCTAATAAATTCTTCATATTTAGCATTCTGTTCTTCTATATGAGTATTAATTTTATTATTTATATCTTCTTCAAGGTCTTTATGTCCTTTTCTTAAAGATGAAATATCTTTAAAAGTTTTTAGATTCTGTTCCAGCATTACATTATTATAGTTGGCATTGTTACTGTCTATTTTCTCTGTAATACTTTCTTCTAACTCTTCTTTTAATTTAGAAATATTTTCTTTTTCTTCTTCAAAGAATTTTGATTGCTCTTCTTTACTGTTTTCTATCTGGCTAGATAATTCTTCTAACTTGTTTTGATTATATTCTT
>NZ_ARQI01000098.1 GCF_000384655.1 Brachyspira innocens ATCC 29796 | reverse complement strand
TCTGTCTTGATGAAAGAAAATACTATATTTGAAGAAGTAGAAAAAAAATGCCGTACATTTGTTAATGATAGTCCAGTAATGGATAAATATAAAAAAAGAGAAGTAGATACTTACTTTTTTAATAAAAGCATAGAATTAGATATGAAAAAAGCTAAAGAAGAAGGTATTAAAGAAGGTATTGAAAAAGGTATTGAAAAAGGTATTGAAAAAGGTATTGAAAAAGGTATTGAAAAAGGTATTGAAAAAAATAAAATAACAATAGCTAAAAATTTAAAAAAGTCTGGTTTAGATATAAAGTTTATAAGTGATAATACAGGATTGAGTATAGAAGAAATAGAAAATTTATAATATAAATAATATTTGGTTTATTTATTACATCATGTATTATCTTAATCTAAAATTAACATTAAAATAATTTTCAATAAATATATTATCTAATTTTAAAGCATTCATATTTTAATACTTATTATTTATTGACATTTATTATTTATGCTATTATTATATATTATGTTAATTTGTATAATGAGGCTTTGTAATGAAATTAAATAATAAAATTTTTAATATATTAATAATATTATCAATTATAATTTCTTCATGTTCAGATAGTAAAGAAGAGATTGAACAGAAAGAAATAGACAGAGGCGGAGCATTAATAGATAAAATAATATACGAAGTAAGAACTGATATGACAATAGCAATTAAAGATGTAGCGGACGGCAGAGCAGATTTAATGGCTAGCGGAATAGACGGGGCTACTTATTTGTCATTAGGTGAAAGTGATTTAGAGAAATTAGATACTTATGCGGTGCCTTCTGGCTCTTGGTCTTTGCTTTTTAACCCAGTGCCCAATAAAGCCCCATATACAGTTACTACAAGAGACGGCAAAACTTATTTTAATCCTTTAGCTATAAAAGAAGTAAGATTTGCTATGAATTTTTTAATTGACAGAAAAAAGTTAGTTGATGAAATTTTAAGAGGAGCAGGTGAGCCTTCATTTACTCAGGCTACACCTGGTCAGCCGGGTACTTACAGATATAATCTTATACCTTCAAAAATGGGTATGACAGCAAATGGCAATGAAGAGAAAGCAATTAATGATATAAATAAAGCTATGGAAAGAGCTGCCAATTTACCAGAAAATAGAGGAAAATTAGTAAAAGAAAATGGCTGGTGGAAATATAATGGTGAAACAGTAACTATTAAATTTGTTATAAGGGTTGATGATCCTACAGGAAGACTTCCAGCGGGTAATGCAATATC
The DNA here is from genome assembly GCF_000384655.1 of Brachyspira innocens ATCC 29796. Taxonomy (GTDB): domain Bacteria; phylum Spirochaetota; class Brachyspiria; order Brachyspirales; family Brachyspiraceae; genus Brachyspira; species Brachyspira innocens. The sequence continues at coordinate 37,396 of NZ_ARQI01000098.1, read as the reverse complement.
TGATTTGATAGAAAAAACTGGTATAAAAGTAGAAAAGCTACTATATGATAGAAATAAATCTACACAGGTTGTATACGGTTCAGACCCAAAAGATTATGAATGGAATATTATAACTGAAGCTTGGGGGGCAGGTGCAACAAGAGCTTGGTGGGACGTTACATTAAGACAGATGTATGTAAGAGAAGGCAATTATATGCCGGGAGGCAATATTTCTGAGTTTTGGAACTATGATAATAAAGAGGCTTCAAGGATAAGTGATAAAAATTCAAACGGCTGGTTTTTGACTGCTGATGAGTATTGGAATGGCAATATGCGTTTGCAGGAAATAGGGCTTGAAGATGCTGTAAGAATATATTTAAACTCACAGACTCAGTTTTTTGTAGCGAATAAAGAAAGATTCAATAGAAGAATGCTTTACGGAGTAGGTGACGGAGTAAATGACTGGTCTATAAGAAGTGCCGATATAAAGCCCAACCGAAACGGAGAAAAAGTATTAAGAGTTCTTCAGCATTCAGCACAAGGTTCATTATTTATAAGTCCTTGGGATCCTGTGGGTGTGGGCGGATTTTCTGATGCTTATTCTGCTATAATGATAGGTCCTTGTTCTGATGCGGGTGCTACTTTTGAATCGCCTTCTACTGCTAAAACAGAGTTTATACTTGGAGAGGCTGACACTAATAGTTTAGAAATAGGAGTGAGAGCTGGAAATAACGGCATACCAGTTGGTACTATAAAGGTGCCTCAAAATGCTAAGATGTATAACCCTTATATTCAAAAATGGGAAGAGGGGCTTACTGTAAAAGTTGATGAAAATGGGGAGCTAGTTTATCAAAAGTCAGATAACATTACAGCTTATGTAAAATGTGATTTTAAACCTAGAAGTTTCAAATGGCATCATGGTATAGAGTCATCTTTAGTTGATTTGATGTATGGAAACGTATTTATAGCTAATGTTATAACAAAAACTAATGAAAATGATAAATATTATGATTCTGCTATGGCTGGAAGATATCTTTCTGCTATGGACGGAGCTGTCGGAAGTATTATAAATGAAGATGGAAGTTTTACTCTTTATGGAAATTATTATTGGCCTATGGATATGGACAGACAAATTGCCATTGCTGCGGTTAGTCCTAAAATAGGAAACCCAAACAGAAATACTGTTATTCCTTTTGAGATAAATGAGGCTATAATGAAAATTGTACTTGAAGGCTCTAAATCTGGAAATGTTTATACCATATCGCAGGATCAGTCTTTGACTTCTATAGATGTAAAAAATCCTACATGCGTATCTGATATAAAAGAAAAATTAATTGAGATGAGAGACAGTGAATACATACCTGCTGGTATAGAAGATTTTATTACAAAAGAAGAAGCTGTCAGAAGATATCAGGCTGCTATTGACTTTATAGATAAATACGGACATGCATATATATCAAACGGACCTTTCTTTATATCAAAAATAGATTCAAAAGCAAATTATATAGAGTTAACTGCTTTTAAAGATTATAGTTATACTGCTGAATATTGGATTGAAAGATTATCAACTAAAATGAGCAGAATAGAAGATATTGAAATGCCTGCTATAGCAAGTAAGAATAATGATATTAATATGTATATTTATGTTTCTTCGTACAATTACCCAGATAATGCTTTAGAGCTTCCAGACCCTAATACTACTGTGAAAGTTCTTATTCAGTTACAAAACGGAGGAGAAAGGGAGTATAAGGCTATTCTACAGGACGATGTATTTAAACTTACTATACCAAAAGAAGATTTATCATCTCTTCCTAATGGTAATTATATAGCTGTGATAGAATCATATATTGCTGATGAAACTCCTTATATAGAAACTAGAAGTTTTATACTGCAATAATACTATATAGATATTTTTATTTTATACTCTTTTAATTTATTAAAAATATGTTATTATATTTTTCAAAATTTATTTTTATTTAATATGGAGGTTAGTTTATGGAAAATTTTAATAATAATGATTCAAATAATAATAATTTAATTAATGGTGAAGCAAATAATAATAATGCTATAGAAAGAGTAAATAAGTCTAAAGAAGCAGAAGAAAATAAAAAATATATATTTAAAGTAGCTGTTGTTGCAGTTGCAATTGTTTTTGTACTTTTTGTGGGTGCTGGTATCATTGTAGGTTTGTTCTTATTTATAAAGGGCAAATCTGATATGGAGAAAATGGTTAGAAACTATGAAATATACAGCGAAGAGATATATAATAAAAAATATGGCGACAGAGTTGTAAAAGAAATGGTTAATAATCATGCTGCTGATGTTAATGAAACAGACAGCGATAATCAAACTCCTTTATATCATGCTGTACAAAATAATAATATTAAAGCTGTAAAATTCTTGATAGAGAATAAAGCTGATACAGAAATAGGCAATGATTCAGGAATTAGCCCTTTGTTGCTTGCTGTAAGCAATAATAATACAAAAATAGCCGAACTTCTTATAAAAGAAGGAAAAGCTAATGTATATGGTTCTTATGCGGGTAAGTATTTAGATCATTATCCTATGTATTATGCTGTTTCTCAAACCAATAAAACTATGATAAAACTTCTATTAGATAATTCATTTGATTTAAAAAGAGAGCCTTCTCTTTTAGGATATGCTATTGAAAATAGTGATGAGAGCATAGTACGTTATTTAATAGATAATGGGGCAGATATTAATTATAAAAGTGCTGATGGAACTACTGTACTTTATAATGCTGTTTTATCTCTTAATCCTGCACTAGTAGATTATTTCTTATCAAAATGGGCTAAAATAGAGGATGCTGGAGAAAGCGACATATACGGAAATATAATAATGGCTGCTGCTGGTTCTAAATTTAATAATACTAGTTCATCGCCTGTAGATTTGGTATTGGTTCAGCAGAAATCTGCAGATAGTGCCAAAATAATGGGGAAAATAATTACAAATATAAATAAAGGCGTATTAAACAGGCTTGTTAATGGAAAAAATGCATTGATAATAGCAAGCGGAAATTCATATATAGATACCGTTAAAGTACTTCTTACAAATGGTGCGGATGTAAACTCTTCAGACAATGACGGCTGGACTTCTTTGATGTATGCTGCAAATAATGGAGATATTGAACTTGCTAAAGTATTAATAGAAAATAAGGCCAATGTTAATGCGGCAAGCTATGAAGAGAAAACTCCTCTTTTATATGCTATGAACAGTCCTATAGAATCAAGCAGAAATGATATGATAAAACTTCTAATAGAAAATAAAGCAAATATTAACATAGAAGATAGTAATGGTCTTAGTCCTTTAACTATTGCTGTTATGAATAATGATGTTGAGCTTACAAAATTATTAATAGCAAATAAGGCTAATCTATCTATAGTAACAAAAGATGGTGAAAGTTTGATTGAATATGCTATAAATAATGATAATGTTGATTTACTTCAGGTATTAGTTGAGGCTGGTGCTGATATAAATTATGCTGGAATATCAAGTTATACTCCATTGATGATAGCGGCAAAAAGCGGAGCAGAAAACATTACTAGAATATTATTAACTCAGAAAGTAGATTTAAATGCAGTTGATAAATACGGAGATACTGCTTTGCATATAGCTTCAGAATATTCTAAACTTCCTATTGTTAGAATGTTATTAGAAAAAAAGCCTAATCTTAATATACAAAATCAAAATGGAGATACTCCTTTACATAAAGCTGTCACTTCTGGAAGTGTTGATATAGTAAGCGAATTAGTATTATCAGGTGCTGATGTTATGGTTAGAAACAACAGAGGTGAATATCCTATAGATATAGCAAGAGATAACAATAATAGTGCTATATTTGAGATATTGAGAGAAGCTGAAGAAAAACAGAATTCAACTTTATAAATATAATAACTAATAAAGTATTATATAAATTATACCGTTAATAATAGTAATATTTTAATTTGTAAGTATGCATATGAAGAAGATAGTATTATTATTAATTATAATTTTTAGTGTAAATTTGTATCCTAAAATAGGTATGAAAGAGTCTACTATAGTAGAGAAAAAAGACTATGGATATATAGTTTATGCAGAAGATTATTACAGACTTTATGCCTTGCCTTCCTATTACGGCGAATATGATTTGCTTAGAAATGTAGATTATCTTGAAAGAGCTTTAAATGCTCCTTTTGATTTTGTTAATAGAGCTTTAACTATTATAGAAACAGAAGATGCCTACACCAGATATAAAGACCTTATGCATATGCAGTTTAATTATCTAATAACTCAGAATTATATTTATCTTGCAGGTCTTTATGATAAAGAAAATTATTATTTTTATAATTCTCAGTTTGATGAGGATATAAAGAAAAGTTTTGAATATGCGGTATTTTTTTATAATTTAGCTAAAGAGAGATGGGCTTTAACTAAGGAATTGGCTGATAAAGTAATGAAAAATAAGGCCAAACTTGAAATGGATAATTTAATCGATAAAGCCTATAAAATAGCACTTGGTGAGATAGATTATAATAAAACAGCCGACAGACAGCTTAAGCATATAGGAGAAATTTTGCAGGAAATGGAAAAATAAAATTATAATAATTTTGAGGTGTATTTATGTTTAAAGCAATGAATAAATACTATGAAATTAATTTTGATAAAATATTAGAGCTTAAAGAAATAATAGTTAATGAAAATATAGAGATAACTTGTGTAAACTCTAATGGTATAAGTATTATAGTACCGGGTTCTTCTGTAAATCTCCTTATAGAAGAAAAGGATAATATATTACTTAAAGGTGTTAAGTATTATATATCATCATTTTCAAGTAAGTTTTTTAATTTGAATAATCCGCATACAAATAAAAATAGTGTTGTAGAGGGTGCTGATGAAAGTGAATATAATGAATCTGATTATTTCTATCATATATATAAAAATTGTAAGCCTTCAAATGAAAAATTAAAATCTGCTAATTCATTGTTTTTATCAAAAATAGTAAAAGAAAAACCAAACAATAGAATCTATTTATTAAAACCTTATGCAGATGAATTAAAACTGGAATCTAAAGCACAAAAGGTAACCAATGAAATAGCTATTTCTATAGAGCGTATGTTAACAGGATTGGGTATTATAGCAAGGCTTGACTTTATAAGATATATTAAATACATAAAAACATCTAAACAAAATTCTAATAATATTATTAATACAGAAACAGAGATTATGATTTCAAGTATAATGAACTCTATAGTAACTTATTTGGAAAAAGAATATGTATTTAGAGATATTTTTGATAATTTGGACTTACTTAATGATTCTAATATAATAAGCCATAGTAACAGAGTATGTATACTTATGATAGAGTTCTTATATTATTATAATAATATATTTAATAAGGGGCTTAGCAGTAAATTAAGACAGGATTATCAGGATAAATATTTGCAATATTATAGTTCAATTTTAAATAAATTTAATATCTCTAAAGGAATAGAAAAATTAGAAAAAGTATATAAACTTGGTATAAGAAAATTTACTGCTTCAGAAATAGTTAATTATGCGGCAGGAGCTTTTTATCATGATGTTGCTATGCTCAATATTATGGATTTTATACCAACAGATGAATTCATTAAAGATGGAGATTTTAAAGATTTTCATACATTAAAAGCATACTATTTTCTTAAGTATGTATTAAATCAAAAAGATGAGGCAGCTTTAATTGCTGGTCTTCATCATGAATGCTATGGTTACGGCAGCGGAATATTAAAGAATTTTCTTGATAAAAAAGCAAATGATCCTAAACATAAAATAGATTTTTTAATGACTTTTGAAACAGAAGATATTGTTAATGCTGATGCATTAGCATATTTTCCAGCTAAAATGCTTGAGATAGCTGATATATATGATAGTTTAACATTTATGAATGGAAGCCGAAATAAAAATCCTGAAGAAATTGTTATGTTTATGAAAGCTATGTTTATAGATGAAAAAATAAAAATTGATCCAATAGCATTTTCTTTATTTACTCAATTTCTCTCAGAGGTAAAAGGCATAGAGATATATGAAGAATAGAAAATAATTATGAATTTATTTGACTTTTCACAATAAAAATATATAATCATTTGATGATGTATAATGTTATAGTAGCAGGTTCAACCGATTTTACAAGAGATTGTATCTTACAATTAATGAAAACAGATAATGTCAATTTAAGTGCTGTAATATCTCCGATTGATACCAAGAAAGACAGAAAGGGTAATATAATAAATTCTCCTGCTGTTGAAGCAGCTTTAGAAAATAATCTTAATCTTTTTCAGCCTGAAAGTATAAATAAAGATGATTTTTACGGTACTTTAACAGATCTTGCCCCAGATTTTTTGATAGTAGTGGCGTACGGCAGAATTTTAACTAAAAGAACATTGGCACTTCCTAAAATTATGCCTCTTAATATTCATGGCTCTCTTCTTCCTATACTTAGAGGTGCAAGTCCAGTAGAGCATGCACTTCTTTACGGATTTAAAAAGAGCGGAACTACATTACAGAAAATGGATGCAAAATTAGATGAAGGCGATATCATACTTCAGCATGAGGTTGATATAGCAGATGACTGGCAATTTAATGATTTGTATGATAAAATAAAAGAAAGCGGTGTTTATCTATTAAAAGAGTTTTTTAAAGATGTTGACAAGCATTTATCGAATATGATAAAACAAGATGATTCTTTGGCAACATACTGCAGTAAGATAAAAAAAGAAGACGGTAAACTTGATTTCTCAAAAGATGTTATTAGTCTTCATAATATGACAAGAGCTTTTGTAAGATGGCCTACAGCATATTGTTTTTACAAAGATATATCAATAAGAGTTTTTAAGAGTGAATATAAATATAATACAGATTGTCAAAGTGATTTTGGAAAAATAGTTGATGTTAATAATGAAGGTATTTATATTCAGGCACTTAATGGTATTTATGTAATAAAAGAACTTCAAAGAGAAGGCAAAAAAAGACAGACAGTAAAAGAATTTCTATGCGGAAATAAATTAAATATAGGCGAATATTTAATTTAATAATCTTGGAGTTAATTATAAATGAGCAGAAAAAAAAATAAACCTGAAATTAATACTAAAGAAAAACAAGAAAAAACTGAAATAAAAATTGAAAAAGTAGAAAAAGCAGAAAAAATAGAGATTAAAAAAGATAATAAACAGTTTAGTAATATATTAGATAAGATAATATTTTATATAAAGAAATTTATAAGTATTATTTTGCCAGATGGTATAGTAAGCGATTCTAAATCATTACTTGTGTTTGGAAGATTAACACTTTTTGCTTTAATAGTTTTTGTTTTGCAGATATTAGTTGTATGTATAGTTGTATTTGTTATAGTAAAATCAGGAGGCGAATCTTTTGTTCTTCCAGATGTTCAGGGTAAGGAAGTATTTCAGGCATTTAATACTTTAGAGAAAGAAGGTATGAATCTTAATATTCAAACTCATTATTTTAATAATTATCCATTAGGCACAGTTGTAAGTCAGGAGCCTAAAGGAGGCATTAAAGTAAAAAGAGGAAGAACTGTATATTTGGTTATTAACGTTGCCGAGCAGGCTTTGGTAAAAATGCCTGATGTTACTGGTATTAAGTATGAAGAAGCACTAAGCATTATTACAAATGATGTTTTAAGCACTATGACAAATGTTACTATACTTCCAAAAGTGGAAATAAATGATTCTCTTTATGAAAATGATATAGTAGTTTCCCAAATTCCTGCTGCTGAAGATGTGGTTAGTATGAATACAGAAATAATATTAACAGTTAATAATAAGAAAACTCAAAATCAGCAATAAGATATTTTTATATTAAATTTAAAGAATACGCATTTTTTTCCGAATATAATAATCGGAGAGTTATATGTCTGAAGGAAAAGAATGCGAATTTTGCGGCAGTACTAAATCTGAAGTTTATATAAAAACAGATTTGGTAAGCTACAACAAATGTTTAAATTGCGGACTTATATATCAGTATCCTGTTTTAAGTCAGGAAGAGATAAATGATATATACAGTGATAATTATTTTGAGTATGAGGTAGCCAATCAGGACAATTTTTTTGGTCTTATGAAGCTTGCTATGAAAGATATAGGCTTTGATAAAATAGAAAGTGAACTCCCAAATAAAAATGTGCTTGATATAGGCTGTGCTACTGGAATGATGCTTAATTATTTAAAGACTAAGGGCTATAATGCTCAAGGTATTGAAATATGTTCATCATCTGCCGAGTATGCAAGAAAGAATTACGGTATTGTAGTTCATGAAAAACCTTTGCTAGAAGTAGGATTTGATAGTGATTATTTTTCATTTATACACTTTTCACATGTAATAGAACATGTGCCAAATCCTGCAGATACTTTAAAAGAAATTTATAGAATACTTGCTAAAGGAGGATATTTGGCAATAACGACACCGAATGCAGACGGTATGTTTGCTAAAAAGTATAAAGGGGATTGGAGAGCTGTTATGCCGCAGCATTTATGGCTTTTTTCAAAGACTACATTATCAAATTATATGAAAAGTATTGGCTTTAATATTATTAGTGATTTTTCTTGGGGGTCTATTCCAATAGAAAAGAAACCTAATAAAATAATTAAAGCTTTTTTTGATAAATATGTTAAATTATTTAATAGGGGAGATGTTATGCTCTTCTTGTGTAAGAAATGAGAATAGTTTTTGCAGATTTTTAAGGAGAATATATGGCTAAGGAAATTATAAAACCAACATTATCAATTGATCCTAACAATTATGAATTTTATTATGACAACACTATTAATACTAGAGAGATTTATGATCAAATAGTTGATATCGATAGTAAGGATCAAAATTTGTACGAAGAACTTTTAAAGAACTATGTTCACCCTGGAGATGCCATATTAAAATCTATTTCTAAACGCGAGGGCATAAAAGCTGGTAAAAATGTAAAATTTGATAAAATGACTGGTAATTATAGATCTACAGAACATGGATATGTGTTTTATGATGAATTAAAATCAGTATCAGTTATACCCGTTATTAATGTTGCTGATAAATGGAGAGGTGTTATGGTTCTTCCGCCTCAAAAACAGCAGAAAAAACAAGTTGTTTTGGAAGAAATACAGACAATAATATCTCAGATACCTATTAAATTAATGGTAGATTATGATAAAGTTGCAGAATTAGTAGCTTATAATTTGAAATATGATGAAGGTGTAATGTGTGTATTCGTTGAAGGAAGAAAACCTATAGACGGAAATGTTCAGAAAGTTATACTAGATTATGATTTTACTATAGATACAGGTAAAGAATCAGAAGACGGAGCTATAGACTTTAAAGAAAGAGGTTTTATACATAATATAGAAGCTGATGTTCAAATAGCACATTTCATGGAAGAAAAGCCTTCTTTAGACGGTCTTGATATATATGATGTTGTTATGGAGGCACATTATGATGAAGATCCTTGCTACAAATTGGGAAAAAATGTTAAAGTAGATGAAGACGGCATAACTATTAAAAGTGCGATAAGAGGTATATTAAGCAATCACAATAATACTTTATCTGTAAGTACTGTTGCTGAAATAGATAAAGTAGACTTATCTACTGGAAATATAGAAGTTAATGGCTCTCTTATTATTAAAGATAATGTTGCTCCAGGTTTTTCTATAAAAACTGAAGGCGATATATTGGTAAGAGGAAATATAGAAGATGCTGAAATAGAATGTGCTGGTAATTTGATAGTTTCAGGCGGTATAATAGGCGGAACTAACAGTAAAATACATGTTAACGGTAAATTATCAGCTCAGTTTATAAGAAATGCCTCAATAATATGTAAAGGTGATTTACTTGCCAATCAGTTGGTTAATGCTGAAATAGCTTGTAATGACAGAGTAATAGTACTTGAAGGTAAAGGTGTTATCATTGGAGGAAATATTAAAGCATTAAACGGAGTTTGGGCTAAGAGTATAGGTTCTATGAGTGAATCAAAAACTACTATTACGGTAGGTAGAGATGCCGAGGCTGATGCCGAGTTTAAAAATATTGTTACTACAGTTAAGGCTAATAAAGAGGAGATAAGTAAAATTAAATCACTTTTAGGTACAGAGTATTTTAAAAATCCTAAAGCTTTTATAGAAAGAATACCTGTAAATAAAAGAGAAGGAATTAAGGATATTTTGAGAAGAATTACTAATCTTGTTAAAGAAACAGCACAGCTTGAGGCTAGAAGAGATGAAATGAGTGCTGAATTTGAAAAATTATCTCAGAGCAGTATTACATCTATGGAAGGATTTTTCCCAGGTGTTACTATTTATATATCTAGTATGAGAAAATATATATCTAAAAAGATTTCTGGTACAGAATATTTTTATTCTAAAGAACTTAGAGATATATCAGAAAAAGCACCTAAACCGCTTCCTTTGGAGGAATATGATTTCCCTAGAGAAATAAAAGAAGATTAAGAATTTATTTAATTAAATAATAAAAAATAAGCATAATACATAATCATTTAAAATTTTAATTGATTATATATTATGCTTTTTTATTTTAATAAAAAAGACAAGGCTTTATGAAGTTTCTTGTCTTTTATAATTCATTATAAATTATTTTAGATTTCACATACTGGAGCTTGTCTTACTCTTATTTTTACAGCACTTCCTTCTCCAAATATATTATTCATATATTTTTTGTATTCTTCTGCTTTTTCTAAAGGTATTAAAGCCTGTATTGTACCAGCAAAACCGCCTCCATGTACACGGCATGCACCTTCTCCTTTAAGAAAATCTTTTGTAAGACATATAGCCAAAGCTACTCCCATATTTTTGGAACTTGTAACAGAATAGCAATTTTGTAAATACATAAAGCTTGAAAGTCCTGATTCATTCATAAGTTTTATGTAAGTGTTAATATCATCATTTTTTAGAGCGTTTATCTGATTTATCACTCTTTCATTTTCCTCTATAAAGTGATAAGCTCGCATTACTGCTCTGTCGCCAATTTTCTCTCTTAATTTTGAAGCATTATCTATCAATTCTTTTTTAGTTATTTCTCTGCACACTTTTTTACCGAAATAATTAGCAATAGCATTCATCTCTTCTCTTATAGCAGCATATTCATTAGTAAGTCCGCTATGATCTCCTTTAGCGTCTACTATCATAAGAGCATATCCCTTACTTTCAAAATCATATTCTACTTTTTCTATAATAGGGTTGTTATTGTCTTTAAAATCTATTGACATAATTCCGCCTACAGAACATCCCATTTGATCCATAAGTCCGCAAGGTTTTCCAAAATATATATTTTCAGCATATTGTCCTATTTTAGCTATATCAACTTTACTTATTTTACCATTATTATATAAAGCATTCTGTATTTCCCCGATTAAAGATTCAAAACTTGCCGAACTGCTTAATCCGCTTCCTATAAGTACTTTATTATTTAATGATATTGTACATCCTCCAATATTATATCCTTCTTTTTTTATTCCAGCACAAACGCCTCTGCTTAAAGCATTTGATTTTCCGTATTCATCTTTATTTATTTCTAAATTATTGATATCTATAATGTCTGGATTATTTGAATAGTCAGTATAAACCACTATTTTATTGTCATTTCTTTTTGCCACTACTGCAAGTTTATCCAAATTTATAGATGCTGTCAGTACGCATCCATTATTATGATCAGTATGATTGCCTGATAATTCTGTTCTTCCAGATGCACTGAATAAATATATTTCTTCGCTTTTATCTATACTCTCAAAATGTTTTATCGTTTCTTCTAGTCTATTATAGGCTTCAGATATACTGGCTTCATCTCCTCCGTATATTAATGAAAATTTTTCATGCATTTTTTTTGCTTTTAATAATTCTTTTAATTGGGATATATTATACATACTTAATCCTTATATTTATTATGTTATCATGATAAACAATTATAATAATTTTGTCAAAGGAAAAATTATAAAACTACCGCATAAATTTAATTTACAAATATATAAAATATTTACCTAATATTTACTTTTTATGTAAAAAATATATATTTTTTATAAATTTTAGTAAAAAATATTTACGTTAATATAGACTTTTTTAAATTTTTATAATATACTATTATCATAATGATTGAGTTTAGGGAGTTATTTATGAAATTTATGCAAACCTTAAAATTTAGAATGCCTTTTACTATCATATCGTCTGTAGCTTTAATGCTCATTATACTTATGATAGTAATAATATCTGCTTCTTCTGTATTTATAGAGAAGACAGCTTTAAGAGGATTTATGGAAACAGCGGACGGATATAGGGATTTAGTTTCTGTATGGTTAAATGATCAGAGGGATTTAACTTCTGTAATCGCAAAAGAATCAGAGTTTTTGAATTATTTTAAAACACCTAATGATCTTAATTTAACTATAGCTAATGGTGAATTAACTGAATTGTTAAATGAACTTGGGGATCATTTTGCTTCTTTTTCTTTATTTGATTTAAATGGAAAACTTGTAACTTCCACATCAGAAAATACTATAGGAAGCGATATAGCGAATAGAGGTTTATGGAATCGCTTAATAGAAAGCGGATATAAATATTCAATAGCAGATGAAATAGAAATATCACCTATTAATAATGAGTATGTTATTACTTTATTATCAGGAGTAGTTGATTACAGTGGAAAACCTGCTGGAGTTTTGGCAGCAGAATTAAAATGGGATAATTTTGCTAAAAAATATTTTTCTGAGATAACCATAGGAAAAACTGGTAATATTTATGTAGTAGATGAAGACGGCAAAAGAGTAGCACATAAAGACAGCGAAAAAATAAATACCATATCAGAAGGATCAAGAAACGCTCTTGCTGCTGCTTCTACTGAAAGAAAAGGAACTTTGCATTATGAAGATGATGGTAAAAAAGTAATGGCTTTTTCAAGACTTGATAATATAGATTGGATAATGTGTGTTACTATGCTTTATAGTGAATTTTATTCTGACAGAAATATTCTTATAAAAATAACAATTATTTTAAGTATATTGCTTCTTATTATTACTTCATTTATAGTGGTAAGATATGTTAATGTTCATATATCAAGAGTTTTAACAAAGTTAGCTAATGATTTAAATAGGCTTGGAAATGGAGACCTTACAGTATCAGCACCAACTAAATTTTTGAGCAGCAAATATGAAAATCATGAATTTGGAATAATAGCAAACGGATTTAATAATACAATTAAAAAATTAAAACATATAGTTGAAAATATAATAGATTCTTCAAACAATATAGAATTAACCTCAAAAGAATTAGAAAGCGGAAATAATGATTTAGCATTGAGAACTCAGTCTCAGTCTTCATCATTAGAGGAAACAGCAAGCTCTATGGAACAAATGGCTTCAAATATAAAGAATTCTGCTGAAAAATCTGTTATAGGAAATGATATGATGAATGACTCCAAAAAATCAGTAGAAGAGGCTGGACTTATAATAGACAGCACTACTAAAAGTATGGAAGCTGTTTATGAAGCAAGCAGAAAAATTACTAATATAACAAAATTGATAGAAGATATAGCTTTTCAGACAAATATATTAGCACTTAATGCATCAGTTGAAGCAGCACGTGCTGGAGAGCAGGGAAGAGGTTTTTCTGTTGTAGCTTCTGAAGTAAGAACATTAGCACAAAATACTCAGACTTCTGTTAAAGATATTACTTCTCTAATAGCCGACTCTGATGAAAAAATAAAAGTAGCAGCAGAAGCAGCCAGAAAATCACAGGAAATATTTAGTGATATAAAAGATAAAATAGAAAGTACAGCAAGCATAATGAAAGATATTTCTACAACAGCAGTAGAACAGCAGTCTGGAGTAGAACAGGTTAATCAGGCAGTATTAAGAATGGATGCAAGTACTCAGGAAAATGCTAGTTTGGTAGAGCAGTCAAAAGATGCAAGTATTACATTAAGCAGTGAGGCACAAAAATTGATAGAGGTTGTAAGTTATTTTAAATTATAAAGTATTTATGTTTTTATAATTAGCCTGATGAAATAGTCAGGCTAATTTTTTATATTATGATTTTTATTTATTCTTTATAATTTTGTTTATGCTTTCATTTAGATATTTATAAAGCGGGCTTAAAACCTTTTTCTTCAAGAAGTTTTTGGGTTCTTTTATCCCAGTTTTTATCATCAGTAATCACAGATACAAATTTCAATCTTGGAGATATTTCTTTAGATATAGTATCTATATTAAAACATTTTATATTTTCTAGTATCAATGTTCTTACTCTTGCATGATTTAATATAGAATCCATATTCTCTAGGTTTCTTAAATTTTTTAATACCACTTTTTTTAAATCTTCTAAAGGACTAAAATCTGGAAGCTCTTTAAGTTCTGGTATATTATTTAATTCTAAAGTTTTAAGAGTTTTCATTTCAGATAAGAATTTGAATGATCTTATATTTTTTCCTTTTTCTATATAAAGCTCTTCAAGTTCTGGAAGTTTTTTTGGCATTTCTTCTTCATGAGAAACACCAGAAAGAACTGCTATTTTTTTTAAATTAGGATTTTTGTCAAAAGATTCCATTCTGAACGTTCCAGCACCTATTTCTTTTATTGTGCTTCTCATAGCTAAATATACATCTTGTCTTAGTGTTAAGCCGTTTTCTATATATATGCTTTCAAGGTTTTCTATATTATCGAGCGGTTTTAATTCCATATCTTTAGGCAAATCACCGTATAGATGTAGGCTTTTTAGATTTATAAGTCTTGCAAATATATCAATACTTTTTAGAGGGTATCTCATAGAAGCATGATATATAAGGTTTTTTAAATCTGGCAAGGCTCTTAATAAATCATTGCCCATTATATTATTTTTGTATGTATCATTTTTATCTGAAGATATGTTCAAAAAGAAATCTTCTCTTACTCTTAAAATTTCATTAAGTGTAGAAATATTTTCTTTAGGTATTCCTATATCATCTACAAATAATGTGAGGCTCTCTTCAGAGGCATTTAAATCAAATAGTGCTTGATTATCTAATGCCGATATTTTTATATTCTTCATAAAATACATTCCTATATTTATTTAAAGCTATATTTAAAGAACTGGAGCTATTATCCTGCAGGCTGAGTTTCTTAATCTTACAAACATAGGCTGTTTAGAGTATTCTTCTATAGTTATCTTATGTGAGTTTAGCATGTCTTTTTTAAATATATCTTCAAATTTTTTGGCTATATCAGTATCATATATAACCGCATTCATTTCATAATGTAAATAGAAACTTCGTATATCCATATTGCATGTTCCGCATGATACTATTTTTCCATCCATTATGCAGAATTTGCTGTGTAAAAATCCTTTTTCATATAAGTATATGTTAACACCAGCCTTAAGTAAAGTTTCAAAATAAGTTTGTGCTACCCACCAAGGTACAAGTTTATCAGGTTTGCCTGTTATCATTAAATGTACATCCACTTCGGATAAAGCAGCATTTTCTAAAGCGGATAAAAATCCGTCATCAGGAACAAAATAAGGGCTTTCTATATAAATACTTTTCTTTGCTTCCTCTACCATTTTAGAATATACTTTTTGTATGCTGTCCCATTTAGAATCAGCACCTGAAGTTATAATTTGTACTGGAAGAAATTTATCAGTTGCCGATATTGGAAATAGATCCTTTCTCATTATTAAGAATCTTTCTTCATCTAAAGTTTCATTTATATATTTTAATTTTCTTGAAAGTTTATGTTTTTTTTCATTAACATTAAATACTTCTAAATCTCTTCCTCCTGCATTATACCAGTCACATACAAATACATTTTGTATAAGATTGCAGGTATCTCCTACTATTCTCATATGTACATCTTTCCAAGATTCAAAACGCTTTCCTCCGTCTATGTACTCCTGTCCCATATTCATTCCGCCCATATATGAGACAACCCCGTCAACTACAACTATTTTTCTGTGATTTCTGTAATTGATAAATCTAGTCCATAGTATAGAAAAAGGATCATGATAGTAGAGCAGTTTTATTCCGTTTTGCTTTAACTCTTTTCTGTATTTTTTGCTTATTCTCATTAAAGATCCTACTCCGTCAAATATAAGCCTTATTTCAACCCCTTCTTTAGCTTTCTTTATAAGCACATCTTTAATTCTTTCTCCAAGTTCATCACTTCTCCATATGAAATATTCCATATGTATAGTTTTTTCTGCGAGTTTTAAATCTTCTATTATGGCATTAAAAAGTTTTTCCCCTTCATCAAATACATAAACTTCATTTTGCACTGTAATAGGAGAATATCCGCTATTTATGGCAAGTTTTACCAAATTAATATTTCTGCCGTAATTGCCCTGCATATTATCAAGTATTTTTATTTGTTCTTTTAAAAGCGGTGAGAAATATTTTTTTATCATATCCTCTGGAAGTTTTGCTGATATTTTTTTCTTTGATTTTCTCCAATCCATTCCCAAAAATATATAAAATATTACTCCAACATAGGGCAAAAATACCAATACTGTAAGCCAAGCTATAAAAGAATATGGAGGTCTGTTTTCAAGAAGCATTTTTATAGCTATTGATACAACATACAAAAAAAAGATAATAGTTAATATATAAAATACCATTTCAACTCCGATATAATCTGTTATTTAGTTTAATATTTATAATGTTTAAATACTATATAAAAAAATAATAAATGTCAACAAAAATAACATAATAATAAAATTCATAAAAGCACTTGACAAAAATCATTAGTACGTTAAAATATCATTACTTCCGAAAATATTTGTAATGAAGGGCGTTGGTTTTCTTTTTCAGGAAAGAGACCGACACTCTTTTTTTATGTTTTAGGAAAATATACTATATGCCAATTTTGTATGAATAATAAAAATAGTAAGATAAAACCGCAAAAGCAAAAAGAGTACGGCAGACTGCCTAAAAAAAAGAAATTGCATAATAATAAAGAAAAATCTAATAAGACTACGCCTATTATAGATGAAGTATTATTATTTAATGGTATAAAAGATATTTTGGAAAAAGACGGTATATATTTGCTTGATTTGAAGGTGAGGGCAATTTCTGACAACAAAAAAGTATATGCTGTTATATATAAAAAGAAAGAAAGTGTATCTCATACTCATTGTATAGAAACTACAAGAAAGATTCAGGAATGTATAAAGCAAAACGGATATGATGAGGGTGATTATACTATAACAGTTTCATCTGCTGGATTCAGATGGAAATTTAATGATAGGTATGAACTTTTTGAGGGTATGCCTATAAAAATAAAGTATAGAGACGGTGATAATTTTATTACATCTTATGCAGAATTAAAAGAGGCTAAAGATGATTATATCATTATAAATGTTTTTGATGAGGATAATATTATTAATGAAAAAAATATCAAAATATTGAAAAATGATATTATAAAAGCAAGATTAAATTGTTAATATATTATGATAATATAAAAAATAAAAAATGGAGAATATCAAATGTTTGAAAACGTTGGAACTTATTTACAGCAGCTTTCTGATGAAAAGGATATTAGTATAGAGCTTTTAAAAGAAGTTATAGCATCTACTATGGAATTAGCTTTAAAAAAGAAATATGGAAATGATATAAATTTTCATATTCATTTTGATAATAAAAATAATCCTACTGTATATAAGGGAGCTAACGTTGTAGAAGAAGTAAAAGATAAAAATAAAGAAATATCTTTAGAGGAAGCTAAAAAATTAGATCAAGATATTAATTTGGGCGATGAAGTATTAATACTTGTGGATCAAGTTGAGGCATTCGGAAGAATAGAGAGTATGGTTGCTAAAACCACATTTTTCCAGAAGATTTCTGACCTTGAAAAGAATATTATATATAATGAGTTTAAGAGAAGAGAAAATCAGCTTGTAAACGGATATTTTCAGAGAGAACATAAAGGAACTATTTATATAAATCTTGGAAAAACAGAGGGCGAATTACAGAAAAAGGATCAGTCTCCTAGAGAACATTATACAGTAGGCGACAGAATAAGAGCTTATATATATAAGGTTCAGGGTGGTAAAGATGATAGAACAGGCAAGGAAATACCTACTAAAATACTTCTTACTAGAACAAAAGCAGATTTTATCAAAAAACTTTTTGAACTTGAAATACCAGAAATAGCAGACGGTACTATAGAAATTAAAAATGTAGTAAGACAGCCGGGTTTAAAAATTAAAGTAGCTGTTGTATCCAATAAACCAGAAGTAGACCCTATAGGAGCTTGTATAGGTCAGAAAGGTATACGTATACAGTCAATTATAAAAGAGATTGAAGGTGAAAAAATAGACGTTGTAAAATGGTCTAAAGATATTAGAGAATATATTGCTGAGGCTATAACTCCAGCTAAACCTATACGTATTATTATTACAGATCCAGAGAAAAAAGAAGCTATGATAATTATACCAGATGAGCAGCTTTCTTTGGCACTTGGTAAAAGCGGTTATAATGTAAAACTAGCTTCTCAGCTTACTGGATATTATTTTGATATAAAAACTGAAACAGATATTAAAGAAAATCCAGAATTATTGAAAGATATTGTACCATTAAATCAAATATTCTCAGATACTGCTGAAGAAGCCGAAACTCCTAGTGAAGAGACAGAAGTTGCAGAAGTATTTGAAAGCAATCTTTATTCTTTACAGGGCATTGATGAAGCTGTTATAAAAACTCTCATAGATAATGGAATTAATTCTATAGAAGAATTGTATAATTTATCAGCTGAAGATATTATGGAGAAAACAAATCTCGATAAAGATACAGTGGATAATTTGATGCTTGTAATGAAAGATGTTGTAGAAATAGTTGAAAGCGAAGATGAATATGAAACTACTTCAGAAGAGGTTGTTGAAGAGATAGAAGTTTATGAGTGTCCTAATTGTGGTTCTAGTATTACAGAAGATATGACTAAATGTCCTAAATGCGGAATTGAGCTTTCTTTTGAATAATAATTTTGTATAATTGAGTTTATTTTTATGATATGCGAGGTTTGCAGAAGCAGTAATTATTCTGAAATAGGCACTATAAAAAATATATGGCAGAGTGATAAAAAGGTTTATCAATGCTGTAATTGCGGTCTCTACTTTATAGATTTGCCTACTGACGAAGAAATATATGCTTTATATAAAAATGAATATCATAATAATATAAAAAATAAATTATTTGAGACAGCTAAAAGTAAAATGCGTTATGCTAGAAGTTTATCTCAGTTTAATTTTATAAAAAAGCATATTGATTTTCATAATAAAAAAGTATGTGAGATCGGTGCTTTTGATGGACTGCTTCTAAATATATTTAAAAAAAATGGTTGTGATGTTTATGGTTATGAGCTTAATGATAACGCAAGACTCTATGCTAAAAACAAATATGATATTGATTTGAAGCCTAATTTTTTGGAAAGTAAAGAAAAGTATGATATTATAATGCTTTCGCATGTTATAGAGCATTTTAAAAATCCTTTTGATGTACTTATTAAAATTAAGAATATGATTAAAGATAATGGATACTTATATATAGAAGTACCTAATTCACCTAATAAAAATCAGTGCAGTTATGATATTCTTATGAGATATTTATCTACAGAGCATATTGTTAATTTTAATATTGAAAATTTAAAAATGTTTGTAAAAAAAGCTGATTTAAATATTATAGAATGTCAGTATAGTAATTATTCAGTTTCAAAATACAATACTAATTTGAGGGCTAATATATTAGAAGGAAGTATTCCTAGTTTAATAAATTTCTTTTCATTTTCTTTATTTGCTTTGAAAACCTTTGTTACTCCTAGTAGTATATTCATAAATTATTATGATAATAACAATTTATGGTCTTATGGTGAAAATATAAGAATTATAGCACAATTAAAAAATTAGTATATTTTTCATAATTTTTTATTCTTTTTATAAAAAAAGTATGATTATTTTTGACTTTATAAATATAATCTATATATTTTAAAGTATATGTTTTTATTTTGTATAAAGGATTTTATTATGAAAAATAGATTAATGGTTAAATTTTTAGCTCCTTTTATAATATTTTTATTAGTATTATTTATCATAATTTGTTTTGTTTACAGACCTTTATATAAATCAAGATTTTTAAGAGAGAAACATCTACAGACATTAGAGGCAAAAACAAGAACTGAAGGCTATGTTGAAGAGCTTAAAAATACTATATATGTTATGGCAGCATATTTAGAGTCTAATCCTAGCTGGGTGGAATTTGGAAATTTTATTACTAATGTTCAGAAACTTAATACTGGATATTTAAATGTTTATTTTGGAGGAAGTGTTCCTTATCCAGAAGGCGGAGTGTTTATGAATACTTTGGAAGTTTATCCTTTAACTTATAATCAAACTTCTAGGGATTGGTATAAGGATTCTGTTGCAGCTAATGATATAATGATTAGTGATCCTTATATTGATTTTGCTGTTAATAAACTCACTGTAACATTTGGTAAGGCTGTTTATACTAATGGAGCTCTCAAAGGGGTATGTGCTATAGATTTTGCCAATATTAATGCTATTACAGAGAGTCTTAAAAAGAATTTCACAGAAGATGTTTATATAGTTTCTGAAGAAGGTATTTTTATGACGCATGAAAATAGCGACTACATTTTGAATGAAACTAATAATTTATTTACTTATGAAATATTTTCTGATTTTAAGGGTAATTTATCATCTCATATTGGAGATTTGAATATTATAAAAGATGAATGGTATTCTATTCAAAAAACTGATAATGCTCCTTGGATATTAGTATTTAAAGGAAGTGCTGAACCTTTTTATTCTCAGTTCAGATTTATGATGATAATTTTATTTTTATGCATAATACTACTTATAGTGCTTGAGTTTATTTTAGTAGCTAAAATAGTGATACCTTTATCTCATAATTTATATCATGCTATCACTATAATGACTTTGATGCAGGACGGAAGATTTGACAGTCAGTTTGATGAAAAAGAATTAAAAAGAAAAGATGTAACAGGTGTTTTAGCTAATTCTATTAATGATATGCAGCATATAATGCATACTATAGTATCAGAATTAAAGACTAATATATCTCTTATTAATACTTCTTCAGAAAAGATATCTGGAGGAATAGATAATTTATCAGACCGCACTTCATCTCAGGCAGCAGCTGTTGAAGAGATTACAAGCTCTATTGAGAATCTTTTTTCTGCTATATCTAATACTTCAAAAAATTCATATAATGCAAAAAATATGAGTGCTAAAGTTACAGAGTCTACTCAAAATGGAGTTTCTGCTGTAAGTGAAATATCTAATAATATGATAGAAATTTCAGAGTCTAGTAAGGAAATATCAAATATTACAAAATTGATACAATCTATAGCTTTTCAGACAAATATATTGGCACTTAATGCCGCAGTTGAAGCAGCACGTGCTGGGGAGCAGGGCAGAGGATTTGCTGTTGTTGCTTCTGAGATTAGAGCTTTGGCACAGAATGTTAATGAGGCAGCTGGAAATATAACTGGCATAATAGAAAAAACTGTTGCCAAAATAGAAGTAGGTGATGAATCTGTAAAACGTTCTTTGGATATACTTGTAGAAATAGAGAAATCTGCTAAAGATGTATCTGATATACTTTCTCAAATATATGAATCTGCTTCTGAAGAGGAAGAGAGTGTAAAACAAATTAATACTGCTATGAATGAGCTTAATAATATTACACAGGAGAATGCTGAACTTGTTAATGAAAGTTCTATACTTGGAAAGGAAGTAGTGCAGGGTACTAGCAATTTGTCATCTGAATTATAATATTTCAAACTTAATTCTAATTTTAAATAATTATTTTTTTAATATAATAAAAAGGAGAGGTATTTATTTACACTCTCCTTTTTTATATTAAAATATTTTGTTTTATAATTTTTTTATTATAGAGCAAACCTCTTCTGTTTCTTCCATACTTATATCTCTATGCGTAACAAATCTTATTTTATAGTCTCCGAAAGAGCTTGCTTTTATTCCTTGTTCTGATAATTTTGATAATATATTTGATGAAGGCTCTTTAGTATCTGCTATTACTATATTAGTTTCAACGTTTTCTAAATTAATAGTGCCTATTTTACTTTCAATTATTGCTTTTGCTATTTTTTTTGCTTTTTGATGATCTTCTTCTAGGCTTTGTATATTGTGTTCTAAAGCATATATGCAAGCTGCGGCCATAAGTCCTATTTGTCTCATTCCGCCTCCTATTAATTTTCTTATGCTAAACGCCTCATCAATAAAATCTTTATTTCCGCATATCATAGCCCCCATAGGTGCTCCAAGTCCTTTTGATAAACAGAATGTTATAGAGTCTGTATTTGAAGCTATTTCTTTTACAGATTTTTTGCTTGCTATAGATGCATTAAAAACTCTAGCACCGTCCATATGAAGATGAATATTTTTTGATTTAGTGAAATCATAAAGTTCTTTTAATACCTCTATAGGATAAACGCTTCCTCCATGTCTGTTATGACTGTTTTCTACTTCAACTATACTTACAGATGACATATAATACGGCTGTTCTTTGATATAGTTTTTTATAATATCTTTTGTTAGTATTCCTCTATCAGCTTTTACAGTTAGAGGCATAATACCAGCTAAAGATGAAGCCCCTCCAAGTTCATAATGTACTATATGAGATTCTTCTTCTAGCAAAACCTGTTTATTTTTTCTTCCTAATATCATCATAGGTATTAAATTACCCATAGTACCGCTTGAAACAAATATTGCTTTTTCTTTTCCAGTAATTTCAGCAGCCATTTTTTGAAGTTTATTTACTGTAGGGTCTTCCATATAAACATCATCGCCGCATTCTGCATTGTATATTGCTTTACGCATTGCTTCGCTTGGTTTTGTAATTGTGTCGCTTCTTAAATCATAGATTTTCATTTGTCTTAACTCCGATTTATATAAAAACTTTTTTTAATTTTTATTTCTAAATAATTCTATTTCTTTTTTTATAAATTACAACTTATATTAAAAAATAATTGAAATAATTCATAATTTTATCTATAATGATTTGGTATTTTATAATTTTTTATATTAAGGATAAATAATCTATGATAAAAAGATATACAAGAAAAGAAATGGGCGAGCTTTGGAGCTTGCAAAATGAGTTTCAGGTTATGCTTGATGTTGAGATTGCTGCATGTGAGGCTATGGCTGAAATTGGAGAGATACCTTCAGAAGCAGTAAAAAACATTAAAGAAAAAGCTACTTTTACAGTAGAGAGAATTGCAGAAATAGAAAAAGAAACTAATCATGACATAATTTCATTTGTAACTGCCGTTCAGGAAAATGTAGGCGAGGGCGGACAGTATATACATAAAGGATTAACTTCAAGCGATGTTAAAGATACTGCTTTGGCTGTGATGATGAAAAGATCTGCCGAAATAATACTTGATGATTTAAAAAGATTATCAGAAGTATTATTAAGAAGAGCTAAAGAACATAAATATACTCCTTGTATAGGACGTACACATGGTATACATGCTGAACCTATGACATTGGGATTAAAATTTATACTATGGTATGATGAAAATGAAAGAAATATTAAGAGAGTAGAAGAGGCTAAAAAACAAGTTTCTGTAGGTAAAATTTCAGGTGCTGTTGGTACTTACAGCAATATTGACCCTAGAATAGAAGAGATTGTTTGTAAAAAGCTAGGAATAGAAGCCGATAAAGTTTCTACTCAAATAATACAAAGAGATAGGCATGCACAGTACCTTACTACATTGGCAATAGTGGCAAGTTCATTAGAGAAATTTGCTACAGAAATTAGAAATCTTCAAAGAACTGATATAAGAGAAGCAGAAGAATATTTCAGCGAAAAACAAAAAGGTTCATCAGCTATGCCTCATAAAAGAAATCCTATTACTTGTGAGAGAATATCTGGTTTAGCTAGAATTGTAAGAGGTAATGCGTTGGCTTCTATGGAAGACATTACACTTTGGCATGAAAGAGATATAAGCCATTCATCAGTAGAGCGTGTTATACTTCCAGACTCTACTATTGCTGTTGATTATGCTCTTAATAAATTTATTGATATAGTTGATAAACTTTTAATATATCCAGATGCTATGAAGGCTAATATTGAAAAAACAGGCGGTTTAATATTCAGTCAAAGAATATTGATAAGTTTAGTCAATAAAGGCATAGACAGAGACAATGCCTACAGATGGGTTCAGAGAAATGCAATGAAAAAATGGCTCAATAACGAAGATTTTAGAGAGAACGTTCATAAAGATGAAGATATAACAAAATATTTAAGCGATAAAGAGATAGATGATTGTTTTGATTATGCTTATTATTTGAGAAATATTGATGTTATAATGAAAAGATTTGGTATATAATATAATTTATATAAGTAAGTAAGAAACAAAAGAGGCTTTATATTTTTATAAGGTCTCTTTTTATTTAGCGTTTTATTTGTATAAAAAATAATTATATCATATTGACTTATATTTTTTATAAGTTAATATGATATTATCATATGTATATGGGGGATATGATGATTAACTATAATAATATTGTATCATTTAAAAAATCCTCTATCATTTTTATAGAGGATAATTATCCTAAAAAATCTTTTTATATAATAACCAGCGGAAAAGCTGTATCGTACGGAAAATATTTTGACAGCAATATGGAATATACAAAGGGTGATATATTAGGACTTGTAAATTCAGCATTAAATGAACCATACTTTTTTAATGTTAAAGCTGATACTGATATTGAGGCTTTAGAAATAAATATAGATGATATTATTAAGATATATAATAAAGAGCTAATAAAAAAAATGCATAATTATTTAGAAAATTCTTTAGAGGTATGGCTAAGCAAATATTATATTAATCTTTCACATCATCATTCTATGACTAAATATGATATTAATGAAGGATATGTCTTAAATATGGCACAAGTATATAATGATAACAACCTTCCTACAGCTGCTTATCAAATATACAATCAATATTTAAAACTTTTTCCTAACAGCAGCAGTATTAAAGATATTAAAGATATGATAGATTCTATGAAAGAGTATAGTTTGCCAGAACCAGAAGCAATGGAAGATAATGTATTTTTTTATAAAAAAGGATATTGCTTATATACGGAGCTTATAGCAGGTAATTATCTTTATATTATTAATTCTGGAAAAGTGGGTGTATATAATGTTGTAAACTCCAAATTGGTTACAAGAGCAATTTATTCCAGCAACAATCTTATAGACGGATATATGCCTGATATTAATTATCAGCCTCTTTCAACTACAACTGTAGTTCTTGAAGATTCTAAAATTAAGCTGCTAAAAAAAGAAGAGTTTATATCAATAGTAGCTAATGTTAACTCTTTAAGACCTTATTATCTAAAAATAATATGTACCAAAATAAGAAACAGTGTTCTTAAAGTTATGGCACTTAACAGTCAGGATATATTTATGAAACTGCTTATTACCATATATTATATAGTGAGAACTGAAACTTTATTTACAGGCAAGGAAATAAATACTGCTGACCTATTATATAAATTACATGATATAGCAGCTGTAATAGGGTATAATGATATTGGTGTTATAAAAAGTGAGCTTAAGAAAATACATTATATTACTATAGATGATGATTATATCCATGTAATTGATATTAATAACTTTATAAAAGAGTATGAAACATATAAAAAAAGGCTTTCTATAAAAAGTCATCACAAATAATTTTACTTCTTCTTATAAGATTCAGGCGATACAACTGCATTTGATTTATTATTATTATTTGTATTGTTAGAAGCAGGTAGTTTTTTATAAGGAGTTTTAAAAGGACTGAATCTTAAACCAACTTGAAGTCCTGCTCCGAAGCTATCTACAGAAGTATATGTTTTTTCATCTATTTTTTTTCTAGTACCAAACTCATAATCAAAATATAACCCGAAATTTGCAGCTACATTATAATTATTGAATACAGAATAATCAAATGTTAATTTAACATAAGGTATTACATTCATTTTGTCATATTCATTAACTATATCCAGTATATTTACATTATATCCTTCTGCGGTGTAATTAGTTCCATATGTTGTTATTTTATTTTCAATAGTTCCAGATATAGGTATTTTTAATCCTCCGCCTATACCTATAGAAAAATCTTTTATATTGATTTTCGGAAGAAGTCCTACCTGAAGACTGTGAAAAGATACAGAGCTTAAATTTTCTATACTGCTGTCTGATGAAGCTATTGTATATGCATAAGTATCATGACTATATCCCGCTTCTCCCAATATACTTAAACCTACACCATTTTTAAAATCTACTATATATCCGAATTGAGCAGTAATTCCTATATCAAAACCAAGTCCGAATTTTTTTGCAGTATCATCTTTAGGTCCCATAGGCATTCCTACAGAAAGTCCTACTGGCATATTGAATATTCCTTCAAATCCGCTTTCAGCAAAAAGAGATAAATTTATTAATATAAAAACAGCAGCCACTGCAAATAACTTTTTCATAAATATATATTAAACTCCCTTTATCATTTTCACATAATTAATATTATATATTCTAATATTTATCGTCTTTTTTAATTCAGTATTATAATAAATATACTATTTTTTTGTAGTTTAGCAAATGAAATTTTATAATTATTTTCCTATGCAGAAGTTTGCAAATATTTCATTAATTACTTCTTCAGCATCTATTTTTCCGCTTACATTTCCTAGTATATTGTTTAATATGTTCATCTCTTCTGCAACTTCATCTAATGAAAACGACATTTTGGATTTTTCTATACATATATCAATCTGTTTAAGTCCTTTTTCTAAATAGCCTCTTTCTCTGTTATTGACATAGCTTTCTTTATTAAATATATCAATGTCTGAATCATTTACATAATTTTTTAAGGCTTGTATTAATTTATCTTTACCTTCTTTTGTTTTTGTGCTTATGTTTATAATATTTTTTGAGTCAATATTATAATCAAATTTTTGCTCTTCATCACTTTTATTTAGAATGTATATTATATTTTTATTTTTTAATGTTTTTAAAAACTCTATTAAGTTAATATCATTTTCATCGGCATTGCCTGATGAATCAAATACAGCAAGTATAATATTAGCTTCATTAGCACATTTTTTTGCCCTTTCTATGCCTTCAAGCTCTATATCATTATCAGCCTCTTTATGAAAACCTGCAGTATCCATCAAATAAAATGGTATATTATCAATATATATATTCTCACTTAAAAAATCTCTAGTAGTTCCAGCTATATTAGAAACTATTGCTCTGTTTTTATCGAGTATCATATTAAATATACTGCTTTTTCCAGCATTAACTCTTCCAAGTATAGCAACCTTTATACCGTTAATAAGATTTTCTACTCTGCTTGAATTGTATAAAATATTTTCTATATCTTTTTTTATATTTATAAAATTTTCTATTAATTTGTCATAAGAAAATGTTTCTGTATCATCTTCTGGAAAATCTAATTCTCCGTAAACAAGCATTAGAGAGTTTTTGATATTATCTCTGAGTTTATCTATTTCTCTTGTAAGTCTTCCACGCATTTTATATATGCTTGCCTCTGCCATAAGTCTGTTATTAGAATCTATTAAATCATGTATAGCTTCGGCTTCGCTTATACCAATACGTCCGTTAATATATGCTCTGTATGTAAACTCGCCTCTATTTGCAGCTCTTGCTCCGTTTCTTATTAAGAGATTTAAAAGAGAGTCTATTACAACAATACTTCCATGAGAAATAAACTCTATAGTATCTTCTGAAGTAAATGTATTTGGAGCAAGTGTTGAAAGCACTATAAGTTCATCTATAGGGGTATTATTTTCATCTTTTACTAATGCATAATAGCTTTTTCTATGTTCAAATTTTTTTATATTTTTATTTTCATCTCCTGCATAAAAACATATTTTTGATGCTATTTCCAATGCTTTGCTTCCAGACATTCTTATCAAGGCTAATGCACTTTTTGAATAGGGGGTTGATAATGCTGCTATAGTGTCTTTTATATCGTATTCATTCATAATTTTTATAAACTCTTAACTATTGTTTTCTTCAAGCTGCTGTATTTTTTTATTCATTTTTTTCTGATGTTTTAATTTTTTTCTTTCTTCTTTTTCTATTCTTTTATTTTCTTTTTCCTGAAGTTTTAAAGCAGTTTGTAAGTTTCCGTTATTTATTATATAATTCACACAAAAATCATAATCTTTCTGCATTATATTAAGTTCTGGAATCTGTTTTGCAAACTTTATATAGTCTGATTCTTCAAGCATATTTATTATATATTCGCTGTCATTAAAATGATGATTTTGAAAAAGATCATTAATCTCGCTTGTTGTCATGTCTTCTATATTAAACATAAATCTTTTTGTAAGATATCTTTTGAAAATAAATGTTAATTCAAAATAGTATTCAGCATATTTATTTTCATTATAGTATGTAGTGCAGTCTAATGTTTTTAATGCATTTAATGCTTCTGTATCTTCTTTAATATTAATTTTTTCATTAAATTTCTTTTCTATGTATTTGATAATAGAGAATATTAGTATTATTATAGCTATAACAGCAATAACAATTAATACAGCAAATATCCATACATATTTAGGCATAGGTATACTCATAGTTCTTTTCATAGGAGGAAGTGTCTCTCCGTCAGAAAAAGAGTTCACTAATATATTAACATCTTCGCCTAAAAGCTCTCTATATTCATTATTATAATTATAAGAAATTTTAAAAGGATATATTACAAATTGACCTATATCATAAAAACCTATTTGGTATTTTATAATTCTTTCTTTATATTTCCCTCTGTCTTTAGTTTTATTTTCAACTGATATTATTCTTGTTTTATTATTTCTATCATCAAATGAAACATCTTCATAATTATAGTCTATACCATTTTTTGATATTATATGCACTTCATATTCTATTGCATTTCCTATAATGATATTTACTGAAGATACAGTTGTTTTTGAATATATTACAGTATTATTATCTATTACTCTATTACTGCATGATAAAATAAATAGTGTTAAAAATAATATAATAAATAATAAAAAACATTTTTTCATGAAATCAAACTTATCCTATATAATCTGCTGTTTTCTTCTTTCATTTCTATTTCAAACAAATAGTACGGAGTTTCAAAGTAGTTTATGAACTTATTGCCCCATTCTATAATAGTAATTCCGTTTTCTTTAATTTTATCTTTAAATCCTATATCGTCAAGTTCTTCTTTACTGTCAAGACGATATAAATCAACATGTCTTAATGTACTTTCTTTGCCGTTAAGTATTATATCATATTCATTTATTAATGTGAAAGACGGGCTGCTTACTATATTATCGCTTTCAAGAAGTCTTGATAATATACGTACAAATGTAGTTTTACCGAATCCTAAATTGCCTTCCATTATCACGATATCACCATCTTTTAATATGCTTTTTAAATATTCAGCAATATTTTCTATACTATTAATATCAATATTTTCTTCTTCTTTTAAAATTTCTTTTTTCATATTTAATTTATTTATTTTTTAATCGTTATTTAATAATGGAAAATAATATATCATAGGTCATTATTTGTCAAATATGAAGTATCATCTTTTTGATTATTTTGAATGCCTGATATTTCCATAATTGCAAATAATGCTATCAATCTTAAAGAGAAGTTACTCATATCAAGTCCAGCAAGTATAAAAAGTGTAAATATTATAAGTTTAGGATAATATTCTTTTGATACTATTGAGGTCATAAATGATGTGAATAAAGTTATGAAAAACATAATCATAATCACCATATAAACAACAAAATGAAGATACATCACTATTCCTAAAGCACTGAAAAATGATATTATGATTAAGAAAAAACTATTTCCAAAAGAAAATATAGCTATTATTGATAGTATAATGGCTATTATTGCAAACATAAATGATCTATTTATATTTTTCATGATAACTTTTTTTATAAATATTAATATATAAGATATCATTAATACCAAAAAAGAAAACGATGATAATTTTGACATATAATTAGAAATATACGTTGA
Source organism: Brachyspira innocens ATCC 29796 (assembly GCF_000384655.1). GTDB lineage: Bacteria > Spirochaetota > Brachyspiria > Brachyspirales > Brachyspiraceae > Brachyspira > Brachyspira innocens. Next base: position 7,336 of record NZ_ARQI01000098.1, on the reverse strand, counting down.
AATATAATGAAAACTGTCAGTATCTATAACTTTATTTGCTGATATTATAAGATAATTTATATTAGATGATAATAAAGAAAGCAAAATAAATATATAAATACCTCTTTCTAGTTCAGTTATATTTTTTGATAATATCATTGGAATTAATATCATTAAAGTAAGAATTAATAATGATGCAAAAAATAAAAGTTCTATTATATTATATATATTTATATCAATAGCATATAACTTTAGAGTACCGAATATTAAAAATAGTATTCCGATAATAGAGAGCAGTAATTGAGATGTGAATATAAAATTATAGAATTTGTAGAATACTAATAGAAAAAATGATATTAATACTATATAATCCAATATAAAAGTAATTAAATATAATGAAGAATTACTGTCAATTACAATAGCTCTGAATAATAAATAATTAAAAAATACAATTGCAATAAGGATATAAGACCAAAAATTGTATTTACTAATAAAAGAGTTATTTCTGTTTTCTTGAATCATTAAAGTAATATCCGATTATTATGTACATATATATAATAATACTATTATAAAAAAATTGCAAGGACATTAAAATATGTAGTTTCCGTTATTATCTATTCTTATAGTTATTTCTTTTTTAGTATTTTGAAATATATCATAGCCTTCTTTTATATTTTTCCAAAAATCTATTAATGAGCTTTCATATATTTTTTTATAGTAGTTAAAATTGTTATCAGTCATTTTAAAAGGAAATATGTATACTGGTATTTTATTCTGACCATTATCTTTTGCATATATGGCATATAAATATATTTCCTTAATTTTATCGTCTGTCATAGGCATGCATCCTATAGTAACATTTGCCCCATGAATAAATATATCTCCGCCTAATTTTTTGGCATTGCTTTTTTTTCTGTCTGCTTCATTAGGATAATTAATACCCAAAGAAAGATAATAGCTGCTTGCAGGATTAAATCTGTCTATATAATAAAAACCTTCAGGTACCTGCAAATCTCCTTCCATTCTTTTAGGACCTAATATTCCAGATTTTGCTGCTATTTTATACTCTGCTATTTTTTTGTATGTTTTATCATTTTTGTTTTTTGCATATATTTCTAGTATGTCTTCCTGTTTGTATGCAGTTATTAGAATGTTCATTTCATTTAATTTGATATTATTATTTATTATATTTTGTTTTATTAATGCATCTTTTTCTTTTATTGCTGTTCTTACTCTGGCATATCTTTTTTGTTCATCAAGAAAACTGCCTGCAAATGATACTGAACTTATGATATTGAATATTGCCATAGTGTATATAATAATTTTTTTCATTTTACCCTCCATAATAAATAATATGCGAATTATTTAATTGCTTTATTATCGTAAATAACTGCCTTGATTAAAAGTATTTTTTATTGTATTATCTATCTAACTAAATTATTATAATTATATATATTTTACGGAGGAGCTAATGCTAACTTTCAAAACTATTGATGAAAAAGAGATGCAGAATATAATTGATACTAAAGAAGTGAGTGATGATATAAAAAAATCTGCAGAAAATGTAATAGCCATATTTACACAGGATTGGTGCGGAGATTGGAAAGGATTAGAAAGAGAATTAAAAGCTAATGAGGAAAAATCACCTATAGATATTACAGTTTATATTTGTATGTATAATCAAAGTCCTTTATATGAACCATTTATGAATTTTAAAGAAACAGTATGGAATAATGGTTTAATACCATATTTAAGATATTATAAAAATGGTTCTTTTGTTAAAGATACTAATCATTTACCTTTTCAGAGACTTATAAAAGTTTTTGAATAATATACAATTTATGTAAATGATAAAAATAGAAAAAGCAAGTGTAGATGATATTGAAGAAATTTCTATGCTTGCCAAAAATATATATTTAAAATACAATTCACATATTGACACAGAAGAGGGTATAAATAATGTATTATTGTTTATATCTTCTGACAATATGAGATTAAGATTTTTTATGGAAGGCTCTCTCATACTTATAGCAAGAAATCAAAATAATTCTATTTTGGGTATGATAGAAATAATCAATTATGATCATATTTCTCTTTTCTTCGTAAATGATAAATATTTCAAATCAAAAATAGGTACAAGATTATTTGAAGAAGCAAAAAACATTTTAAAGTCTGACAAATATACTGTAAAATCAAGTGATTATGCTTTGGAGTTTTATAAAAAACTTGGATTTATAAAGCTTTATAATGATATTCAGGAAGAAAACGGCGTTCATTTCCATTATATGATTTACTGAATTATTATTTTTAAAAGTTAATTGTAAAAATATTAATATTATATTATAATTAACATAATATATTTATTTTTTGATTAGAAATATAACAGGAATATAAATGGAAAATATACTTCAAGTAGAAAATTTAAAAATGTATTATCATACTTCTAAAGGTCTGGTAAAAGCGATTAATGATATTAGTTTTAATATAAAAAAAGGCGAGACCCTAGGCATAGTAGGAGAGTCTGGATGCGGTAAAACAAGTTTGGGAACATCTCTTTTAAGAATGCCGTCTATACCAGCTAAGTATGAAGGCGGAAAAATAATACTTGATAACGAAGATATTATTCCTCTTAAAGAAGAATATATTAGAAAAAATATAAGATGGTCTAAAATATCTATGGTTTTTCAGGGAGCTATGAATTCTCTAACCCCAGTTTATACTATAGGAAGCCAAATGCTTGAAACTCTTGAGAGGCATGTTGATATGGATAAAACAGCTGCAAATAAACTTATAGAAGAGTATTTGGAATATGTTGGACTTCATTCAAGTATATATAAAAGATATCCCCATGAGCTTTCTGGCGGTATGAAGCAGAGAGTGGTAATAGCAGCTGCTTTGTTTTTGAAGCCTAAACTTATTATACTTGATGAACCTACTACGGCATTGGATGTTATAGTTCAGGCACAGATAATTAATTTATTAAAAAAACTTAAAAAAGATTTTGACTTATCATTTATATTTATAACTCATGATTTGGCTTTAGAAGCAGAGATTTCTGACAGAGTATGTGTAATGTATGGAGGAAAGATTGCAGAGCTTGCTAGTAATGAGGATATATATACAAATGCTAAACACCCATATACAAGGAGACTTTTAGCTGCCACTCCTAGATTAAATAAGGCTGTAAGTAAATTGGAGTTTATAGAGGGTACTCCTCCAGATTTATTAAATCCTCCTAAAGGCTGCATGTTTTATGACAGATGCAAAGAAAGAATTGATAAATGCAAAGATGAAGAGCCTATATTAAAAGACACTGGTAATGGTCATTTATGTGCTTGTCATTTGATTAATAGTTAATAACAATTAATAAAAAATATACAGTATAACAAAAAGAAGAAAATTATGAGCAAAGATATAATATTAAAACTTGAAAATGTAAAAAAATATTTTAATCCGCATACCAATATTATAGAAAGTTTAATGAAAAAATCTAAAGAGATTAAAGCTGTAGATGATGTTAGCTTTGAACTTAAAAGAGGAGAGATACTTGGCATTATAGGAGAATCTGGAAGCGGTAAAACTACTATAGGCAAACTTATAATGAAATTAATTAATCCTACTTCTGGAAATATTATATTTGAGAATGAAAATATTAATAACTTTAATAAAGAAGAAGCTCATAAATATAGAAGAAATGTTCAGATGATATTTCAAGACCCTTATGCTTCTATGAATCCTAGATTTAAAATAAAAGATGTATTGAAAGAGCCTTTATATATTCATAATATTGATGGTGATGAAAAAGTTTATGATGAGATGGTTATTAAGGCTTTAAGAGATGTAAAGATTAATCCTCCAGAGGAGTTTATGGAAAGATATCCTCATATGCTTTCAGGAGGTCAGCGTCAGAGAATAGCTACAGCAAGAGCTTTGATACTTAATCCAAAATTAGTTGTTGCAGATGAACCCGTATCTATGATAGATTTGTCAACAAGGGCTGAGATTCTTTATATGATGAAGGAACTTCAGATAGAAAAGAATTTAAGCTACATATATATTACTCATGACCTCTCAACAGCTAGATATTTTGCAGATGTTATAGCTGTAATGTATTTGGGAAGTATTGTTGAGATAGGAAGTGCTGATGAAATAATAGACAATCCTAAACACCCTTATACTAAGGCTTTGATAGCTGCTGTTCCAGACGCTTCTTCAGGAAGAGTTAACATAATAAAAGAGCTTCCTATTAAGGGTGAGATACCTAATGCTTCCGATATACCTTCAGGATGCAGATTTCATACAAGATGTATATATGCAAAAGATGAATGTAAAAGCGATATTCCAGCATTAAAAAATATTTCAGAAAATCATAGTGCTGCATGCCTATTTGCCGAATAATTTTTATATAAGGATATTTTCTTTATGAAGAATATAATGCCGCCTGTATGGTTTGTAAATAATAGTTCTTATAATAAAATATTTCATAATTATTTTAATAAACTTCCAAATGATGATAAAGAAGAATATAAAAAACTTTTTGAAGAGCCTATAATATTTAAAGGTTTTTATGATGGTAATATGGTTAATGATTATAGAAGAGAATATTGTAATAATATAGAACTAAATCAAAAATATTCTTTGTTAAAACTTAAAAAAGATTTTAATTCTGGTAAGAAGATTGACTTTCTATTCTTTTACGGACATACTAATGATAAAAAAGAAATTAATAAATCATTATTAAGTCAGTGGTATATTAAAGATTTTAAAGAGAATGATTTAATATTTAATTGTATGGAAAAATATATGATGTACAATAAGGCATTATTATTTGATGACAAAAATATAGCTGATGAAATTTTGAATACCAATCAGCCTAAAGCTATAAAAGAACTTGGAAGAAAAGTTAAAAATTTTGATGATGAAGTGTGGGATAAAATGAAATACAAAATAGTATTTACAGGCAATTATTATAAGTTCTCACAAAATACTGATTTAAGAAATTTTTTATTAAGCACAAAAAACAAAGTATTAGCTGAGGCAAGTCCTTATGACAAAGTATGGGGAATAAAGATGAAATACGATGATGAAAATATAGAAAATCCATTTTTTTGGAAAGGAGAAAATTTATTAGGCTTTGCTTTAATGCAAGTAAGAGATGAAATAAAAAGAGTATATAAAAATTATGATTTAATAGATTTTTATAAATTCATAAATTATAAAGATATATAACTTATATTAATTATAGTTTTTCTACTTCTTCTATACTCAAACCCGTTAATTCGCTAATAAGATTTATATCCATATTTTTATTTTTCATATTTTTAGCCGTTAATATTTGATTTTCTCTTATACCTTTCTCTATACCTTGTTCTATACCTTCTTTTATACCTTCCTCTCTTTCTTTTTTAAGCATTAAAGTCTGTCCGTATAAAAAAGCATCTCTGGCATTATAAACTTCCATCTCTTCTTTACTTGATATAAATCTTTCATATTTATCTATTACTTTAGGCATAATACCATTAACCTCCTTTAATTTATCTTTTACTTCTTCTAAATCTTTCACCGTAAAAAACTCTATCCAAGATAATATTTTATTTTTCTTAATGTCATCTGTATCTGAACTATTTAATATTTTTATAAATCTTGGTATTTCTATAATATGCATTTGAATAATATCCAAAGACACATTATGATTTTGAGTATCTATGAGCTTAAAACATCTATGAGCTTTACCTTCATCATAAAAATCCATATTAAAATTCACAAAATTAATACTTATAACCTGACTAATAATATCATAAGATTCATTTTCATTAAGTTCGCTTACTATATTTTTTGATATGTAATAGTATATTCTCTTTACAAAATCAATATTTCCAGAAAGCTGTATTTCTATAATAATTTTTTTATTTTCTTTAGTGATTGCTTTAACATCTAAAACAGATTCTTTAAGATTAATATTTTCAGGTAAATTATGAGGATTGATTATTTTTAAATTATAAACTTCCTCAAATCCTGAATCTCTAAGTACACAATTAACTATATTCTCAAGTATGTCTTCATTACCTACAGAGCCTAAAAGATAACGCACAAAGTAGTCATTCATTCTATTTATATTTCTCATAGGCAGATTATAACAAAAAATAGAACAAAAGTAAATATTTTTTATCTTGTAAGAAGTTTTATTATCTCTTCATTTTTTCCATATTCTCTGGCATAATACAATGCATCATAATTACCTCTTTTTATACTTTTATCAGCACCAGCATCTAAAAGCATTTTTGTCATTTCTAAATTTCCGCTACGGCAAGCCCACATCAATGCTGTCATACCATACTTATTTTGAACATTAACATCAGCATTATTTTTAAGAAGCACTTTTACAGCATTAATATTATTATAATCAGCTGCTTCTATCAATGCGGTTTTTTCATCATAATTTTTATAATTTACATTTGCACCATTATCAATAAGCTTTTGTAAAAAAACTTCATTAGTAGAATACACTGCAGCAGTTATTAATGGAACATCATAACTAAGCAAAGTTTCTTTATTAAGATTACAAACTTTCAAACTTTTATCTAAAGAATCAGAACCATTTTGAAGTAAAATATCTGCTATATCCTCATGTCCATACATATAAGCATAGAGCAAAGCATTTGCATTATAAATATTTCTTTTATTTATATCGGCTTTATTTTCAATTAATATTTTTACCGTTTCTTTATAGCCTTTCATAGCAGCATACATTAAAGGTGTTTCTTCATTTCCATAATCTCCATCATAAGCTATATTAACATCTGCTTTATTTTTTATTAAGAGTTTTACCATTTCAATATTTTCTTTATTCTCACCGCCTTTGTTTAAAGAAGAAAATAATGCCGTTCTTCCTCTAAAGCCCTGATAATCAATATCAGCACCATAACTTAAAAGTAGTTTAACCATTTCCATATTTTTATTATTAACTGCACCTATTAATACGCTATCTGTAAGATCTACATTAGCATTAACATCTGCTTTATATTTCAAAAGAAGCTCAGCCATTTCTATATTATTACGTATAACTGCAAGCGATAACAATGTAAATCCCTCATAATTACGATTGTTTACATAATCATTATGTTGTTTAAGAATATTTTCAGCTTCTTTAACGTTACCTTCATTAACATAATCTATTAATTTTTCAGAAACTTTACTTTTATTATTATCATTATTTTGAGCGTATAAGTATAGACTAAATAAAAATAAAATAAATATTAACTTTTTCATAATTCATAAACCTCTTTAAATTATTAAACTTTTATTTATTTTTTAAAAATACCATTACAATAGGAGCTATAAAAGAAAAAATAAATGA
>NZ_ARQI01000097.1 GCF_000384655.1 Brachyspira innocens ATCC 29796 | reverse complement strand
TTAAAACTATTTCTGTCTTGTTCAGCATATACAACAGGGTCATTAGCAAAATTAGCACTTATAAAATCCTGAGCTTTTTTTGGAAGCTGATTTGCTTGTATAGGCATGTCGGCTGCTGTTAGTATTGAAGCTTGCAAAATAGTGAGAAATAGTATAGAGATGAAAAGTTTAGTATTTTTTATCATACCTTACCTCCTTGTTATTTTTTGGTAATAATAAAACATATAGTTACATAAAAGGTAAAATTAGTATATAAAAAATATAATATATTTTACAATTTTATGTATGTTTTGTTTGTATTATGTAATTAAAAATCGAAATAAACAGCTATTTATGATTTTTTTATACAAAAAATAGACTTTATGTATTATTTGATTAATATATTGATTGACTTTTTTATAAAAATTCTTAAATTCTGTTTATATTAAAAATTGGAGGAAGTATGGCTCACAATATTATAGACGGATATAGAAAAATAGAGGGAAATTATCCTACATACAGAGAATATTTAATTCATTTTTATTGTAAAGACTGTTCAAATTTCTGGGCAGTAGATGATAAAGAAATCAATATATCCGAAGATGATGATATAACTCAAATTGACGACATAATAGAGGATTCAGTATCACATTGTCCTATATGCGGCTCTACTAATATAACAAGAAGCAATAACAATAATTAACAAATTTTTTTAAAGAGGCGTTTATATTTAATTAAATGCCTCTTTTATTTTGCTTTATTTTCTATAAAATCTGTAATTTCTTTATATCCCAAATCTTTAGCTATATTCAAAGCATCTTTATTGTCTTCATTTTTGATATTTAAATCTGCCCCAAGTTCTATTAATAGTTGAGAGGCTTTTACATTATTGTTTTTTACAGCTATAATTAAAGCACTGTCTCCTCTGACATCAGTATCATTAATATTAGCACCGTTTCTTATTAAAAAGTCAATAGTATCTATAGCTCCGTCTTCTGCTGCATACATTAAAGGAGTTTTATTGCTGAAATCTTTAGAGTTAATATTTATTCCAGAAGCAAGAAGCCTTTTTATTTTAGACAAATCGCCGTAAAGACAGGCTATATGTATGCTTTCAGAGTTTTCTATTTTTATATTTTTGGTAATTTTTTTGATAATAGGCCACAATATAACAACAGCTACTATTATTACTATAATCAGGGTATTGATATTGATGTTCATTTTTTATTCCAGTTATGACATTACATACCTTATAATAACAATAGACATTTGTTAATGTAAAATAAGAATTTTAATCTATTTTTTTAAATAAATAACTTTACCGTCCTTATTTTTTGTATCTATTACTATTTCTTTACCCTTTAACTGCATAGCATATGGAAATATGATATAAGGAACATTCAATGATTTTAATAATATAGCAGCATGAGACATAGCACTTCCATTAATAGATATAACTCCCTTTATATTTTCTCTTATTTCTGTTACTATGGAAGCATATATATTATCAACTATAAGTATTATATCATCTTCTTCAGGCAAGTTTATTTTTATATCCAATAAGTATTTTAATACCTGATAAAGTATGTCTTCTACATCATATTTTCTTTCTTTAATGTATCCGTCATCTAATGAATCAAAACTTTTGAATATATTTCTCATAACTTTATTGTATGAATAAGCAGCAGAATATTTTTTATTTTCTATTAAACTGTAAACTTCTTTTAGGGCATAATCATCGAAAAGCATTGATATATATGTTTCAAATATTAAATATTCATTATTCTGTAATTTCTTTTTTTCTATAATGCTTTTTTGTTCGAGAAGATCATTTTTCACATTTTCTATTGCCGATTTAAATTTCTCTTTTTCAGCTTCTATATCTTTTATATATTCCTTTTTTACATTTATATAAAAGTACATATATGTTGCTTTACCGCTTACAAACCCATCGCATACAACTTTATAATCACTTTCTATATCTTTTGAAGGCTGAGTTTTATATTTTGTTTCAAATTTTCCATTTACTAAATATTCAAATCTTTCAAGTACATCTTCAGCATCAGGACCTTTAGCATAAATCTCCATTACATCGCCGTATTCTATATTAAGTAATGTTACTTTAGTTATACTGTCAGCGGATACAGGCGGTTTATGTTTTGTCTTATTAGAAATAAATACTTTACTTTTTGAGTTAGCTATTATATTAATAAACATAAATACTGGTCTTGCATGAAAACCGTTTTCCAAAAGTATTTTATATTCACCTTTTATATAATCTTTAAACTCTATATCTTCAAGTAAATTATTATTATTTATAGAATAATCAAATTTATCTTTAACATACGATATTTTAGGCGTCAAACTTTCAAGCGATTCATTAATAACCTCATCAATATTTTTAGCCAAAGATGACTGTATAGCTGCATTAATTCCTCCTTCTATAAAAGGTGCCGAAGTCATTCTTACATTTTTTGCTTTCTCTTCATCAAGCATAGATAAAGCAAGCTCAGAACTTATCAATGCACTTCCCAAATCGCAAAATATTATAACCCCATCATCAGAATATACGCTCTCTATAGCATTAAAAACTTCTACAGCATCAGTTCCAAGCTCTTTATGATCATCTCCGCTTCCACCAGAAAAAGCTATAGGTATATCAGTATTTGTAACTTTTTTTATATATTCAGCCGTAGTTTTAGCAAGCTCATAGCTATGTGAAACAAATATTAAACTAACCACATTAATTCCTTTTAATACTTTTATTTTTTAATATTTTTATAATATATTTATCAATTCTTTTATCATCATGTAAGAGGAAGCAGCACCTGCATCCTGATGTCCTTTGCTTCTCTCTCCTAAGTAACTCGCTCTTCCTTTAGTAGCAATCATATCAATTGTAGATTTCATTCCATTTTCTGCAGATATTAGCACTTCTTTTTTGAAATTTTCTAAATTATCAGCATTATTTTTCATGGCTTCTGCAGCAGGATATAATGTATCAAGCATAGTTTTTTCGCCCGCTTTTGATTTTCCTAGTGCAGATACAGCATTTGTACCTTTATTAAATATTTCTGCTATATCGTTTAATGATAATTCTTCCTTATTTGAAGATACACTTACAGCATTAAGAAAGAATGTACCATATAGAGGTCCAGAAGCTCCGCCTACATTTTTTATAAGCATAGCGGCTGTTTGTTTGAATATAGACGATATAGAAGCATTTTCATCTTTGTTAAGTGCCTCTCTTACAAAACTAAAACCTCTGCTTATATTTATGCCATGATCAGCATCTCCTATATCAGCGTCCAGCTTTGTGAGATAATCTTTATTTTCATCATAAACTTTAGAGAGATTAATAAGCCATTCTTTTATTTTTATGCTGTTATACATCAATATCTCCTTTTCTTTAATTTAAGATTTATTTATTTTTATTACATCCCCCATCTTAAAGCTGCAGTATGAACTGGATAATCCCATAATTTTAATATATCATCATTGACTTTTATCAAACTTATAGAAGCACCTGCCATATCTATAGAAGTAACATAATTTCCAATAAGATTTCTTACTATTTTTATGCCTTTTTTTTCAGCTATTTGTTGAACATCATTGTATAATATATAAAGTTCCATCAAAGGAGTAGCACCCATACCATTAACCATACATATAACTTCATCTCCGTTTTTGTATGGTATATCAGAACATATTGCCTCCATCATAGTTTCAGCGATTTTTTGAGAGCTTATTAATTTTATTCTTTCTCTCCCTGGCTCTCCATGTATTCCTATTCCCATTTCTATTTCATCATCAGATATATCAAAAGTAGGTTTTCCCACAGCAGGTACTGTGCATGATGTCAAAGCCATACCCATAGAACGAGCATTTTCTTTGCAGTAATTAGCATATTCTAAAACTTTATCTATATTATCCCCTCTTTCAGAAGAAGCTCCGCAAATCTTTTCAAAAAATACAGTAGCACCTACTCCGCGTCTTCCAGTGGTATATAAACTATTTTTTACAGAAACATCATCATCTATAATAACACTTCTAACATCAATATTTTCAGCTTTACATAGATCTTCAGCCATTTGGAAGTTCATCACATCACCAGTATAGTTTTTTACCAAAAATAAAACACCTTTTTCATAGTTTACAGCCTTAACAGCCTCTTCCATTTGGTCTGGGGTAGGGGAAGTAAATATTTCTCCCGGACATGCAGCGTCAAGCATTCCGTATCCTACAAAACCTGCATGCAAAGGCTCATGACCAGAACCTCCGCCTGATATTAAAGCCACTTTACTGCTTTTAGAGGCTCTTGTTACGAATATGGGGTCATAATTTACTTTAATTAAATTATTATATGCTTTTTGCATTCCAAGAAGTTCTTCATTTATTATGTTATTTACATTATTGATGATTTTTTTCATAATATCCTCCAATTGTATATTATGAGTTTTTATTTTTGTGCTTATATGTTATATTATGTATACTAATAATTATAAATATAAAACATCTTTTTGCAAGAGATTATTAAAGAATTTATAATAAATATAATGTAAAAAATAAAAAGAATATGTAAATTCATTTTATATATTTTATACGATGTCTGAGTATAATTATTTTTTATAAATTTATTAAATTTGCTTGCAATTATTGGCTAATAATAGTATTATTAATAGAACTTAATATATTAAGGGGTTGTATAATGCTCAAGAAAATATTTATCGTAACATTAATGTTTGCATTTTCTTTATCATCTGTTTTTGCTCAAGAAACTACTACTACTGAAACAACAACAGAATCAGAAGGTAATAAACCAAGAGAAGAGTTGTCTCAGAATTTTGTAGATGCTTTAGCTAGTCAAGATGAAAGACTTTTAATATCAGCCATAGAGAGCGGTTCTCCTCAAGTTAAAGCTTTATGTTTCAAAGCTTTAAGTGAAAAAGGTGCTAGTTCTGAAAATTTATTGGAAGCAATTAATAGATATGTAAGCTATGGCTTAAATGCACCTAGCAGTCAAAATTCTGATTCTATGGTACGCTATCAGGCTTTACAAGCTGCTAAAGCTGCTAAATCAGAAACTTCTGTAGAATACATATCTCAAATGTTGTATTCTGAACAAGAAACTTCTAATATAATAGCTGCTGCTCAGGCATTAGGTGAAATAGGAAGTCCTAAAGGTGTAGCTGCTTTGCTTTTCCAATTAAGATTAGCTAAAACTCAGGCTATAGTTTATGAAACTGCTGTTGCTTTAGGTAAAATAGGCGATCAGGCTGCTTTAAGCGACTTGATAGATTTGGCTCAAAATGATCAATACTTTATAGTTGTTAGACAAGCTGCTGTTGATGCTATAAAAAATATTAAACCTTCTTCAGGTGATAATAATGGCGGTTCTTCTTCAACAACTACTACTGATGATACTGCTGCAGCTCAATAATTAAGACATTAATTTTATTTTAATAAAAAAGCCTATCAGTAAAATGGTAGGTTTTTTTATGTTCTTTATTTTTTTCTACTCGATGTTTAATAATTTTTTGTTATTGGAAAAATATTATTTTGCGATAATATAATAATTATAACTTGATAAATAAAAATTTAGCTGTTAAAATACCGCATTAATTTTTATAATAAATATTTTAAGGATTATTGATGATTAAAGTTGATAATATAGTTAAATATTATGGAGAACATCTTGCTCTTAAAGGTGTATCCTATTCTATAAATAAGGGAGAAATAGTAGGATTTTTAGGACCTAACGGAGCTGGTAAAAGCACTATGATGCGTATAATTACTGGTTATCTTCCTGCTACAAGCGGATATGTTTATTTAGATGATTATGAAGTATATGACAACCCTATAGAAATTAAAAAGAGAATAGGTTATATGCCGGAAAATGTTTCTCTATATACAGAAATGACTGTAATAGACTATTTAAGATTTTGTGCCAAACTTAAAGGCATACCTAGAAAACATATAAAAACTGCTTTGGAAAATACTATAGAAATTACTGGACTTACAAAATATAGAAATAGAATAATAGGGCATTTATCAAAAGGTTATAAGCAGCGTACTGGAATAGCTCAGGCTATAATTCATGATCCTGAAGTTTTGATATTAGATGAGCCTACAAGCGGACTTGACCCTAATCAGTTAATAGAGGTAAGATCACTCATTAAAAGTTTGGGGGGAACTAGAACTGTTATACTTTCTACTCATATATTAAGCGAAGTAGAAGATACCTGCGAAAGGGCTTTGATTATAGACAGCGGAGAATTAATCGCTGAAGACACCATTGAAGGTTTAAAAATGGCTATGGACAGAGAGATATTGGGAGGAAATATCGAACTTAAAGTGGCTGGAAGATATAATGACGCTCTTTTATGTGTGAGAGAAGTTAATGGAGTAGTGCAGGCTGAGGCTAATGCTTTCGGAGATATAATTATAGAATGTGAAAGAGGTAATGATTCTAGGGCGGCAATAGTTAAGCATTTGGTTAATAATAACTTTGATGTTTTGGAAATCAGAGCTAAAGAGAGATCTTTGGAAGAGGTATTTATTTACTTCACAGATAAAAAGAAAAATGAAGATTTTGATAAATCTAAATATATAAGAGATGAAATAGTTTCTTATAATGATAATAAAGAAAAAAATGATGACAATAATTAATATTTTAAGGGGTTAAAATGAGAAATATATATGTTGTATTTTCAAGAGAGATTCAGTCCTTTTATGTATCGCCTTTGTATTATATATTGGGATTTATATATTTAGCTTTGACTGGATACTTTTTTACTATAGAAGTTTATTATAGCAGATTGGCAGTTATGGAAAACACTATGTATAATATAGGTTTTTTTACAATATTATTTCTTTCTATTCTTTGTATGAAACTTATAGCTGAAGAACGTGCTTCTGGTACTTTTGAGCTTATAATGACAGCACCTATTACTTCTTTGCAGTATGTTTTGGGTAAGTATTTATCAGTATTAGTTGTTTATGCCTCTCTTCTTGTTATGACTTTTGTTTATCCTATACTTCTTATGATATTTGGAAAACCTGATATAGGAGTTATATTCAGTGGGTATTTAGGTTTATTTCTTTTAGGTACTGCAATACTTGGACTTGGACTTATTGCTACAAGTATATCTAAAAGTCAATTAGTTGCTGCTATTTTGGGTGTTTCTATGGGAGTATTTGCCTATATCATAAATTGGCTTAGTGAAATGTTTACAGGGGCTAGCAAAATATTAAATGCTATTTCCATCACTACATATTTTTCAGATTTTACTAAAGGCATGATAGATATACAGAATGTTATATTCTTTTTTATTTGGGCTGTTGCTTGTATAGCAATATCCACTATGTTTGTAGAATCTTATAAATGGCAGTAATTTTAACTTTATAAATCTATTAAAAAGGGCTTTGTCAAAATGTCTGATATAGTTGAGTATGTAAAAAATAATGATTTCTATAATGTGAAAAAATGTTTGGAATCTGACAGTAGTTTATCTGATGCTAGAGATGAAGAGACTAAGTTTACATTGCTTATGATATGTGCTAAGAAAGGTTATTTTGATATAGCCAAACTTTTAGTAGAAGAAGGTGCTAATATCAATGCAAGAAGCAAAACTGGTATAACTGCATTGATGTTTGCCTGTGCAGAAAAGCAGAAAGATATTGCAATATATTTAATAGATTCTGGTGCTGATGTTAATTTAAGAGATAAGCCTTTATTTTCAGCTCTTCTTTATGCTTCTCTCACAAAAGAATATGATATAATAAAAGCATTAGTTGAGGCTGGTGCTGATGTTAATGCTAAAAATTTCAAACTTGTAACACCTTTGATGTTTGCCTCTGGAATTGGAGATATTGATACTATGAAGCTTTTAATAGAAAATGGGGCAGATATAGAGCATAAAAATAAAGACGGAGAAAGGGCTTTGGAGTTTGCTATTCGTAAAGAGCAGAAAGAAGCAGCAGATTATTTAAAAACTATCTCTAAATAACTTTTTATTTTTTTAATATACAAATAATAAAAGTAAAAGAAATAATTATACTTTCTAATATTAAAGAAAAAGTAAATATTATATTTATAAAATATACTTGTATTTATATGTAAATGTATTTAAATTATAAGTATTTACATCATCTTTATAAAAATCTTTTATCTTATCAATAATAATTAATAAAAATCTTATTTTAAATTTGACTAATGATTAAATATATATTATTATTAATTAATAATTATTATTAATAATGATATATTATGAACAGTGATAAAAAAGAAACAGTTATACTTTTTAATATGGGAGGGGCTAATAGCATAAAAGAAGTAGATACATTTTTAATCAATATGTTTAATGATTATCATATATTAAACATAAAAAATAGTTTTATGAGAAGCATTATAGCAAAAAAGATAGTAAATAAGATTAAACCAAATGTAATAAAACACTATGAAGCAATAGGCGGGAAATCTCCAATAAATGAATATACAGAAAAACTAGTCAATAAACTTAATAAATTGGACAGTTCAAAAGATTATAAATATGTAATGAATTATAGTAATCCTTCAGCTTATAATGTATTAAAAGAATTAAAATATAATAATGTTAGAGAAATTACATTATTCAGTATGTATCCGCAGTATTCAGAAGTTACTGTAAAATCATCATTAGAAAGTATTTATAAAGTTATGAAGAAATTAAAATATAAAGCAAAAATTAATATAGTTGATAGATATTATTATGATGATAATTATAATAATGCTGTAGTGAAATTAATAAAAGAAAGTATAAAATATAAAAACAGTGAAGAATACATATTAATATTTTCAGCACATTCTATACCAAAAATACATATTGATAAAGGAGATCCTTATAAATATGAATGCCATTGCAATGCAGAAATACTAAAAGATAAACTTTATAAAGAAGGATTACATTTTAAAGATATTGTACTTTCTTATCAGTCAAAAATAGGAAAATTAGAATGGCTTTCTCCTACTACAATAGACATGGTAAAAAAATACAGCGGTGAAAAATTGATAATATACCCTTTGGCATTTACTATAGACAATTCCGAGACAATTTATGAGATAGATATAGAATACAGAAAAGAGGCTATTAATAAATACAATATTAAAGATTTTATATTATGTCCTTGTTTAAATGACAGCACATCTTTTGCCAAGACTATTATTGAATTATCAAATATTAACAAAGAAGTTAATATGTATGATAAAATTATTTAATAACATAGCACTTTTTTATATTTTTTTAGTTTTATATAATAATATGTAATTTTATAGTAAATAAAAAATATTATAATACAACAAGTATAAAATATTTTTACTTTTATAGTTTACTTTTAAATTATATATGATATAACTTTATAAAATCAAAAATATAGTTTGTTGGAGAAGTTTATGTTAAATATGTTAAAATTGAAAACTATTTATTATGCTGCTATTATGTTATTTATAATGGGGGTAAGTATGTTTGCTGCTGTTGCTATTGATAGAACAAGTCCAATAGGAGAAAATACTAGCAGATATAACTATGAAGCAATAACTGTGACATTCAATCAGCAGATGGTTGCTTTGCAGTCTATAAAAGAAGTAACTAATGAATATTTCAGTTTTAATGTAGATGTTAAAGGTACTTATAGATGGCTTTCTATTAATACTTTAGCTTTTTATCCTAGTGAGCCTTTGCCTGATAATACAGCTATTGAAGTTACACTTAAAAAAGGAATAAAAAGCGAACTTACAGGAGAAGTATTAGAAAATGATTATACTTGGAGTTTTAATACTTTAAGACCTATAATGCAGAAAAGTTCTCCTTATGACAGACAGTCAGATTTGGCTACTGATGTAAATATAGTTGTTTATTATAATATGCCTATATATCTTGAAAGTGCCAAAGAAAATATAGAATTAATTTCAAGCAATACTTACAGAAATATAGACTTTGATGTTAGATATGCAAGGTTGGAAGATTTAAGAGAATGGGAAACTAATGAATACGAACTTGAACAAGTACTAGTTATAAAGCCTAAAACTGTTTTGGATAAGAATGATAAAATAACAGTACATATAGAAGAAGGGCTTGCTGCTATTAATGGAAATTTGGGAACTGCAGATAATGACAGTTTTACTTTTTCTACACATGATGAATTCTATTTTAATGGAGATAGTGAACAAACGGTAACAGCGTCATATTCTCCAGAAGCTCCTAGAATTAATTTCTCTACAAGAGTTGAATGGGCGGATTTGATAAGAAATATTGAAATAACTCCAGCAATTCAGCTTCCTACAGAAGAAGATATACAGCAAAACTCTTGGAGCTCTAAAAGTTTTTCACTTTATTCTTTAAGGTTTAATCCTAATGTTACATACAATATAAAAATAAACGGAAGTCTTAAAGATGCTTACGGACAAACTTTAGGAAAAGAACAAAACATTACATTAAATGTTACAGACTATAATCCAAGCCTTTCTATACCTTCTGGAATGGGAGTTGTAGAATCTTATGAAGGAATAAAACTTCCAGTACAGGTAATGAACCCTAATACTATTAATATACAAAGCAGATATGTTGATAAAGAAAATATCATACCATTTTTATTTGTAAATAAAGAAGTATACAGATATGATGAAAGTGCAGAGTTTAGAAATTATACAAACCAATATAAAAACTTATTGGGATATAATAACACTACAGAGTACACTCCAGATGTTGAAAGAAACAGATACATCACAACAGCACTTTATTTAACAAACTATATGAATAATAAACAATACGGACTTTTATCAATAGAGTTTAAAAGTAAGACTGGATATCAAAGTCAGTATGATTATTCATCATCTTCACAAATACAAATTACATCTATGGGAGTAACAGGAAAATTCTCAGGAGATTCAAATACAATATTTGTAACAGATTTAAAAACAGGAATGCCTATTGAAGGAGCTCAAGTAGAAATAAGAGATGACTTTAACAGAGTATTAGAAAAAGCTACTACTGATGAAAATGGAATAGCTACTACTAAAGGATTCAGAGCTTTAGGTATAAACAGAGTAAGCAGATGGTCATCACCAAGACAATGGGCTATAGTTACAAAAGGAGATGATGTATCTTTTATAAATAGCGACTGGGGTACAGGTGTTTCACCTTGGAGAATGGATATAAGTTATAATGATGCTCCTCCTACTAAAGATTATAACGGCTCTATGTTTACAGAAAGAGGTATTTATAAAGCAGGAGAAGAGGTACATATAAAAGGTGTTATAAGAGAAAATAGAATAGGCAGCTGGCAAATACCTAGTGATTTAAAAAACGGAACATTTACAATAAACAATTCAAGAGGTGAAGAGATACATAAAGGAACAATTACTTTAAATGAATATGGTTCTTATTTGATAGATTTCACACTTCCAGCCGATGCTCCTACAGGTTATTATAATGTAAATGCTGAGTTTAAAAGCGAGTCTAATAATGACAGAGAGGAAAATACCTCATACAGTTTATCACAAAGTTTCAGAGTAGAAGAGTTTAAACCTTTAGAATATGAGAGCAGATTATGGGTTGAAGATAAAAATTATTATTTAGGCGATACTATGCCTATAAAAATGTCTGGCTGGTATTTATTCGGCGAGCCTATGATATCTAATCAGGTAGATTATAATATATCTATGAATGAAACTTTCTTTACTCCGCCTAATAATGCAGGATTCAGATTTACAAAATTAAGCTGGTTTGAAGATGAGTATTATAACAATTATTATTCTATGATAGCAAACGGTACAGCTTCATTAGATGAAAAAGGAGAATATGCTTATGCTCCTACTGTAGATGCAAGCCGTTCAATACATGCAGCTTATGTTACTATAGAATCAACTGTATCAGGTGAGGATTCTCAGAGAGTAAGCACAACTAAAAGTGTATTAGTTCATGGAAGCGATTATTATATAGGTATAAAAAGACAAGGATATTTCTTGGAAACTGATAAACCTACACAATTAGAGTTTATAGCAGCAGACCCAGAAGGCAACAGACTTGAAGGTAAAAAAATAGAAGTACAAGTTATAAGAAGACATTGGGAATCTGTAAGAAAGGCTATAACAGGCGGAAGATTTGAATGGGAATCTAAACAGATTGATGATGTTGTTGAAACTACTACAGTTACAACAGCTAAAGATCCTGTATCTTTTAGTTTTACTCCTACAAACTCCGGACTTTATATAGTATTAGCAAGAGCAAAAGATTCTAAAAACAGAGAAGTTGCTTCTGATGAATATATGTATGTTATAGGTAAAGATTATGCTCCTTGGGCTATGTTTGATGATGATTTGCTGGAGCTTATAACAGAAAAAGAAGAGTATCAGCCTTATGAAACAGCTAGAATAATGGTAAAATCTCCTTATGAATCTGCTACTGCTTTGGTAACAGTTGAAAGAGAATATGTAATAGATTCTTTTGTAACAAATATAGAAGGCTCCACTGCTTTAATAGAAGTACCTATAAAACCAGAATATTTGCCTAATGTTTATGTAGGTGTTTCACTTGTTAAAGGGAGAGTTGAAAATGAAGCTTATACTAATTATGCAACTGATGAAGGTAAGCCGTCATTTAAAATAGGTTATGCAGGACTTTCAGTTTCTCCGCGTGAAAAAGAGCTTAATGTAAAAATAACAAAATCTGCTGACAGCTTAGAGCCTCGTGATGAGATGACAGTTGATTTATATGTTGAAACAAAAGAAAGCAAACCTATGGAAACAGAGATAATGTTAAGTGTTGTTGATGTGGGAGTATTAAATTTAATAGGATACAAAACTCCTAATTGGTTTAATACATTCTACGGAAAAAGACCTTTGAGTGTAGCAAGTGCCGATACAAGAATACATTTGATAGGTCAGCGTAACTATGGAGAAAAAGGAGATACACCGGGCGGAGACGGTATGAGAGCTAATGCTTCACTTATGGCTAAAGCTGAAGCTATGGGTATGGACGTATTCAGCATAAGAAAAAATTTCCTTACTACTGCTTTCTATCAAGGAAGAGTAAAAACTGATGCTGAGGGTAAAGCTACAGTTACATTTAATTTACCAGACAATATTACATCATTTAGAATAATGGCTTCTGCTATAAACAAAGATGGTTATTTCGGGGCTTCTGATGATGTTGTTGTAGTTAAGAAAAATATTATGCTTATGCCTACACTTCCAGAGTTTGCCTATGTTGAAGATAAATTAAAAGCTGGTACATTAGTTTATAACTATTCTGATAAAGATTTAGAAATAGAAGTTCAGGCTGTTGCTTCTAATGCTATGATAGAAAATGATGTACAAAAAATAACAGTTCCTAAAGGCGGAAATGCTGATGTAAGATTTGATATTATAGCTACAAACAGAGGAGAGGCTAAAGTTACTATACTTGCTAAAGGCGGAGAATATACTGATGCTGTAGAGAAATCATTTGAGGTTAATGTACCTATGACTACAGAGTCAGTTGCAGTATTCTCAAGCACTACAAACAACAATACTGATTTGATGATAAGAGTACCTAATATTACAGAAGCGTATAGAGGTGCTGGAAGTTTGGAAGTTTATATGTCTCCTAGTGCATTTAGTGAACTTTCTGGAGGAATTAATTATCTTATTAATTATCCTTATCTTTGTTTAGAGCAGCAGTTATCAAGAGTTTATCCTATAATAACAAGCAAAAGATTATTAGTAGACATGAAACTTACTGATATACCAGAATCAGAATTAGATAAAACAGTAACTGATTTCTTGAAAACTATGCCAACATATCAAAGTCTTAATGGAGGGTTCTCATACTGGCCTAGCAAAACTTGGATATCACCATGGCTTACTGCTTATGCTGCTGATGCTATGATTAAGGCTAAAAAAGAGGGATACGCTATTGATGAAAACTCTTTACAGTTGGCATTAGAATATATAAACAATTATGCTAAAAGCGGAAATGCTGAAAAACCTAGCTTCTGGAATGATGAATATATTAATTTATCTTCTATAGCTTATATTGCTGCAGTTCTTGCTGAGGGCGGATACAACGCTAATGATGTAAAAGCTATAATAGACAGAATATACCCACAAGTTAATAATATTCCTTTCTACGGACAGGTTCAATTAATGAGGGCTATGTACTATAATAAATATGACAATAATGCATTTACTAATGTAAGACAGTATATACTCAATACTATTAAAGAAGACCCTACTACTGCTCATTATGAACTTGAAGGAAGATACGCTAATCTTTATTGGATACACTCTTCATCAGTAAGAGATACTTCTGTAGCTTTATATGCATTAATAGAAACAGGATATGATAATGCTATTAATGAAAAAGTGGTTCGCTGGATTGTTCAGTCAAGAAAAAACGGCAGATATTTAAATACTCAGGATAATGTTTCAGTATTTGCTGCTATGAATATGTATTATAAAAAATACGAAAATGTTAGTCCTAATTTCAAAGCAGAGTTTATATATCAGGGACAAACTTTACTTGCAGAAACATTTAGTTCAAGAACTCAGCCTAGCCTAACAAAAAATTATGCTTTAGATGAGTTTATGAATGACAGATTAAGCAATTTAAATACTAGAAGTGCTTTAGCAAGTATTAAAAGAAACGGAGATGGCAGACTTTATTACGGCGTAAGACTTACTTATGCACCTCGTGACTTAGCTGTTAATAGAGATGCTGGAATAAAAGTTGTTAGAGAGTATCAAACTAAAGACGGTAAAGTATTAGACCTTACAAAAGATAAATTCAAACAAGGTGAGGAATATGTTGTTGTAGTAAAAGTTACAGTTCCTTATGAGAGACATTTTGTAGTAGTTGACACTCCTATTGCTTCTGGTATGAGAATATTAAACTCTTCATTTGCTACAGAAAGCATTGAAGTTAAAAACATTACCGGCAATCAAGGTACAAGCTGGTGGGGCGGATTTAATCATACTGAAAACTATAGTGACAAAATATTATTATTTGCCGATATTCTTGATAAGGGAGAGCATGTATACAAATATGTAGTTAGAGCAGCTACTCCTGGTGAATATTTGCTTCCTGCTACTAAAGCTGAAGAGATGTATAATCCAGAAGTATTTGGTTATGACGGACAGTATAAAGTAATAATTGAGGCTAAATAATTTAATAATTAAATTGTTAGAATAAAATTTAAAGGGCGGTATCTTTTTTAAGGTATCGCCTTTTTTATTGATAATCTTTATTTTTATATAAAAAATATATTTTTTATATAAAAATACTTGTTTTTTTTTTTTTAGTCTATAATTAATGTAAATATAATTATTTTAAGAGGTGCAAAAAATGAAAACATATAATATTAGTTTTAAGTATTCTAAAGATGGAAAGGGTTGGAACGGAATGACTGTAAGCGTTAAAGCAGAAAGTGATTATTCTGCAATAAAACAAGTTGAAAGCAGATATCCATTTGTAAAAGATATAAAAATTTTAAGTGTAAGGTAAACCGTTTAAAATTTATTCAAAAAAAAGGGGGAAATTATGGGCTTTTTTGATATGGTTAAATCAGGTGCTAAATTTGTTGGTAAACAAGTAAAAAACTTTAATGATGATTTTAATAAATACAAGATGGAATATTCTTCATACGATGATGAAAGATTAAAAAGAGAATTTGCAAGGGCATCTGGGGCTAAAAAGATGGCTATAGCTTCTTTATTGAAAGAAAGAGGATATGGAAGTAATTAATACAAATATTATTTTTAATTTTTATAAATGCAATTTACTTAACTTTGGTACATTGCATTTATATCATATTTATTTCAAAACTACTTGATAAGATTAATTATAAAATAAATAGGAGAATTAAAATGAAAAATATATTATATATCATAATATTGATGTTTATTACTATACATATAGGTTTTGCTCAATTGCCTACTAAAAGACTATATAAATTAGGTCCAAAAGCTCAAGCATTTTTAGAACAATATAGTTTTACTGGAATAGATGAAGAATATGTAGCGAGGTTAAAATTTGGTGAAGAAATAGAAGAAAATATTACAAATAAAGCAGAATATTTATTTGAATATTCAACTTTACAAGATATCATTTCAGATAATAATGTTGAATTTTATTTATTTGATAAATATGATAATCCTCTTTATGATCCTTTAACCATATATTACGCTTTAGAAGATGCATTAAATTTTATGTTTAAACATAATACAAAAGAAGAAATATATAGAGCAGGATATAGTTTTATACCTTGTGTGCTGTCAAGATTAATGGCAATGGTAGCAATAAAGAATGCAGCATGTGATCAGAAAAAAGTTTTTACATCTGAACAAGTATTAAAAGCTATAGAAAATACTAAAAAATATAATGATATATCATATGAAGAAGAGAATAATCAGTTTTATAAACATACAACTGAATTATTTGAAATTGTAGTTCAAGATGCAATTACTCATAATAATATAATACAACTAAGTCGTACCTATTTATATGTTACCAGATAATGGAGGATTTTTATGAATAGAATTATAATTATTTTTATTTTTATTAGTTTTATTAATAGTATGGTTTTTGCTCAGTTAAAAGAATATACGCATCTTGTTATAGGACCTGCTGGAAAAGATACTATGAAATCAGGAAATTATTCTGAATTTGATGTATGTTATTTTGATACTATTTTATCATTAGAAACAATTATGAACAAACCAAAATTAAGAGTATTTGACTGGTCTACTGGTTATGAGTTTGATTATATGGAATATTTTTATGAAATATCTAAATTCGTATATACTAAAAATATACGTTATAATTATAATGATTATAAAAACATGTCTGATTCTATGAAGGCTATGCTTTTTGTAATGTCTAAAAATAATAATGATCCTAAAAGTATGTATAAAAAAGGTTTTTTACCATACTATATTTCTATTTTATGTGCTGAACTTCAGGTAAATTTAAAATATTATCTAATAGATTGGAGAGGAGTGTATAATAAAGAATTTGAAGATATTATACTAAATAGTGCTAAAAAGCTCATAAATTTAAAAAACAATAAAAATGAATATATACAAAAATGTTTACAGAATTATTATGTAGAATATATGTTGAATATGGCGGATTTAGTTTTAAATACATATGATGAATATTCAAGAATTAATAGAATAAATGGATATGCAACTTATAAAACTAGATAATATTGATTAATTTATAATCAAGTTTAAAATTATTAAATAATTGAAGTAATTAACTTAAAAATGCTTTATAATTTTTATAAAGGCAATGTATTTTTAGATGCATTGCTTTTTATTTGTAAATATTCAAATATAAAATACAAAAGACTTGTTTCAAAATTAATTTTATTTATAGTTGCATGGACTATCATTGCAAGCACACAGTCATGCTGTACACCAATTTATTTTGCCGACGCTCTGTGTGCCGACGAAGTCCCCTGTGGTATCGGTAGCGAAAGACTGCATGTTTATATACTAAAATAACAGTTTATACTATATATAAAACATAATATTTATAATTTTAAAAACTAGATAATTTTATACATAATATTGTCAAGTCTTTTGAAACAAGTATAGCAGAGTATTTTTTATAAGTTTTATTATTTTTAAAATTGTAAAATTAATATGTATTTATTTACAAAAAATTGACAATTATTGTTTTTTTGTTATACTGTTTTTAAGAGTATAATTATTTTATAATTGGAGATTTTTTATGAGAAACATATTTATTTTTATTATGATGATGTTTAGTGTATGTTTATTTGCAAAACAATATGCTTCACCATTAATGGAGGCTTTAGAGCGAAGAGATGTAAAAAAAGCGATAGAATTAATAAACTCAGGAGCTGATATCAATAGCAAAGACAGAATGGGAGAAACTCCATTAATAGAGGCTTCAGAAGAGGGATTAACAGAAGTAGTTCAGCTTTTAGTTGATAAAAAAGTTAATCTTAATGTAGGGAATGTTAGAAACAGAACAGCATTGAGCAGAGCTTCTTCCAGAGGTCATGTAGAAATAGTACGTATATTAGTAAATGCTGGTGCTGATATTAATATTAAAGATAAATATGGTAAGAGTGCATTAAATTATGCCTCTGAAAGAAATCATAAGGAAATAGTGTCAATATTAAAGAATGCAGGAGCAAGATAAATATTATTGATTTTAATTAATTATTTAAGCGTTTTTATAAAAAAATAATAATTATTAAAAAAATATTAATAGTTTTTATAATTATTACTATTTATAACATTGATAATTAAATTTAATTATATTATAATGTTTTCTAAAATTTTAATTTTGGGGAAAATAGAATGAAAAAATTATTATCACTAGTTCTCGCAGGTATGGGAACAATATTTGCAGTATCATGTTCAGGAAATAAAACTGATACATCATCTAATGCACCTACTGATACAGCTATAACAGCAGCTGTAATTACAGTTGATGATTTAGTAGGTAAAGAATTTTCTCTTACTAACATGTATGAAGGAAAAGAAGTTACTATAGCTTTTCCAGCAGCTAATATGTTAGGCGGAAAATCAGCTGTTAATAGCTATACTACAGAATTCTCTTTAGACGGAGAAAAAATCACATTAACTGCCTTAGCTTCTACTAAAATGGCAGGACCTGAAGAAGATATGGCTGTAGAAAATGAGTATTTACAAATATTAAACGGAGCAAATACTATTTCTTTAAATGGAGATGTATTAACTATAACTACAGCTTCAGGTACAAATTTGGTTTATACTTTTAAAGGAACAGTTCCTACTGCTGACACTAACAATTAATAATTATTGAAACCGAATTGGCAGGGTAATATTTCATTATTATCCTGCTTTTTTATTTTAAATAAAAAATAGTTTTATTATAATAATATAAATTTTTAAGTAAGTATTGACTTTTACAGTTAGTAGTATAATATAAAAGTATATTATAGTTTTTTCTTATGAAAAATATTTTGGAGTAATTATGCAGTTAAAAAAATATATTTCTACAACATTATTATTTAGTTTAGTTTTTGTAATATCCTGTTCAGAAACTATGCCTCTAAAAGAATATAAAGATGCCTCTACTTTAAGAGAGAAAGCTATTAGGTATGATTTGCAGAACTATTCCAAAGAACAGTTTGATATAGCTGAAGCAAATTTTTCAGAGGCTGTAATTCTTATAGATGAAAATAAAGAACCTGAAAAAGTAAAAGAACTTCTTACTACTGCATCAAATAGTTATCAAACAGTGCTTAATGAAGGTTTGCCTCAGTATGCAGAAGTATTAAAAGAAGAAACATCTTTGGAGAGAGTTTATTCTAAAGAAATAAAAGCCTATAGAGTAGATAAAGATAATTATGAGTTTGCTGAACTTAACTATATAAATGCCTTATCAGCTTTAAGCACTAATGATTATGAAGGTGCTGTAAGCTGTTTTTTAAATGCTAAAAAATATCATCATAAAGCATACTTTACAACTAAAATAAGATATGATGAAAGTGTAAAAGGAATAAAAGAGGCATCAGAAAAAATTAAACAAGTTGATGAATTGGAGAAAACATCTGCTAAATAAAAAACAATAATATTTATTTTTATTATAACTTATATTTTATAAAATATTTTGGAGTTTATAAAATGAAAAGAGGACTATTTTTATTTATTACTTTATCATGTCTATTATATGCTCAGGAAGAATTGGTACTTCCGCCAGAACTTCCAGCTGATTTGCCTTTATCTATAAAGGAAAGCGATGATTATAAATTGGCACAGAGATACAGAGAAATGGCTTTAGAAGCACATGAGGCTGGAGATTATAATCAAAGTATAGAATATTCAAGACAAAGTAAAGAATATTCTGATAAAATTATATCCAGATACGGCGTTTATGAATATGTATTAAACAGTCAAAGAGATGCTGAAAGAAAATTAAGTCTATTTAAAGGTGTAGGCGGAGATACTAATGAACTTACTATGAACTTATACAATTTATCAGTTAATGATATTAATTCAGCAAATAACATGTTTGATTCTGCTACTAACAGTACAGATTATACAAATACTATGCTTGAATATAATAAATCTGCTGAAAAATCAGAATTAGGTTATAATGTACTTGCCATAGATTTGAGAAGAGAATATTTAATCAGCGAATCAGTATTAACTAACGGAGATGCTAATGATACTCAAATAACTAACTTAAGAGATGAATCTGCAAACTTATTAGCAAGTAATGATTATACAAACTCTCTAACAAAATCAAGAGACGCTATGAGTATACTTGACAGATTAGAAGCTCCTTTAGAATACGCAAAAGCTCAGGAAGCTATGGATAAAGCTAAAAAAGACGGTTATAATGAAAGCAAACCTAATATGTATAATGAAGCTTCAAAATCTTTATCTTCAGCAGGAGAAAGTTTGATAGCTAATAATTATTCAGAATCTTTAATGCATTCAAAAAATGTTATTAGTTTAGTAAATTCAATGGGTGTTTCAGGCGATAATAATGAAGAGATTGTTGTAGTAACAGACGGAGCTTTCCCTAAATATTATACAGTTCAGGCAAGAAAAACTAATACTGACTCTTTATGGCGTATAGCTTCTTATGACTTTATATATGGTAATGGTAATTTATGGAAAAAAATATATGAAGCTAATAAGGATAAAATTAAAGACCCTTCTGTGATAAGAGCAGGACAAGTATTAACTATACCAAGCCTTAAAGGTGAACTTAGAGAAGGTACTTATGACTCAAATCAAACTTACAGCAGCATAAAAAACTTCTCTACTAATAATCAGAGAACTCCTGAAACAACTGCCAATGAAGAAACTGCAGTAGAAAATGAAACAACAGGTGAGAATGTAGCAGTAGATGAAGAAATAGCAGAAGAAGAAACTATGACAGCAGATGAAAATGTTACAGCTGATGAAGAAGTTGTAACAGAAGAGGAAATGACAGAAGAAACAGCAAATGAAGATATGGCAGAAGAAGATACTATAACAGCAGAAGAGAGAGCAGCTGTTAAAGAAGGTGAAATTGTTGTAGAGGATGAAGAAGATGTTCAGGAACAAGCAGAAGAAACAGAAAATTCAGTTATAGATGAACAAATAGATAATACTGCCGAAAATTAATAAAAAAATGATATAAAAAATTACTATTAATCACTATGATTGGTTAATTGTTTAATAGTAAAAAATAAATTAAGAGGTACATATTTTGGGTAAAAAGTTAAAAATTATTCTTATTTCACTTGTTTGTATTACAGTATTTGGAGCTGTACTTATAGCACAGAAACCTAAAACTTCAAAAGAACATTTATTTATTGAAACAGATTTTGGTACTATAGAAATAGCTTTCTTTCCAGATAAAGCACCAAAACATGTAGAAGCTATAAAAAAGCTTGCTAATGAAGGTTTTTATAATGGTACTCTTTTTCACAGAGTTATACCGGGTTTTATGATTCAGGGCGGAGATCCTTTGAGCAAACAGCCTAACAGAGCTTTGCATGGCACTGGAGGTCCTAATTTTGTTATACCTGCTGAGTTTAATGATGTTTCTCATAGAAGAGGAATATGCTCTATGGCTAGAAGTCAGAGCATTAATAGTGCTGGTTCTCAATTCTTTATTTGTGTAGCTGACAGCACATTTTTAGATGGTCAGTATACAGTTTGGGGAGAAGTTGTAAGCGGAATGGACGTTGCTGATAAGATAGCAGCTTTAAAAAGAGATGCTAATGATAACCCTATAGAACCTGCTAGAATGAACAGAGTATATGTAAAAACAGTTAATTAATATTTTTTATAATTTTTTTAGTAAAGGAAAGTGTAATGGAACATTTATTTATAGAAACAGATTATGGTACTATAGAAATAGAATTCTACGAAAAATTAGCACCAAAGCATGTAGAAGCTATAAAAAAGCTTGCTAAAGAAGGTTTTTATGATGGAATTAGATTTCACAGAGTAATACCTAGATTTATGATACAGGGAGGAGATCCTGTAAGCAAAGATGCTACAAAGAGACATTTGCATGGTACTGGAGGTCCTGGATTTAATATTCCTGCTGAGTTTAGTAATCAACATCATAAAAGAGGAATATGTTCTATGGCTAGAAGTCAGCATCCAGACAGTGCTGGTTCTCAATTTTTCATTTGTGTTGCTGATTCTCCTCATTTGGACGGTCAGTATACAATTTGGGGAAATGTTGTTAATGGAATGGACGTTGCTGATAAGATAGTTTCTCTAAAAAGAGATCATAATGATAATCCTTTGGAAAACTCTACTATGAATAAAGTTTATGTTAAAGAAGTAGAATAATTTTCTTATAAAGTTTTATCTAAAAATAAAGACGAAGTATATTATTTGTTATATGCTTCGTCTTTTTTATTATATTTTATGATTTACAAATTGTTAATTTCTGTATTTTTGTAAATGTATTATCAGCTTTTTTGCAGTATATGCTCTTCGGTCTTTGCCAGAGTTTTTATATTTCGTATAGGCTTATAGAAAAGTATAATTATTATTTATGTGCTGATAATATATGTTAGAATATATACTGTAGTTTTTCACATGTATATAATTGTATTATTATATGAAATAATTTAAAATAATATTTATAATTTTTATATCTGGGGCTTTGTTTAGAATTATACAGAGCGGTTTGGTTAGTGCCAAAAATAATAAAAATATAGAAACTAATTTTTTACAAACTTAAAAATTCTTACTATATGATAAAAATTAATATTTATAAAAAATAAATAATGTTATCAATTTTTTAAATATTTCCGAAAATTAAAAAATAGATTTATTTTTACATAAATATTGAAATTTTAGTTTTATTTAATAGAATATATTTTAAGGAGAGATGTTTATATGGCAACAACAGGAGCTTTTCTTGATGAAGTATATCAAAATGCAGTAGAAGCTGAAGTTAATAAGAGAAGTACCACACTTTCCAATTTGGCTGATAATGCTAAAGATTATCAAAGAGAAATTTCAGCATATGAAGATTTGAAAGCCAGATTGGATACTCTTTCTACAGCTTCAAAAGAGCTATATGGTTTTCGTTCTCCTTTTAGAAATTTTGTTGGTACTGGAGACGGTATACCAGATTATTTTACAGTTACAGCAAACAGACTTGCTAATACAACAACATATGATATAGCTATTAGAGATATAGCAGCCAGTCAGAAATTTTCTTCAAAAGCATTTAATATGTCGGATACTTTGCCTGCTGGTAAAATAGTATTAAAAATAGGGGAAGAGGAAACTACTATAGATTTTGCAGGCGGAAGCTTGGTAAATTTGCAAAAAGCTATGGATAAAGCCTTTGGTAAAAAAATAAAAACCACAATAACTCAAAAGTCAAGAACTTTACAGGTTCTTACTATGGATTTGGTAAAAACAGGCTCCAAAAACATAGTTGAAGTTGTAAGCGATGATGCTGGCATATTAAAGGAACTTAATATGTTTACAAGAAGACCTTACAGATATTTAGGTCATATATTTAATCAAGAGCTTTTAAGCAAATGGGAAGATGAATCTGATAATTTAACTACAAACTATATGGTAAAAAATGACTTTATAGTTCTTCAGGGCGAAAATAAATTATCACTTCCTTTACATAGAGAGGCAGAGGCTAATGAAAATATTACTTTATCAATAACAGCGAGAGTTTCAGATTCATTAGACGATGCAGAAGAGCCTCCTATTATGCCTCCTACAGTGGATTTATCTATTCCAGATACTGGTGTAACTTTTAACAAAATAGACAGTGTAATATATAAAGATGTTGAACTATACGGAGAAGGGTTATCTCCTGCAGACAGTTCAAGAACATTTGAAGATATAAAAAAATATAAAGAGGCTTTAGAAGCAGAGCGTAAAGCCAAAGAGGGAGTAGAAGCAGAAGCCCCAGAACCAATAGACGCTACTGGATTTAATGCTGAAATTATAGGAGTAAAATATATTAATAAGGCAGGAGATGAAGTAGAAAAATTCTTTGCTTTGCCTACTATAAGTTCATCTTGGCAGAGACTTAATATACCTATAGGCGGCCAGTTTGAAGAGGGAGATGTTATAACAGAGGTTGTTTTAATAAATAAAAATGCAGGATACAATGTATTTTATAAAGATTTGCTTATAGAGGATATGGGAAGAGAGGAAGATGCTCCTAATTATCTAATATCTGAAGCAACTGATGCCAGAGCTTCAATCGATGGCGTTGATGTATTAAGTGATACTAATGAGTTTAATGATGTAGTAAATGGACTTAATATAACAGCTAAAAAAGTTACACCTGAAGCATTTGCTACTACTATTGAAGTTGATAAAGAAAAGGTAGTTGACGGAATAGTAAACTTTATAAGTGCTTATAATGATGTTATAGACCTTTTGAATGATACCACTCAAAGACCTCTAAGCAGAGATATAAGAGATGGTATTGAAAATATGAACAGAACGGAGCTTATAGATTTGGCTACTACTTTGGGTGTAGAATATAATCCAGAGATGTCAGATTCTGCTTTGAAGAAAAAACTATATTATGTAGGAGTATTCAGCGGAAATACTCTTGTAAGTACTATATCTCAGCGTATAAGAATGATTGTTGCTGATTCTTATGAAACAGAATATGGAGAAGAACTTGCACTTCTTGACCAAATAGGTATAAACAGAGGAAATGCAGGAGAGGAATGGTCTAAAGTAAAAAAAGGTTTCTTGCAGGTTGATGAAGAGAAGTTTATGAATAAAATAGAAACTCAGATGGACGGAATAGAAGAACTATTCTCTAATGATATAACTGGAGATGACATACCTGATACTGGAGTTGCTTATACTATGAGCGATTTTGTAACGCCTTATTCTCAAACAAGAGGTATTGTTGAAAACAGTATCATGATGACAAGAAATCGTATGGAAGACAATAAAAAAAGAATGGATGATGAGAAAGACAGAATAGAAGAATACAGACAGCAAAGACTTGCTTCCTATTATAAAATGCAAGGTGAATTGCAGCAGGCTGAAAGAGAGAGAAAAAGACTTGAATCTTCTCTCAATCAGAATGCGGGCGGAAATTAATCTGTAATTATATGTTATGAAAAAATTGGGGCTTGTACTTGGCGGCGGCGGCGGAAGAGGTGCTTATCATATAGGTGTTTGGAAATATTTAATAGAATCTGGTATATATGATAAAGTGTCTGCTATTTCTGGGGATTCTGTAGGGGCTTTGAACTCATGTCTTTTCGCTATGAACAATTACAATATGGCTGAAAAAGTATGGAAAGAAGAGATAAAAACTAAAATACTTACAGCAAAAAAACTTAAAGAGTATTTTAAAATTAATAAATCTTCTCTATTTGGTATATTTTCAAGAGAAGGGCTGCTTGAAATTATAGATAAGTATATAGACCTTAATCTTATTTCTAATTATCATTTTAATATATATGCTTCATGCTCAGAGTATAAAGCTCCTTTTTTTATAAAGCCTAAATATTTTAAGCTAAATGGCAGCTCTAATGAAAGAATAAAAAAAATACTTCTTGCTACTTCTGCACTTATAGCTGTATTTCCTACAGAAAAAATTGATGATAGATTTTATCTTGACGGTTATTATACAGATGACTGTCCGATATCTCCATTATATGATTATGAAGACTGTACGGATATTATAGTTGTTCATTTGGATAAGAGAAAACATGTTAAGAGAAAAGATAATATTAATGTGTATGAAATATATCCTTCAAAAAACTTAGGTAATTTTTTTAATGGGGTTTTAGATTTCTCTCCTGAAGGTGCTTCAAGAAGAATAGAGCAGGGGTACAATGATGCAAAAGAGTATTTATCATTTATGGCATCAAAAAATAATGTATAAAAATACTATTTTTTCTTTAATTAACATAATTTAGTTATCATAATATATTTTAAACTATTGCTTTTTACATATTTACAAAAATCATGTTTTTTTATACATTAAAAATATTGACTTTTATTAATAATTCTATTATCATAAAAGCCATTAAAAATGATGTGTAAAAATATAGTAAGGTTATGGGAATGAACACTAGGGGTAAGTCTAAAAAGAAAATTAAGGAAAATGATAATCCTTTTTTAAATCTCAATGCAAATGCAAAAGAAAATGATGAGCTTGCAAAGGCTTCTATCAAAACTATAGCAAACAGTGTTGTTATCACAGAAAGCGATAATAAAAGAATAGATAGAAATAAAAAAGAGGAAAACTCTCAAATAATAGATCCTTCGCGTAAGAATTGGCTTTATTATACAAGATCTCCTTTAATGGATAATTACAGAGATAATCTTTACAGAGAATATTACAGCCTTTCTGTACTTTTATCTGTGAGGGGAGATAACAATAACGAAAGAACATTAGGACTTTCTTTAAAATTAATAGATTTAGAAAATAAAAAAGAGTACAGAGTAGGGGAGCTTGAGAGTTTTTTATTTTCATGCGTTATTGGAGATAAGCAGAACATAGAAGATATTGAAAAAACTATAGAGCTTGAAGATTTTAGTAAATCAGAGGCTAAATTAATAAGATTTCTAAATAATTTGTATGCTGAGGCTAAACAAATACAGGAAAACGGCAAATTATGGTTTAAGGACTACAATGCATATCAATGCTTGCTATTATTAAAAGATGTGCCAAATATAAGGCTTGAAAGCAGAGTTATAACATTCAGCGATGAAATTTTAAACTTACAGTTAGAAAGCTATTACAATGAAGAAAAAGATTTAGTGCTTAATTTGAGCATTAAAGATGTTGATTTAAATAGAGTATATACATTCGGAGAGAACTGCGGTTTTATACTTTATAAAGATATTTTTTATGAAACTAATCCATCATACCCTAAAATAAAAAAGAATATTTTTAAAGACAGCATAATAGTAAAAAAAGATTATATAAAAGATTTCTGTTCAAGAGTACTTCCAAATTTAAAAAAAGACTTTGATAATATAGAGCTTCCAGAAGATATTAGAGAAAATGATATATTAGCTTTTCCAGCTCAGGCATTGGTATTTTTGGATTATGACGGCACTAATGTATTTTCAACTATTAAATTTAAATATGGTTCTTTTACTGTTGACCCTTATTCTGGTAAGTTTACAAGCAGCAATATGTTTGATAATGAAGTTACAGAGATTTATAGAGATACTGAAAAAGAAGAATATTTCTGTAGGACATTATCAAAATATTTGGAGAAAGTAGGAGATTATACTTTTGCCACATCAGATGATGAGAAGATATTTTATTTATGCTACAAAATACTTCCAGCACTTCAGGATAGAGGTTGGACTTGCTATTATAGTGAATCTTTTAAATCATTAAAATTGAATGTGAAGCCTCTTAAAATGAGAGTTTCTTTAACTAAAGATATTAACTTTTTTGAGATTAATTTTTCTTTTGAAGGTGTTAAAGAGCTTCATGATTTATCGGATATTGTAAGGGCTGTAAAAGTAGAAAATAAAGAATATATAAGACTTCAAAACGGTTCGTTTGTACCTATAGATTTGGAAGTAATAGATTATATTGCCAAGATGTTTAAAGAAAATCCTATAGAACAAAAAGAGGATAACAGATACTTGCTTCCTATGTTTAGTGCTCCTTATTTTGCTGATATGCTTGAAAAACACAGCGGAATAGAGCTTGACTTGGACGATAATGCAATAGACACAATAGCAAATATAAAAAGGGTAGATTATGATGAAACGCCTCCAAAAACTATAGTAGGAGATTTTAGAAGTTATCAATTAGTAGGGTATAAATGGCTTAGAAAGTTGGCTGATATGTCATTAAATGGAATACTTGCTGATGATATGGGGCTTGGTAAGAGTTTTCAAACTATAGCTGCAATACTAAAGGAAAAAGAAAATGGAAATAAACTTACTTCTTTGGTTGTTGCTCCTACTTCATGCGTTGCAAACTGGGAATGTGAGATTAAAAAATTTGCTCCTTCTCTTGAAGTAATAGTATTATCAGGCAATTTAAAAACAAGAATGAAAAAAATAAAAGCGGTAAGTAATTATGATGTTGCTGTAATATCATATTCTACATTAAGACGCGATGTAAAAGCATTGAGTGAGAATGAGTTTAACTATCTTATACTAGATGAGGCACAGCATATAAAAAATGCCAATACTCAGAATGCCAAAATGGTTAAAAGTTTAAAATCATTAAAAAGACTTGCTCTAAGCGGTACGCCTATAGAAAACAGTATAAGCGAGATGTGGTCTATGTTTGATTTTCTTATGCCGGGATTTTTGGGTAAGCATAAAGATTTTGTTGAAGATTATGAGGCTCCTATACTTGCAGGGTTAGACAGTTCAAGTGAGGCTTTGGATAATTTAAAGACAAGAATAGCTCCTTTTATATTAAGAAGATTAAAAACTGATGTACTTACAGATTTGCCTCCTAAACATACTGTTGTAAGCTACTGCGATTTAACCAAAGACCAAAAAGAACTTTATATGTCTATACTTGAGGCTGCTAGAATAGAAATATTTGAAACGGTTAAACGTAAAGGTTTTGCTCAGTCGCATATAGAAATATTTTCAGCATTAACAAGATTAAGACAGGTTTGCTGCCACCCTAGACTTATGCATGATGATTTGAGAGGTGAGAGTCATACAAGCGGTAAGTTTAACATGTTTATAGAGATGATAAGAGAGGCTATTTCAGGCGGGCATAGTGTATTGGTATTTAGTTCATTTACCAGAATGCTTAATCTTATGCGTAGTGCTTTCAAAAAATTAGGTATAGATTATTTTTATTTGGACGGTGCTACAAAAGACAGAATGGATTTAGTTCATAGATTTAATGCAGGAGAAGCACCTGTATTTTTACTAAGCTTAAAAGCAGCAGGTACTGGACTTACTTTAACTCAGGCGGATACTGTTATGCATTATGATTTATGGTGGAATCCAGCTGTAGAAGATCAAGCTACTGACAGAGCGTACAGAATAGGACAAAAACGCGTTGTAACTAATTATAAGCTCATCACAAGAGGCACTATAGAAGAGAAGATACTTGAACTTCAAAATAAAAAGCGAGTACTAATTGATACTGTTGTAGGGGACTCTATGGGCGACATAAATAAATTAAGCTGGGACGAAGTAAAAAATCTTATTAATTAATTTAGTTAAAAATTTTTTAATACTAAAAATTTTTAAGTTTGTCAATTTTTTTACTCAACTTTTGGCGAAGCCAGCCGTACACCATACTTAACAGTACTTCCTTCGGTCGCAGGCGGACTTCGTCAAAGCTGCTGCCAAAGGCACGCTTCGCGAAAGTGAAAATCTAAAAATAATACTAAATAGTAATAACCATGTTTTACATGTAGAATAAATTATTAAATTTAGCCTGAAATATAACCTTTCGCTTATGAATGCTCGCAGAGCGATGGGCTAGTCCCAACAATTATAAATAAAATTAGTTTTGAAACAAGTCTAATATAAAAATTATTTTTTTACTATTATTTTCTTGACCTGCAAACTTCTACAAACATATCAAAAAGATTCTGCATTTTTACACTTTTAGCACTCATTAATTCTGGGTGCCATTGTACTCCTAAAATAAAAGAATCTTTTTTCTTGTATTCTATAGCTTCGACTATTCCGTCCTTTGCAGTTGCTGTTACTTTGAAGTCTTTAGCTAATTTGTCTATAGCCTGATGATGAAAGCTATTAACTTCTGAACTCTCACCAAGCATATCATAAATAATACTGTCTTTCACTATTTGTATTTTATGTGTGGCTACATGATATTCGGCAGTTTGGCTGTGAAGTATATTTGTATTTCTTTGAGTGGGTATATCCTGTATTAAAGTGCCTCCGAAATATACATTTATAACCTGTATTCCTCGGCATATTCCAAGTATTGGTTTATTCATTTCAGCAGCATATTTCATCAATTTAAAATCAAAATCATCTCTTTCATCAGATATAGTACCG
Source organism: Brachyspira innocens ATCC 29796 (assembly GCF_000384655.1). Classification (GTDB taxonomy): domain Bacteria; phylum Spirochaetota; class Brachyspiria; order Brachyspirales; family Brachyspiraceae; genus Brachyspira; species Brachyspira innocens. The sequence goes on along the minus strand of NZ_ARQI01000097.1, from coordinate 3,378 downwards.
ATTTTTTCTATAGGCTCTTCATTAAATCTAAAAGGGTGAACATCAACACCTCCAGTCATGATAATACCGTCGACATTTTCAGGCATTTTTTTTATTATTTCTTCATCTTCTGTAATAGGCATCAAAAAAGGTATTCCTTTTGACCTTATAACAGAATCAACATATGAACGATTAACAAATGCTTTGGGTATAGAAGTATTTTCATATAAGAGATTTCCAGATAAACCTATAACAGCCATAACTCAATCCTTAAAAATATTTGGGGTATATATTAAAACAAAATAATTTTTTTACAAGGCATAATTAATATGGTTGACATAATTTTAGATTGATATTATCTTTTATTTATTAAATGTTAGGAAATAAAAATGATAGATAATAAATTGAATAATGATAAATTAACTAAAGAAGAAGTAAAAATTAGTAAGTTTGTAAGTATGGTATTGAGGCACAGACCAGAGTATATAGGGCTTAAATTATCAAAAGACGGATGGGCTAATGTTTATGAACTAATAGAGAAAATAAAATCAAAAGGAAAAAATATTGATAAAAATATACTTGAGAGAGTGGTGCTTTATAATGATAAAAAGAGATTTAGTTTTAATGAAAATCATACTTTAATAAGGGCGAATCAAGGACATAGTATAGATGTAGATTTAGAGTTTGAAGAGAAAGAACCTCCAGATATTTTATTTCATGGTACTTCCATTGATAATATAGATAGCATAAAAAAATATGGTATTAAAAAAATGAAAAGACTTCATGTGCATTTATCATTAACAGAAGATATTGCCAAAAAAGTGGGTGAGCGTCATGGAAAGCCTGCTGTAATAAAGATTAATGCTAAACAAATGTATGAAGACGGTATTAAGTTTTATTTATCAGAAAATAAAGTTTGGCTTTGTGATTATGCAGATTCAAAATATATTTTGGGCATTATTGAATAGAAGTTTTAATAAGAATGCATTCAAAAAACATTGGTTTTATTTATATTTTTCACTTACACAACGCACGTTAAATAGATTGAAAAACTATGCACGCATTAAAATAACATAATTTTTTATGTAAATATAGTGCCGCTAACCGTGCGTTAATGATGTTCTTATGAGTTAAACAAAACTTGGGTGGGTGTTCTTTTTCTAAATAGATACAAAAAATAAATATGCTTTAATTTTCTTAATTGATTTATAAACTATAAAGGGCGGGGATTAAAGTAAAGTTTTTAATTATATATTATAATATTATTTATTAACATAATATAGTTGACATAATTATATATTGACTTATCATTAAATATATATTAATAAAAAAAGAGAATAAATATTTATGAAGAAGAATATTTTTATAATAATTTTTATTGCAAATATATTTTTATTGTCATGTTCTGGTAATAAATCATCTAATGAAGGTATAGTAGTTTCTGTAGGAGGAATGCCAAGCAGTTTAGACCCAGCATTTGCCAAAGGCATAAATACAGCAGTTTATATAACACATGCTTTTGAAACATTAACTCAAAGAGATGAAGACGGTACTATAATTCCTGCACTTGCTGAAAGCTGGGAGGCTATGAGCAATAATACTGTTTATATATTTCATTTAAGAGATAATGCAAAATGGTCAGACGGTAAAGAAGTTACAGCAAATGATTTTGTTTATACATTAAGAAGATTAATAGACCCTAAAGTAGCTTCTCCATTTTCTTTAGGGTTTGATATAATAAAGAATGCAGAAAGTATAATGAAAGGAGAAAAGAGTTTAGAAGAGCTTGGAGTATATGCATTAGATGATTATACTTTGAAGATAGAACTTGATATACCGCTTCCTTATTTTGAAGAGGCTATGGCTAGTGATATTGCTTCACCTGTGAGAAGTGATATCATAGAAACTTACGGAGAGGATTGGGCTTTGAGCAAAGATCATTATATTGGAAATGGTCCTTATATCATAACGGAATATGACGAGGCTATAAAAATAGTTATGGAGAAAAATCCTTATTATTGGGATAAAGATAATGTAAAGGCTCAAAAAATTACTTTTGAGTTTTTGGAAGATGTAAATACTGCAGTTGCGGCAATTTACGGAGACAGTATATTATTTTATCCAGAGGCTCCAGAAAATGAGAGGGCTTCTTTAATAGAGCAGGGTATAGGAAGAGAAGCAGATATAACATCTATTGCATACTATATGGTAAACTTGAAAAGAAAACCATTTACTAATCCTTTGGTTAGAAAGGCATTAGCACTTGGAATAGACAGAAACTATATAGTCAATAATGTTTTAGGAGGAGGGAGAGTTGCTGCTGACGGATTTGTGCCTATAAATGTAAAAATAGGTACTAATGATTTCAGAGAGCATGCTCCAGAATATATTTCTCTAAAAGAAAGCGATTATCAGAAAAATATAGAAGATGCTAAAAAACTTCTTTCAGATGCAGGATACAGTGATATAAAAAAATTCCCTATTATAGAATTAATCACAACTACTAATCCTTCATCTTTATTTGTAGCAGAAGCTATTCAAAACATGTATAAAAATAATTTAGGTATAGATTTAAAATTAAGATATGAAGAGCCTACATCATATTTGCAGTCAATAAAAGACGGAAGTTTTCAAATGATTAAGGCTGGTACCAGTGTAGCTTATAATCAGGCAGCTGGATATTTAAGACTTTTTCAGCTTGAAGGACTTGGTAATGACGGCGGATATACTAATGAAGTTTATGATTATTTAGTTGATATCGCTATGACTAATGCTAACGAAGATATAAGAATAAAAGCAGCTTATGATGCAGAACGCATACTTATAGAAGAGGATATGGCTATAATACCAATATACTATGATAAGGCTACTGTTATGCAAAGTAAAAAACTTCATGGTGTAAAATACGATATTTTTTCTGTATATGATTTTAGAAATGCTTATATAGAATAAAATATTATAGTTAATAATAATATGCAATATTTTAATGATTTATATATAAATTTAATTGACATTTTAATTGTATAATGTATAATTCATTTACTATGATATTAAAAGCAATTTCTTATATTAAAGGCAAGTCTACAGTCTACAGTCTACAGTCTACAGTCTACAGTCTACAGTCTACAGTCTACAGTCTACAGTAACTAACAATAATTTATTTGTTATTTCTTTATTATTCATAAATAAATATTTTTATATTTTTTCTATATTATATAAAGCAATACATCTTTTGGCATTGCATTCAAAAAAATTAATTTCTCAAATAATTGGTTATAGCTCGAGATATAACTTTTTATTAATAAAAAATAATAGGAGTAAAACAAATGAAAAAAATTTTACAAATAGCTTTAGTTTTAACAGCTTTAGCTTTATTCTCAACAGCTTGTTCAAAAGTAA
>NZ_ARQI01000096.1 GCF_000384655.1 Brachyspira innocens ATCC 29796 | reverse complement strand
GATTGGTTTGAGTTTTTAAATTCAAAAGATAAATTGGAGGATACTATGGAAATATTAGTAAAGAAAAATCCTATAATGAAAGAAGTATATGAAGAATATAATAAATTTGTAAAAAGTAATGATTTATATAATGGCTACAGTAATTATGAAAGAGATTACTTTAATGTTCTAATGCTTAATGAAGAGCGTATAAAGGGTATAGAAGAAGGAATGAAAAAAGGTATAGAACAAGGTATAGAACAAGGTATAGAACAAGGTATAGAACAAGGTATAGAACAAGAAAAATATTCTCTAGCTAGAAATATGAAAAATAAAAATATGGATTTAAATCTTATAAGCGAATTAACAGGGCTTAGTATAGAAAAAATAGAAAAATTATAATATAAAAAATTTATATTTTGAGTTATATATAAACAACCATAATTTTTCAAAAATATATTTTTTAGTTATTTGTCGTACTCTCACTCTAATAATGTTGTAAAGTATTTCTTTATAAATATGAATATGCTTTTATATAATGGGCTAATAAAAGAGAAATTATAAATGAGAGTAATATTATTATAGAAATAATAATAAAAATTTTTATTGTGAATGTAAAAAAAATCGCTATTATAATAGAAGATATTATTAAAGATAAAATCAAAGATATTATATAGCTAGCATTTACAAATATAAATCTGCTCCAAGGATTCATAAACTTAGATGACATTATATTAAAAACTGAAAGTATAGCTGATGATAATAAAGAGTTTGATATGCTTAATAAAATAATAATGTATTTATATTCATAAAATAAATATAATGCTATAAAAATTAATGCATACACAAATGATATCAATAATATATTTGAAATAGATTTAATGTTAAAGAAACGTTTATCTTCATTTATAAAAAGTTTTTCTAATATAAAATATACTATATTAGCTAATATTATAGAAATAAAATTCATAATAGGAAGAAAAGCATATTTATAATTAAATACTACTGCTTTATTCAAAATAATTTTTGTAATTAATATATATAAAATTAATGATATAACAAAACCAATATAAGAAAATAGAGTTTTATTTTTTATTTCTTTCTTGTAATTTTTAAAAATATTAGTATAAACTGTACGGGAATTGATAAACATAAATACTGAAAATAAACTAAATAAATATACGGCATTAAATGTTATTAAATTAAAATTATTTATATTGAGTAATGCTGTTAAATTTATTAAAGCTGATATTAAAGAGATTATTAAATTAACTCTTCCTTTGTATTGATATATTGGAGATGCATATTTGTTCATAATATTATTATATACTTTTTTAAATTAAATATTAGAATATATATAAAAAACTAGATTTTGTCAAAATAATTTTTTAAATTTAAAATATTTGCATGGCTTTTACCTGCCCCACAGTTATTTTATGACGTCTATCCGCCCGTGGCGTGGTATAAAAGAACCATACGCTGTACGCCTGTGGTGAAAGAACTGCATTATTCTATATTTAATAGGCATGTTTTTAATATAAAGTTCTAGCAATTGCGTTTTTCGCGTAGCGTATCCGAAAGGATAAAAACTTTGAAGAAGTCCGTAGAGCGTGTGCGGCAAAAAAGTTGATAATTTTATATAAAGTACATCAGTTGACAAACTTAAAAAATTTAAACATATGTAATTTTAAGCTGCATGAAATCAATTATCTAAAAAATCCAGATAAATTTTCAATAAATCCTGATATTGCATAGAATATAAAAGATGGTATAGCAACTATAATTATAAGTAGAAGCATAAAAATAGGGTATAATATATCATTAAATATTTTACTAAAAATTAATTTTATTTTATATATAAATACACTGGGATACGCTTTTTGTCCATTATTATTTTTTATGTTTTTGTCTGCATTATTTTCTATCAAAAGAGATATAACTTTTTTTTCAATATCAATATCTCTATGCCCATTATTTTTTTTATATGAAATTTTATGAAGTGCAGTATCTCCATCATTATTTTGTAAATTGATATCTATTCCATTTTTTATAAGCATTTCAATAATATTATATTCTTCTGTTCCTATATGATCTCTAGAAAGTATATAGTGAAGTATACCATTGCCATCATTATCTTGTATATTAATATTTGCTCCAAGATTCATAAGTGTTTCAATTTTATATTTACTATCTGGAACTCCTATAATTTCACTTGTGCCGAATTTAGGTTTACGATGTGAATCGTAGGACTTACTTACATCAAGTATAAGGCTTTTTCCAGCATTATTTTTCTCGTTAATATCCATTCCATTATCTAATAAAACTTTTACGAAATTAGAGAAATTATTAGTGCTTAAATTAGGTATATAGTCATACCACTCATAGCTACTATTCGTTATAGAGTAGGTTATGTATTCTTTATTGTTTTCAATTACATATTTAAATTCATCAATATTTTCTGATACTACTGATTTGTATAATGCTGATTCTTTATTTGTCGCTGCTAATTTTTTAAAATCATCACTCACTTGAGCATAAGAAATATACGAACTAATAATAAATATAATAATGCATAATAATTTCATCATAAATCTCTTTTTAATATTAGTTTTTTGATTATACAGTATCTTGGTATATTTTGTCAATATTGTTTTACAAGGTATAAATATTTCATTATAGTAACTGGAATTGAAATCAAATAATAAAAATATTAATGTTTTAAACGATTACTTTGTGAGATATTTTCTATCTGATAAAGGTATGAGGCAATATTATTGGACTTTATTAATTCAATAATGATTAATGCCAATATTAAGACTTTTTATTCTGTTGAAATACTACTCCATTTTAATTAAAATTTAAAATAGACAATAGTACCTAATATTGGATTTGCCTCATTTACAAATATATATAATAGAGTTAAAAAAATCAATAAAAATGCTTTATCTAAAGATTTAAATTATTGGCTTAAAATATTTACAAGCAAATATTTGGAGTTATCTATGTATGAAATAGTAAAAGAGAAACCTATAAATATAACAATTTTGTAAAAAGTAGATTAATGATGAATGAATAGACAAAAGACAAGCATATCTATATTGTAATCAAATAATGCTGGAAGAAAAAAGTAGATTAGTAATGAAACAAGAAAAATATTCTTTAGATAGAAATATGAAAAATAAAAATTTGTATTTAAATATTATAAGCAAATTAACATGGATTAGTATAGAAAAATAGAAAAATTATGATATAAAAAATTAATATATTGTATATTATTTTTCATCATAAACATCTTTTTAGCATATACCTAAACAACTATAGTTTGTCAAAAATAAAATCATATTTCATTTTTTAATATCTGTGGCTTTGCACTCCACGCTGTGTACTGTGAAATATCCTAGTTCTTTTGTGACGCTGTCATACTTTGGTGTGGCACAAAGAACCTTATATCCTCGATAAACTCGGATACGCTTCGCAAAAGACTGCATTTTTAGCCTAAATTTTAGGTATTACCATACATTTAATACATATATTTAAAATATAAAGTTCTATCAATTGCGTTTTTCGTAAAACGTATACGAAGGATAAAAACTTTGGCGAAGACGCGGCAAAAAAGTTGATAATTCTATATAAAGTGCATCAGTTGATAAAATAAAATTGTTCCATATATACTACAATGTTTACAATAAAGAAGTCCTGCTGTAATCTGTTATATCTGTGCCTATTTTTTGTGCTAATTCTTTTACTGTAATTTTTTTGTCATATATGGCATTAAGTTCGCTGTCAGTTGCTCCAACAAGCTCAACAAAAATAACTTTTCCATTAGGTGTGTTTATTTCTCCTGCTTCATCTGGTATTGTTATAAATCCAGTTATTTTAGATTTTTGTTTTGAGTCTATTCCTTCTTTCTGCTTAGTCCATATATATTCGTATGGATTAAATATTGAGCCGCTTTCAAATACATATCCCGCTAATTGCTGTAAAAATCCTACTGCTGATTTTATTTCATCATCTGAAGCATCTTCATCTTTGGTGTTATTCGCTTGTTTTTCATTCATTTTTAATTTAAAAGTAAGTTCAAACCCAAATCCGCTGTATTCTTTATCTTCTGATTCTTTTTCATAAAGCTCGCTAAATCCATAAGTAACAAAATGATAGTATCCATCTCCTCTGTAAACGCTTACTCCGTCAAGAGGGTCTTTTCCTCCAAGTTCATAGATTATTATGGGGCTGTAGTGCAAAGGCTCTTTTTGTTCTTTATATATTTTCTCAAAAGCTTCAGTTATAGCATCAAAACCAGAAGTGTTTATTTCTTCATTATTTAAATCATTATTGTTTAAATTTTCTACGCTCATAATGTTCTCCGATTATTATGTTAATTATTAAAATTTAGTATAACAGAAAGGATACATATATCAAGATATTTTAATTATTACTGCTTGAAAAATTATAAAAATATTCTAATATACAAATTATAAATTGATATTCAGGATAAATGAATGATAAAAAAAGAAATACAGCAATTATTTGAATTAGGAAAAAATGCTTTTAAAGAAAAAAGATATGAAGAGGCTATTTATAACTTAGAAAAGATAATTGATATTTATAATAAAGATTTAGTTTTTTATTCTGATAATGAATATATTATTTATAATGAAGATGATACTGATAATATGCATGCTCTTTTGGCTAATACTTATTATAATATAGGAGCTTCCAAGCATAATCTTAAAAATTATAATGAGGCTATAGAATATTTTAATAAGACTCTAGAATTGGATTCTTCTTTTTTTGATGTTTATTACAGTAGGGGAGTAGATGAGTATCATTTGAAATTTTATGAAAATGCCGTTTCTGATTTTACTAAGGCTTTAGAAGTTAATCCTAATTTGCAGAATGCATATTATATAAGGGCTTTATGCTATGTTAAGATAAATAAACATAAAAAGGCTATTGAAGATTTTGATACATTGCTTAACAGTTTCGATGAAATAAATTATATTTACTATTATTACAGAGGACTTTCAAAGTTTCACTTAAATTTATTTGAAGAAGCTGTAAAGGATTTTGATATTGCCGCCTACTATTTACCCAATGAAGGATATATTTATTATGATAGGGCATTAAGTTATTCTAAATTAAATATGTTTGATAAGTCTATAAGAGATTATACAAAGGCTATAGAAATAAATAAAAATGAGATAGACGCTTATTATAATAGAGCTTCATCATACTGTGAAATAGAAGAATATGATAATGCAATAGAAGATTATAATAAAGTTATAGAATTAAATCCTGATGATGATGAGGCTTATTATAATAGGGCTTTAACATACTCAAAAATAGAAGAATATGATAAGGCAATAAAAGATTATGATAAAGTTATAGAATTAAATCCTGATGATAAAGAAGCTGTTTATAATAGAGCTTTATGCAAACAGAGCGTTAATTTATTTGAAGAGGCAATAAAAGATTTTAATGCTATAATTAATTATGATAATATATTTGTTTATTATAATTTGGGTATTTGTTATTTGGAATTAGAGAGATACGAAGAATCTGTTAATAATTTTGATATATTTATAAAAGCTAATCCTGATTATGCTGATGCTTACTTTTACAGAGGAACTTCTAAGTCTGGTTTAGAACATTATGAAGAAGCTATTGAAGATTATAATAAAACTTTGGAATTAGATAATATACATATAGATGCTTATTATGAAAGAGCTATGTCAAAAATTAATTTAAATTTATATGATGAGGCAATAAAAGATTTTGATGAAGCCCTATTTCACATAGAATCAGATTCTGATAGAGCTTATTTATATACTTTGAAAGCAGCTTTAAATGAAATATCAAAAAGATATGATGATGCTATAGAAAATTATACTAATGCTATAGAGCTTGGAAATGAATGTTATTATAAAAGGGCTATTGCCAAACATAATGCAGTATTAATAAAAGACGCTCTTAATGATTATAATAAAGCTATAGAATTAGAACCTAATAATTATGAAATATATTTTTTCAAAGGAAATGCTGAACTTGATTTATCTTTATATGAAGAAGCTATAAAAGATTTTGACAGGTCTATAGAGTTAAATCCCAATGTTGATGAAGTATATTATAATAGAGGTATTGCAAATGAGGCATTGAAAAATTATGATGAGGCTTTTAGAGATTATGAAATGACTGTGAAATTAAATCATAAACATGATTATGCTTTTAATAATTTGGGAAGCTATTATGTGAGAGTAAAAGAATATGATAAGGCATTAGAAAATTTTTATAAAGCATTAGAAATAAATTCTGAGCTTGCTTTGCCTTATAGTAATATAGGAGAAATTAAATCAAGACTTGCATTAATAGAAAAAGAAAAAAACAATATAGAAAATTATAATAATTTAAATAAAGAAGCATTAGAATATTTTAATAAATCATATCAAACAGCTTTAAAAAATAATGATGAATATGAAATAAATTCAATTATAGATGATATGAAAGAATTATCACATGAAAATATAGAGCCTGCAATAGAGTTTTTAAAAAATAATAATATTGATTATTAGAACATTTCTGTTAATCTTAAATCCCATATTAAAAGTATAAGCCAAGTATATATAAATCTGTTACTTGCATTATTAAACTCTATATTAATTTTTATTTTATCATTATAATTGGTTTCAGTATTGATAATTTTTGTTTTTATATAAAAATCTTGATTATTGTATGAATCTTTATAAGAATATCCGTTAATTTCGTAATAACTTTTATGTTCTGTATTCATATCATACTTTTTAGAAAATGCTTTTACCATGCCGTAGCTTATTTCTATATTTTGTAATTTATTTAACGCTTCTTCTAAATTATTTATTTGTATATTTGTAAACTGCATTATCGGCTGTGATAATTCATAGTCTTCAAGCTGTTTTTTCCATTTTGATATAATACTCTCTTCCATTTCTATAGGGCTTGATAAACTTACAAAATAATTATCATTTATATTTACTGTATTATCATCGTAGTTTGTATAACTACCATCGCCTGAATATCTGAATGTTGTTATAAAATTATTATTTTCATCAAATAAATTCCAAACTAAATTAACAGCAAATTTATTCATTATTGGATTATCAATAAATATTTCTTTAAAAAAATTGAAATTGTACTTTTTCCCTGTTAATAGAATTTTTATCAAATTTCTACTCTGATTTTTTATAATATTTGGAATTTCTTTTTTTATGTATTTAATTTCTTCTTTTATACTATCATCAAAATCTTTAGGTATTTGCTTTAATATTTTATTTTCTTTAATATCAAAATAATCTATAGTATAATCATTTTTCAAAATTATTTTATATTGATTGTTATTTATTATTTTCTCTCCGTTTCTATCAAATCCGAAATTTGGTATAGCTTTTAATCCAAATTCATAAACACTCAAATTATTTTCTTCTGCTATATCCTTAATTATCCTTTCTGTCATTATTCTTATTTCATACTTTTTACTTTTTTTAAACACATTATAAAGCATATTAATAGCATATTTACTATTTTTATTTAAAGAAAATATAATCAAGCATAATTTTGAATCTTTTTCTTTTTTATAAATCTCTCTTAATGCTTCATCGCCTCCATATATTCCATACATAATAGCTGATGTTTCTTTGTTGGTGTTTTCATATATTGTTTTTACTGCATTTATAAAAGATTTTTCATCAATTAAATTTATAATATAATCTATTTGTTTTATTCTGTAGGCTTCTCTTTTTAATTCTAAATATGATAAGTAAATATATTTTATTATTTTTTTATCTATATTTTCAATTTTTATATCATCTATAAATTGTACTTTTTTATCATCTTTTTTATTATAGTTTTTATCTATATAATTATAAACTTCTTCTATACTATTAAAACTTTCAATATAATTTGGTATTAACTCTTTTAATTCATTATAAAAATTATTTATTAAATATCTTTTAAGAAGAATAACTTTTTTATTTTTATGATTTTCTATAATTTCATATATCTTTTTTACATTGTTTTTTATAAAATCATTTAAATTATTTTTTTCTTCTTTATCCAAAGTCAATGCATATAGATAAATCTTGAATTTAAATGTTAATTCTAATTTAGAATCTTTATTAAAATTACTCATATCCGAAAGATTATCAATATTCCAATCATCTAAATTTTGATTAAATGAAGATGTATTTGAAAACATACTTCCTGCATCTTTTAATTTTTTTGTATTCCAATTATTAATAGGTCGATTAAAATCTCTTGCAAACATAAACATACATCTCATATTTGTAACATTACTTACATTCCAATTATTAAGAGACTGATTAAATGCATAAGCCAATGAAAACATACCAGACATCTCTTTTACTTTAGAAGTATCCCATTTAAATAAAGGCTGATTAAATTTATGAGCAGATGAAAACATGTGATTCATACTTTCTACATTACTTACATTCCAATCATTTATATTTTGATTAAAATTCTCAGCACAATGAAACATATCGTTCATACTTTGAACTTTACCTACATTCCAATTATCAAGAGGCTGATTGAAACTTTTAGCATTCATGAACATACTATTCATATTTATCACATTGCTTACGTCCCAATCATTCAAAGGCTGATTAAATTTGTCAGCCAAGAAAAACATATAAGCCGTATTTTTTACTTTAGAAACATTCCATTTACTAATATCTTTATTAAAATTCCTATTAGCAGAAAACATACCAGCCATATTTTCTACATTAGAAGTGTCCCAATTCTCTATACCGTCATAATTATCTCTATTAAAAAAATCGAATAAGTTTGCCATATCAGTTATTAAGCTGGTATCAATATCACCTAAATAAATACTTTCATCTTTTATTAAATCTTTTAATTCTTTTTTGGAAGTAGGCTTGTATTTCATATTTATTCCTAATGGTATATTATTTTAATAATTAAATATTCTTTTTGAAGTATTGCTAATAAATTAAGAATGTTTTGTTTTCTTTCATTATTCAGTTTTTTAATTATTTAATATTACTCCTGATTTTTTCTGAAACAATTTTATGAAAACATATTTTTATTCCATATTATGTTAAATAATTCTATTAATAATTTTGTGCGTTTTTCTATTTCTATTTTTCCAAATTTTGAATAATGCTCAAAATGAATATTATATTCATTTTGAAATTGTTTAAATTTTGGGTTATTTTTATAACTTATTTCGTTTAGAGATGAAGCGTATATATTTTCTTGTGAATATTTTATTACCTTTTCTTGATATATGCTATCATTTAGGCTTGCATTAATGCTTTTAGGTAATAATAACAATGCTCCAATTTTATTTCTATAATGTTCAAATTCTTCTTTACTTGAATATTCATTTTGAAACCATTCATAATGATTAGATATAACATGTTCTATTTCATAAGGATTTTTAGTTTCATTATTCATATAATTAACATAATTTTCAGGCTGTGAAATTTTTTCTTCTATAAATGAAATTATATGTGCTAAGAAATGTTTTAAATATTTTTTATTAAAATTATTTAAATATAAATTATTTAATGTTTCAGAAATATTTAACTTTAAAGCTTTGTATTCTATTTTTAAAGTATTTTTTAATACGTTTATATTAGAATTAGAGTTTCTTATATTCTTTGTTATATTAAATATGTTATACTTTATTGTATTATAGGTAACTCTGCTGTAATTAAGTGTTCTTGATAAAATATAAAATTCTATAAATCTAGAAACTAATATTATTTTTTGAGATACGGTTTGCATATCATCTTTATAACATATAGAAGCAAGTAATAATTGCATTTGAAAAGTAAAATCAAGTTTAGCGTTATAAAATATATATTTGTATTTTTTATTATATGTACATTCATAATTTTTTATTGTTTTATATATATAAGCAAAATATAAAAATTTTTCAATAAAATCTTTATAATCTTTAGATATTTTTAATCCTAATTTATCTTTTTCATCACGAACCCATTTATGAAATTCGCCCCCTATAATTTCAAAATCTTTATTTTCAGCACCTGATTTACCCTGACGAATAGTATCAGCATATTGAGCTCTTAACCATACTTTTATAAATGTTTCATCTTCTTTATTATCATTTTCTTTTAGACTGAGTATTTTTTCTTTCCATTTTAAATTAAGTTCTTCTCTTTCTTTATCATCTTTTATTTCAGCAAGTATGTATCCTTTAAGCATTTCTGTAGAAGTTAAACTTAAACCTCTGTCATTCATACTTATAAATATTTTGTGAGCATCTTGCTCAGTAGAAGCAACAATTTCAATGAAAAAAAGTTTTTCTATAAGCCAATCACAAAAATGTAGTAGATTTTTTTCTGTAATATCATCTGGAAATATATCACTTATATATTGATAACCTTTATATAAATTTTTTACTGATTCATTAGAATTGATTGTATCAAATTCATTATTGTTAAAAATTGCCTCCATACATTCTTTTCTTTCATCTATATTTATGTTAAATGATTTTACTCCAAAGGACTGAGAAAATATCATAAAAGGAATACTATCATGAGTTTCATTTATTTCTTTTAACTTATTATTAAGATAAATTAATAATAATGTTAAAGATGATAAACGCTGCTGACCATCAATTATAGCGTTTTCTCTTCCTGCTAAAACAATTGAACCCATAAAATACCCGCCATAATTTGCTACATCTTGACGCGTATGTACATCTTTATAATATTCTAAAAATTCTGATGTAATATCTTCAATTAATTCACCTATATGTTTTTCTTGCCACATATATTCTCTTTGATAATAATGGATAGTATATTTTGTATTTTGCAATAATTCTTTTAATGTTTTAGGTTTACCTTCTATTTTATTCATGATTATTATTCCTATATTATATTCAGTTGCAAATCATAATACCGCCTTCATATTTTAATGCCTTTGCACTTGTAAGTTCTTTTTTGTTTAGTGAGGATTCACTTTTAAGTTTGCATTTTAAGTATTCGGCACTCGTTCCTATATAATTATTGTCTGATAAAGTTTTTTCTATTATTATTTTTAGATTTCTTCCTTCGGAATTTTTGTAATATAAATCTTTTAATTTGCCGTTTAGAGTATTTAATATTTTAGCTCTTTTTAATTTTGTTCTGTATCCGACTTGAGAGTCCATTTTTGAAGAAGGAGTATTTTCTCTATTTGAATATCTAAATATGTGAATCTTTATAAATTTTGACTTTTCGCATAAATCATAGGTATCATTAAAATCTGTATTTTCTTCATAAGGAAAACCAACCATTACATCGCTGCTTATTGCCATATTTGAATTAGTTTTATATAGTTTTTCTGTAATTGAGAGATAATCTTCTCTTGTGTATCTTCTGTTCATGAGTTTAAGTATTTTATTGCTCCCAGACTGAAGGGGTATATGTGCATGAGGACAAAGTACATCATCATTTTTAAATAGGCTTATAAGGCTGTCATCAAAATAAAGCGGTTCTACAGATGAAAGCCTTATTCTTATGCCGTATTTTGAGGAATGTTCTAATATTTGAGTGAGTATATTATAGAAGCTAATTTCATTATTGTAATTGTATGAACCCAAATTAAGACCAGTGAGTACTATTTCTTTATATCCGTAATCATTGGCCATTTTTACAGCATCAAATATTTTTTGAGGTTCTACGCTTCTATGAGTACCTCTTACCCTTGAAACTATGCAGTATGTGCAGAATACTTCGCATCCGTCCTGTATTTTTAAATATGCTCTGCTTTGCTCCTGAGGAAAGAATATAGGATTATTTATTTTATTTTCAGAGTTATTATGCATAGTATTAAATATTATTTCGGAAGCCTCTTCTTTTTTCTCATTTGGTATGAGTATAATATTATCCTTTATAATAGAAGAATCTTTATCTTTTTTTGAAACATAGCAGCCTATTAAAAATACTTTTTTTTGAGATATGTCTCCAAGTTTTTCTAAATAGGCAATGAGTTTTTTATCACTGTCATTAGTAACAGTGCATGTATTTATAGCTATTGCATCGGCATTATCTAATTCGGTGATATTTGCCCCCATATTTTTTAATTCATATGAAATCTTTTCGCTTTCATATTGATTTAGTCGGCATCCGAAAGTATGTAAATGTATATTCATAAATTTCTCTTTTATTGTAGATAGTATTAAATAAATAGTATTAATTCTCTATTAGTATATATTAAAATCTATAATAACTCAAATATTTTAAAAATTTTAATTAACATAATAATTTTTTGTTATAGAAGAGCAGAATATTCCGATTAACATAATAAGATATTTTTTTATTTTTGCTACTTGCAGAATTTGACAATTATGTTAATATAATTATGTTTATTAAATAAAATATGAGTATAGTATCAATTTTCTAAATTTGATAAATATATATTATAACTTTTTAGGAGTAGGCAATGAATCCTAACTATCGTATAGAGTTGGCAGATAACAATAAAGGGAGAGAAAAAATGACATTTAATAATAGTCCTTCTTTGGATACAGTAATAAAAGTAATAGGAGTCGGAAACGGCGGCTGTAATGCTGTAAACAGAATGATAGAAGAGGGATTAGAAAATGTTGAATTTATTGCTATGAATACAGATGCTCAGGCACTTTCCCGTTCTAATGCTCCTACTAGAGTAGTTTTGGGTGATAGAATAACTCAGGGATTAGGTGCTGGTACTGACCCAGAAAAAGGTGCTGAAGCTGCAAGAGAAGATATTGCTAAAATAGAAGAACTAGTAAATGGTGCTAATTTAGTATTTATAGCAAGTAGTTTCGGTGGAGGTACTGGAACAGGAGCAAGCCCAGTTGTTGCCGAGGCAGCTAAAAAGGCTGGAGCTTTAACTATAGGTGTAGTTACTAAACCTTTTGATTATGAAGGCAAATTAAAAATGAATCGTGCTGAGTCTGGTATAGATAAAATGCTTACTGTAGTGGATTCTCTTATAATAATACCTAATGAAAACCTATATGATATGGTTGATATGGACAATTACAGCTATGAACAGGCTTTATCAGTTGTAGATGATATACTTCGTCAGGGAGTTCAGGGAATATCTGATATAATTACTCAGACTGGATTTATCAATGTAGACTTTGCCGATGTAAAAACTATGATATCTCTTTCTAATGGAAGGGCACATTTAGGCATAGGTGTTGGAAAAGGTGATGACAGACTTCAAAAAGCTATCACTAATGCATTTGAAAATCCTCTTTTAGATGTTTCAAGCATAAAAAATGCAAGAGGTATACTCGCAAATATAGTATGTCCTAAAGATTTTGCTATGAAAGAATACAGAGAAGCAAGCAAAATCATTAATAATTATGCTAATGAAAATGCTAATATAAAAATAGGTGTTTGTCCTAAAGAAGAACTTAAAGATGAAATTATTGTTACTATAGTAGCTACTGGTTTTGATGCTAATACACAAAAAGATGCTGATGAAAAAGATAATGATGAAAATGCTAATGACAGATTTAATATATTAAAAAATACATCATCTAAATTAAATTCATCTGGCAGCTCTTCTGTTAATAATTCTTCTATGAAAGATAATAATTCATTATCTTCTAAGTCTTCTAATATTGAAGTTACTAATAAAAAAGAAATTGATACAGAAATTAAAAAAGAAGTTAAAGAAATTAAAGAAAATAAAATAGAAGAAAATGAAACTTCCGATAATATAGTAAATGCTGATAATACAGTAAATAAATCATCACAGGAAGAAAACAAAGAAAATACTAAAAAAATAGATGTTGATGAAAAAATCGTAGCTGAAAGTAAAATATTATCAGATAATAGAGCAGAAAATATCAGTGAAATAGATAGTATTAATACAATAGTTAAAGAACCAGAGGCAGAAAAAGAAGTTGAATTAAACACTTCTAATAATACTACTCTTGAAATAAAAGAAGAGATTAAGAAAGAAGAAATTAAAGCTGATACTATAAAGGAAGAAATAATAAAAGAACAAATAATAGTAGAGGAAGAAAAACCAGAACATTATAGTTTTGAAAATAAGATAAAAACTCTTAGAAAGCCTCTTATAACTAAATCAAATAGATTTAATAATATGGAAGAGGAAGAAAACAATATTAGAGAAGAAGTTGTAAAAGAGGAGTTTAATAGAACAACTGCTGATAATACTCAAAGATATGAAACTAAAAAATCTGCTATTCAAAGCATGGCAGCCGAAAAAATAGCAGAAGAAATGCGTTTTGAGGACGAGGAGAAACACAATAATCCTCATTCTGATTATAAAAGACCATTTGACATAGTATCAGATGAGTATATGGATAAACATAATAAATTGGGTTCAAAAATGGCTATATTTGGAGAGACAGCAGTAACAGATACAGATTTGGAAAAACCTGCTTTCTTAAGACGCCAAATACAGGCTAGAAATACTATGAGATAAGGTGTTATTTTTGATATGAATAAAAATATTATTATGAAGAAAAATAATATAAAAAAAAGATTATTAATAAATCTTTTTATTTTTTGTATATTTAGTTTTTCAGCTTTTTCTCAGAATACTGTAGAAAATGCTTTAAAACTATACAATGAAAGAAATTATGAAGATTCTATAAATATATTAGAAGCTCTTAATGTTAAGCCTAGCGATTTGGATTCTTATTTGCTTTTGATAGATAATTATATAAAACTTAATAATTTTTCTATGGCAGAAACTTTAATAGCAGATGCAGAACGTTATCATTCAAAAAATTATAGACTCTTTGAAAGAAAACTTACCATAGAACTTATAAATAATAGAAACTCAGAAGCTAGAACTACAGTTAATACAATAAAAAATTTAGACAGTAAAAATTATCTTGCAAATTATGCAGAAGGTTTATTAAGTGAAAGAGCAGGATATTATAAAACTGCTATGAGTATGTATGAAAGGGCTAGGGTTATAGATAGAGTAAGACCAGAAGCCACAACAGCTTTAGCCTATTTATATCTTGCTATAGGAAGCAATGAAACGGCTTTAAATCTATTTAATGAAAATATGACTAATAATCCTAGAATGGCAGAATCATATTATCATTTGGCTAATTACCGTTATTTAAATAAACAATATAATGCCGCTTTAGATGAAATTAATAATGCATTATTTTATTATACAAATTATAATGACGCTAAAATATTAAAAGCTAATATATTAATTTCTTTAAATAGATATGATGAAGCTATTGCCATATTAGAATATATGCCTGATACGAGTTTTAGAAATAATTATAAATATTATTATATAGGCAGTGTTTATGAAGGAGCAGATAATTATATAAGGGCTAAAGGTGCATATATAAATTATCTTAAAGCTAAACCAGAAGATGAGCTTGGAAGACTTGCTTATGAGAGAGTGCTTCTTCATACCAATCCTACTCCAGATTATGAAAGAGACAGGGCCGCATTATATTATGGTAATTTGGCTTCTTATTATACAAGACTTGCAGATAATGTGAGAGCTCAGGCTTATTTAAAACATATGTTAAGATTAAATCCAGCTAATACTTATGCTAGATTAATGCTTTCTGATGTATACAGAAGAATGGGCTTGGAAGAGAAGTCTTTGGAAGAATTGGAAATAGCTAAAAATGTAAATCCAGAAGAGAAATCAATAATATATAAATACGATAGTTATAAAAGAAGATTAGACAAAAATATAGTATCAAAATCTTGGGGTATAGAGCAGTACAATATAGAAAAGTCAGGTTTTACTGTTTCTATAGCTGATACTATTACTGCTCAGAAAGACAGCCCTATGTTTTTGAATACTTCATTATATCAAACTTTATCTTATGTACTTCCTCAGTTTGGAAGATTTAATGTTATTGATATGTATACCAATTATTATGAAACTAGAGACTTATACAGAGAATTAAATGCAAGAAATGTTGATTATTTTTTGAGAGGTTCTGCTTTTCAAAATGATGATACTTTCACTATTATGCTTGATTTAGTTGATGTAAAAAGTGAAAAGTCTATTACTAATTTTACTATCACTACTAGAGGCAGAGAAAAAATGATGGGTGCGGCTGTTATGGCTGGAAGAGTTATTAATAATTCTATACCTTTCTACTCTAAAATAATAAAGATTCATAATGATAATATATATATAAATGCAGGAAAAATGCAGGGTATAAGCAATAATATGAATATGCTTGTATATAATACAACAGAACCTAGAACTGATTTAGCAGCTAGAGGATACAACAGTTCTATAGGTATGATAAAAATTATAACAGCAGATGAAAATGTATCTTTGGCTAAACTTATAGATGGAAGACTTTTAAATAAAATTAACTTAAATCAAATAGTTATGCCTTATATAACAAACACATCTGTTCAAAGTACTAATATGCAGTAAAATGGATAATAATAAAAATATTATAGGTGTATACGGGCTTATATGCTCGGGTAAGAGTTCTTTTTCTAAAATGCTTGCCAAAGAGATGAATGCTTTATATATTGATGCTGATTTAATAGGTCATGAGGCATTAATAAATAATAAAGATAATATAGTAGGTGAGTTTTCATCAGATATATTAGATGGCAGCGGTAATATAGACAGAAAAAAATTAGGTGCTATTGTATTTAATAATTTAAAAAAATTAAAAAGATTAGAAGAAATTAATTATCCTTATATAGAAAATAGAGTAAAGGAATTGATAGATTCTTCTAATAAAGATGTTGTTATAGAAGCAGCACTTATTATGAGAAGCAAAATACGCTTTATGTGTACAAGTCTTATATATGTTAATTCCAAAACTTCTGATATCATAAAGCGAATGAAAAAAAGCAGAAATATTTCTGAACATGAAGCAAGAAAACGTCTAAAAATGCAAAGAGATGTTAAAAATAATAAGTTCAATGCCGATATTCTAATAAACAACATGAAAGATTATAATAATTTAATTATAATCTCAAAAAAATTAGGAAGGCATTATGGAGTTAAATCAAAACACAGAAGAAAAAGGCTCTTCTACTAATAATACTAATCAATTTAGCAGAAGAAAAACTCTTTATATAGTCAATTTTACACCTATAAGATTATTGGTATTTTCTATTAGTGCTGCAGCTTTGATATTATTTATTTTTGTATTAGGTTTTCATTTGGGCGGATCTAAACCTGTACAAGTAAGTAATAGTTCAAGTGATTCTATTGAAGCATTAATGAGAGGAGCTGAGCAGTCTGAGAGTATGTCTACAGAAATAAGCACTGCTGATGTTCCTAATAATGATACTGCTGCTTTAAGCGAATATGATAATTCAAGCATTATAAGAGAGGGCAATACTTCTGCTGACAGATATAATGAGTATACTCAGAATTTAGCTTCAGAATTAGATGCTATTAACGAAGATATTAAAGAAAAAGAAACAGCAGGTTTGGCACCTAATACTACATATACGCCTCCTCAGCAGATTGCAAGCATAGCTCCTGTTAAAACAACATCAAGCTCTGCTTCTACTACTACTAGAGTGCCTTATACAAGATCATCATCTGCTGATTCTATATATTTTATACAAGTTGCAGTTGGTTATGATAAAGATAATACTTACTCAGCAAGAGATACTTTGAAATCTAAATTTCCTAAGGCTTTTATTAAAGAAGAAACTATGTCTGATGGTAAGGTTATGTATAAATTAAAAGTTGGAAGATATGATACACGCGAAGAAGCTCAAAAGGCTTTGGCTGAAATAAAAAAGATACCAGCTTATAAAGATAGTTATATTTATTCCGATAAGAAAGTAAGTTAAATAAAAATATCCTAAAAGTTATAGTGGTGCCCTTATAAGTAAATATTATAAGGGCATTACTATTTTATACTATTTGCTGAAACATAGTATTTTTTGATTCTTCTTTATTTATATCAATGTTTTCATTTTTATATTCATTGCCATTTTTATAGTATGCGGTATTTATAGAAAGAGTATCTTTATCCTCTTTTGAGAAATAGCCCATTATCATAGCTGATTTTAATACATCATCATAATCTACATTTTCAATATTATCATAAACTTCCAAATATCCAAAAGGTCCTTTATTATAATTGGGTTTTAATACAATGCAGTTTTCTCTTTTTCTTTTTTCTAATGCATCATTTTCTTTTTCATTTCTTCCTAGTATAAGTTTAAGATTTTTATTTATTCTTATATGCCTTCCTATAGCAAGATACTGCATAAGTTCTATATTTAATATTTCCTTTCCATTATTTGAAATTAAATCATTGTATCTTCTAGCATATCCCTTATCTACTATAGAACAGCCTGCTCCTGCTGGTTCAGGATAATCAGTTATACCAAACTCTTTTGCTAACTTCATCTGCATATGTCTGGATCTTCCATATATATCGTATAGATTTTCTCTGTTTATAAGTCCTTCCTCTTCGGCTTTTGTTATAGGCAGAAGTTTTGCAGATAATGGTCTTAATAACTTTCCTTCAAGTCCGCTTTCTCTTATTGCGTTTATAAGGTCTTGAGATTTCTGACTCATAGGTCTTTGTCCGCTTACTTCTCCCGTTGCTATAAAATCAAATCCTTCTTCTTCCATAATTTTTTTGGCTGTTTTTAGCATTAATATATGGCAGTCCAAACAAGGATTAATAGCACTTCCGTAACCATATTTAGGATTTAAAAACATATCCAAATAAACATCTTTTAATGAAACAAATCTTATTGGTATATTGAGAAAATCTGCAGCCTTTTTAGCAGGGTCATCATTATATATATTTAAAAGCTCTTCTTTTATAACAGAATATTCTAGTCCAGTAACAAATCTCAAAGCAAGAACATCAATATTTTCTCTTTTTAATATAGCACCTACAAGCATACTGTCTAATCCGCCCGATAATAGTAAAATAGCCTTTGCTTTTTTATTCATTATATTTTCCTTTTGTATATGTTATTATTTATATATAATAATAACTATAAAATTAAAATTGTCAAAATATATTTAGAGAAGCCGTATTTTTTTGTATTGAAGATATTATTGTAAACTATATATTAGTAAAATAATTAAAAGAATTATTATAAAAAATATTAATACTAAAATAAAAATAGTGTAAATATTTATTAAATTATATTGATAATAAAATATTTATTGATATAATATATTGATATAGAATAAATAAATTGGACTAATGATATATGTTAAAAAATGGTAATATTAATACAATAATAAATATAGTTAATATAATTGGAAAAGATAAATTAATAGAAATTATAAAATTATTTAAATTGAAAGATGTATCTAAAATAATTGATATAAATAATCTTATAAAAGAAAAAAAGTACCTAGATTCGATAAAACAAATTGATAAAAATGATTTAAATAGAATTATAAAAATGATTAATATTATTGGTATTAATGGTATCATTGATATAATTAAGAATATAAAAAAATAATAAGTATAGTGTTTTTTTATTGTATAGCTAAACAATTATGCTTTGTCAAAATTAATTTTTCAAATTAGATATTTGTATGGAACTGACGCAAAACATGTGAAACTATATTATCTTAATAAATACCAATTATTATAATTATGATTTAAAGCTATTATTTATATCTTACTATATACGAAATTAATATTAAATAATAGATTTATAAAAATTATGTATTTAAGTATAATATTTTAACTGCGTATGCTGAACTCACATCCGCAGTAATTTTGTCTGTAAAGACCTGCATTATTCGCTATTATATTTGTTTTTTTGAATCCATCTTTTTTCTTAAAGTCAAAATGAAGATATTTTATTTCTTTGTATTCATCTGCTAAAGAATTGCCTATCATCTCTATAACTTTACTGTTTTTATGCGGGCTTACTGTCATTACAGTAGTAACATATTTAGCATTGATATTTTTAGCATATTCAAAAGCTCTTTTTATTCTATGTTTGAAACAAATACTACATCTTGCTCCTTTTTCAGGTTCATTTTCAAATCCTTTTATATCATCATACCAATTTGAAACATCATTATATTCTTCTTCAACATAAGTTTTTATCCCCAAACTATCAGCATAATTGACAAACTCATCTCTTCTTCTTTTATATTCTTCTATAGGGTAGATATTAGGATTATAAAAATAAAATATACTGTCATAATCTTCAAGTATAGTACGCGGATATGACATACAAACTCCGCAGCAAGTGTGAACTACTAATTTTTCTTTCATAAAATAATTATTCTACCTTTTATTTGCTTTTAAAGTAATAGTTTTATCATCAAAGCTGCTTATTATAATCTGATATCCCATATTTCCAGCCTTTGAATTGATATCAACAGCCAAATCTCTGCTGCTTCCTATATAAGTAACTACATATTTAGATGAAGAACCAGATACTCCTCTGTTATAAACACTTTTTAAGTTTCCTATATTTTTCTTTAATGCCTCTTCAAAACCTATGGAATCATTAAAATCAAGACCATTAACGTATATAGTATACTCTGTTCCATTTTGAACTTCGCTCTGCCATTTTTGTACTATTTGATTAACAAAATCATCGGATATATAGTCAGCAGATTTAACTAATGCAATAGAATGAGCATCTTTATCGCTTCCTCCGACACCTCCAGCCTGATGGGTAGCACGTGCTATTGTACTGTAATCGGATATATTAATAGCAGTAATTGCAACATCGCTTCTGTAGCTTTTCATAGCAGTACCTTTTATAGAAGTAAAGAAAGAGGCACCAGCTTTTCCCAATATTACTATTTGGGCACCTGTGGCATTAGCTATTTTTTTTATGGAGTCTGAAGAGCTTGAAGTATCTTCATAGCTGATATTCTCTTTTCTCATAGCATTTTTTAGAGATGAGGCACTTACAAATTTAAATCCTTTTTCGCTCATATTTTTTTCAAGCTCTGTATTAAAAGATTCGCTTAAATTTCCAGTTTCATCTACTACAAGCGTAACTATCAAAGGCATATTTTTTCTGTCCATAAGTATGCCCATAGCCTGCAAATTGTCCTGAAGCATATCTACACCAACAGTAGCCTCTATTTTTGAATACCATACACTTCCAGATTTGGCAATATTAATAACTTTATACTCTGATATATATCCAGTGGTATTATCATATATTTTTGAGCTTATAAGTTTATTATTTTCTACTAATGTGCTTCCTTGTACTATGGAGCCCACTGCCTGTTCTACAGCATTTCTTTTAGCACTTTCTATTGATCTTTCTATGGCATCAGCTTCTCCTCTTCCGTCAGCAGAAGCAAATCCTTCAGCAGTTATCTTTGTTGTTTTTCCGCCTTTGAAATCTGGATTTTTCCAGTTATTAACTATTCCTATTTCTCCAGTATCTTCTCCTACATATACGCCGCTTGATGAACTGTTTGATGTTGTGGCACAGGATATAAAAAATAATGATATAGCAATTATCACATATGTATTTATTAACTTTATTTTCATATTTCATAAACCTCTGTTATTATAATTTTACTATTATTTTATAATAAAGTGATATTTTTTCAAGAAAGAATTTATTATTGCTGTATGATTTATATAATGAATAAAATAGAATTATATTTATTATTGAGGGGAATTATCCCCCCAAATATAAAAAATAGTTAAAAAACAGAAAAAAATAATTAAATGATACTTCCATCTATAGAAATAGTATATTCTTTTATGATTATATTTTTTTGAGCGATTTCAAGAGCCTTTCTTACAACTGTTTCCACATCGCCGCAGCAAGGAACTTCCATTCTAACTATGGTTATAGAATTAATATTTTTCTCAGTAAATATATTAGCTAGTTTGCTTATATATCCGTCAATATCTGAATCAAGTTTAGGGCAGAACATTATCAAAGTTTTGTCTTTTAAAAATCTTGAATGGAAATTAGGATATGAAAAAGGCACACAATCAGCCGCTACTAATAAATCAGCATTATCAAAATAATTAGCATTAGGATTTATTAATTTTAACTGTATAGGCCAATTTCTTAATTCAGAATGCATTTGAACATTACTGCTATTATTTTCACCTCTAAACTGATTTCTTAAATCCCTCTGCATACTTCCAGGACATCCGCAGGCTTTATTTTCTTCCATATTAGGCACCTCCAAATTATTATCTTTTAAATATTTTATAGCTTCATCAAATAGCTTATTTTCCCCATGGTCTTTTAGATGTTTTAAATGTGCTTTTATAACATTGACCCCGCCTTTAACTATATTTACCATAACTTTACTTTCATTATACTCTTCAGCTTCTCTTTCTTCTATTTCCATAGCATTTTCAGGACATGCTTTTATGCAGGCTCCCAATCCATCACAAAATAAATCGATTATAAGTCTTGCTTTACCGTCTATTACTTGCAAAGCTCCTTCAGGACAATCTGGAATACATATACCGCAGCCTGTACATTTATCTTCGTCTATCTTTATAATTCTTCTTTTCATTGAGCTTCCTTGACCTTCCTTTTACTATTAATTTATAAAGTAATAGTAGAATATTCTAACAAAAAAATCCATTGCTATAGCAACAAGTATTTAGAATTAATAATTCTATATAAAATTATGATTAGTATTACATTAAATACATATTAATGGTTATTTATATCAAAATGATACTATTGATATTATACTAAATATAGGTATAATATTACAAATTTAAAAAATGGAAATATAATGTTTTTTGGTGATTTTAAATTTATAGTTTTATATGTATTAATACCAGTACTTATAATATTATTTGTTATGTCAAGAATGAGAGTACATAAGGTATTATCTTTATTTACAAGAAATTTAAATTTTCAAAATGATAAAGCTTATAAAAGAATATCAAATTTGAGAATATTTTCTATAATATTTATGATGCTAGCGGCTGCTGTACTAATATTTGCATTAATGCAGCCTAAATGGGGTATAATAGAGCAGAAAATAAAAACCGATAATTACATGATAACAATAGCATTAGATTTATCTAGGTCAATGGATGCTGATGATGTATGGCCTTCAAGACTTGAAAGGGCGAAATTAGAAATAGAAAAATTTGTAAAAAATACTGACAATTTGGCTGTTTCATTAGTAGGTTTTGCAGGAACTAGTTTTATAGCTTGTCCTTTTACTCAGGATATGGAAACTTTTTCTTATATACTTGATAATTTGAGTACGAAATCTGTTACTCTTCAGGGTACCAGAATAGCCGATGCTTTGGTTACTGCCAAAAACACTTTTAATGTAGATGCTGTAAGCAAAAAATCTATAGTATTAATAACTGACGGAGAGGATCATGGCGGTTATTTTGATGAGGTATTAAAAGAGCTTAAAGATATGAATATAAGTGTATATACTATAGGGGTTGGAACTTCTCAGGGTGCTGCTATAAGCACAGATTTAGGAGTAAGAGAAAAATCTGTTATTTCAAAAAGAGATGATAATACATTAAAATTAATAGCAGATTCTACACTTGGAAAAAGCTATATAGCAGAAAATGTTTCATTAGAAAGCATATTTGATGACATGAAAAAAAATATGGATAGTGTTTCTGCTGTTAGAAATAATAGAAGCTATAAAGAGAGATTTCAAATATTTTTGGGTATTTCTGTGATTTTTATAATGATATCAAGCATACTTAATATATTAACGCAGATAAGAATAAAACCTGAAAAAATTAGTGATAAAAAAGCAAAGTTATATCAGTAGTATTTTTTGTTAATATTTTTTATTATATTTTTTAATTAGGATTTGTATAATGAGAAAACATGCACTATTAATTTTTATATTTATTATATCTGTAAGCTATGCATATTCATTTTCATTAAATGAATTAACAGCAAAGTTTGATGTAGACAGAGCAAACAGACTTATGAGAAAAGGAGATTATGAGGGTGCTGTAAGTTTATATGAAAAGGCTTTAAGTAAAGTACCTAATTCTCCAGAAATATTTTATAATATGGGTACTACTATGTCTTCTATTGGTGAATTGGACAGTGCATTACAGTTATTTGATATGGCTAAAAAAAGTGCTACAGAAAATACAAGTAAAGATATAAAGAGTGCCATTTATTATAATTCTGGAATAACAAAAATAGAAGGACAAGATTATCAAGGAGCTATAGATGAATTAGTAGAATCACTTGTTAATACTCCCAATGATAATAATGCAAAAAGAGCTTTAGAATATGCTTATAAAAAATTGGAAGAACAGCAAAATCAAAATAATACAGGTCCTAGCAGTCAGCAGAATAATGAACAAAATCAAAGCGGTCAGAGTGATGATAATAATGGAAGCTCTGGCGATAATGATGAAAATAATCAAAATAATAATAATCAGGGAAATCAAAACAATCAGGATAATAATCAAAATAATCAGGATAATCAAAATAATCAGGATAATCAGGATAATCAAAACAATCAGGATAATCAAAATAATCAAGACAATCAGAATAATAATCAGGAGAACAATAATAACAACAGCAATAATGATAATGAGGAAAGTAAATCCGATATTGACAGGCTGCTTGAATCTTTAAGACAGCTTAGAAAAGATAAAGATAACGGAGATCAGTATTATGGCGGAGGAAGAATTGACAAAGATTGGTAATATTATTTTAAGATATACATTTGTGATATTTTTTATTATATGCCTGCCTCTTTTTCCGCAGACTAGTATTACAGCGAAATTCTCCGATGAAAAAATAGGTGTCGGAGAAGTATTCAGTTTATCTGTAACTATTAACAATAATTCTGGAAGAGTTACGGTTCCAGATATAGATGGTTTTACATTAAGAGGTACATCTCAGAGCGTTAATATGATGTATTCTTCTGGATCATTTAAAACTATAAAAACATATACTTATACATATGTGGCAAATAAAGAAGGTGTTTATAATATAGATAATATAAGAGTAAGAGTAAATAATAATACTTATGTTTCAAATCCTGTAAAAATAGAAGTAGTTGACTCTCCTGTTAGAAACAGAGATGATAATTATACTCCTAATGGAAATCAATTTGAAGATTTTATGAATTATGGAGATGATATATATGTTGATAATAATATAAATAAAAAAGAAGTTTATTTGTATGAGCCTATATATATAACCCAGAAAGCATATGTTCATGTACCTGTAAATGTTTTAGGATTTTCGAAAATACCAGATAGGAACGATTTTATTTCATATTCTGAAACTTCTGAGTACAACTCTTTTACTGAGATAATAGACGGCAAAAGAGTAAGTGCTATACCCTTGAAAACGGAAGTTTTATATCCTGTTAAAACTGGAGATAAAAAAATATTAACTACTCCTTTTGTGTTTGAAAAAGAGGGCAGATTTGTTTTTAATGAAAGGGTAGAATACGGAGAAGACGAGTTTGTTATTAAAGTGCTTCCGCTTCCTGATAGAAAGGGATTCGATAATTTTTCAGGTGCTGTAGGTGATTTTAATTTTAATACCAAAGTAAATAAAACTAATGTTGCTGTTGGAGAAGAGGTATTAATAACAATGGAGGTAACTGGTGAGGGTAATACTTCTATAATCACTATGCCTAAAATTAATGATAACATAACTAACTATTTTTCTGTATATCAGCCAAAAGTATATGAAACAAATTGGTTTGACGGTAAAAAAATGATGGGAAGAAAAGTTAAAGAATATGTATTGGTTGCTAAAGATGAGGGAAGTTCTATAATATCAAATATTAATTTTTGTTATTTCTCTCCTAATGATAAAACTTATACTAATATATATTCAAAGCCTATTAGTCTTATGGTATCAGGTACAAAACAAAATTTTAGCTCATTTGTTAATAATGACGGAGAAGAGCTTAATGTTATACCTATAAAAAATACTTTGGTTAAAGAGGATAAAGTATTTAAAATATTTAATATAAAAATTTTGTATTTATATATAATAATATTAATAGCTTTATCTGTGATAATTTATAATCATAATAAATTTTATAAGTTAAAACTTTTATTTGCTAATATTAAAAAAGATAAGCATTCTGAAACAGATGATATTATTAAATACTACAATGAAAACAACAGAAAAGAATACTGTAGGCTTATAGAAAATAGTTTAATTAATACTATAAAAAATAAGTTTAATATAGATTATGATAATAATATATATAATAAATTAAATGATTATATTGAAACAGAAAAAATTGATGAAATAAAAGATATAATAAGTAAATGCAGATATGAGCTTTATTCTGGAAAATCATCTGATAATGAAGATTATCATACTAAAGTATTAGAATTAGTAAAATATATAAAAGATTTAAAGATAAAAAAATAAATACAGGTAATATAATAAATATGAAAAAAATAATTATAATGTTTTTTATATTCCAGTCATGTTTTTTATATAGTCAGATAACTTCAAAGACTGATTTGGAAAAAATGAATAATTTATTTGAGAGTGCTAATGAACTTTATAATGAAGGTAAATATTTAGAGGCTAATTATTTGTATAAGGATATAGCATCGTCAAATATTATTTCAAAAGATTTATATTATAATTTGGCTTCTTCTTATGCTGCTATAGGAAGTAATGGTTATGCTGTTCTTTATTATGAAAAAGCACTTAATATTTCACCTTTTGATAAAGAAGTAAAATCAATGATAACCTCAATTAATGGAAACAGTGATTATGATTCTGTGATTATTGTATCTATGTATTTACTCTTAATATTGTTTTTAGTATTTTTTACAATGCTTATAGTATTATTTATTAAAAAAAAGAAAATCAATAAATTTTTAATATTGCTTTCAATAGTATTTTTTGTACCATTAATAATATTAAGCAGTTATGCAAATTCTGATTATATTGTAACTATTGATAATGCCAATTTATACAGCGGAAGCAGTACAAAATCGGATATAGTATCTCAAATATCTGAAGGGGAGAAATTAAGGGTGATTGAAGAGCATGATAATTGGTATTATGCCGAGGGTAATTTTAAGGGCTGGATAAATAAAAGCTCTGCTGAGAAAATATAGAGAAATATAGAAATATATAAGAGAAATATAATAAAAGGAAATATAGTATGGAGAAAATAGCGGTTGGTATGAGTGCAGGAGTGGATTCTACTACCACAGCAAAGATATTAAAAGAAAAAGGAAATGAAGTATTCGGAGTTACTATGCTTCTTTGGAATGGAGATAAAAGAGCTCCTTTAAGCGGTTCATGCTACAGTCCTTCGCAGTCAAAGATGGTTGAAGAGTGCAGAAAATATGCTCAGGCTATAGGTATAGATTATTATGCTTTTGATGTGAGCGATATGTTTCAAAAAAAAGTTATAGATTATGTTGCTGAGTCTTACAAAAAAGGACTTACTCCTAATCCTTGTATTATGTGTAATAGTCAGATTAAGTTTATGGCTTTATTTGAGGCTATAGAAAAACAGGGACTAGAATTTGATAAATTCGCTACTGGGCATTATGCTGGAATAAAATATGATGAAAAAACTAAAAGATATTTATTATTAAGAGGAAAAAATCTAATAAAAGATCAGTCATATTTTTTATACAGACTTACTCAAAATCAATTATCAAAAATAATGTTTCCTATGCATGAAAATACAAAAGAAGATACTAGAAAAATGGCAAGAGAGTATAATTTGGAAGTGGCAGAAAAAAGTGAGAGTCAGGATTTTTTTGCAGGTGAGTATAGCAGGTTATTTGATGAAGATATAGAAGGTGATATAGTCAATATAGATACTAATGAAATATTAGGACATCATAAAGGAATATGGCATTATACAGTAGGACAAAGAAAAGGTCTTGGAATAGCATATAAAGAGCCTTTATTTGTGGTATCATTAGACAGCAAAACAAATACTGTTTATGTTGGAAATAAAAATCATACCTTTGTTTCTGAAGTTACTATATATGATGTTAATTGGATAGCAGAACCTAGAGATAAAGAGTTTGAGGCTTTGGTAAAAACAAGAAGTGCCCATAAAGGAAGTATGGCAAGGGTAATACCAATAGAAGAAAATGTAATTAATATAAAATTTTTTGAACCTACTGGAATAGTTGCTAAAGGACAGTCATGCGTATGTTATGATGAAGATGTAACTTTATGCGGAGGAGTTGTTTATTAATTATATTATCACTAATAACATAATTATTTGATAATTTACTATTGATATATACCTAAATAATTATAATTTTTATCTTTAAAAAAATACTATTTTATAATAGAATTGTTTTATAATATTTAGCTTTTAGGAGAATGTATGGATTATTTAAAAGAGACAGTTATTTGGAATAATAGTTTATTAAAGTATTTAATATCTATAATAGTATTTGCT
This sequence comes from Brachyspira innocens ATCC 29796, assembly GCF_000384655.1. Taxonomy (GTDB): domain Bacteria; phylum Spirochaetota; class Brachyspiria; order Brachyspirales; family Brachyspiraceae; genus Brachyspira; species Brachyspira innocens. Next base: position 3,960 of record NZ_ARQI01000096.1, on the reverse strand, counting down.
GTTAGTTTAATAGCAATGAATATTATCTTAATATTATTTCTTAAAGTATTATTAAAATTAAATACGAAATTACAAAATGAGTTTATAGTAAATTTAGTAAAAAGTATAAAGAAAAGACTTAGACCTCTTATATTTATTATCGCTCTTTCTTTCGGAAGAGTGGGCTTAGTACTTCCAAAAGAGGTAAGCGGTTATTGGGCTAAAATAGTTGTAGTATTTTTTATTATATTTGCGGTAATGTTTATATGCGATATAATAAGTAATTTCAGCAATAATTATCTTTCTAATAAAAAAGGTGTTGTAATATCTGACGGTATTATAACCATATTAAAAGCCTTAATATGGGTTGTTGGATTTTTAACAATACTCTCAAATTTAGGCGTTAATGTTAATACTTTTATAGCTGGACTTGGTATAGGCGGTGTGGCTGTTGCTTTTGCAGCACAAAGTATAATAGCCGATTTATTCAATTATTTTGTTATAGTATTTGATAAGCCGTTTTTGAAAGGCGATTATATACAAATAGATGCTGATAAAGGTGTAGTTGAATATATTGGAATAAAATCTACACGCATAAGAAGAAACAGCGGAGAGCAGCTTTTAATATCAAATACTAATTTGCTCGCATCTAGAATACAAAACTATAGAATATTAGAAAAGAGAAGACAGTATATGATGTTAGGTGTTGAATATTCTACTCCTTTAGAGAAATTAAAAGTAATACCTGATATTTTAAAGACAGTTATAGAAACTAATAATACTGAATTTGTAAGTGCTAGATTTATAGAGTTTGCTGATTCTTCTCTTAATTTTGAAGTAATATATTATGTAAATACAGCAGATTATAATGAATTTGTGAGGGTAGTTGAAGATATAAATTATAAAATAATAGATGAGTTTAATAAACTAGGTGTAGGATTTGCATTCCCTTCAAGAACTTTATATATAAGCAAAGAATAATATTTTATAAAAATCAAGGGATTATTTATGAATTATACTTTAAAATCTTCAAATATAATGCCTAAATTTGGAATAGGCACTTGGTGTATGGGAGAGATTGACAAAGAGGCACAAAAAGAGGCTGAAGCTATAGCTTTTGCTTTAGAAAATGGAGTAAGGCTTATCGATACAGCTGAGATGTACGGAGAAGGGAAAGCGGAATCTATAATAGGAAATGCTTTAAAAATGGCAAATATCAATAGAGAAGAGATTTTTATAGTTTCTAAAGTGTATCCTCATAATGCAGGAAGAGATAAATTATTTAAAAGTTTGAAATGTTCATTAAAGCGTATGGGATTAAACTATCTTGATATGTATCTGCTTCATTGGAGAGGAAGAGTACCATTAAGTGAGACTGTAGAATGTATGGAAGAAGCAAAAAAAGAAGGGCTTATAAAGGATTGGGGAGTTTCTAATTTTGATATTGATGATATGAAAGAGCTTGAAACTATAAAAGACGGCGATAAATGCACAGTTAATCAGGTATTATATCATTTAGGTTCTAGGGGTGTAGATTATTCTTTAGCTCCTTATATGGATGATAGAAATATTGCTTTGATGGCTTATTGTCCTTTGGCACAGGCTGGAGGTTTGGGTAAAGATATATTAAAAAATAAAACTCTTTTAGACATAGCAAAAAAACATAATGCTATGCCTTCTCAAATAGCTTTGGCTTTTATTATGAGTTTTAATAATAAAATAGCAATTCCTAAAAGCTCTAATAAGAAGCACATAATAGAAAATATAGAGTCTCAAAAAATAAAACTTGATGATGAAGATATAGCACTTATAAATAAAGAGTTTCCAAAACCAACTAGAAAAATGCCTTTGGATATAGTCTAAGATAAATGTATTTTTTTATTTTGATAAATTATTGAGGTATGTATTTATATTGTTCTATAAGCTCATTAATTTCATCATTATTTATATTTTATTTTATCTTAAATATTCCTAATGTATCTGCCATATCAATACAGAAATCACTTCATTATAAAACCAAATATTATGGTAAATGTATGTAGTAAATTATGGAAAAATAATTTTTTGAAAAATAATAATATAGAATTTTTTAAAATATATCCAATAGAAGATTTCAATTTTGTTTTAAAATCTATGGCATATGAACCTAAAATATCATATAACAATAGAGCTTTATATTATTATGTTAAATATCATAGAGATGTTAATATAGGTATTTATGATTATTTCAATTGGGATTTGATAATGGTAGAAGATTTAATTAATTATTATAGAAAATATTCTAAAAAATACTTAAAAAATATTTTTAATGTTTATATTGGAATTTTATATTATTCATTTACTGAGGTATATAGTAATAGTAGTAATAAATATGATATTTTTTTAAAAGTTAAAAGAATTATTTAATTCTTTAGATTTAAATAAAGAAGAATTAAAAGCAACAAACATATTTCTTAAACATTTTTATAATAGTGTAAAAAGTGGTATAGATAAAGTTAAGTATTTTATAGGTTTAAATAATACATTAAGAAAAATTTTAAATCCATTTTTGCTAAGAATATTAAGAAGAAATAATATAATACCATAATCAATATAAATGCCATCTGAAGCCAAATTTTTCAGCCTGTCTTACTCTGTAAATATCTCTTAATTTTTTGATTGGAATCCACCAAGCAACTTTGTCAATTTCTTTTATCTTTTTCTCAACATATTTAGGGTCATAAACCGTGCCGCCTAATTCAGCCCATTTTTTACTATTTTCATTCCATTCGGTATTGTTAATACCATTCCAAAATTTTTTATCCCAAGCAGTATGTAATATACATGCTTCTGTGATATCTATATTTTCATTATTAAAAAACTTATTATATTTATCAGAAAAATCATTAGCTTCTAAATGAAATTCCTGAACTGCTAGATTTAATACTGGCTGATCTGTCATAATCCATTTTGCTGACATATTGTAGCACCATGACTTTATTTCTCCTGCATTTTTTATAGAATCATTTATTAGGAATACTCCTGCATTAAAAACTTTTTTATCTAAGTTATATTTAGTTTCATGAAAATTTTCTGTTAGTAATTTATTTTCAATATTTCCTCTTAACTTTGCACTTTCATAAGATACAGAGATATCTTTATTTATGTTTAATAAATCTATTATATCTTTTTGTATTAAAACATCAGTATCTAAGTATAATACTTTTTTATAATTATCTAATAATTCAAAAGCCTCATATCTTGCAAATGTCATTAAACTCCACATTAAAGCACAATTTGAATTTTTCATTCTTTTTTCTATTGGAGATTTATAATGATTTATGATAACATTCTCATATATTTGTTTTAAGGCATTTTCATCATTTTTATTTATATTTCCGCTAATATAAAGAATTACATCATAATCTTTTTCAGGCAATGAAAAATGTTGTTTTAATCCTATTAATACATTACCTACAGCAAATATTTGATTTGAAGTTGAGCATAAAACAACAGCAAATTTTTTCTTTTCCATAGATGAAGCCTTTTATATATTTTTTTTATTATATTTAACATATTTATAAAAAAATACAATATATTACTGCAGTTAAAATGTATTAAAATTTTTAAATTTATAAAAGTTTGATAAAAATGTTTATTATATATAATGTAGTTGTATTTTTTATTAATGTATAGTATTATTTTTGATATGTATAGTACCTTATGCAATAATGTTAATGGCTTTTTATCCTTGAAAAGCAAGCAAGCAAGCAAGCAAGCAAGCAAGCAAGCAAGCAAGCAAGCAAGCAAGCAAGCAAGCAAGCAAGCAAGCAAGCAAGCAAGCAAGCAAGCAATAATCTTAAACAATATTTTACACATATACCTATTAATCATAATAGGCTCATCATATTTTACTTTAAATATTATTTTAATTAATAAACTGGTGAAAATATGATTAAAGTAAGTGTAATAATACCAGTTTATAATTCTGAAAAATATTTA
>NZ_ARQI01000095.1 GCF_000384655.1 Brachyspira innocens ATCC 29796 | reverse complement strand
TAACAATTAAAGCTAAAGAAATAAAAAGCGTTTCTAAAATAGAAAATAATGCCTTTAAATTTAAAGGGTGGGAGTTAAAATAATTTTCAAAATTTTAATTTAATCCCGCCCTTTTAGATTTAAAAGCTTTATTTTTTATATTAGTTTAATTAAATCTTTTTAGCTTTCACTTCAAAAATTGCACCCGCCCAAAGCGTTATTTAAATTAAGGCTTTTCTAAACGCACGCAGAGAGTATTTTTATATATAGTTCAATTTTATAATTCTAATTTTGCACTATATAAGAATCGATTGAACGTGCGTTGAATATATCATAAATTTAAAAACTGCTTGGGTTGGAAGCCAGAGTAACAGTTAAAGTTAAAAAAAGAAAAATCATTTATAAATAACAGATAGTATTGAAAAATTTAAAGGGTGGGAATGATAGTAAATTTTAAAACTTTACTTTAATCCCCGCCCTTTTAGATTTTAAGGCTTTATTTTTTATATAAACTTTGATTAAATCTCTTGAACTTTCACTTCAAAAAGTGCACCCGCCCAAAGCGTAATTTAAATTGTGTACTTTTTATACTTAATTATAATCGTAGAAATTATTACTTATAATGACTTATATTTTTTATTAATAATATATTGATATAAATATATTTAGGAGTTTTATTTATGTCTTTTAATTTTCAGTTAATTGTAAGAGATAAGTATTCGGAAGATATTTTTGATATTATAAGCGAAGCACAAAGTATAAAAGCTGATGATATAAAAACAGATTATAAAACATCAGACGGAAACAGAGCTTATTCTATAAAAACAGGAATAGGCAGTATTTCAAGCGGCAGAAGTTTTAATATAAGTATACCCATTTATGAATATAAAAATGATTTAGGCATATGGGTAAAAATAGAAGATCAGTATGCCAAATATACGAGCATGATACTATCAAGTAATATTAAAAGATATTTTATAAGGACTATTTTTGAAGATGAGATTTATGAGGCAGAATATATTATTAAATCTGTAGGCGGATATAATATTACGTATATAAATAATTTGGGAGTAGTAGATATTACACTTGAGGCATTGGATAAAGTATTTTTAAGACAAAAAGAAGAGGAGTACGAGATTGCCGTTACAGAGGATAATAAGCAGGATATTAATTATAAATCATTAAGTTTGGTTCCAGTGCCTTTATGTTTTAATTTAGAGTTTATAGTTTATAGTTGTTGGAGGAGTTTTAGAGTTTTTATTTGCTAATAGGGATAATTTCGGAATACAGTGCTATGCAGAATTAAGAAACGGAGTTTATAATATAGACTTTGACGGGGAAAGACTAAATATAAATGGTGTTTCATATGACTATAAAGGTATTCAGCCTGAGCTTAATGTTGGAAATAATGTTTTTTATTTAGAAAGCAATCAGACATGCATTAAAGCGTTAGTAAGATATAAGAGAGGTATTTTAATATAATGCGAAGAATGCCTTATCATTTTTTAAGAAATAAAATATATAAACTTCCTCCTAGTCCTTATGTAGGTTTTGAAGAGTTCGGCAATTATATAAAGATTAATGATAATATATATGCAGAGAATGCTTATAATAGTTACTTAAGCTATGAGTTTATAGTTAATAAAAGAGGGGGCAATACAAGCAAAGTAAGTTTCAGTATGCCTTTAAATTATTTTAGTATTAATGATAAAGTGGAATATTATCTTAACGGAAAAAAAAGATTTGCAGGATATATTGAGAGTATAGATAATGCAGGACTTAATTTGAGTATTATACCTATATGGGGAAAACTTCTTTATCAGTATATACAGGGCGATTTGATATTAGAATCTACTAAAGGGGCATTGGATATAGTTTTATTATTAAAAGAAAAGATTGAAGAGATGGGTATAATATTTGATGAAAAAAATATTACTCTTAATAATGATAAAAAAATAACAATGTCTTTTAGCGGAAAAAATATTTCAGATATACTTGATGAGGTTGAAGAGAGTATGTCCGATACTTGGTGCTGGGGAGTAGATTTTGACGGTTATTTTTATTTTAAAGAGTTTTCGGATATACCAAGCAGAAAATTAAATTGGCATAATAATGATTTTTCAGATAGTGATTATGAAGAGGATTCTGCAGATTTGGTAAGCCGTTATATTATAAAGATGAAAGATGTTATTATAGATGATGAAGGAGTTGAGAAAGAAGTATACAGAACTCTTCCAAAAATAGTAGGTGCTGATGAACTTTATCCTGCTATACCTTTAGAAAAAGAAATAGGTATAAAGACTGATATATTTGAAATAGAATACAAGTTAGAAAATTATGATTTAGCTTATGAGTTTGCCTATAAATTTTTAACCAGTCAGACAAAAAAAGAGACTGTACAAATAAAAGGACTAAACAGTAAAAATAATGATTTGAGTATAAACGAATGTGTAGAGTGCATATTGAAACCTACTAATAACTTTTATCAGATTATAGATTTTAATGATTTCACAGTAGCAGAAAGCAGATTAAATGAAGTGTATTCATCGGATATAATAGATATTGATGAGAGTATAGAATACAGAAAATATCCTAATTATAAACAGCAGCAATCAGTAACACTCACAGATATAGACAGATACTATAAAGAGATTTGCAATCAAAGCTATAATATCACAAAGATAGTAATATTTTTCTCAAATGGAATTGAAGGGGAGGATAATAAAAATATTTCAGCCATATTTCAAATAGAAGATAAAAATCATTTTCAAAGAAAGTATTTTCAAAATGGTTTCGGAGTATTTGATGTTAGAGGCTATGATAAAAGAGATATAATAATAACTTCAGAGAGGGGCAATATACTTTATGAAAAATTTATTTGCTTTTTTGATTCAGCTTCAAGAATTACAGATATGAATATACGTACTATAGATTATAAATTTGAAAATAATGCTCTTAATATAGATTTGGAATTGTCAAAGATGAATATAAAACTCACAAATTATTTATATAATCAGGAAGAGAAAAGAAAGAATCTTGAAAAACTTTTAAGCTATAGTGATTATTAATCTAATATTGCAGTAATAATTTTAAATGAATAAGTTTCAATAATAGGAGTGAATATTTATGATATCAAGCACTAAAGGAACTATATTAAATTATTTCGGACTTGCCAATACATACAATCCTTTTACCGATGAAAACTCTCTCTATACAGCAGAAAATCTATATTTTGAAATACCTAATGATGAGCCTTTTGAAAATGCAGGATACGTAGCAGTATCAACAGGTCTTTTAACTAATTCTCTTTCCTTTCTTAATGACTGTACATTTGAGATATATGATGATAATACAAAAATATCTGATTTATTAAATGTAATAGGAGAGATAGGAAATAATAAATATATGCCTAAAGATGGGCAGATATTTTGGTTTAATAAAGATGCTCTTAGAGGTACTTATTTTTTAAATAATGTTTATAAAGGGAAAAAACTAAAGATAGTAAGAGGGCGTTTTATAACTACTTCAATAACTTCAGGCGTTCTTAATGACATGTTTGAAAGGACAGTTGGAGTTCCTTCATATATAGAGGAGATTAATAGTATGATAGACAGCATAAAAAATAATTCTGCTTTTATAATAAAAGAAACTATAACAAAAACAGATTCAGGTACACAATATTGGGAATTGACTTGGAGAGATGATTTAGAGTATTTGCAGGCAGCGGGTTATGTGATAGGTAATACTGATGCTTTACTTTCTCTTTCTTCATACGGTCTTTATCAAAATAAAAATGATTCTGCTCCTTTCATAGGCTGGTTTGGAAGCAGTTCATCACATTATTATTATGGCGGAGAGTTTCAAAAAAGTTTTACTAATTATCAGGCTGGACTTCCTAATTTAAAATGGTTTCCTATACTTGAAAATAAGCCAGTACTAGGAATAAAAAATAATAGTGAAAATACTATAACAGCATATTTATATTTTTTGGTAAGGTATAAAGAGTGATTTTTTATAATATTATAAAAAATTAAATTTTCAAATTATCATATTCACTGCAAATCTATAATTTATATTTATCACAATTCTTTTTTATTATAATTCTATTATCTTTTTGATTGATGTTTATTAATTAATAATATATTCAAAAAATCATTTTTAATAAAATTTATAGTCTTGAATAAAAATCTATTAAAAAATAAATAACAAATAATTAAGGAAATATTATAAATGAATCTTAATGAAAATAATATACAAGCTCCTTTTCAATATAAAATAAGCGATAAAACTTTTGAACTAAAAACAGTTTCAGGAGGATTTTCTCTCAATACTGATAATGTACATGTAAAAGTATTTTCTGGAGAGAGGCTTTTTTGTGCAGATATTGGTTATGCTGTTGATGGGGCAGTTGAAGAAATGGAGTTTTTGATAAACGGTATAAAAGTTTATCCCCAAGTTTTAGAAAGTCTTGAAGATTTACAGACAGTTCAAGTTAAAGATAATGAAGTTTATCTGATAAGAAATGAACTTGATTTTAAGAGTATAGTTTTCTTTCCGCCAAGTGATTTAAATAAAAAATTTGATTTTACAATTACAACTTACAGCAGTACATTTTCTTCTTTTATGTTTGATGAGATAGCTAAAAGGTTAAACACTCTTGATATTAATTATCCTATTAAAAATTATTATGAGAATGAAGATTATCAAATTAATGACATAATAAAATACAATGGCTATCTTTATAGGGTTTTTAAAGATTTTACAAGCGACAGTACGGATTATTATTTAAAAAGTAATTGTAGTCTTTTAACACCTTTCAAAAAATTAGAACTTGATAATAGCTATAAAGCGAATGAATTAATAGAATATAATAATAATTTTTTTATAGTACAAAAAGATTTTTTATATCAGAAGTCTCTCGGAGTATTAACTAATTTAAACGGATTATTAAAGCCTTTACAGGATATAATTATTTGGTTTGACGGAATAACTAAAATATATAAAAATCAAATTGTTATAAAAGATAATATTTTATATAAAGTGCTTGAAGATATAGATAATCCTATTTGGGACAGTATTCAGCAAAAAATAGAAACATTAATAAAAGCAGATAATACTTTTTATGATGATAGTAATTCTTCTTTTGGAAATAATACAAATACAGTTCAAAAGGCAATAGAGAAATTAAAGTCTAATAAGCAGGATAGTTTAATCGCAGGCAATAATATTAATTTATACGGCAATGCTATAAGTGTAGAGGGCGGAGTAAATAAAGAATATGAACTTGGCAGTCTCTATATTATAAATGATTTAATTATCAAAGATGATAAAATATATAAAGTTAATGAAAGTTTTACTGCTTCAAATTGGAATATGGATATAAGTAAATGTGTTTTAATAAGTACAGGCGGAGGAAACGGTTCAAGTGAAGCAATAGATGTGAGTTTTGATAATACAAACGCAAAATTACAGCAGTTAGCAGGTTATGATTTTCCGAAGTTCAAAACAGAAATACCAGAAACTATAGATTTTGTAAATGCTGAAAATATAGCTATTAGCATAAAAAAAACTAATAATGATTATTTTATAGAGTATAAAGCTCTTTCGCCTTTTATAGCAAATAACCAAATTATTTTACATCAAGAAAATACTAATTTATATAAACTCCATAGCACAATCAATCAATTTTTTGAAACAGTATCTGAAAGCGAAGAAACTTATTATGAGGCTTTAGATGGAGAAATATTGTGGGAAGAAATAACTAATATAGAGGAATTGCAAAATAATCCTCCTATTAATGAAGATGGAAGTATTAATTATGATTTGATAGAAACAAGGACATTACAAGTAAAATCAAAATTTAAAATAACTAATGGCATTAATTCATATAATTTTTTAATAATAAAAAGTGAGGCTTTAGAAGAAATTGCTCCAAACACAATATGTCTATTAACTCTTAATATAAAAAATAGAGTATTAAGGAATGAAGATACTAATATATTTGCGTGTTCTAACGGATTTATGACAACACAAAAAATAATAGACTTCTATCATTTTACATTAGTACAGAATAATGATACGGTTATATTGAAAGGGGAATACACACAAAAAGAAGAGGCAGGTCTTACTATTGGTTTTTATAGTCCTATTATAGAGAATTATTTTTATACTCCTGATATTAGTTCTGTTCATGAATTAAAAAATACAAATGGTATAACTTCGAGTTCAGGTAAGCCGTTAAAATTTGCTTTTGCTAAAGCTAATCAAACAGAATTAGGAGCTCTCCCTTATTTATTACTCTTAATGTATCAAGATGATACAGATATACAAGTTGGCGATACTATTACTTTCAATCTCACACCAGACAAAAACTTTACGCTTAATCCTATTTATCAAGATGTTAGGAATGTACAGCAGTTAGGGGAGGTTCTGAATGATAAAGATTTGGAATTAGGAAAGAAAATTGATGTTTTATCTAGTCTTTATATGATACCAGCCTATTATACGCAGTATGCAAATGCAAGCGGAGTTTTTGATGCCAATGAAGCTCCTAGTGTCTGGTATAAAAAAATGTACGGTATTACTACTACTTGGCAGATAATGTTTAATAGTGAAAGCGTATATTTTAGAACCGAAGGAAGTTTAGCTAGTAGCGGCAGAAGTACTGGGTTACAGGGTGATGCTGGTAGAAATGCTACTGGAAATGTTAATTATGGAGATGATGGTCAGGGGAATATTGTAGGGTTGATAAGCTATCTATCATACCCTACAGGTGTATTTTATAAGGGAGGAAGGAGGTCAGTAATACTAGCAGGTGGAGTACCACGCGAAGCATACGATATAGGAATAAACCTTTCTTATGCTTACACTACAGCTAATGAGTTTAGAGTAAGAAACAGATTAATAAGAGTATATAAATTACTTACAATAAATGGTAAAACAGTAAGTCAAATAATGGCAGGAGTATAAAAATGATATTTGCTGTATATGATAAAAATACTTATAAATGTTATTTTGTTGAAGGTCAAAGTATTAATGATTTTCAGTTAGAATCTAATGAAGCTATAAAAGAGCATAATAGTAAGGATTTAAGTCAAAATGATATAAGGGCTTATAATGATGACGGTTCAGTAAAAAGCCTTGAACAACAAGTAAAAGAAAATATTATAACATTAAAAGATAATGAAATAATTGATGATGATGTTATTAGAGAATTAAATAAAAATAATGAAGATGATTTAATTGTTTTGATTGAAAGATGTCTTGAAAAAATAGATGACAGACAAAAGATAGTAACTAATGAATACGGTAGAAAATATATCACTTCAAAAAGTTATGAAGAATTATTTAATGATAATTTAATAACAGCTGAAGAATATAATAATTATATAATTAGTCAAAGACAAGGACAATATCAAATCAATTTAGACGGAGCAAGAGCAGAACTTGTAGACAGTGTATTAAATAGTTTAGCAAGTCAAGGTTTGCTTACAGAAGAACAAAAATCACAGCTTGAAAGTTTACAAATAAAAAGACAAGCAATAAAAGAAGAATACCCAAAAGAAAATTAATAAAAGTAATATTAAATAAGTGAGCCGAAGTAGGCAGTAAATTTATTTACTGCCTATATTTAGCGTAGGCGAACATAGCAATAAAGGAGGTTTACATGCTTAATAGAGAACAAATAATAAAAATAGGAATTAATGAAAAATGGTTAGAGCCTTTAAACAAATGTTTTGAAAAATATGATATTACTGACATTAACGAAGTGTCAATGTTTCTAGCTCAAACTACTCATGAAAGCAATGATTATAAAAGACTTGAAGAGAGTTTTAATTACAGACCTGAAAGACTTTTTGAAGTTTTTAAAAAAAGAGTGGGGACTATTGAGAAAGCTAAAGAGTTATGCTCTAAAGGTGCTGAAGCTATAGGAGACTTTGTTTACGGCGGAAGATTAGGCAATGCCAAAGATGAAGGATATAAATACAGAGGCAGAGGAATAATACAGCTTACTGGAAAAAATAATTATAAATATTATGGGGATAAATTAAATATTGATTTAGTAAACAGTCCAGACTTAGCAAAAGAGCCTGATACTGCTATAGAAATAGCTTTGCTTTTTTGGCGGGATAAAGGCTTGGGTTTATTAGCACGCAAGGGAGATGTTAAAGGAGTTACCAAACTTATTAACGGCGGTTACAATGGACTTGAAGATAGGCAGAATAGATTTGATAGAATATTAAAAATATTGGGAGCATAGCAATAAAGTAGTGAGCCGAAGCAGGCATTAAATTTATTTACTGCCTATATTTAGCGTAGGCGAACATAGCAATAAAGGAGGAAAGCGAATGCGAGCCTCAAAGTAAGTTTACTTGCTTTGAGTTTATAGGCGAGCATGACCAAGTAGGCACCCTTTGGGTGGCATAGCAATAAAGGAGGGTGAGCCGAAGCCATCTGTCAAACTTGTTTGGCAGATACTTTTAGGCGAGGCGAACATAGTAATAATGAGCGACTTTGCTATTATAGTTATTTGTATTTCTTCTATAGTAATAGCTTATTTCGTTTTTAATATTATTAAAAGCGGAAGACATGCTAATATGAAAGCTAATATTAAGGACGGTACTATAGAGTTTGGAAATAATGCTAACAGCAGTATACAAAATGTAAAAGAAGTTAAAAAAGAAATATTAAACAGTGATGTAATAGATGAAGAGAAACTTTTAAATAATCTTAATATAAAAGTGCCTACTGAAAAAGAATATAATTATAAAGAAGCTATCAAGAAGTATAAAGCAGAAATATATAATCTTAAAAATAAATACATTACTAAAACTATTTATATAGCTTTTTTGTATATAGTTCTTAATTGGGAAGTTTATACAAGAAGAGTTTTTAGAAAAGTGATTTATAAAAATGGAATAAGTAAATATGACGGACATAAATATTCAGAATATAAACAAAAATATATTGATAATATTATTTTAGCTTTTAATCAGTTATTACAAAAAAGTGAAATTAAAAGTCTTAAAAATAAAGATATTCAAATAATACTTAATACGAACATGCTTCTTTTTAATATTGAGCTTAATAGAATATTTGATGATATAAAAAATAGGCATATAGATGCAGAAAACAACAGAAAGAAAATTAATTTATCATTAACAGAAAATAACTCTGACAGCAGGGAAATATTTGAAAATGAATTAGAAAATATTAATGATTTTAATGAGGCTTTGAGAGAGATAGAAGACAGTATATTAAATAAAGATATTAGAGAATTAAAAGAGTTTATTTTAGGCAGTTTTCTTAATATGTTAAAAAATAATGTGGGGCAGAGTAAATGAGTATATTTAATTTTACAGACAAGCATAATGCCAATAAAAAACTTTCTATATATACAAGTATAATAAGTTTTTTACTAGGCTGTATTTGGGTATTTGTTAATCTTATTTGGAGAGGCAGAACTGTAACCAAAGAAGAGGCAATAGCTGTTGTAATAATTTTACTTGGGCTTAATGCTGTGAGTTTCGGTTCTGACTTGAGAGGATTCTTAAAGATATTAAGAAATAATAAAGATAGTAAAGAGAATAGGAAAGAGGATATTAAATAAATCTTTAAGGAAGTTACAATGTTTATAACGGTATTGATTAATATATTAAAGTCAAAGTATTTTTATACGGCTTTGATATTAATAGCTTTAATTATATATGTATCTTCTTTGAATATTAAATTAAATATAAAAAACAAAGAGATAGATGAATTAAATAATGAAATATATAAACTAGAGTATTCTAATAAATTATTAAGTAAAGATAATGATTTTAAGAAAAAGCAGGTTAATATAGCAGAAACTTTTTCAAAAAGCGATGAATATATAAATATTATAGAAAATAAAAAATTAAGTGATGATAGTATTAAAGCGTTAAATGGTATTATCAGTAATTATTATAGAAGTTTTGAATATGAAAGAAATTAGATTTTTATTATTATTAATATTTTTAGTGAGCTGTTCCAGTGTAAAATATGTAACTGTTCCTATGTCAGAACCTCCAGAAATATATAAGCCCAATATTATAAAAACTGAAAAAGATTTTTTATATGAATATAAACGATCCTTAATGAAAATAAGCGAATGGCAGAATTGGTATGCTATACAAACTAATAAATTTTAGTTTGATTAATAAACTCACAATTTTTATTATCAATAACAAAAAACATTAATTTTTTAAATGTAAATATATTATATTTTTTTATTAAATTATGGAAATTATATTGACATATAAGTGTTTTTTGTATAGAATATGTGCGAATTTTCATAATGTTTTTTTGGGGTAATATATTATATGAGTAAAATAAACCTATCAAGTGTAAAATTAGGCACTTTTAAAATGGGTAAATTAAACAGCATAATGTTTAAAATACCATTTATGGTAACAGTAATGATAATTATGTTATCGGTTATAATAATATCAGTATCTATAAGTCTAGCAACCAAAGAATTAAATGCAGTAACGGCTTCAGGATTTGAAACTTCTGTAAATGGTTTTTCTTCCTTAATAGATAGCATACTATCTTATCAGTCCATTCTTATAGAGTCCTATGCTAATATTCCTACAATAAAAGAATATATGTCAACTAGAAGTGAGGAAGTTCAAGACAGGGCTATCAGAACTATGACAGTATTATTTGATAATAATTCTTATATAGTAGATTTATTTATGCTGAGTTTAGACGGAAAAGTAATAGAGTCATACAATGGAAGCCAAGATGAGTCAGGGGAGGATATATCTTCAATGTATCCAGAATTATGGCAGTCATTTGTTTCTAAAAATTATAATACGGCATTATCATTTAATATATACAATCATGAAGACTATATTATACTTCCAGTTTTACAAGGCGTAAGAGATGATAATAATAATGTAGTAGGTGCTTTTATAGCATATGTAAATTGGGGCAAAATTATAGATGAAAGTTTGAAAGATTCAAAAGATCAGTTTTCAGATGAAAAGGTACTTTTTGTGATGAATAATAATTATGATATAGTTTATCATAATGATAAAAACAAATTGTTTTCTAAAGCTGCTGACTCCATTGTTATACCTCAAAATGAAGATTCAGGACTTATTAGCTATGTAAGAGAAGGGGAAGATATATCAGCATTCTTCAAGAAATTATCTTCTACAGAATGGGTGATGGTAGAAAGAACTACAGACAGATTATTATATGCACCCGGAAGAAAGATGACATTTATAGGTATCATCATAGGTATTATAGGTGTAGTAATATCTACAGCTATAACTATATGGTATATAAATGGTACTATTAAGCCTATGAAGTTTATAGTTGAAGAGGCAAAGGAGATGTCTGAAGGTAATTTTACTCTTAATGCTGCTGTAAATGATAGAAATGATGAAATAGGGGAGCTTTCACATTCTTTTCAAATAATGCGTGATAAAATAGTAACGGTTATAACAGATGTATTATCCGCTTCTTCAGAGATAGCAAATGCTGCAAATGAAGTTTATCAGGGTACTGAAGATTTGGCACAGAGAACTGAGTATCAGGCATCGAGTTTGGAGGAGACAGCTTCTTCTATGGAAGAGATGGCATCTACTATAAAATCATCAGCACAAAACTCAGTAGATGGCAATAAAGTTATGATAGATTCAAAAAATGCAGTTAAAGAAGGCGGAGTTGTAATAGGCGATACTACCAAAATGATAGAAGATGTTTATGCTGCAAGTGCTAAGATTAAGGATATTACTAAAGTTATAGAAGATATTGCTTTTCAAACTAATATACTTGCTTTGAATGCGGCAGTAGAAGCAGCCCGTGCAGGAGAGCAGGGCAGAGGTTTTGCTGTAGTAGCAAGTGAAGTAAGAAATCTAGCTCAAAACTCTCAGACTTCTGCCAAAAATATTACAGTGCTTATAGAAGATATTTATGAGAAAATAAATAAATCAGCAGAAATGGCAAGACACTCTCAGGATATTTTTAATAATATTGAGCTAAAAATAGAAGAAACTTCACAGATTATGAATGATATTAGCCAGACAGCTGTAGAGCAGGAAGCTGGAGTTGATCAAGTTAATACAGCAGTAACAAAAATGGATAGTATTACTCAGCAAAATGCTGCTTTGGTAGAACAGTCAACAGCAGCTACAAAATCGCTTCTTGACCAGGCTAAACATTTGGAAGATTTGGTTGCTTTCTTTAAAGTGAAATAATATTATATTATCATATTATACGAAAGAATTTTTTATTTTTTTTGTATAATATGATAAGTTTTTTATACTATATCATACTATACAAATGTCGTTTTTGTATTTTCCAGTAATTACTATAAAATATTTACATCATCAGAATTGACTTTTTTTGATAATTAAATTATACTATACAACTATAGTGTTAGTAGTTTTTATGTTTTAATTTTCATTATTAAATAATAACTATTTTTATAAAATCTAATTTCCCATTTTAGAGAGAGTGTTTATTTATGAGAAGATTTAATAGTATAGTTGTAAAAATTCCTTTAATAGTTAATATAGTTATTGTAATATTATCTTTTACAATAATTTTCACTTCAATAAAAATAGCTAATAAAGCTATAAATAATGCAACATATTCAGGTTTTGAAACTTCAGTTAATGGTTATTCTACATTGTTAGATACTATACTTAATGATCAATTAATCATTATGGATGCATATTCAAGAATACCCGCGGTAATAGAATATATGCAGACAAGAAACGAAACTGTAAGAGAAAGAGCATTAAGTACTATGATAAATTTATTTGATAACAATGATTACATAGTAACATTAGATTTAATAGGTTTAGATGGTAAAGTAATAGAAGCATATAATGGAGATACTAAAAATGCAGGACTTGATATGGCTTCAACTTATCCTAAAATGTGGAAAGAGTTTGTAGCTTCTGGTTATGATCATGCTACAAGCGATAACATATACAAGTCAGATATAAATAAAGGGTATGTTCTTCCTATAGTGCATTCCATTTATAGTTTGGAAGGAGAACTTATAGGAAGTTTTGTAGCGTTTGTTGATTGGTCAAGAATTATTAATGAAACTTTGGTAGATGCTAGAAATGAATTATCAGAAGCTAGAAGTATATTTGTTTTAAATGAAGATGACTTGCAGTGTGTATATCATAATATTAATGAAACTATAGGTGTTATTCCGAATGCTTCATTAAAACCTCCTGCAGGACAGTCTTCTGGTATATTTACATATAATTTTGACAATTCCCCTAGAACAGCATTCTTTAAAAAGATGAAAAGTCAGCCTTGGTTTATGATGGCTGGAATTACACATAATATATTGTATGCAGAAAGCAAAAAAATGACAATTATTGGTATATTATTAGGTATAGCTGGCGTTATTATTTCTTCTTTGGTATCTGGATTTTATATAGGAAGAACTATTAAACCTATAAGCAATATAGTTGATGAAGCTCATCAAATGGCCAAAGGTAATTTCATGTTTAAATCTCAATTATCAAAAAAAGATGATGAGATAGGCGAGTTATCTAATTCATTTGATACTATGATAAACAGATTTGTAGAGGTAATTTCAGAAGTACTTGCAGCTTCAAAAGAGATAGCAAATGCAGCTTCAGAGCTTCATAAAGGAAGTGAAGATTTGGCACAGAGAACAGAATATCAGGCGTCAAGTTTGGAAGAGACTGCTTCTTCTATGGAAGAGATGGCATCTACAATAAAATCATCAGCACAAAATTCAGTAGACGGTAATAATGTTATGAT
The DNA here is from genome assembly GCF_000384655.1 of Brachyspira innocens ATCC 29796. Classification (GTDB taxonomy): domain Bacteria; phylum Spirochaetota; class Brachyspiria; order Brachyspirales; family Brachyspiraceae; genus Brachyspira; species Brachyspira innocens. Next base: position 18,142 of record NZ_ARQI01000095.1, on the reverse strand, counting down.
AGCTTCAAGAAATGCTGTTGTTGAAGGCGGAAGTGTTATAGCGAATACTACCAAAATGATAGAAGATGTTTATTCAGCAAGTGCTAAGATAAAAGACATTACTAAAGTTATAGAAGACATTGCTTTTCAGACTAATATACTTGCTTTGAATGCGGCAGTAGAAGCAGCTCGTGCAGGAGATCAGGGCAGAGGCTTTGCTGTAGTAGCAAGCGAAGTAAGAAACCTAGCACAAAACTCTCAGACTTCAGCTAAAGATATTACAGTGCTTATAGAAGATATTTATGAGAAAATAAATAAATCAGCAGAAATGGCAAGACATTCTCAGGATATATTTAGAGACATAGAAGTAAAAATAGAAGAAACTTCAAAAATTATGAGCGATATTAGTCAAACAGCTTTAGAACAGGAAGCTGGAGTTGACCAAGTTAATACAGCGGTATCAAAAATGGACGGTATAACTCAGCAGAATGCTTCTTTAGTAGAAGAGGCTACTGCAGCGTCAAAATCGCTTCTTGAACAGGCTAATCATTTAGAAGATGTTGTATCTTTCTTTAAGGTGCAGTAAATTATTTTTAATTATATATTTTAAGAAAGCCTGTAATTTACGGGCTTTTTTGTTTTTAAATAAGTTTATATTTATTTTAGTTTTATGCTGTTAATATACTCTTTTAATTTTGGAATATCTTTTTTTACTGTTTCCCAAATTATATCATTGCATACATCATAATATTGATGTATTAAAAAATTTCTCATATATGATAATAAACTCCATTCTATTTTAGGATTATTATTTTTGTGAAATATATTTTATTTATGATAGTATTATTATTATAAAAATATAATAGCAATATATTCAAAACTATGATATTATTTTATTTACACTTGATTATATAAAGGTTTTTATAAATGAAAAATATCGCTATACTTGGAAGACCTAATGTTGGTAAGTCCACACTGTTTAACAGATTTGCTGGAAGAAGAAAATCTATAGTTGACCCTACTGCTGGAGTTACCAGAGATATAAGTATGTCTTTAGCATATATTGATGATATAGCTTTTAATGTTTTTGATACTGGGGGACTTCTTGATATAAGCGATGATACTTTAAATGAAAAGGTGAGAGAGAAGGCATTAAAAACTGCTGCAGAGGATGCAGATATACTACTATTTTTAGTAGACGCTCATCAAAGCCACCCTGATGACAGACACTTTATTAATATTATAAGAAAATCTGGAAAACCAATCATACTTGTAATTAATAAAGTAGATGCTGATTCTCATAACAATTTGATTAATGAATTTTATTCTTTAGGTATAAATGATGTTGTTCCTATAAGTGCTGAACATAATAACGGCATTGATGATTTGAGAGAAAAAATACTTGAAGTGCTTGAGAGAATAGGTGTTGATTTGGATGCTGAAAGAGAAGAGCAGATTAATCAGATAAAAGAGAGTAATAAAAGTTCCTACAATTCAAGAAAAGCAGATATTGAATATGATGATAAATACGATGAATTATTAGAAGAAGATGGTGAATATGATGAAGAAAGCACAATAGAAGAAATAAAAGAAGATGAAAATAAAATTATAAATATAGCCATAGTAGGTAAGCCTAATGCTGGTAAATCTACTTTATTAAATACATTGATAGGTAAAGACAGAAGTATAGTTTCGGATATTGCGGGTACAACTCGTGATGCTATAGATGAGACTTTTAATTTTAAAGGCGATGATATTTGTCTTGTGGATACTGCTGGTATAAGAAAAAAGAAAAATGTTAATACAGATGTTGAATACTACAGTGTAAACAGAGCAATAAAAGCGATAGAATCTTCAGATGTATGCATACTAATGCTTGATGTATTTGAAGGTTTAACTGATCAAGATAAAACAATTGCAAATCTAATAATAGAGAGAAAGAAGGGTATTGTTATAGCTGCAAACAAATGGGATATAAGAGAGAAAGGCACTACTTGGAATGATTATGAGGCATATATGAAAAGTGCTTTTCCTATACTTAATTATGCATTTTATGCTAGGGTTTGTGCCACTAGAAAAAATGATGCTGAAAAACTTTTATCACTTGCTGTACGTGTGGCAAAAACTAGAATGCAGAGATTTGAAACTCATGCTCTTACAGAGACTATGGTTAGAGCTACCAGAGAGTATACTATATCTGCAGGAGGAAATCCTTTTAAGATTTTTTATGTTACTCAAACTGGAGTAAATCCGCCTGCTTTTGCTGTGTTTTGCAATCATCCGCATAAATTAAATTCGCATTATAAAAGATATTTAGAAAATAGATTTAGAGAAATGTTTGATTTCAGAGGAACCCCGATTATTCTTAATTTCAGGAAACGGGGCAAAAAATATGGAGGTTAAAAATATGCTTTTAAAAATTATCATAAGTATAGTAGTATCCTATATAATAGGAGCTATTCCTTTTTCATTTATAATAGGAAAAATAAACGGACATGATGTAAGAAAAGAGGGAAGCTGTAATCCCGGTGCTAGTAATGTTCTTCGTGTATGCGGGAAAAAAGCGGGTATTGCTGCATATATACTTGATATAGGAAAGGGTATGATTGCTGTATTAGTACCTTCTTTTATACTTACGGATATTCTTTCTACTCATAGCTATATTTTAGTGGCATGTGCTGTGGCTTCTATACTTGGGCATGTATTTTCTATATTTTTGGGATTTAAAGGCGGTAAGGGTGTTGCTACAAGTGCAGGTTCTATGTTTATGCTTGCTCCTATAAGCCTTCTTATTACTATGGTATTTTTCTTTATAGGATTATTTGCTTCCAAAAAAACTGTTGCTATAGGTTCTACCTGCGGGGCTATAGCTTTTCCTATAGTTTTGAGTATTTTATATTTTAAAGCTAATTTCTTATACAGAATATTTTTTAATATAAATTATATTGTTCTTCTTCCTATAGCTATACTTCTTGCTATATTCATAATAATAAAGCATATACCTAATTATAAAAGAATGCTTAAAGGTGAAGAGAATAGTTTTTCTAAAAAATAATTAATTATTTATATTTTTGTAAGGCTCTTGCAATCTTAAAAATATTATAAAATAACTTTCACAAAGTTTTTATTAGATTTCAAACTTAAATTTCGCATATTGTTAAAATTATTAAAAAATATTGGAGTTATAACAATGTATAAAAAAAGATTTTCAATTATAACAAAAATATTAATATTTTTTGCAGGAATAGTTTTAACTTTAGATGGTGTAAGGGGATTGTTTTCTTTTATTAATACAAAAAATTATATTCATACTGTGGGAGTGGTTGAAGAGTGCGGTATAAAAAAAATGGTATATGAATCTGGAAAAATTAGATATAAAAATTCAATGGTAATAAGTTATGAAGCTGATAATCATGGAACATTATATGCTACTTTAAGAAGTTATTATCCATTTAGAAAAGTAGGCGATGAATTGCCTTTATGGTATGATGCTGATGAACCAAAAAATATAAAACTTCCATTTTCTGATAGTATTTCTAATATATTCACTATTGTTTTAGGACGTATATTAATTTCTTTTGGACTTGATATTGTAAAGAAAAATAAATAGCTGTATTGCTGTTATTATCAATGCTTTTAATACTTGATACTTTGAAAGATTATAGTATTGAGATAAAAGACTAATGAAATAGTTTATAATTTACATACTCCATCTAAAAGATTGACAAAATTAATAATCAGTAATATAATGAAAAATAGATTCCAACAGCAATATATTTAAGCCACAATCTGGATTAAATGGAATCTAGTTTTTTATTTTTTAGACACGAACAGCAATTTTATTTTCTGGTAGTAAGAAGGTTCAAATCCTTTAGCCATTTTTAATGGTGTATATCGTGTCTAGTTTTTTTATTCTATGCTTATTTTATTATAGGCATAGAATATTTTTTATTATATAACCTTTATTATAGGAGAATTAATTTTATGCCTTTTTTAGATTCGCTTAAAAATTCTTTTAATAAAACTTATACACAAAATTTTTCTGATACTAATATTTCATCATTAAGCGGTGTAATAGATTTATTCGCTACTATGGGAGCAAGCAGACTAAAAACAGGCGATGAATTATTAAAATATTTTATAGATGCTTGGAGAGAAAGTCCTGAACTTACAGCTAAATGTATAATGTATTTGAGAGATATAAGAAAAGGTATTGGCGAGAGGGAAGTTTTTAGAAAATATATAAATATTATGATTAGGCAAAATCATACTCTAACAGCAATAGAAATCTTAAAAACTATACCTGAGCTTGGAAGATGGGACGATATTATTTATATATGGTATAAAAACAGACAAAACAAAAAAATTTCTGATTTTACAAAAAATATAATATTAGAGCAATTAGAAAAAGATAAAACAGCTGATAATGTTTCGCTTCTTGCTAAATGGCTTCCTAGTGAAAATACTTCATCAAAAAATACAAGAAGCATTTCAATAGAACTAATAAAACTTTTAAATATAAACACTAAAGAATATAGAAAAACTTTATCTGCTTTAAGAAAGAAAATAAAAATAATAGAAAATAATTTAAGAGAAAAAGATTATACATTTAATTATTCTTCAGTTCCTGCACTTGCTATGAGAAAATACTCTAAAGCATTTATTAGAAATGATGAAAAAAGATATAATAATTTTTTTGAAGATGTAAAACTAGGAAAAGTAAAATTAAATACAAGCGTCTTAACTCCATTTGATGTTATAAGAGAGATTTTAGACTGTGATGAAGAAGATAAAAAATCGAGAAGAGAAGAATTTGATTTAACTTGGAAAAATCTTCCAAATATTTTTGGAGATAATAATCTAAATACAATAGTGGCATGTGATGTATCTGGAAGTATGGGAATGGCTTTAAATGGGGAACCATTAATATGCTCTGTGGCTTTGGCAATATATATAGCACAGTTAAATAAGTCTGCATTTCATAATCATTTTATAGATTTCTGCGGTAATTCTAAAATGCATGACATATCAAATATAAATAATATTGTTGATATAGTTGATTATGTTTTAAGGTCATCTGTCGATTATAGTACAAATATCAATTCTGTATTTAAAGCCTTACTTGGCACTGCTGTAAACAATCATGTAGCACAGGAAGAGCTCCCTAAATATATAATAATAATTTCTGATATGGAATTTAATCAATGCGAACTTACAAATAAAACTAATTTTGAATATTGGAAAGAAATATTTAATAAAAATAATTACAAACTTCCTACTATAATTTTCTGGAATGTAAACTCATTAAGCAGAATAATGCCTGCTTTAAAAAATGATGATGTTTTATTTGTTTCTGGAAGAAGTCAGAATGCTATAAAGAATATAATCAATATAGATAAATACGATTTAACAAATCAAGATGAACTGTCAATGCTTTTAATACTTGATACTTTAAAAGATTATAATATTGATATAAAGGATTGATATTATTTAAAACCAAATTTATTTTCTTATTTTTTACCGTGCATATTTTTAATTAAGTTTATAACTATTCAAATAAAAACTTATAATCACTTATATTTTTTGTTATTAGTATAAAAATTAATTTTTAATAGGTTTTCATTTATGCAAAATATAGAAAATAAACAATCACAAATAGAAAAAATTATTGAAGAATATGATAATAAATTAAAAGACAAAAACAGAGAAATAGAAAAATTAAATGATGAATTAAACAGAATATCCACGAGCAGTTATAATTCAGGTATTCCAAATGTAATATCAAATAGGGGAGATGAAAGCGATGATTTTTCATTTCCACATAAATGGGCATTAACCTGCAAGAGAATGGAGAGTTCTATTTATCTTGAGCCTATACTTCAGTTTTACAGGGGAGTTATTAATTCTTTTGATTATTTTGTAGAAAATCCCAAAGAATGCGAAGATAATGAAAGAGTAAATAACGCTTATAACTTTTTTGTAAATCAGTTTGAAAGATCTGGCGGACTTAAAAACTTAATAGTTAATGTTACTTATAATGCTTTGGTTTATGGGTTTTGTTTTTTTACTCCTAAACTTGAAGTAGTATCTGCAAAGGCTTACGGATTTAAGGGAAGACTTGATGGACTTAGAGGATTTAAATATTATGATCCTTCTTCAATATACAGATTCAACTTTGATGAAAATGACAGTGATGAAATCAAAAGCATAAGTATTATAAAGAGTCGTAAAGAAATTTTTAATAGTTTATACAACGATAATGAAGCAAGTATTATAAATATAGATTTTGATTTAGCTTTGGCAGGTTATGCAAGTTATGGAAGCATTGAAGGCGATATTATAGGAAAGCCTTTTTTGTATAGTGCATATTCACTTTGGCAGATTTTAGAATCTATGGATAATAGTTTTAACCGCAATTTAAAAAATATAGGTGAGCATAGTTTTAATTTTATAGCAAATACTGAGCTTAATGATTCAAAGCGTAAGGAGGCAGAGCGAGAGATAAGAAATTTCGTAAATAATGGAGGCGGAATTTTTATCTCCAAATATGGTAAGATAGAAAAGATAGAAAGTATTGATGCTAATGAATGGTATAATTTTAGAGACAGCATGCTTTCAGCTTTATTTAAAAATAAGGGCGTAGATATTAAAGCACTTGGTCTAAACAAAGGAGCTACTAAATCATTGGCAGAACTTACTCAGGACAATGCTATTCTTATGGCAAGCGATATCGTTTCTGGAATAATCAATTATATTAACAACAGCTTCATTAAAAGATATTTTGATTTGAATTTTAAAAGTTTGAGGCTTTCAGGTGAATGTGATTATTTTAGAGTTTCTCATTCTGCAATTAGCAAATCAGAGTAAAAATCATAAATAAAAAATTTTGACAATTTGCTTGAAAATAAGTATAATAAAATTATGATGAGAGAAGATATAATTGAAAATATAAAAAATAAAATTATTACCATAGATAATATTAATAGAATTAATGACTGTTATATTCGTTATTTATTCTCAGATATTGGAAATGAAAAAATAGTTTTGAATTTTATTAATTCAGTTATGAAAAATATGAATATGAAAACTTTTTGCAAAGTTGAAATATTGAATCCTTTTAATTTGAGTAAATATATTAATTCAAAAGAATCTGTAATGGATATAAAATGCATAACAGAAGATGGTGAAATTGTCATTATAGAAATACAATTACAAGGTAATGAATCATTTATAAAAAGAGTTTTATTTTATTGGGCTAGCAGTTATAGTGTAAGATTAAATAAAAATGATATATATAATAAATTAACACCTGTTATAAGTATTAATATTTTAAATTTCAGATTAGTTAAGGATATAGATTATATTCATACTTGTTATGTATTAAAAGAAATAAATTATAATAAAATTCTCACAGAAGATTGTCAGCTTCATTTCATAGAACTTCCAAAGTTTCATTCAAATAATTATGATGATTTACAAAGAGAATTTTTATCTTGGTTAAAATTTTTTAAAGGATAGGATATGTCTGTATTATTAAAAGAAAATACTATACTTGATGAAGTAAAAGAAAAATCTGAATCATTCATACATAATGAACCGTTGATAGATACTTACAGAAAAAAAGAAATAGATGAATATTTTCAAAGAGAAATGATGAATATAGAATTGATCAAAGCAGAAGAAAAAGGTGGCAAAAATAAAGCGATTTTTATAGCTAAAAATCTAAAAAGATCAGGGCTTGACAATAAATTTATAAGTGAGGCTACGGGTTTGAGTTTAGATGAAATAGAGTATTTATAATTATCTATATTTTTTAATATTGATAAATAAAAGGCTTGGTATTAATTTACTGAGCCTTTTTTATTTTGATGAACTTATAATCACTAATATTTTTTGATATAGATATATAAATAATAAAAAATCATTTCAATATAATTAATATTTTAAGGAGATAAAATGATTAAAAAGAAATACAAAATTTTAGGAGATAGTTTCAAGCAGTATATACCGCTTTCAAAAAATACTTTTGCTGAAACTAAAACTAATAAAATCACAGAAAAAAATATTGATGAGCTTATAAACTCATTTATAAAAAGCACTATAGAGATATTTGTTTATAAGGGACATAAAGAAGATGATGAAAGAGAGGCTATTGGAAAGGTTGTAAGTTTAGAAAAAGATAATAATAATATCGGACTTTATGCTGTTATAGAATGGTTTGATGAGAGCATAACAGAAAAGAAATCTTTTTATCCTTCTATTGAGATGGTGGGTAAAAAATCTTATGAAGATGAAGATTTTATTTACTGGGAGAATTGCGAGATAAAAGCAGTTGCTGCAGTAGAATATCCTGCAAGCCGTAATGTAGATTTGCTTTGTGCTAGTGCCATTATAAACAGTGAAGATAATATTAACGGAGGCTACATGCAAAAATTAAAAACTGTATTAGAAAAATTATTAAGCGAAGAGAAAGAAACAGAAAATCATGCTAGAGAAGAGTTTGTTTATTTGTTTAAAAATGATGAAGAGATTCAGAATATTATTATTGATATTGTGGCAGAAAAATTAAGAGAAGATAATTTAAAAGACAATAAAGAAAGTATAGAAAATAATAAAACATACAATAAAGATTTGAATAATTTATCTAACTCATCTAATAATACTGCCAATGATAAAGAATTAAATCTTTCGGCTATAACTTACGGTGATTGGTGTAATGAATATGCAGAGAGTCAGAATGCTGTAAGATGTTCTTCAAAATCAGAAAGCTCTACATACACAAAGGCAAGAAAACTTTTTAAGGCTGGACTAAGCAAAGAAGAGATAATGTCAATAGTAAGAAATGATTTAGTACCTATTGGAGTAGGCGGTGGAGAGAAGATTAATTTATCAGCATTAAGCGAAGAAAATAAGTATAGTGAAATAGCAAAACTTTTTAAATAAAAGCTATTAGATAGTTAAATAAAATCAAAAAGTAAGCATTAATTTGGAGCTTATATCAGAGTAGGCGGCATAAAATAATAGGAGTTATAATGGCACAAGGATCTATAATAAAAGCGGGTATTCATAGCGATGAAGCTAATTTACCAAAAAGAGGTTTTCCTGTAACAATAAAAAATGATAATGGAAAAGGCGTTTTCTCACTCTATAGCGATGGAAGTGTATTTGTAGGAGTTGCTTTGGAAGACGCTTTTTCCTATCAGGAGTTTGGATTAAAGGCAAATACAATATCGGTTTGCTATGACGGAATAGTGAATGCCGTTGCAGCAGAAAGTGTTGTCGCAGGAGATGTTGTAACAGCTAGTGATAGCGGATTCAAAAAATCATTAGATGGTCATGGAGTAGGAATAGTTATAAGAGGCGGCATCAATTATGCAGAGATACTTTTGAAATCTGTATGATATTAATTTCTTATTCACATTGTATTCAAGAAATACTGCATAAGACTATCATAGTAATAAATAAGTGAGCCGAAGCCCTTCCCGCAGGGACACAGACGTGTGACTTAATTTATTAAGTCAAGCCTCAAGGCGTAGGCGAACATAACAATAGTAGGAGTTAATTTAAAATGAGCATACCTAATTTACAAAATATACAAAATAAACTTTTTCCAATTATCAATAAAGAAATGCCTAGATATATGGGGCAGACTAATTTTGTGAGCAAATATATACCAGAGATTTTTGTCGGTGTTTCTCAGGGAGCTATAGGAGGCGATTTAGACAATACAGCATTTAATCTCAAAAACATGTACGGCGGTACTTCTTTGGGAGATTTAAATATTTTTAATGAGTATCCTAAACATGAAGCTAGAGTTTTTAAAATGGAGCCTGAAGAATATTACATCGGAATAGATATTAACAGAATAGAAGAGATTAATGAACTTTATTCAAGAGATGAGAAAAAAGCAGGGGAAGAGATTTTAAATTATATAGCTCAAAAACTTGTATCAAGACTAGGGCTTTTAAGAGAAAGAAACCTAGCTGCAAAAGTTACAGATGCAAGTCTTTACGGAAGTACAAACACTGTTGATTTAACAGCAAAACCTATAAGCACTTGGACAGAGGCTGATATTGATAATTTCTTCTCTTCATTTATAGATTTAGCTAAATATTTAAATTATGCTGTGGGAGGAAATCTCTTTAATGACAGAATGGAGCTTCAAAATAATGGACAGAAACTTTATATAGTTATTCCAATAGATGTTTATATTAAACTTCAAGGTTTGTTTAGATTATTTTCTAATTATATATCAATGATTGGAAATGACGCTAACGGAAAATATAAAGCATTCAGACCAGATATTTTTAATGCGGTAACAAGCGGAATAACTGTTGTAGGTACAGCATTCAGAGTTGCAGATGATCATGAAGTGGATCAAATATATCAGCTAGAAAATCTTACAGATATATGGACAGGCTCATCAATTTATATGTTTACAACTTCATCTAATATACTTGATATGGCTTCAATAAAAGAGGTAGTATATTTAAATCATGATATAAGAGAAGTTGATATATTGGGCAATAATTTGTGGAGAACAAGAACAAAGAGATGCACAGTAGCTTCCAACCCTTACGGCTTTTGTAAAATAGACTTGAGCTTGTCTTAATATAATTAATTATTCATTTGAGTGTATATTTCAATAATTCTAATTTATTAATGAGTGATTTGTAGCAAAGACCTGCAAATATTAAAATTAAAAATTATGAATGTATACTAAAAAATTTTAAGTTTGTAATTTTTTATTCAACTTTTTCCCGCCGCAAAAAGTTGCAAAAAGTGCAAGTATTTAAATTATTATTAAATCGTACTAATCATTTATTACATGTGGTATAAATTGTTAAATTTAGTATAACATATAGCCTTTTTGCTTCTTTGTGGCAACAAAAGAAGTGGGGTTTGGGGCAAAGCCCCAAATATAATAAAAAAATACTAAAATAAAAAACTATTAGTATTAAAAAATTTAGTTTTGAAACAAGTTTAATATAAATTAAATATTTATTTTGTATTTATATATAGAAAGCTTTGAATTTAATAATTACAATGAATTAATATCTAAGTAAAAAGTTTTACTATAAAAAAGAGGCGTTATGTCAAAGAAATCTTTATTATTTTTTTTAGAAAATAGTATTACTAATAAAGAAATAAAAGCTAATGATTATGTAGTATCAAGAGTGGGATATTTCTTTAGAGATGTGCATGAGAGAAGATGCAAGGTAATAGTTGAAAGCGATTTAAATATATCTTTAAGCGATTCATTTTTGATTATAAGTAAAGAGGAAGCAGAGGAGCTTATAAGAGAGAAGATGAAGCCTGATGATGTTATCAATTATCTTAAAGAAGAAAATAAAAAGTTAAAAGATAAGATAAAAGAGCTTGAGGCTTAATTCATTTTTTATGTGCTGTATTATATTTTGAGGCAGCACATTAAAACTAAAAAAGGAAATTAATATGCAGGAATATATTTACGAGCCTGATATAAATTATTTTAAAAGCATATTTAAAATGTTTAACTATGATGATATTGATACAGACTTTTTAGAAGAACAGCTTAAAAGTTATACTATTCAGTTTAGAAGAATGATTTTGAATATGAATTATACAGAGCCTACAGAAGAAAACGGTCTTCCATATATATCTATAAAAAATTATATATGCTATGAGGCAGCAAGGCTTTTAACTGTTAATTTTGTTTCAAACAGCGACTTGATAAATTTTATTCGCACAGAAAGTCTGCGTTTAAAAGAGCTTGCTATAAAAGATTTATCAAGCATTGTAGTTGGTGAAAATAGTTATGATAGTGTTAGTTTAGAAGGCAAAATAAAAAAGCCTTAAATATCACTAAAAAATAAATAAAAAATATAAAAATCGAAAGGTTTATTATGATACATTTTAAAAACAGCGTTATATATGTTTTAGATAATTTTATGAACTTTATGGCCGATGAATATATTGATTTGTCTGGCAATAAAGTTGAAGGCGATAATCAATTAAATAAACTTTTAGATGATAAATTAAAAATAGAATATTTCAGTTTAGGAGCTTTGAGATCTATGAGCAAATCATTTCTTTGGGCTTCAATAGCAGAAGGGGAGAGTAGGGGAAGCAATTCATATATAGGGGACTCTGCAGGTTTTGCTGATGATATATGTTTAAAAGCAACAGTATATAAAGAGCTTAAAGCTGGAGAATCATTTTTAGCTTATAATATTATACCTTTAGCACTCAATCAGGCAGCACGCTATTGGATATCAAAACTCAATGATGAGGGTGAGCGTATAGCGTTATCTCCTATAATTAAGTGGGAAGCTCCTTCATTTGACAGTGAAAACAGTAAAAGACCATTTAATGATTTTTCATCTATAAGGGGAGTTAATTTTTCTCTTGATATTAATTTCAAGATTATGACAGGGAGTTATTTAAATGAAGTTCTTTACTAATTTAATTAATAATTCATTTAATAAAAAAGTTTATGATTATGTTCAAAACAGAGATAAACTTTATAAAGTAAAAATCACTTCTTCTCCAGAGAATGCCAAAATAATAATGAATGAAGAAGAAAAATATTTTGGGGCCTATAAGAATGCTGAAGTGATAAATTATCAAGTAAGTCTTGAAGGCTATCAAACTAAAGATGGAAGCATAACTGTTGACAACAATGATGTTTTGGAGAATGTTGTTTTGGAAATCATATAATATTATTAATAAAATTTTTTTATACACGCGTTGAACGAAATTTTATATATAGTTGGTATTAGAATTATTATTTTATTTATATTATATGGGTTAAGTTTAACGCGTGTTAATTTATACATTTTGCGTAGTGTAGATTTGGGGGCGGGTGGGCGGGAATGTATAAAATATTTTTTGCGTAAAATAATTTTTAATAATAAATTAAGCAACATATAAAACATTATATTTTATAATTTTTAAATTAAATAATTTAATGGTTAACCTTGTAAAGCAGTTTTGAAACAATTCTATTATAGTATTTGCGTTTTTTGCAACTTTTTTGTGCGTCAAAAAAGTTGATATAAATAAAAAAATATAATTTGAAAAGTTATATTTTTATATAGAGGCAAAATAATGAGCATTTTTGATTTGAAAGGTAATTTAATGAATGATGAGGACGGCTTAAAAGTTGTAAGCGGTTCTAGTTATAAAGTAAGAATAGCAAAAACAAAAAAGAGAGATGAAAAAATAGATTTTTCTTCTGATGATGTTAAAGGAAAATATTTAATATATCCTTCTCAAGTTGGGCTTACTCCTACTACAGAATCAATGAGTAAGGAATATATAGGTTCTCCTTCTTCTGAAAGTTATGCAGGAGCTACCACTTATGCAGGGGATATTTCTTATGGAGCTTTTCCTAATTCTAATGCATACTATGCCAGCTTAATATGGGCTAATGTGCATACAAAAGAAACTTCAGGAAATTTACTATGCATTAACTCTTTTAATAATTTTGCTGTTAGATTTAATAAATCTTCAGAAGATGAAAGTATTAATATGCTTGAAATTATCATAGAAGAAGATGACGGATATATAAGTCATTTTATTGATCTTTATACCTCTATGAAGCAGAAAGATTTGATTAATGCTTTAAATAAAATAACAAATGTAAAAGCATTTTTAATAACAGGAAGCGAAGAAGATGATATTGATTTTACTAATATAATAAATGAATTAAAAGAGTATAATACTGAAAATAATAAAACAGAATATTTACTTAGTTTTAGAAGAGTAGGGCTTATAGAGAGTGGAATATTTACAGAAGAGAGTAAAAAGAAATATCCGAAATATCAAAGTATAATAGCCCCAAGATTCGGAGAGGCACAGTATTATAATATAGCTTTGTATGACAGTTCAAAGAATATGGACGGAAATCAATATATAGGCTGTGAGAGTAAATCAATAAATTTTAATTTTGCAAATAAGGCTATGACAGAAATAACCTCTTCATTATGGGCTTTAGATGAAGAAAAAATAGATAAAGACACAATATTATATGAAGAGAGATCAGAAGAAAGAGATGTTGTAATGGCACAGACTTCAAAATATCCTACCAAGCTTTTTATTAATGGAACAGAGGCTTCCTCTGTAAGTGATGTTGCATTATCATTTGAATGGACTAAAGAAGAGAAGTTTAATATTTCAGCAAAAGATACGGCTTTCCAAATTCAAAGTTTACACTTAGTTTTTCAGGCAATGCAGTTTTTAATTCTCAGTCAAAAGAAATTTTTTATGACAGGGTTTTAAATGGAAACAGGCAGTCATTTATAATATCATCAAAAACAAGATTTAAAAATAAAGACTACCCTTTTGTGTTTGTAAGTTCAGATGTTGGAGGAAGCCCTTCATTTCCAGCAATAGAGCCTAAAGAACTTTCAATATCTTTAAATAATTTTAAAGCGGTAGAGCAGTCAAATGATATGAACAGTAATTATTTAATAGCATTTACAGACAGAGAGGATTTGTTTTGATGTAATTTATTTTTTTATTAATGAATTATATTTGTCTTTTTCTAATATTATCATATTTGACAGAAATGTACTGTTTGAATATTCAAAATTAATTTTTTTTGGTTTGTATTTAAAGTCAAAAGTATTTTTGGATAATGAATATAAATTATAATAGATATTTGATTGATTATGTATAGTATTTTTTTCAGTTAAAATATTTTTATTATAGGTGATATCAAATATAGAAAAATAATTATTTATATTTTGTGAAAAGAAAATATTATTAAAATCAAAAGAATATAATTGTAAACAGTAAAATAATAAATTTTAATTATGCTTTTCTTTTATAATAATACACTAATCCCGCAGCAAATATTATAATAATCATACCTATTACCGAATATATATCTGCAATCTCATTAAACAAAAATACGCTGAATAAATATGAAAATATTACCCCAGTATAATTAAATATACTCACAGCTGAAACTGGGGCCTTTTTATATGCTATTGTAAGAAAGAACTGACCAAATCCTGCAAATATACCTATAAGCATAAGCATTAATAATTCAAATATATTAGGCATTACAAAACTTCTTATAAAAAATAAAGAAAATAAACATGAAAATAATGAAAAATAAAATATTATTAATGAATTGCTTTCTTTTCCTTTAAGAGAACCTATTATAGCATAAGATATTCCAGCAAACATAGCAGATGATAATGCCACTAAAGCGGGAAAAACATTTGAGTTCATAGCTGGCTTTATAACAAAAATAGATCCTATTGCAGCAATAATCAAACCAATCCACTGAACTTTTATTATTTTCTCTTTAATAAGTATGAAAGCAAATAAACTAGACCAAAAAGGCGAAGTTTTTTGAAGTACAGAAGCATCGGCAAGTATCATATTATTAGCAGCATAAAAATAAGCTATAATACCCAAATATCCAGAAGCAGACCTACATACTATTGAAACTATATTCTTCTTATCAGGGAAAAATTTCTCTCTGTTTTTTATCATAACAAATCCGCTTATAAATAATGTTATAAAATTACGTGCAAAAACCTGCTCCATAACAGGTATTCTGGAGCCAGAAATTTTTACTGCTATCTCCATAACAGAAAATGATAAAGCAGAAAATATTATTAATAAAGCTCCTATTTTGATATCATTTTTCATAGTTTATTCTTTATATAATTATTAAAAAAATTTATTAAATGATAATTCACAATAATAAAAATTACAATATTTATTTTGATTACAGCTTTTAAAATTTCGTATTGGCTAACTTCATATACATCAATAATCACGAGAATTAATTTTGATAAATGATAATTGTTCAGGTATATAATCAATTATCAGTTTGTTCTTTTATCAAGTCATAATAATATTTCTTGCCCTGAAAAATATCCTGCGATAATATTCTCTGAGCATTTTCATATTGAAATATTTTAGAAGTTGTATCTATATTATTTTCTAATAACAAAGTATCATTTGTAATTCTGTAGTATTTATGATATGTGCTTATAAAACCGTCAATTTCTTCTTTGTAAAGTAAAGATATCATGCTATTTTTATAATTAGTAACTCCAGCATTTACAGCTATAAACATAGGTATATTCTCTGGTACAAAATTATCGGGTGCTTTATACGCTCCATTAGTACCGTCCCAAATGAGTATTGGAGTAGGTGCATTATCATTTAAAAAGCTCATTTTTATATCATTATCTATAGAAGAGTTTTCAATTATCCCCCTAAGATAAGAATATAAATGATCATGCTTAAAAATAATAAGTGCATTAGGATAATATTGAAGTATTGTATCTCTAGTTTTTATAACCTCAATAGCAGTCATTGCCGAATTATCCATTGTTTCTATAATTTTTAATTTATCATCATTAGAAAAATAATTCATAAAATTCTCATTATTAGATGCTATATTAAGGTCATTATCTATATGTACTCCAGTATGACCTAAAGTAGTAAAACCATATACAAATATTGGACTATTAAAATTCTTAATATTAGTTTGTAAATAATTATCTATATTTGTAGTTCCCAATTTAAAAACTATTTCATCAAAATATATAGAAGGTAAAAATGTATTTAAATTATATGTATTGTCAGCTTCTTCTAATGCTATAGTATAATATCCGTTACAATCAAGTAAATGAGGTAAGCTATATTTATTTTTTGTGTTTTGCATTTTAGGAGTTAATGGGCTTGAAGCAGTTAAGCCTGTAAGTCTTGCATTAAAACTTCCTCCTCCGTCATTTGGAGATATCTTTCTTGAATTGTTAGCCCACTGTCTGTATTCTTCAGGAAAAGGATCTTTATCAAACATGTTAGTAAAATGCGAATAATCGTAAAAAGATTCTAAAAATATTAAAAATATATCTCTTTTATTATCTGTAATACTTTGAAGAATCAAATTAGAATAATATCTCTTTTCTTCAAAACTTTTAAGTACATTAATAGCTTGCGATATATCTTCTTTTGAATATTTTATATTTGTGATTCTATCATAATTTATCCTGTAATTAATAGTATCTATTATACCGTTTCTATTACTAAAAAATAAAAAATCAACTTTCCATATCTCTAAATTTGTTTTTCTAAAAAATATTGCAAATATAAAAATTAAAATACTTGCTACCATAACTATAGATGTACTTCTTTTCATTTTTATTAAATTATAAATAAACAATGATACTAATAACAGTATTATCGAAAAATATATTATGGTTGCAACTATAGTAATAATTTTCATTTTCAATGATAGTACTGCTAGCAGAGATGGATATAGGTATGGAATATCTGTAAATAAAAGTATCTTATTTTGAAATGTTAATCCCAAAGGTTCTATTATAAAAAAAGAAAATATATTAATAATCTCGAATAATAAAGTATATAATAATTTTCTATTAAGGAGATTAAAAGCTATCATTAAAAATATGTATGATAAAAGAATATCAGCATAATTATATTTTAATTTTAATATATTAAATTTTGATAGTATATTAGGTATTATGAAATAAAATGCAGTATTTATTAAGAGAAATAAAATGTAAAATTTATAATTTTTAATTATATTAGGGATTATATATAGATATACAATAGGAAATATTAAAAGAAATATTATAGATAAAAATATAATATTTTTCTTTAATTTCAGTTTGTATTGTATATCTATTTTGTCATCATGATTCAAACTTTTATTAATAATGATAGTTCCAAATGGAGAGCCTTCTATATAATCTGGTATATATTTATAGTTATTATTTTCTAAATTAGCATATACACCATATATATCGCTATTTCTGAATATACCACTGTAATATTTTATTCGGCAGTAATATTTATTTTCTAATATATTATCAAATTCACTTAAATATCCTGTTCTTTCAATGTTGCCTAAAATAGATAACGATATTAAAGATAAAAATACAACTAGTATTACAATTAAATATACTAAAAAAAATTTCTTGTTTTGTGATATACTACTTCTAAACTTATCAAATAGAGCTATCATTTATAACTCCAAGTTGAAAAGTAAAAAAAATTGCAATAGGTATAGAAAGGTTTAAGAGTGTAAAACTTTGTTGCTTGTTGCTTGTTGCTTGTTGCTT
Organism: Brachyspira innocens ATCC 29796; assembly: GCF_000384655.1. Taxonomy (GTDB): domain Bacteria; phylum Spirochaetota; class Brachyspiria; order Brachyspirales; family Brachyspiraceae; genus Brachyspira; species Brachyspira innocens. The sequence continues at coordinate 65 of NZ_ARQI01000095.1, read as the reverse complement.
GTTGCTTGTTGCTTGTTGCTTGTTGCTTGTTGCTTGTTGCTTGTTGCTTGTTGCTTGTTGCTTGT
>NZ_ARQI01000094.1 GCF_000384655.1 Brachyspira innocens ATCC 29796 | reverse complement strand
TTTCTAATTTCTTTCCTAAAGAATTAATAGAATTATTCTGACTTTCTAATTTTTTATTAAAATCATCATTTATTATATCTATTACATACTCTTTATATTCTCTTATTTTATCATTTTTATCTGAATTAATATTCATGATGATTAAACTTAAATCATCATCTATAGCATAATTTGAAGATGCAATGTAATTTAAGTCATCAGTTATTTCTTCTTCATATGTTTTATTTTCATATTTATATATCCATGAAGAATAAGTTTGCAGTTTAGGTGCCAAAATATCTTCTTTATTGGAAATAAATACATGTTCTAATCCGTCAGAAAAACAAAAGAAGCTTAATATATCTTTATTAGGTATAATTTTTAATTTTAAATAATCTTTTTTTATATTTTTTCTAAAGAAAACAGTCTCATTTTTAAACTCTCCGTTTTCTCCTCTATCTAAAACTATAAGTTCATTTTTGAAATCACATCCTATTATACCATCTCCTATATGACCATACATAGCTTTATCTTTATACGACAAAACAAAAAGCAATGTAGCAGATAATTGTTTTTCTTCTATTTTCTGCTCTAAAGCAGTTTGTTCTATCTTTTTAGATAAATAGGATATAATTAATGATTTTATTTCATCTTCGTTCTTATCTATTATAGTTTCATAATTATTTTTCAAGAGTTCTATTGTAGAATCTACTAAAGTCTTTGAGCCTATTTGTGAAAACTTACATGATCCGGCACCGTCAGAAAGAGCAATAATAGAAAAATCTTCACTAAAAAAATAATCACAATAATCCTGACAAGGGGTATTATTTTTAATATGACTTTTACCTTGAGCCAAATATTTATAACAAGAAAAGCTATTATTACCCATATTTTCTCCTAACAATTTTTTATTTTCAATGTAGGAGGCGGTTGAGGTAATGTAACTTCAGCATCAGTTGTACTTGAATTAGCAACAGCTCCAACACTTTTTGAAAGCCATTCAAAGAAATCTTTAAATTTTATACCTTCTAATTCCATTGCAAACTGATTACTAAATTTTGAAAGTATATTCATATTTGCATCTCTTACTCCAAGAGGAAGACATACTAATTTTCTATTTTGAGACATCTTATATGTAATTTGATAAGATTTTACTAAAGGTGTAGTTGGTTCACCGTCAGACATAATTATCATCCAAGGCTGATAATATGATACTCCTCTGTTTTTATAATCATTTTTTCTCTTTTCTAATAACTCTATTCCTTTCATTACAGCCTCTTCCATAGGAGTTCCGCCATCAGCATAAAATCTTTTGAAATCTATTCTATCAACACTTTGAAAATCTGAACATACATTAACAACACCTCCAAAAGAAATCATGGCTATTTCAGCTGACCATCTGGCTTTCTCATCACTTTTTACTTCTTCTAAAAATAATTCTACCCCATTATTAAGCTCTTCAATAGGATCTCCAAACATAGAACCGCTAGTATCTAATATTAAGCATACTGGAACTCTAGGACTAGGGTTTGTTATTAAATCTGTATTCCTATTATCATTTCGTCTGTTAAAAATATTATCTGACATATAATACTCCTATTAAATATATTATCTTTTTATTTTATATTTGTTAGGTTTTAACTCACTTGAAGCATAACCTTTACTCATATCATTAATATAACGTTTAAATACATCGTATAACTGTTCTATAGTTAATCTTTTATTATAGGCAAAACAATCTGAAAAAGTTTGTTTTATATAATATGTAGTATTACTCCAAATAAATCTCCATATACCGTCTGGAACATAATTTCCTTTCTCCCCTTCAAACCTATATGGAAAGAATGATTTTTGTATATTATCAACTATTGAAGTGCCACCTTTATATGAATAAGGATGCTGTCCTAAAAAAAGTATTTCAAACATCAAAACTGTAACAGCAAACATATCATGTTCTTTAGTTCTTAATATAGAGTCAAAGTTTTTGTGTATTAATTCTTTAGGAGTAAATTCATCTTTACCAACTGGACAAGGATACTGACCTATTTGAAAGCTGTCGCAGTCTATAAAGTAAACATCATCATAATTTCTCACCAGTATATTTCCTCCGTTTATATCTCCTAATATAATGTTACATTTATGAAGTTCTTTTATAACTTTTAAAATAGATAAACATAATTTTACCAATTCGATTCTAGTCCAATTTGGAAATTTTTCAGTAATTCCTATAGAATGTATTGCACTTTCTAAAGTATATCCATATCCTTCCCGCATCAAATATCCTACGAAAATACTTTCATTACTATGACTATTTTTTAAATATAGAAGTTCTTCTGGCCAACATAAACCTTTTATGTTAACCTTATACTGATGCATAATGTATAATTTATTAGATCTGAATTGTGTAATTTTATTAGGATGATATATTTTACATACTTTTCCTATGTTAGATTTATAAGCAGTTCCCTCTCCACCATTTCTACCTATAGACTCTCCTAATACAACTTCACCTTTATTTACAAAGTCATTTTTTTTGGTTCAAATACATATCTTGAAACTCTATCACCTGTATTTAAGCTAAATTGTTCTCCAAGTGAAGTTTCATCATATATAACAGGGGCATTAAAATTTGGAGCTGGAAATTTGGGATTTGGCATTTATTTTCCTATAAAGTAAAATATTAATTTCATTATAATGTAATATCATAAAAAAATCAATATCTATACTGTCATTATAGATATATATTAAATAAATTATATAATATAATATTTATAATGAATTATTTTCTAATAAGTAAACTGTATGTAAATAAATTTATATACAGTAATAATAAATAATAATTTGTATAATAACAAACTTTACTATATAATACTAATTCAAAAAATAATCAGGATAATTATAATAAAATGAGCGAAAATTTAAAAAATGAAATATTAGAACTTGTAAAAAGTGAAGATATAATAAAACCAACCAGATATTTAGGCGGTGAGATAAATGCCATAATAAAACCAAATATGCCTTTTAAATTTGTTATGTGCTTTGCGGATATGTACGAAATAGCCATAAGCAATTTGGGTCTTTCTATACTTTATGAGGTTATCAATTCTATTAAGTATGCCTCATGTGAGAGGGTGTATGCTGTTGCTGAAGACTTTGAAAAACTTTTAAGAGAGAAAAATATACCGCTTTATACTTTGGAGACTTTCAGCAGAGTAAAAGATGCTGATGTTTTGGGATTTACTTTGCAGTATGAGCTTATATATACAAACATATTACAAGTGCTTGAATTAAGCCAAATCCCTATACATAGAGATGAAAGGGGAGAAGATGTACCTATAATAGCAGCAGGAGGGCCTAGCGTATTTAATCCTTTTCCTTTGGCTGATTTTGTAGATGTGTTTTTATTCGGTGAGTTTGATATCGAGATGAAAAACTTTGTTGATATAATTTATAATCTCAAAAAAAACGGTGCCAAAAGAGATGATATATTAAAAGAGTTTTCAAAACTTGAGTATGCTTATGTACCTAAATACCCAAGAGAGAATGTTAAAAGAATATTTGTTGAAAATATTAATTATATGCCTTATGTTAAAAAGCCTTTAGTTCCTCTTGTAGAAGGCATACAAAACAGAATATCCGTTGAAATAGCTAGAGGCTGTACTCATAGCTGCAGATTCTGTTTGGCAGGCATTACTTATAGACCTGTAAGAAACCGCACTATAGAAAAAATTGTAGATATATCAATGGAGTCATTAGAGGCTACTGGTGCTAATACTTTGAATTTATTTTCGCTTTCTGCTGATGATTATCCTCATATTGCTGATTTGATAGAGTATTTACAGACACTTGGAGAGCATAAGGGATTTTCTTTGTCTCTGCCGTCACTTAGAATAGACTCATTCGATAAAGACACTGCAAATAGAATAGCACAGTTTAGAAAAACTGGGCTTACATTTGCATTAGAAGTAGGAAGCCATGAATTAAGAGAAAAAATAAATAAGGAAATGGACGAAGACGCCATATACAATATACTTGCCGATGTTCAGAAAATGGGCTGGAAAATAGTAAAGATATATTTTATGATAGGCTTTACTGATAATCCAGAGAAAGAAGCTGATGAGATAATAGAAGCACTTGAAAAGATGATTAAAGTGTCAAAAAACAAAGTAAAAATCAATGCAGCTATTAATGTATTTATACCAAAGCCTCATACTCCTTTAGAAAATAATAATCAGCTTACAGATGAAGAAGCTATTTACTATATAGGAAAGGTTAGAGATCATTTTAGAGGTACAAAGGTTGCTATAAAATATCACCCTCCAAGAATGGCGGAAATTGAAGGAATAATATCGAGAGGTGATGAAAAAATAGGGGATATTATTTATAAAGCATATAAAAAAGGTGTAAGATTCGATGCTTGGGTTGAACATTTTAATTATGATGCTTGGAAGGAAGTAATAGAAGAAAGCGGATATACTATAAAAGAGTTATTAAGCAAAAAAATAAATATGCCTTGGAAATGTATTGATACTCTTGTAAGTCAGAAGTTTTTTGATAAAGAATATGAGAGATTTCAAAATGGTAAGTTCACAGAATACTGTTTTACTGGTAATTGTCAAAACTGCGGCATAGACTATAAAAAATACTGTCATAAATACAAAAAAGAAGTTTTAAATGCCAACTTCACCCAAATGGTTGAAGAATTAAAAACATTAAAAAAACGTGATATATTTTCTGTAAATTATAAAGTATTTATGAGGTTCAAAAAAGAGGGTATATCTTCATTATTAGGAATGCATGATTTATCGCGTGTGATGATATGTGCTTTAAAAATTGCAGGGGCTAGTATATCTTTAAGCAAAGGTTTTCACCCATTAGAGAAAGTGGTATTCACTCCTCCAACTCCTTTTGCATGTGAGAGTGAAGCTGAGTATATGGAAGTAAGTTTAACTGACTTAGTAGACATAGAATTATTAAAAAACAAAATTAATAATTTACTTTCTCATATAGGTATAGAAATAGTAAGTGCTGTTTCTACTCCTACAAATGCTAAAAATATACAGTCTCTTCCAAAGAACACAGTTTATAAAATTATAACAAGCGATGATAAAAAGGCTTTTGATATACTTTCAAATAAAGAAGATTTAAAATCAAGCGAAGAGAGAAAAGGCGATTATTTAATTATAAATAAAGATAATGATTTGCTTATAACACTTTTAGAAAGCAGCGAAAAAGCTATAAGGGTACGAGATATAAAAAGCTATCTTTTGAAGAATGATATTAGTTTAAAAAATATTAAAAAATTGGAGCTTGTATAGCTGACAAATATTGTTTTTAATAATTAATTTATAGGAGTTTTTTATTATGATTAAATACTATTTAGAAAATGCATTTGAATTAAATAAAGAGTATCCAGACACTTTTAAAATTCCTCCTAAAGAAGAAATTAATTCTTTAAAACCTGATGATTATGTTAAATTAATTTTTACTGAAGAAAATGCTGTACCTGAGAGAATGTGGGTAAAAGTTACAAATATAAATGGGGATAATTTTATAGGTATATTAGACAATGATCCTTATTGTTTGAAAAGTGTAAAATGCGGCGATGATATAATTTTCAAAACTGAGAATATAATTGATACATACTTAAATTCTTAAGTTTATCAAAATAAAATTATTTTTTATAGACATTTGCTGAAAGAATATTTTTGTGCACTATCTTTTTGAAGATCTCTTGCTTTTTTTATGAGTTTTAAATGCTTTTTATAATCTTTTAATTTGTAATAGCATATTGAAAGGTAGCATATAGTATATATATTATTACTTTTAAGCATATCAAGCTGTTTATCAAAATTTTCTATAGCATTTATATAGTCTTTAACTGCCAAAGAGCAAAGCCCCATATAATAATATATTATATCATTATCATCAGCTATTTCTTTTGCCTCTAGTAGATTTTCCATAGCCTTTTTATATTTATCCATTTTATAATACGATACGCCAAGACATAATGCTGTATGATAATCTTTTTTATTGTTTTCACTGTACTTTGCAGATTTTTCTAAATATTCTATAGCCTCATCATAGTTATGAAGTCTGTAATGGCATATTCCTATCCATTTAAGATTTTCAGCAGTATTGCCTTCTATATTAAGAACATTAGTATAATATTTAAGTGCTTTTTTATATTCGCATAGGCTGTAATATGATGAAGCAAGCCATCTGGGTATATTATGATTATAAGGCGATAATTCTAAAGAGAGATTTAAATATTTAATGGCTTTTTCGTATTCATTTATATTATTGTATGAAGCTCCGAGATAGAAGAAATAATAATAATGAATACTGTTTTTATTTTCCAAAGCAGTATCAAATGCTTTTTCAAAATATTTAATAGCTTCTCTATATTCAGCGAGCATATAAAGGGCAAATCCAGCTCTAAAATAATATTTAGCATTTTCTTCTATTTCTATGAGCTTTTTATATATATCAAATAGGTTTTGATAGTCTTTATTTTTGTATAATTCTTCAGCTTTTTTTATATAAAATTCTTTATTCATAATATTTTTTCATGTATATATTATAAATAAACTTAAATATTTATAATAGGTCAAATATAATAATAAAAAAAATCATAGTAAATTTTACTTATTAGCTATTAAAATTAAGGCTTATATTTCCGAATATATATAGTAAGAAATATAAAAAATAGAAGAGCAATATGGCTATAATAGAATTTAATATACCAACAAAAATTACATTCGGAATTGATTCTCTTGATTGTTTGGCAGACACTATCAAAAAGTACGGCGGAAGAACTGTATTAGTAACAGACGGTGCTTCTTTCAATCAGACAGGATTAATAGATCAAATAGTTAATAAACTTAATGAAAAATTTATTAATGTAATGGTTTATTCTGATGTAAACTCTACAAGTACAAGCGATGCTGCTGATATAATTGCCAATTTGGTAAGATACAGCAAAGCAGAATCAATAGTTGCTGTAGGAGGCTTTAAAATACAAAATACAGCAAAAGGGGCTGCTGTTGTAGTGACTAACAGCGGAGAGGCTTCAGACTATATTAATGGTCAGCCAGTATATCATAAGCCTTTGCCCATTATCGCTGTACCTACAATATTAGGTTCTTTGTCTGAAATAGCTACTGGAATGTGTCTTTATGATAAATATGATGAAGTAAATAAACAGAATAATGAAGATAATGTATTTTCTTCAAATTGTATTATAGACCCTTCTTTATATACTACAGTTCCAGTAAAATATGCTATAAGCAGTGCATTATCAGTATTTGCTTTGTCTTTTGATATATATATGAGCAATACTCTTACGAGCATTACAGAGCCTTTAATAATTCATGCTATGAAGATAAGCATGCAGGGACTTAAAAAACTTATTTCCGACAGTAATAATATAGATAATATAGCAACTTTAGCTACAGCTAATATGTTATGTGCCACTTCTGCATGTCATAGCAGTTTGGGTGCTATAAGGGCATTATCTATTGCCATTAACAGTGTTTATGCTGTTAATAAATCTATGGTATGCTCTATACTTCTTCCTCATATAATGGAATATTATATTACGGTTGCACCTGATAAATATGTTGTTCTTACTAATGTTATAGATGGTATAGACCCAGAAATGACGCCTTTTGAAATTGCCAATCAGGCCTCTCAGCATATAAAGAAATTCCTTCTTAATATTAATTTGCCTACTAGGTTAAATGAAATTAATATAGACAGAAGTAAATTTGATAAAGTAGCAGAATTAGCGTTGCAGTATAAGGGTATGGATCAGCTTCCTCGTGCAATGAACTTTGATTCTATTATGACTATATTAGAGCAGGCATATTAATCTTCGCTTTTTGGAGCGTATTTGTAAGGTTTTTTATGTAATGCATCTATGAGTTTTTTATTTGGTTTATAATTTGTAATAGGCGGAAGAGGTTTATATTCTAAAAGACCGCAGTTATAACTTTCAGCATATTTATTGTATGCTAAACATAAGAGATACTCTAGATTTATAGTATCAAGCAGATTATAATGTATAAGTGAGTCAATAGCTGTTTCATCTTTAGTATCCTGATAATAGTTCCATAGTAAAACTGCTGTATATCCAGTAACTCCTTCCATATCATCACCGCGTGAAAGTCCTACGTCTTGTTCTATTTTTTTTAATCCGCCAGTATATCCGAGCTCTTTAAGTACAAAGCGTAAATCTATTTGAGCACATTTTATTGTTGTAGCAAAGTATCTTTCAAGAAAAGGTATATCAAAGCATGAACCATTAAATGTTACTACTATAGAATAATTTTTTATATAATCAAGAAATTCATTTTCATTTCTGCCATGAACAAATACTTTCATTTCCTTGCCGTCATAACAGCCTATAACTGTAATATCTGCCTTTGAAGGTTTTATACCAGTAGTTTCTATATCCAAAAAAACAGTTTTGTCCATAAGAAGAGGATAGAGTCTGTATATTATAGGAGTTGGAAATCTCTTTAAAAAATAATGATAATTTTTATTTTTATAATTATAAATGCTTCTAGGAAGTTCATCTTTTAGGGCTTCTCTGATACTTTTAGGCATAGCGTAATAATCTATATTTTTTAAAGTATCTTCCCAATCAATAGCACCTTCTTCCCATAAGAGACTCTCTTTTTTAGGACCGATTCCCTCTATATGCTGAAATGTTCTTTTTAATAAATCCACATAATTACCTTTATTTGTTTTATTAGTTTACAGCTATTTTCTTTTCCATTTTACACCCTGCGGAGTATCCATTATCTCTATTCCCATAGATAATAATTTATTTCTTATTTCATCTGCTTTTTGATAATTTTTTTCTTTTTTGGCTAATGTGCGTTCTTCTATAAGTTTATTAATCTCTTCATCATCTTTGTTTTCTTCTTCATCATTTATCTTAAAGCAGTTTATTATATTATTTACTCTTTCTATGAATTTAAGCATTTTATCTCTTGTTTCATTATTAATAGAATCAAAAGATGTATTTGCATTTTTTATAAGCGTAAATAATACTCCAAGTGCTTCTGATATATTTAAATCATTATATACAGAATCTGAAAACTTATCATTAGCTTCATCTATTTCTTTTGATAATTTATCATTAATTTCATTAGTATCATTTTTGTTTATATCTTTTAATCTGAATACAAAGTCATTCACTCTGTCAATAGCACTTTGAGATTGTTTAATGCCTTCTATAGTGAAATTTAATTGTTTTCTGTAATGTGAGTTTATAAGAGAATATCTTATAGCCTCTTTAGAAAGTCCTTTATCAAGCAAATCTCTTAAAGTATAAAAATTGCCTTTAGACTTTGACATTTTCTCGCCATCAACTATTAAATGCTCACAGTGAAGCCAATAATTAACAAACTTTTCATTGAATGCTGCTTCATTCTGAGCTATTTCATTTTCATGATGCGGGAATTTATTATCAACTCCGCCAGTATGTATGTCAAAATGCTTACCCAAATACTTACAGCTCATAGCCGAACATTCTATATGCCAGCCAGGTCTTCCTTTTCCAAATGGTGAATCCCAATAAACATCGCCGTCTTCTTCGGTATATGCTTTCCAAAGTACAAAATCGCTTGCATTTTCTTTATCGTATTCATCATTAAGTACTCGTCCTGAAGCTCCTTCAAGAAGTTCTTGTTTATCTAAATTAGCAAGCTCTCCGTATTCTGGGAATGTGCTTATTTTGAAATATACAGAACCGTCTGCTTCATAAGTATGTCCGTTTTTTTTGAGGAGTTCTATAATATCAATCATCTCTTTTATATGATCAGTAGCAGCAGGATTAACTGAAGCCTTTTTTATTCCCAATGTTTTTATATCTTCAAAGAATGCTTCTTTATATTTTTTAGTATATTCATTTAAAGAAATATGATTTTCTTTAGAGTTTTTTATAGTTTTATCATCAACATCAGTTAGATTCATAACAAGTTTAACATTGTATCCGTAATCTTCTAATACTCTTCTAAGCAAATCGCTGAATACATAGGCTCTAAAATTACCTATATGAGCATAGTTATATACAGTAGGTCCGCAGGAGTACATTCCCACTTCGCCCTCTTTAATAGGTTTGAATACTTCTTTTTCTCTGGTTAATGAATTATACAATACTATCTCTTTCATAAAAAATTTTCCTTAAAATATTATAAACATTTTACTTAAAAGACTTTATTTGTCAAGGTGCTGTTATGTATTTTTTAAGATGAAAAACAATACAAAAATCCCCCTTAAAACATTTTTTTAAGAGGGATAATAATGCTTTATTTATTATAATTATTAATAAATAAAATTGTTTTCTAAATATAATACTTAATAATAAAAAAATTATATATTTTTATTTTTTCTTATTACTATAGTAGCCTGCTCTTTATATTTAGATATTAGGCTTTTGAGATCTTTTTTCTCTTCTTTTTTTTCCATTATTTAATTCCTCCTTGAATAATGAATAATGTTTATTTTAGAAGCTGCCATCTCTCCATACTTTAAAGTCTGGATAGTCTAATTTTTTAGAATTATCTTCATACCATTTACAAACGGCGGCTGACATATTGATTACATAAAAATTAAACTCAGTTTTCCAGCCGTCATTTTTAAAGTCGGCAAAAGAAGGTATAAACTTATTATTAATAGTTTCATAAATATTTTTCTGAGCTGATTCTGTAGGTATATTATTATCTTTTATTGCTATTCTTAATATTAAGTGAATAGACATACAAGAAAGTGTTGAAGTAAGTCTGCTGTATTCATCAAACATCTGCTCTTTTGAGGAGTTTTCTGTAATAGTATCCATCCACATTTTTATAATATTTCCTAGTGCCTCTAATTGTTCTGGTGTGGCATTTTTATTCATAATAATAGTTGCATAATTTTCTGCAAGCTGCATAAAGGTCATAGTTGAACTTTCATCTGAGATAGATATATCGGCTATATCTTCTATTTGCATTGAGTTTATCATAGACATAATAGAATTATCTTCGGCATTTGCTTTGATATTTATTGATATAAAAATCATAAAAACAAATAATAAATATATAAAACTTTTTTTCATAAAATATATTTCCATTTATAATTTTGTTTTATTTATTATCGTCATCAATTAATTTGTCAATATACTTATTTTTAATAAAGATTAAATTAGTTAATTTTATATAAAATATATTCGTTTTAATGTATTATTAAAAGTTGACAATAGTTGATTTTTAGTATATAATCTACGCAAATATATTGATTATCTAAAACAAAAAAATCTAATAAATAGAGGTGTAATATGTCAGGACACTCCAAGTGGGCTAGTATTAAACATAAAAAAGCCGCAAATGATTCAAAAAAAGGTAAAATTTGGTCAAAAATAGCTAAAGAAATCACAATCGCAGTAAAAGAAGGCGGAAGCCCAGACCCAGATCAAAATGCCAGATTAAGAATGGTTATAGTTAAAGCTAAAGGTACTAACATGCCTAATGATAATATAGATAGAGCTATAAAAAGAGGAGCTGGTGCAGGCGAAGGTGCTAATATCGAAGAAATGTCTTATGAAGGTTATGCTCCGGGAGGAGTTGCTATTATAGTGGATGTTGCAACAGACAATAAAAACAGAACAGCTGCCGAAATAAGATCTATATTCAGTAAAAACGGCGGAAACTTAGCTGAAAATGGTGCTGTTTCTTGGCAGTTTAAGAAAAAAGCTGTAGTTATGATACCTGCTGCAGGAAACACTGAAGAGAGCTTGATGGATATAGTTCTTGATGCTGGTGCTGAAGATATAGAAGAGGACGGAGAAGTATTTACTATTACTGGACCTATGGAGGCATTATCTTCTATAGTTGATGCTCTAAAAGCTAAAGGTATTGAGCCTGAAAGTGCTGAAATAGTACGTATCGCTGATAATACTATGACTATAGCAGAAAATGACGCTAAAAAAGTTATGAAAATAATCGGACTTTTTGAAGATCATGATGATGTTTCTGCAGTTGCTACTAACTTAGAAATTACTGATAACTTAATAGAAGAATAATATTTTATCATATATACATGATAACTTTAGGAATAGACCCCGGATTTGCCAGATGCGGTTATGCTTTTATAGAAGCTAAAAACTCCGCATATAAAATAGTAGATTCGGGGCTTATTGAAACCTTTTCTAATCAAAATTATAATCAAAGACTTTCATTTATATATACTCAATTAGATGAGCTTATCAAAAAGTATAATCCTAGTAATGCCGCTATAGAAGAATTGTTTTTCTCAAAAAATACAAAAACTGCTATAAAAGTAGCAGAGGCAAGAGGCGTTATTATATTAGCTCTCACTTTAAATAATATTGACTTTACAGAATACAAGCCTAAAGAAGTAAAATCGCAAATAACAGGAAACGGTAACGCTAACAAAGATGCTATGATGAAAATGGTTAACCTTTTTACAGGCTCTAATATTATTCAAGACGACACTGCCGATGCTGTAGCCATAGCATTAGCTCATGCCTCAAGAAACAGGATTTTTAAATAAAAAGAAGAAAAAGTATCAACAAAAAAATATAATTGTTTTTCTCTCTTACTTTTTGATACTACATGTATCCCCGCCCTATAAGATTTAAAAGTTTTTATTTTTTTTCATATATTTTGATTAAATATATCAGTCTATACTCCAAAAGAAAACCCGCCCCAAATTTATTTTAACTTTGCACTTTACTCAACGCACGTATAGCGGATTTTTTTATAACAATCGATTTGATATTCTAATTTTACATTATATAAGGATTCGATTCTACGTGCGTTAAATAAAATGCCAATTTAAAAAATCACTTGGGCGGGCTTCTTTAAATAACAGTGTAAGTAATGTAAAAAAATAAGCTAAAAATGTAAGTATAGAATTAAAAAATTTAGAGGGTGGGCAGTGAGATTAGATTTTTAAAGATTATTTTAGTATTTATATATTAACTGAATAGCAATCAAAAATATTATTTGCTTTGACAATATAATGATTTTAATATATTATTTTTCTAATCAAATTTATTAAAGAGAGTATATATGAATAATAAATATGATGTTATAGTTGTAGGGGCAGGTCATGCTGGAATAGAGGCAGCACTATCATCTTCAAGACTCGGTATGAATACGCTTATTATATCTATTAATCTGGATACTATAGGACAAATGTCATGCAATCCTTCTATAGGAGGCGTTGCTAAAGGTACTATTGTTAAAGAGATAGATGCCCTAGGCGGCGAGATGGGGCTTTTAATAGATAAAACTATGATGCAGTTTAGAATGCTTAATAGAAGCAAAGGCAAAGCTGTATGGGCACCAAGAGCTCAGGCCGATAAATATGCCTATAAGGAAGAAGCTGCTAAAACTTTATACTCTCAAAATAATCTTACACTTCATCAGGATATAGTAACAGAAATAGTAGTTGAAAATAATGCACTTAAAGGTTTAAAAACAGAAAGAGGCAGAGAGTATGAATGTAATGCTGTAATTCTTACTACTGGAACATTTTTAAACGGACTTATTCATATAGGTATATATCAGAAGCAGGCTGGAAGAATCGGAGAGCTTCCTGCTATAGGGCTTTCTGATAATTTAAGGGCTTTAGGTCTTGAAGTAGGAAGATTAAAAACGGGTACTCCTGCAAGAGTAGATTATAATTCTATTAATTTTGATATACTGGAGATGCAAAAAGGCGATGAGGAAATAGTACCTTTTTCTTTTTTAGATGAAAAAATTGATATAGTTCAGGAGCCTTGCTATATAACATACACAGACACTAATATTCATAAACTTATACAGGACAATATACATTTATCTCCAATGTACAGCGGAGTTATTACTGGAATAGGTCCGAGATACTGCCCTAGTATAGAGGATAAGGTTGTAAGATTTGCAGATAAGCCAAGACATCAGCTTCATTTAGAGAGGGAAAGCTACAGAACTAATGAGGTTTATATAAATGGTTTCTCTTCAAGTTTACCAGAAGAGGTGCAGATAAAGATGATAAGAGCATTAAAAGGGCTTGAAGATGTAAAAATATTAAAGCCTGCTTATGCGGTAGAGTATGATTATGTGAACCCTATAGAGTTAAAGCCTACACTTGAAACAAAGAAAATAGAAGGTTTATTTTTGGCAGGTCAGATTAACGGAACAAGCGGATATGAAGAAGCCGCATGTCAGGGTTTAATGGCTGGAATAAATGCAGCATTAAAAATAAAAAAGGAAGCTCCATTTATACTTAAAAGAAGCGATGGGTATATTGGTGTTTTAATAGATGATTTGACTGCTAAAGGAACTAAAGAACCTCATAGAATGTTTACTTCGCAGGCAGAACATAGAATGCTTTTAAGACAGGATAATGCCGATGAAAGACTTACTGAGCTTTCTTACAATATAGGGCTTGCAAGTAAGGAAAGGCTTGATAAAGTAAGAGACAAAAAAATAAAAACTCAGATACTTGTTGAATACTTAAATAAAAGAACATTAACTCAAAAAGAAGCAGAAGATTTGGGATTTGTAAAAGAGGCTAAAGAATACAGAAGCATGACATTATCTTCTATAATAAAGCGTCCGGAATGCGGTATTGATATGCTTGTTTCTTTAATAGACGATAATTATAACAAAGATGTTTTAAATAATGCAGAAATAGCTATTAAATATGAAGGCTATATTGCAAGATATTTAAATGAAATAAAAGACATTGAAAAGTATGAGAATATGATTATACCTGAAGATTTTGATTATTCTACTTTAAAAAGCGTAAAGATAGATGCTATAAATAAATTAAAGCAGTATAAGCCTTATAATATATCGCAGGCACTAAGAATACCAGAAGTAGATAAATCAGTTGTGCATATTCTTATATTAGCTCTTACAAACAAGAAGAAGTGATTATAATTTGCATTGTAATTTTTAATAATCTGATTATGTAATTGTTTATTAGTTGTCGTTTTATTATTGTATTATATATACTCAATTAATTTTTAAAAAAATTGCTTTTATTGTTGACATAACATATGTATTCATTGTAAAATGTAGTATATAATTGTATACTGGGGTTTTTATGCTTAATACAAAAATGGATTATCTTTTAAATGAAGCTTCATACCGCATGACCAATGAAGACTATGATCAAACTTTAGAGATTCTTGATGTAATACTAAAAAAAGTACCTAAAAACTATAGAGCCAATCTATATAAAGGTCAAGTATGCGTTGAGATGAAAGAGTATGAAGATGCCATAAGGTATTTTGAAGAAGCAAGAAAAGTAGATATAAAAACTTTTAAATCATACAATTTACTTGGCATAAGATATCATGCTATAAAACAGTATGATAAAGCTATAGAATGTTTTAATGAAACTCTTAAAATTACTCCAAATTCTTATAAAGCATATAATCTTTTGGGTATAAGCTATTTTGCAAAAGAAGACTATACTAAAGCTATAGAAAATTTTAATAAGTCTATAGAGATTAATCCTAAATATGATAAGGCATATAATAATTTAGCTTTGTTTTATTATAAAAATAAAAAATATAATGAAGCTATAGAGTTTTTTGAGCATTCAAAATCTTTAGATGATAGGGTATTTAAGGCTTATGATATGCTTGGTATGAGTTATTATAAGATAGCAAGTTATGAAAAGGCAATAGAATGCTTTAAAAGATTTTTCCAGTACAATAGCAAGTCATACAAAATAGCAAATACTTTGGGAGCTGTTTATTCATTTCTAAAAGATTATGACAATGCTATATATTATTTTAATAAGTCTATAGAGATTAATCCTAAATATGCTAATGCTTATAATAATTTGGCATTGGTTTATTTTAATAGAAAGATGTTTGACAAGGCTGCTTTATATTTTGACAAGGCTAAAAAGCTAGATGTTAAGGCATTTACTGATTATAATAAATTGGGTATAAGTTATTATTCTAAAAAATATTATTATGAAGCTATAGAATGTTTTGAAAGGGTAATAGAAAAAAATAATAATGCTTATAAGGCATATAATTTTATAGGTATATGCTATTCATCTAATGAAGAGTATGACAAGGCAATATATTATTTTAATAAGTCTATAGAGATTAATGACAGATATTATAAGGCTTATAATAATTTAGCTTTGGCTTATTATAATTTAAAAGAGTATGATAGAGCTATAGAAAATTTTAATAAGTCTATAGATATTTACTCAAATAATGCTGATGCATATAATTGTATTGGTTTATCATATTATCATTTAGAAGAGAAAGAAAAGGCATTAGTTTATTTAAACAAAGCACTTGAGATTAATCCTCTTTACAGCAATGCTTATGAAACATTATTTAGTATATATTTTGATTTTAAAGAATATGATAATGCTATGTATTTTGCAGATAAAATACTAGAATTAAAACCTGATTCTTTTAAATATTATGACAAATTAATTACTATATGTTTTAATAATAAAAGATATGATAAAGTTATAGAATACTCTTTAAAAATAAATAAACAAAACAATAATATATATAATATGCTTGCTGAGTCGTATTATCATTTAAAAGATTATGATAATTCTGTTTTTTATTATAATAAATTAATAGAAAGAGAAAAATCATCTTTTTATATTTATAATAATTTGGCTATTATTTATTATTTAAAAAAAGATTATGATAAACTTATAAATACATATTTCAGATATATAGATAATTTTGATATTAAAAGCAAATTAAGTTTTGCAGGATATAATATATTTCTTCTTTCATATACACTTCTTAAAAATAATATTATAAGATACAATGATTTTTTGGATTTGTTTGATAAATTATTTAATAAAAGTGTAGAGTGTTACAAAGCCAATAATACCCAAAACACATTATCATTATATAAAAGTATGGAATATAATACAGACTTGTTAAAACTTTTATTTGAAAATAGGGCAGAGTATAAAAATGCTTATGAGGCTTTAGAAAATATTTTAGATGATAATAAATTAAAAGCTATAAAACCATCAATAGAAAAAATAAAATTATACTCATTTGAAAAATCTATTGATAATTTAAATAGCAAAACTATATGCATAGAGTATGAAGCAGAAGATGCCGTTATTATTGATAATGTTCATGATGACAAAGTTTATGGAAAGAATGCTAAGTTTATCACAAGAGATGATGATATAAAATATGAGTCTCTTATATATATGTTTGCATCAGAAGAAAATAATATTTTGAAAGCTATATTATTAACATCTCCGAGTATAAAGGCTATATATTTCTCTAATGATTTTGATGATGAAGATATAGAAATAATAAAACGCATAATTAATAATGATAATATAAAACTCTACAAATCAGACAATTAAAAAATGTAGAGAATTATGTCATTGTTGTTTACAAAGTTTCATTAATTTATTAATATATGGTTATTATATATTAATAAGTTTTATACCGTAATCTTTTGAGAGTTTATTATATTTTTCATCAGATATTTTTTTGTCGCCTATATCACTGCAGCAGTTCATCATTATATTTACTTTTTCTAAAGCATTTTTATTGTCTTTATAAATTTCTGTAAACTGTTTTACGCTTTCATATACGCAGTAATCTTTAGCCTCTCCGCATACATATATTTTATCTGCTTTTATAATGTCATTCACCCAAGAATTATCATATTGTTTTGTGTACTCTGAAGATACTTCTGGTCTTATAACTCCGTACATTTCACTGAAAGAATCTGTGCCTTTAATAATTTTATTAATATTTGTTTTTTTGTAACATTCAAAGAACATAAGCATATTATAAAGCTGTTTTTCTATAAGCCAGCCGTCTGACGCATATATACAGTGATAAGGCCATATCATCAAATTTTGTGAGCCTTGTTCCTTTAATTTTCTTACATAATCAGTCTGTATATCTTTATTATAAACGGGTATTATTTCATTATTTTCTATTTTTTCCAATGTTATTTCTGTGAAAGGAGAAACTGTATTTCCTGAAGCATCTTTCCACATAATAGGGTGAAATATGGAATCGTATCTATGAGTATCTAATGTAACATAAATGCCAGAAATATTTTCTATATTATCATATATAAATCTTATTATTCTTTTTATATCTTCTGTGGCATGTTTTACAGGCAATGCTCCTTTATCAGGGTCTATAAAATCTCTTTGAGGGTCTATTATAAGTAAATTAATGCCTTCATCTTTTTTTATATTATTATCAATATTTTGTGCGGCACTGTAAATATCATTATGATTTACAGGGTTAATTTCTTTTCCTATATAATCTTCATTTACTATTTGTTCAAAAGGTATTTTTACTGACATAATAGAAATCCTTATTATTTATTTTGCATTATAATATATAAACTTTTATTTTAAAGCAAATGTTTTTTATAAAAATAAAAAGAGCCTTAATATTATTTAAGACTCTTTTTTATTTATTATAGTAAAAATAAAATATAATTATTTTTGATACATAATATTTCCGTTTTTATCTATAGATAGTATTACCATATTGCTTAAAGTTACATCATATATTCCTATAGTATCTGCTGATATATCCAATATTTTTTCATTAGGATACATTCTTTTTACTGTATCAAAAACTACTTGAGGAACTTTGAAAGGGGTATAGAAGTTTTGAGTATTATTTTTTGTGCTGTTATTTTGATTTTGTTGATACTGATAAGTATTAGCGTTATAATTATCTGCTTTTTTGCTTAACTCTTCGGCTGCTTTTATTAATTCTTCAGCTGCTAATTGGTAAGGATTTTCTGATGTATTAGTTTGAGTGTTGTAATTATTTTGATAAGGATCATTATATTGATTATACTCGTTATTATTGTACTGACCATCATTATATTGATTTTGATAAGGGTCGCTATATTCATTATACTGATAAGGATCATTATAATATTGATTGCCATAATATGCATCTTGATAAGGATTACTGTAACCATTATACTGATGAGGGTCGCTATATTGATTATCATTGTACTGGCTAGCATTTTGATTTGGGCTGTAATAAGGGCTGTTTGGATTTTTTGATTCTGCCTCAAGCATTTTCATTAGCTCTTCATAAGGGTTTATATAAGGCTGTGTATTATTATAATTTTCTGAAGCATAATTCATAGCATTCATAGCCTCATCATATGTATTGGCATTCATTTGAGTATTATTATACTTGCTTGCAAAAACAGGGCTGTAATAAATGCTGTTTGGATTATTGGCTTCTCTAGTTAAAACTTTCATAAACTCTTCATAATAATTGTATGTATTATTATAATTATTATAGCTGTTATTATTATTATAGTTTTGATTGTCATAATAATATTGCTCATCATAATAATACTGACCAAAAACTAAACTTGAAGATATTATCAAAAAAGATACTGATGTAATAAATGTTTTTTTCATAAATATATCCTTTGTAAATATAGTGTAAATTTAATGTTAACTATATTTACATTATAATATATTTATCTTTAGATGTCAATTTTTTTTACATATTTTTTAAATAAATTTACTGAAATTTCATTTAACAACACTTCCTTCATTGTAATCTGTTATTTCTATGGTTAAAGTATCAGAATTAAATATGAAAATAAAATCTACTTTGTAGCCAAATAAGTTTTCAGAAGCTTTATATTTACTGTCATTTTCTTTTGATACAGAGTTTTTAGACACATCATAAGTTTTTTCATATGTTTTACTATTGTTATAAATATTTCCTTTTACAGAGCCGTCAGAATTAACTGTAAATACTCCTTCGCATTCTATAGTACCTGAAGAAGTATTAACACTAGCATTTCCTTTATAAGTACCTGCATATTTGCTGTCAATACCATAGTTTTGTTTTGAGCATGACATAAAAGCATAAATCATTATAGTAATTATAATAGTTTTTAATATTGTTTTCATTTTTTATCCTTATGTTTTTTATACTATAAATATAATAAAAAAATTATATTTTTAAATTATTAATTTTGTTAAAATAATATACTATAAAAGCTCTAGGAGAAGAAAAAATTTTATTAGCTAAAAATATGAAAAATATAAAGTATATTTAAATACTATTTTTATTACTTTATAATAGTATTATAAAATTTAAAAAACTCTTGGGTGGGCAGTCAAAATAACAGGAAAAGCTAAAAAATAAGAATCATTTATAAATAACAGAGTGTATTAAAAAATTTAGAGGGTGGGGTGAAAATAAAATTTAAAACTTTAATCTAATCCCCGCCCTTTTAGATTTTTAAATGCTTTATTTTTATATATACTTTAATAAAATCTATGAGATAATCACTTCTCAATATACGCCCGCCCAAAGCGTCATTTAAATTTGCACTTTACTAAACGCACGCAGAACGTATTTTTTTATATCAATTAATTTAAAATTCTGATTTTTATTATATATGAGAATTTCATTCTACGTGCGTTGAAATATATTATACTTGTTACAAAACTCAATAATAATAATATATACCAGCATATAAAAGTTATTTTTATAATTATTCTTCATCATCTTCCAAATCTATAAATACAGTATAAAAAGCACATATATTGTTGTTTTCATCATAAGCAAAATATGAAGGATAGTATCCGTCCCCATATCCGCTTGAAAATAATACTATATTTGAATCGCTTTCTGGAATATTCCAGTTAAGCCAATCTCCGTACTCTGACTGATATTTTGGATTTTTTTTAGCATTATCTTCTAGTAAATCAGAAAACAAATCATCATATCTATTATCAAAATCGCCTTTTTCTTCAAGTTTTCTTTCATATTCTAAATATTTTAATGCTGTTTCATAATCGCATACACAACCCATACCAGCATCTACTGGATATCCGAAAAACTCTCCCTCTTCTATATCTGATAAATCTTCTTCCCCAGTTACAGCAAGCTCATAAGTTTTAGGCTCATTATCAGAAAAAGAAATTTTAGCCATAGCAATTCTCTCTTCTTCTTCAATTATAAGAAGTGAAACTTTATATTTATCAGGTTTTACAGTTTGAATAAAAGGCTCTATATCATCATAAAGATAAGCCAAAGGATCGCATGCTACTATTTTACCGCTTATAATATTAACTTCCCCAACTTCAAGTATATCCAATTTTGTATCTTTAAATTTTTTATCTCTGAAAGCCGTATCCAAATCAAAATTAGGTTTTAAAAGATGTTTAACTTTATCAAACTCTTCTTTAAATTTTTTATCCATATGTATCTCCTTAATATTTTTTATATTGTACAAAAAATTTTTAAGTTTGTCAATTTTTCATTGTTCTTTTTCCAGATTTTGCTCTGCTGGCTTCGCCAAAAGAACCTTATATACTAGATAAACTCGGATACGCTTTATGAAAGTGCAAGTATGAAATTAGTACTAAATAATACTAATTTTATTTTACATGTATAGTCAATTATTAAATTTATTCTAAAATATATCCTTTCGAGACTTTGGGATGTACCTGCTTCTTGTGGCACACCAGCGATGCGGACAGCGTCACAAAAGAAGTGTGGTACTTCGCAGGGCTAGTTCCCGAAAATAATAAAAATATAAAAACTAATTTTGACAAATTATAATTGTTTAGGTATATACTAAAAATTCTTAAGTTTGTCAATTTTTTCATTGTTCTTTTTCCCGCCTTCGCTCTGCGGGCTTCACCAAAAGAACCAAAAAGTGCAAGTGTTAAAATTATTATTAAATCGTACTAATTATGTTTTATATGTAGAATAAATTATTAAATTTAGCCCAAAATATATCCTTTCGATACTTTGGGCTGTGCCTTCTTCTAGCTGCAGGCGTAGTCCGTATGCTGCACACCTGCCGAGCTAAGGCGGGAAAAGTTGAATAAAAAAGGAAGTGCCGAAAAACACTTCCTTTTATTTTTTATATTATTTAATATTTTTTAGTTATCTTTTACTTTTTCATCTTCATCTTTTTTATCATCGTCATTACTTTTAGCCAAAGTAGCACTTTCTTCTGTTTGTTTAGGCTTAGGTCTCAAAGAGTTAAGAAGTGTATAAGCAACCGCTACATTCTCCTCACCTGAAGAAGAAGCAACCCTAAATGCCATAAGTGAAGAATATCTGCTTCTGCCATAAGCATATCTGAATCCTACCTCTACAGTCTCTCCAGCCTCTATATCCAAAGTTTCTCTGTCAAGTACTATAGTAGATAAAGCCTGAGCCAAGTCTGTTTTTATAGTTACATCGCTTTGTTTTTTAGAAGTTCTATTAACTATAGTAAGCACCCCTGTTCTGTTTCTTTCATCTAATTTAACAGTAACATTAAATGGGTTTTCTGAATATTTTTCTTCTATTCTTGAAACTATAGAAGCATTGATATTAGCCCATTCTCTTATACTGTTTCCAGAACCTCTAAACTTTGACCATAACATTCTTGAAACGTCATGGAAGAATATTCCTCTTATTCTGCTGCTTCTATTAAATTTAGCTTCTGATTCATATACTCTTCTCATATATTCAAGTTCTGGTCTCAAACTTCCGTCCTGAAGTCTGTTGTCTATCATATTACCAACTAGTACATTATACTCACCTGATAAGTACTGCGGCCAAGCTGCAAGCATACCAACATGCTGAGGGCGGCTTGCTTCATATATCATAACTGCATCATAATCTATACCAGCATCAAAGAACATATAAGGGTCTTGTCCATGCTCCTGACCATGATTCCAGCCCAAAGTAAATGCCCATAATTTTTTCTTTATACCTGCATCTTTTATAGCTTTTATTATCAAAGACTCTTTATGAGCTCTGAACCATCTCCATTTCATACCTATTTCTTTTCTGCCTCTATTTACAGCAAGCCAACGCATACGGGCAGCTTTACTCATAGTAGACCAGCTTGCAGGAACATAAACTCCAGTAAGCTCAACCATCTCATCAACCATTTCATATCCGTCAACTTCGCCTGTACGTATAAAGTCAAGACCTACATATGATATATTAGGATTAGAATCGTATCTTTTTAATATATCGATAATATCCTGTACTCTCTTAGGATCATCTAATGATATGTGTCTGCTTTCAACTAGGCTTTGAGTAGCGGAATTATACCCTATAGAAACTTCATATCCGCCTTTTCTAGCTCCGCCGCCTGCTGCAAAATAACTCATAACATAAGCACCAAGCTCAATATCACCTTTAGCTTTGCTTGCTGCCAAATTATCTATATTTTTAATCATAGCTTTAGCCCAAGGCTCTTCTGGTGTAATTCCAGCTGTCCAGCCAGTAGTCTGACCGCCTATAGCCCAGAATATATCGCATTTCATATATCTAATCCAGTCATATATAGCGTCATAAGTAGTAAGTTCGCCTGTCTCTACACTTGGGATTTTTTTAGTAGTTAAGTCTATAGCATATTCTAATGTAGCTATTTTTTTAGTTTCTTTAGCAGGAGGTGATTGTCTTCCTTTTACAGTAAAGTCTTTCGTATATCCAAAAACACCGTTTTTAGTCTGAACAAGGACTATAGCCTGATACTCTCCTAAAACTCCGCCAAAAGGATGAAGATATGTTCCTTTATACTGTGAGTTCTGAACTTTAAATACATTTATAGGATATCTTTCATCTCCGTTTTTTCTTACTATCTTATCTTTTTTGTATCTTACATATATACTTAAATTTTTTATAACATCTTCAGTATACACAGAAGCATTTATTACCACTGGTTCATATCTGAATACTGATATTTTTGATAAATCTATTGCCACTCTAGGAGCTTCGCGGCTTTTAGAATTTTGTATAGCCAAATCAACAGCTTCACTTAATTTATCAGCCATTTTATCTGTAGTATTGGCATTAAATACCATAGCAGGAAGTACATTAGGATTAGGCATTTCGCTGCTTAATTCATCATCGCTTAAAAGCATATTCTGATTTAAATATTCTATATCAGCATCAGCACTTATCTCTTCATCTGTATAAATATCTTCCAAATCTACTGACAAATCATAATCATATATGGGCTTAGTAGTTACCAAAGACAAAGAATCAGGATTATACATATCTATTCTGTGGTTTTTAGCTGTTTCATCAAACAGATAGCTTGTATCTTCAAGATTACTAACGATTGTCATTCTCTCGCCTATACCAAAAGTTAAAGCAACTAATGATATAGATATAAGCAGCAATATTGTAGTGGCTATTATACTTCTTTTCATCTTGTTTCATTCCAATTTGTTATATTTTTTATATATTAGTATTTTGTCTAGCATGTTTTGAATGCTTTGGGTGTTTGGCTATTTGTTTTTTCAAATGTGCTGAATCAACATGGGTATATATTTCTGTTGTTGTGATATCTGAATGACCTAACATTCTTTGAACTGCTCTCAAATCTGCTCCATGCTGTATGAGATGTGTGGCAAAACTATGTCTTAATGTATGAGGATAAACGTTTTTGGTAATATTGCTTTTTTTCATGGTTTCTTTTACTATTTTCCAAATGCCTACTCTTGAAATTTTATCCCCTCTGAAGTTTAAGAATAATTCGCTTGTTTTTTTACCCTTTACCATTATCACTCTGCTAGTTTGAATATATCTTTGCAGTATGTCTAATGCTCTGTCATTAATAGGAACTATTCTTTCCTTGTTGCCCTTACCGCGTATCTTTAAATACTTGCCTTCAAAAAATATATCATCTATTCTTAAAGAACAAATTTCACTTACTCTTAATCCAGATGAATACATAAGCTCAAATATAGCTTTATCTCTTAAGCCCTTATCAGTTTTTTCATTATGCACTGACAAAAGATCATCTACTTCTGTAGTAGTAAGCGATTCCGGCAGAACTCTTTTTAAACGTATTACCTCTAAATTGTCAGTAGGATTTTTAGAGATATAATTTTCCATCACTAAAAATTTATAGAGATTAACTATACTTACCTTGTTTCTTGCAACTGTTCTTGACTTTGAACCCTGCTCTTTACGTTCGCTTAAAAATTTCTCAATATCCTTTCTTGTAGCTTTTAAAATTGTTTTTTTGTTTCTAGTTAAAAAATCAAGATATATAACAATATCTCTTTTATAAGATTCTAAAGTATTTGATGATAAGCCTTTTTCAACTGCTTCATAATTTAAATACATTGATAATATTTCTTGATCGGAAACCTGTTTTACTGACATTGAAATCTGCCTCTTAATTTTAAGATATAATATACAAATAGCTGACTTGAATAAATATAGTAAACATATTGTCAACTAAAAGTAATTATCGGCAAGATTTACCAATTATTTAAACATAATAAGGTGCTCAATAAAAATATTAAATTAACTAAACATAAAACTAAAAATGGTAAACTAATTTTAAAATAATAAGATAATTATAATAATATTATATTTATTATTTTTTATATTATTTAGTAGCTTATTAGTATGGACAGAAAAATTTTTTTGGATAAAAATGAAAACCCTTACAAGCCTTCAAAAAATATTATTAAAGAGCTTGAAAAATTTGATATTAACTCTCTGAGATTTTTTCCAGAGTACAGCCCTGAAAAATTAGATTATGAAATGGCTAAATATCTCAATATAGAAACAAACTCTATAATATCTGTTAACGGAATGTATGAGGCTTTCGCCTGTATTATAAACTCATTTGATAAATACAAAATATATTTAGAAGAGCCATACAGAGATCTATATATTAAAATATTAGAATATTATAAAATGCATTTCGATATAATAGAAGCAAAAGATGATTATAATATAAATCTTAAAAAAAATATAAGAAGCAGAAACTCTATTATAATAGCAAGCAATCCTAATGCTGAAACTGGCATGTTTATAAATATAAAAGAAATTGAAGAGTTTTTGAAACATTATGAAGGAATATATATTATAGATGAATCATATATAAACTTTGCAGGAGAGAGTGCAATTAAACTTATTAATGAATATAAAAACTTAATCATAATAAGATCTATTGCTCATTCGCATTCTGTATCTGGAGTTAATGTTAACTTTATAATATCTAATCCTTCAAATATAGATAGTATTTCAAAATTAAGACAAAAATACGCAGTAAACAAAATATCCGAAACTATAATTGTAGCAGCCTTGCAAGATGAAAAAACTTCGTATAAAAATATTTTTGATATAGTATTAGAAAGAAACAGATTGGATACTCTATTAAGCAAAGAAGGTTTTATAGTAGTGCCTTCAAGAGCCAATTTTCTTTTGATAAAACATATATATAAAAGTGCTGATTATATATATAATGAACTTCTAAAAAGAAATATATTTGTTAAAAATTATAATAAAGAAAACATACTCTCTGATTTTTTAAGAGTTACAATATCTACACATAAAATCAATAATATATTCTTAAGCCAATTAAAAGACATAGTTAATAATTAAAAATATTTATATTTTAGATTTTTACATGACAAATCAAAAAGTATAGTATTAAAAATATCAAAAATAGTTTTCCATATAACAAAGGTATGCCAGTACCTCATAATATTGACAATTTATACATAAAAGCTATAATACGGAAAATATAATTGGAGGTTTATATGATATTGGACGAAATAAGTAAATATTATGATCTTATAAAAACAACTGAACTCAAGCCGCTTTATGAAGACGATTTTCAATTTGAGCTTTTAAGAAACAAAGAAGAATTTGAAAATCATATAAGTGATTTAGATGATGATGAAAAAAAATGGTAAGAAATGCTGTAGCAGATGAACTAAACAATTCTAAAGGAGTGGTATTTTACAGTTCTGAAAGTGCGGGAGATGTTTATTCAAGTATTGAAGATTTTTTGGTTTATCTGCTTAATGAAATACTATATCAAAAATTATTAGTAAAAAGCGAAGGCAAAAAATTATCATCATATTTTATGGAGCTTGAAATAAGTATTAAAAAACTTCTTGTGATGATTTGGACTAAGTAATTTATATTGGGGAACTATAATGAAAAAAAATTATCTATTATATACAATTATATTTTTAATTATGTTAACTTCATGCTACAGACCAGCAAAATCATATTTTAATGTAGTATCATCAAGTAAAGAAAATGATAATATAAAAGTAGTGGTAGAAGCTAAAAAATCAGGAAGACAGTCTGAAAATATATTTTTAGTTTCTCAGTTTTTAAATGATGATGATGTTATAGTAAATACATCTATGTCTCAGATAGGACCTATGATGTTTGATGCTGGAAAATATGAATTTAGTATTCCTTTTCCTACAAACTCATTTAGTAAATACACAAACTTTATCGAAGAAATACAGCCTGAAAAAGCTCAGCGTATAGCACAGAGCGGAGGATTTGGAAGCAGTTTCTTTACGTATATGATGCTTATGAATTTGATGGACAATAGAAGACCTGTATATTATGATGATTATGGAAGAAGAAACACTGTAAACAGAGATTATTATGATACTAGAAGAAATACATATAATAATAGAAGAAGTATATTTAATTCATCTTCATCTAAAAAAACAACAGTAAATAATAATAGTTCTACAAGACGTACATTGTTCAAGCAAAACTCTGGAAGTTCTACAAGAAAGAAAAGTACATTCAGACGCTCTTCTACTAGAAGAAGATAATTTATTATACAGCTAAACAACTATAATTTATAAAAAATAAATTATAGTTGTTTTTAATATATGAGAGCCACACACTTAAACAAGCATAATATTATTTTTAAGTAATGCTTTGTAAATTGCATAAACTTTAATAGTATGTATTAAAATAATTATTAGTTTTGAAAATAAGTCTGTTTTATATAGTATCTGTATCCTGATTCTTTTATAATATCTTCCAATACTTTATCATCTAATTCTTTTTTGCTTAATATTACTCCTTCTTCATTATCAAAATCTATTTTGGCATATATACCCCCAAGTTTATTAAAATTGTTTTCTATTATCTTGGCACATTTAGTACAAGTCATTCCTCCTATTTTTATTACCTTTTTGTATGAATAATTTTTTTTATTCTTATCCTTTATCTTTACCTTTTTTATAATTTCTGAGCCTTCACTGCAGCAGGAGCTTCCCGATTTCATTTTTTTAATGTAGTTAATTATGGCAATTACAGCAATAACTGCTATTACTGATAATATTATAATACTCTCCATATAGTTGTCCTTTAAAGTTTTATTATATTTATTAATTGTTTTTGTATTCTAACAAAATAATGCTTATTGTCAATGTATTTTTATAAAAAAATTCTTCTTATTGTTTAATTTTAAGGTTTAATATTCCGTATCTTATTAACAGTATAAGTGATTTTTTATATATGGAATGATAAAATGAATAAATATATATTACTCTTTTCATTTTTTATTTTAAATATTTTGTATTCTCAGGAAACTAATATATTAAACAGCAGGCTTTTTTTTACAGAAAAAGATAAATTAACATCAAAAATTAATATATACACATCTTGGAAAGAAACCTATAAATATTTAAGAGATAACAGATTTAGATTTTATAAAAAAGCTGGAAGAACCATAACATTAGAGTTCAGATATAAGTATCCAAGTCAGATATTTGTTAATAATGGTACACCTATAATATTTACTTTTAATGACGGAAGCAGCGTACAATTAACAAATGTTCAGAAAGTTGTTTACAGTCCTTATTTAATGGGTGATAAACAGTATTATGACGTTGAAGTAAGATACAAATTTAATAATGATGATGAGTTTAACAGTTTTGCAAATGCCGCTATAACAAATATACGTTTTAATTTTATTAATCAGTTTTCAGAAGAAGTTTATGATGATATAGGTATTTCATCGCTTACTACAAGTAATTGGCAGGTCGTGTTTGAGGCCTACAGAGACGGCATAGCAAAATTAGAAGAGTTAAATAATAATATTACTAATGATTAGAAAAGCCAACCTAGCTCAGTTGGCAGAGCAGTGCATTCGTAATGCATTGGTCGTGGGTTCGATTCCCATGGTTGGCTCATAAGTTTTCTTAATTGTTTAAGTGTATTAGTTATATTAGACTTGTTTCAAAACTAAATTTCTTAATATTTATCACTTTTTTAATTTAATATTTTTTTAATTATAGTTGGGGCTTTGCCCCAAACCCTACTTCTTTTGTTGACACAAAGAAGCAGGCACAGCCAGCAGTAGCGAAAGGCTATATCTCAGGCTAAATTTAATAATTTATTATACATTTGAACATAATTAGTACGATTTGATAATAATTTTTACACTTGCACTTTTTGGTTCTTTTGGTGAAGCCCGCAGAGCGAAGGCGGGAAAAAGAACAATAAAAAAATTGACAAACTTAAAAATTTTCAGTATATACTAATTACACAGCTAAAAATAATTTTGAAACAAGTATACTGTTTAATAATTTATAGCAGTTTGCATGCCATCAAATCCTGCTCTATAGAATTGCTCAAAAACTCTACAAATACATCGTATAGTATAGGGTCTAATTTAACATGCTTTTCTACAAAATCTTCTCTCATAATATTAAGAGCTTCTTCTGGAGTGAAAGTTTTACCGCCTCTGTATTTACGTGCAGGGTCTATTAAAGCATCGTATACATCTATAATTTCAAGCATTTTAGCAGGGAAATATGCAAAAGCCTCACATTCATCTATAGCCTTAGCATCATATGTCATTATTCTCTGTATTTGGAAATGAGGGTCTTTTGCCAATTTTAATTTATATAGATGATCATAAGGTCCGTATCCTAATCCGTAATATTCATGGTGTAAAGCTACGGTTAATATAACTTCAAGAGGATATTCAGAAGTCTGACTTACCAATGCGTAACTATTAAATAAGTGCTTTTTTATTCTTTCATAATCTCTGCCGTTAGCTCCTTCAAAATAGTCCAAATCTTTAACTTTACCTATATCATGAAGCAAAGCACCTACTGAATAAAGATTCATCTCTCGCTCTTCTATAATTTTTATCCCTTTGTCGATACAGTCTTCAACAGTGGCCAAATTTTTGCGTATATTATCTTTGCTGAACATTGCCTCTACTTGTTCATAGAATTTTTTATATTTATTAGTGTATGAAGTTCTTATTTTATGTACTAAGTGTCTTCTGTTAATTAGGTTGTTATAAAAAGCCATAAAATTAACATATGATATAAATACTCTGTTGGAGTGAGACATTACACCTCCATCAGAATAGTTTCTAAGCTCATCAAAAACTTTTTGTGTTTCTGTATTTTTGGAAAGCATATCTACTATGGTTGTTACTAGGTTAGTCGTAGTTTCTGTAATTTCCTGATTTTCTATTTTAGCCTGTTCCTGAGTAATTTCTTCTCCTTTAATTTTTTGAATACTCTCAAACATAGTAACTTTGGCTATTAATCCTACATCATTACCTACATTAACTATTTGCTGGGCTGTATGTTTATTTATTCCGACTTCTTCATCTACTACTATTTTTTTTAATTCTGTATTATAGCTTTCTATTGTACTTACTTTTTCTTTGTAAGTCATTTTAGAGATTTCAGATATTCTTTTGCCCATCTCTTTTTCAGATTCTTTAGGCGTTCTAAATACATAGGGCTGATTTGTATCAGAATCATTTGAAGAGTTATCGGCCTGAGTTATAGATTTGAACTCTTCTATAAATACTGAGAAATTTTTTGGGATATATAGTTTTAGGTTATTATATTTTTCATTATCTATGATAAGGCTTAATTGTTCTGTTGGAAATGGAATAATTTTTTTTTCTTTATCTACTCTAAATAGTGGGATATTATGTGATACTAGCTGATCTTTTATGGTTTTTAATTCTTTAACAGTTAAAATATCGTATTTGGTAGTTAAGTCATTACTCATTATTTGGATTTCCTAAAACAAAAATATATGCATATTATTATATAATATTTTTGTAAAAAAGGAAATAATAAAAATCTACTTTTTTATTTTAACCCCTTTGCATGGCCTGTTAAATTTTCCAGCTATTAAATTACCATTTTTGTCCATATATTCATTCCAGTATGGAAAAGTTTTGCATTGTTTTGGTTTTGCGTCATTTATTGTGCATTTATTATTTTCATCTAAGAAACAGCAGGATTCTCCTTCATCAACTTTTATATAATATCCGTAATATTCTTCATATTCTAAATATTTGTTTATAAATACTGGGGGAGATATTTTTAAGAAGTCTGAAGCTCTTTTTATATCATCATCATTAAAAAATATATAGCCTTTTTCTTTACAGCATATTCCGCAGCCTGTGCATGAGAACTCTAATACTGCATTTTTATTTTTAGTGAATCTTTTCATAATTATTATTAAATCTTTATTATTTTTTTTATATTATTTATTTGATTTTTTTTGCTGTTTGATTATTATTTACTGATAATAGAATTTGCCTGAGATTTTATAGAATTTGCGAGATTTTGTTTACCGATTCTTGTGTATATTTCAGAAACCTTTATATAATCATCATAAAGCAATTTCTTTTCATTATCACTCATATCCTCAACTTTTTTTTTTCCCCCTTTGGGGATTTTTATATCTCTATTAAAAACTATACTATCAGGATTATTTATTATATCTTCATTAAGTACAAATATCGAAGGCCATCTCCTTTCATCTCCAAGCTCGGAAGCTGCAATAGATGAAAGAGTATCAGTCCATTTAGTTTTATAAGTATCAGCGTTATATGATAATGTTGTATTTTGACTGTTATTATTAGCTGCTGCATTAGTATTAGCTGCTGGAGGATTAGGCGGAGGAGTCGGCGGTGTAGGCGGAGTTATTTCTGGCTCTTTAGGAGGTGTTGGTGCAGCATTAGTTTGCTGTCTTACTGTATTAGTTTGAGTAGCTGTATTGTTAGTTTGCGGTCTTACTGTATTAGTTTGAGTAACTGCATTGTTAGTTTGC
>NZ_ARQI01000093.1 GCF_000384655.1 Brachyspira innocens ATCC 29796 | reverse complement strand
TTTTTTATTTACTTCGTTTAATCTGTCATTGAATATTTTTATATTGTTATTAATATCTTCTATATTAAGATTTTCATTTGATAAAGAAGCGTCCAAATATTGATTAACTTCATCAACTATTCTTCTAGCTTCATATAAAAACTCTTCTCTTACAGTTTTTAAATCTATATTTTTAATATTTTCTTTTAATTTTTTTATTTCTTTTCTTATAAAGTATTTTTTTATATTGTTTTCAGCCATATTGTTTAACTCTTATATGTAAATTGTATGTAATATTATATATTATTAAGTATAAAATTCAAATATTGGTATATTAAGTTATCATAATATTTTTTGCCGTTTGTATATATAAATTTTTTACTATTTATGTTATAATTAATTTTTATAAGGTATAAAAACAGCATATTTTTATAATTAAGGATAAAAAAACATGATAAAAAACAAAGAAAGACTTTTATGGATATTTCTTTTAATTTTTGTAGTAGCAATTTCTTTTTTCAACTTTAAAAGTCCTTCTCTTGCTATAGCCCAGCAGGGAAAGGCTCAGTCGGATAATGATTTTTACTATTACAGCCGACTATTTCAGAAAGTATTTGCCACTTTGCAGCAGAACTTTGTTGATACCAACAGCGTAACAACAAAAAAATTAATGTACGGTGCTATTAAAGGAATGCTTGAGGCAACTGATGACCCTTTTACATTCCTTCTTGATGAAGAGCTTAATCAGGCTTTAAATACAGAGATGTCTGGAAAATACGGCGGTGTTGGACTTTCTATATCAAAAAATGCTGATAAAGGACTTATGGTTGTTTCTCCTATAGAGGACGGTCCGGGTGAAAAAGCTGGTATATTATCTGGGGATATTATCACAGAAATTGACGGTAAAAGTACAAAAGATATGTCTGTTGATAATGCTGCTAATATCATGAGAGGAAAAGAGGGTACTAAAGTTACTCTTACTATAGTACGCGATGGAGTAGCAGAGCCTATTAAATATCCTCTTACAAGAGCAATAATAGAAATAAAAAGCGTTAAATATAAAATGGTTGATGATACAGTAGGTTATATAAGAATAACTACTTTCGGCGATGATACAGCCAGAGATTTGGAAGATGCTTTAATAGACCTTAAAAAACAAGGTATGAAAAAACTTGTATTAGACTTAAGAAATAATCCGGGCGGAAGACTTGATACAGCTATTAATATAGTAGAAGAGTTCTTAACAGAAGGAAAAATAGTATACACAAGAGGAAGAACAAAAAACGAAAATCAGGATTATTATGCTTCTAAAAAAGGCGATGAATGGCTTGAAGGAGATATGGTTGTATTAGTTAATCAGTACAGTGCTTCTGCTTCAGAAATACTTTCAGGTGCTTTGCAAGACAGCGGAAGAGCTAAACTTTTGGGTGAAACTACATTCGGAAAGTTCAGTGTTCAGTATGTGCTTCCTTTGGATACTAGAGACAATACTTCCTTCAAATTTACAGTAGCTCATTACTACACACCAAACGGAAGAAGACTTCATGGTAAAGGATTAACTCCAGACTTCGTAGTAGTAGAACCAAAATTAAGCAGTACCGATATAACAGCATTAACCGAACTTAGAAAAGGCGGACAAATATCTGCTTATGCTAAAAAATATCCTAATGAAAGTTCTGATGCTACTGCTTTACCTGCTTTCAAAGAAGAGCTTAAAAATCAAAACATCATGGCAAGCGATTACTTGCTTGAGCGTTTAATATATAATGAACGTAATTTAGATAACTATAAAGAGATATATGATCTTCGCTATGACAAACAGTTAAAGGCTGCTATTGAATATCTTGAAACAGGAAAAGAGCCTCCTCAGGATAAAGAAGAGCCTAGAGAAAATTGGTCAAATGAAAAAGAAGAAAATTAATAATATTTAATTATATAAAAGGGTGATAGTATTTTTATATTATCACCTTTTTTAATGCTTTTATTGATAATAAAAAGATTACAAAGTTTTAATGATATTATAATTGTTACAAAACTGTTTCCAAACAATAAAAATAATATTTTAAGGAAATACTTATGAAAATAGTAATAATACCAGATTCATTTAAAGGAAGTACGAGCAGTATGGAAGTTTGCAATTGCATAGAGAAAGGGGTATTAAAAGTATTTAAAAATGCTGAAATAAAAAAGATACCAGTTGCTGATGGTGGCGAAGGCACTGTTGACTCTATACTTTATGCTGCAGGAGGAAATATGAAAAAAATAAAAGTGAGAAATCCAGAAGGAAAAATTATAGAAGCTAAATATGGTATTATTAATAAAGATAAGGCAGTTATAGAAATGGCTGAAGCATCGGGGATAACATTAGTTGATGATAAAAATAGAAATCCTTTAAAATATTCTACTTACGGGACTGGAGAGCTTATAAAAGATGCTTTAAATAATAATATAAAAGAAATATTAATTGGAATAGGCGGAAGTGCTACTAATGACTGCGGTATAGGTATGGCTAATGCTTTAGGATATAGATTTTTAGATAAGGATAATAATGAACTTGAAGCTATTGCGGAGAATATGATAAAAGTTAAGCATATAGACGATAGTAATGTGGATAGAAGAATATTTGACATAAAAATAAGTGCTGCATGCGATGTAAAAAATCCTCTTTATGGAGAGAACGGAGCTACTGCTGTATATGGAAAGCAAAAGGGAGTTACAGAAGAGAGTTTTGATATACTTGATAATGGTTTAAAGAATATAGCTAGAGTTGTAAAAGAAAAGTTTAATAAAGAAATAGATTATATTGAAGGGTCTGGTGCTGCAGGAGGACTTGGAGGTGGGCTTTTAGCTTTCTGTAATGCTGAGTTAAAAAGCGGTATAGATGCTGTGCTTGATATTATAGATTTTGAGGAGCATATAAAAGGGGCTTCACTTATTATAACGGGAGAAGGTGCCATTGACGGACAGACAAAAAAAGGTAAAGTACCTGTAGGCGTAGCAAAAAGGGCTAATAATATACCAGTAATTGCTATAGTAGGAGATATAAGAGATGGTGCTGAGGCTGTTTATGATTTGGGTATTACATCTATTATGCCAGCTTTAAAAAGAGCTATGCCTCTTGATGAAGCTATAAAAAACTCAAAAATATTAATAGAAGATGCTGCTGAAAGAGCCTTGCGATTTATAAACATTAATTTATAAATATTATTTTGATATAAATACAAAAAATATGTAATATAGTATAAAATATCACGATATTATAAAACACTATAAATTAAAATATTATTAATTGATTTTGAAACAAGTCTTATATAATCATATATAAAAACTTTCAAAACTACTATTTTTTTATAATTGTAAAAGTTAATAGGTTTAAATTTCTTAATAATCATTTATAATATAACATTAATATTATAAAAAGTGAGATTATGAAAAATATAAAGATATACCTTCAAGAGATAGACGATTATATACAAAGTAATAATTATGAAGATGCATTTTCTTTATGCAATAACATTTTAGATAATATTGACATTAATAATACAGAAGCAATATTTAAAGCAGGATACTGTGCCTATAAATTAGAAAGATACGATATAGCTATGATTAATTTTTTAAAAGCATTATCATTAGACAAATCTAATATTAATAAGGCTATGTACAAATATTATATGGGAAGATGCTATGATATATTTAATTCATTAGAGGATTCTTTAGAATGTTTTAAGGGGGCGTATAAATTAGATAAATCAAATCATTACTATACTTTATGGCTGGGTATTACATATGCTAAAATAGGGGCTAATGATTATAATTATAATTTGGCTTTGCTATATCTGTATAAGGCTTTTGGCATAGAGGATAGTTTATTATACAAATATGCAGGATACTGTCATATGCAGTTAAAAAGCTATGATAAGGCTATAGAGTTTTTAGAGAAGTCTATTTTTTTGAAAGAAGATGATTACCTTACAAGATATTATTTAGGATATACTTATTTTTCTCTACAGATATATGATAAAGCACTTGAGCATTTAAGCGAATCATTAAAATTAAAAGACGATGAGTTCAACAGCTGGCTTTCTATAGGGATTCTTTATAATGTAATAGATGAGGCAGCTTTATCAAAGGAATGTTTGGAAAAGGCTAGAAATATAGCTTTGAATTATAATGACAATATAGATTATCAGCTTGACTGTTTTATTAAACTTTCAGAGGCTGAGGAGAATGAATATTTAAATTATCTTTATCTTGGTATTTGCTATGCAAAGATGGAAAGCTATAAAAATGCTTTGCAATATTTACTGGAATCTATAGAAATAAATGAAAAATACAGCAGCGAAAATAATTATCTAGCTTATTATTGGATAGGATATATCAATTATATAGACAGTGAATATGAAGAGGCTGTTAAATATTTGGAGAAATCTATAAAACTTAATGATGATGAAGAGAATTATTTAATTTTATTTTGGCTTGGAGATTCCTATTTTAGGCTTGGTAATTATAAAAAGGCATTAGTTAATTTGCAAAAATCTTTATGCCTTAAAGAAGATGAAACAGGAACTTATAAACTTTTAGCAAAAACATATCTTGAGATTGGAGATAAAGATAAATATAATGAATATATCACTCAGTATAAAATACTCTCAAGAAAAGAAAAACATCTAAACAGCAAAAAAAACAATGCGAATAATCAGCTTAAAAAGATGCAGGAAGATTATAATAATTATTTTAAATCTTTTTATTATTCATCAAACAGAGAGTATAATGAGACAGCATTAAAACAGAAAATATTTAATAATACTGCTGAAATGAAATTGGTTCAAAATGATGAAGAGAGAACATTTTATGATAATTATTATAATAAAGTGAAAACAGATATTAATAATTTCCTTAAATATTTATTTGAAGATATAGAGAAATCAGATCTTTATCATTTATACTCATCAAGTACAGAAAAAAAGTATTATATAGATTTTGATAATTTTAATATAGATAATTTTTTATACTATAAAGACATAGTAAAAAAGGCAGTCAGGCTTGATTTTAATAAACATAAAGAAATACAGTATTTAAAAATAATTAATAATAATAATATTAATGATATTGAAACTATTGCGATGGCTATTGATAATATAGAAAGTATATTTAATTATACATCTCTTTCTATACTTCAGTTTATGGAGTATTATCATCAAAGATATGATATAGAGCTTTACTTTATACTTATGAATTTAATATTAAAATATTTATAAGCTTGATAAATATAAAATAATAAAAAATTAAGGCTTGAATGAGAATAAAAAACTCTAATATCAAGCCCTAATAAATATTAAAAAAATGAGTATACTAAAAATATTTGTTAATTGCTTAATTATTATTTAGCAGCATTTCCTGCAACATTAAGTGAATCCCAAGTTCTAGCAAAAGGCGGAGCATAGCACAAATCAAGCATTCCCAATTCATCTACAGTAAGACCAGCATATATGCAGGCTGCTATAACATCGCATCTTAATACGGCCCCTCTTTTACCTAATATCTGACCTCCTATAATCTTTCTTGTATCTTTTAAATATATTAATTTTATATGTAAATCCTGATAGTCTGGATAATAATGAGTATGATCCAAATCTTTTACAGTAACAGTTTTGTAATCAATATTTCTTTTTTTAGCTTCTTCTTCAGTAATACCAGTTCTTGCAGCTTCAAGCTCGAATGCAAGTATGCAGGCACTTTTTAAACTTCCAGCAAACTTTTCATGTCCGCCAACCAAATTACTAGCAGCCATTCTTCCAAGTTTATTGGCACCAGTTGCAAGTGCTGCATAAGTCTGACTGTCAGTTACTCTGTCATATATGCTAGCACAATCGCCTGCCGCATATATACTGTCAATACTTGTTTTAGCTTCTCTGTCTACAAGTATAGCTCCATTATCCATTAGTTTTATTCCAGCTTCTTTTGCCAAATCACTATTAGGAACTACTCCTATAGCAACTACAACATAATCAGCCTCATATTTACCTTTATCTGTAACAACTGCTTTAACATTATTATTACTGTCAGCTTCTAATGATAAAACTTTTTCATTAAGACGCAAATCAATATTTTCTTTTATATGTTCTATTACCATGTCAGAAAACTCTTTATCAAATTTACCTCCAAAAACTCTGTCAGAACGCTGTATCATAGTAACATTTTTACCTGTGTGTTTTAAAGCATGTGCTGCCTCTACTGCTATAAAACCAGCACCCAACACTACAACATTTTTTATATTTTCATCTTTCATTTTCTCTCTCATGTTAATAGCATCTTTAAAATCTTTTAAAGTAGATACATTGCCTATATTGATGTTTTCAATATTTGGTATTATTGATTTGGCTCCTGTAGCTATAAGTAAAGAATCATAACTATCTTCAAACTCTTTATTATTATCTATATCTTTAACCAACACTTTTTTGTTTTTGGCATCTATTTTTAATACTTCATGTTTAACTTTCAAATTGATTCCAGATTTTATTGTAGCTTCAGCGGTTCTTGCTATCATAGTATTAGGGTTTTCATAGAAACCTCCTACATAATAAGGCATTCCGCATGCTCCCCAAGAAACTACATCAGTTTTTTCATATACTGTAATTTCGGCTTCTTTATCGAGTCTTCTTGCTTTAGCAGCAGCACTCATTCCTGCAGCTACTCCGCCTATTATTATAACTTTTTTCATATTTAGAAACTCCTTTATTATATTTTATATACCCTTATATAGTATATTCATTTTGTATACATTTGTCAATTTTTATTCTATATTATATCAGTAAAATTTAAAGCAATTATATTTACAATTAAAAAAGTTGAAAAAAAATTAATTAAGAATATACTAAATATACTAATAGATGATTTTTTATTTAATAATTACAAGTGATGGGATTAATATATATTATGGATAACAATTTAGAAAATAGAGTTAATGATATGATATCATATTATAAGAATATATTAGAACATGATTCTAATAATTATAAAGCTATGACAGATTTAGGTATTTTTTATACGCAGCTTGGAAGGCATATTGAAGCTATAGAAATATTTAAAAAAGCATTGACTGTCAATAATAACGATTACTCTTTATACCGACTTATAGGTATGTCATATATAAAAATAAAAAATTATCATAAGGCTATAATATATTTGAAGAAGGCTTATCAGCTTGAGAATAATGATTATATAAGTTTAAATTGGCTTGGGCACTCTTATATAAAAATATGCAGGTATGAAGAGGCTGTAAAAATATTGAACAAATCTTTTATTATAGCTCCTAAAGAATATATTAATTGGCGTAATTTGGGTTTGGCATTATATCATCTTAATAGAATTGATGAGGCAATAGAGGCCTTTGAAAGAGTGATGGAGCTTAATAAATATGATTATGACAGTTATTATCATTTAGCACTTTGCCATAAGGAAAAATATGATTATAAAAAGGCGGTAGAAATATTTAAAAAAATAATAGAAGCAGAAAATGATAATTATTCAGCTTATTTCAATGCTGGTCTTTGCTTTTTTATGCTTGATGATTTTTCTAATGCTTTGATTTATTTTAATAATGCTCTTAATATAGAGAATAACGATTATCTTCTTTATTATTATATAGGAGTATCTTATTATAATATAAAAGACTATATTAATGCTATAGAGTATTTAAATAATTCTATAGAAAAAAATAATACCTATTCATCTTCATACTATTATTTGGGATTATCGTATTATTCTGCTGGGCTTTATGATAATGCTGTTAATATGCTTGAAGAATGTGCTAAACTAGATGAAAGCAACATAGAAATATATATGCATCTTTCAAGTGCCTATAGTGCATTAGGAGACAGTGAAAACTCTATAATAGCGTTTAATAAATATAAAGTATTTAAAGGCTGATTTATTCTTCCATATTTTCATCATCATCAAGAACTGTTGTATTAATTATAATGCCGTATCCGCTTATTTCTAATTGGTATTTATCGTCTAACACTATTATAAATACTTTATCTCTTCTTTCTATATCAGTGATTTTTGACAAAGGATATTCACTGTCTATAACATTAACCATAGATTTATGTATAGAGCTTCTTGGTATCCCTTGTCTTTTGGCTTCATCTGTTACAGCAGTAATTTTTTTCCATAAACCTGTATGATAAAACACAAAATGATATCCTAAATCTATATCTGCCTCATAACCGCCGCCGCCCTGATATAATGATACTGTTTCTATATTATTTCCGGGGAAGTTTAAGTTAATAAAGTTTTTTGCTTTAAGCGGAAGAGAGTTTTCTGTTAAAGATTGTGTATACAAAAACGCAGAGCATATCAAAAGAGATATACTGATAATAAAAATATTTTTTATATATTTCATAGTTATAATATTTCGTATTTTATTATTTTTATATTAATAATTTTTTCATTATTTTCAATATAAAAAAATAATGACTAAAAACTTTATAGTCTCAAGTCATTATTTTATATCTTTAAGCAATTATA
Organism: Brachyspira innocens ATCC 29796; assembly: GCF_000384655.1. GTDB lineage: Bacteria > Spirochaetota > Brachyspiria > Brachyspirales > Brachyspiraceae > Brachyspira > Brachyspira innocens. The sequence continues at coordinate 22,103 of NZ_ARQI01000093.1, read as the reverse complement.
TTATTCAGCAAATATACCAGCTTCAGCTTCTTTTATAAAATCATTATATTCATCAATTAATGATTTATACTCTTTTTCATCATTTAATATTAAAGCGTCATCTGGTATTAAAGTGTCATTATAATGATTATTATGTTTTTCTTTTATATTATTTTTTTATTGTATTATTTTCTGTCATAATATTTACTCCTTTAAATTAATATATTCTAGTTTTTGTGATATTTTTTTAGTATAATGTATATATTTTATTGTTTTTTTTTATTCTATTGTAGAAATAAATTAGCTAATTCTTTCTTTATAATCAACCTTTCTGGTATATTATAATAATAACAAAATTTTTTAAGCAGTCATAATTTTTTTTATTTTTTTGTAAAAAAATGTAAATTTATTTTGATTACTATCTTGTATTTTTTAATACAGATTAATTAATAATTATGATTATTAATTAAGAATAAAATTATGATAATATTTTTTAATTTAAAAACAGCTTGGGTGGGCAGCCAAAATAACAGTAAAAGCTATAAAATTAAAAACATTTATAAATGACATATGGCATTCAAAAATTTAGAGGGTGGGAATTAGAATAAATTTAAAAACTTTATTTAAATCCCCCCCTTTTAGATTTTAAAGCTTTATTTTTTTTTAATATGTTTTAATTAAATACATAAGTCTATACTTCTAAAAGAACACCCGCCCAAAGCGTGATTTAAATTCAATACTTTCCAAAACGCACACAGAGCGGATTTTTAAAATATTAATTAATTTAAAATCATGATTTATCTTATATATAAAATTTCGTTCTACGTGCGTTGAATATATCATAAATTTAAAAAACGCTTGGGTGGGTAGCCAAAATAACAGCAAAAGCTAAAAAATAAAAAATAATTCATAAATAACAAATAGTATTAAAAAATTTAAAGGGTGGGAGTTAGAATAAATATTTAAATTTTATATATAAAATATTTGTTTGTAATTATCTTTTTTTATTATATAATACCTAACATCATTTTATAATTTTTTTTAGAAATAGTTAGTTTTCATGCACAACATATGTATAATAACAGATATAGGTACAATATATGGGGTCGGACATATTACCCGTATGAAGTTTATAGCAAACAGGCTTAAAGAATACTATAATTTTGTATTTTCTTCTATTAACAATAACAGCGATTTATTTAAAGATAAAAGCATACAAAGCTGCAAATATAATGAAATCAAATCATTAAAACCATATTTAATAATAGTAGACAGCAGAGAAGTAGAAGCTAAGTTTATAAAAGAATTAAAAACTATAAGCAATGTTATAATAATAGACAGTGTAGGAAATGAAAGGGCTTTTGCTGATATAGTAATAGAAATGCTTCCAAATATAGATAGTTCTAAAGAAGTTAATATAAAACCTTTTATAGCTACTATACTTAATTCTAATATAAAGCCAAAATATGATGAGAATGCCCCTGTGCTTCTTTATTTAGGATTTAATAATGATTTGAAAAAAAAGGCAATAGATATTATAAGCAAAATAGAAGATAAAAACTTTGTACTTATAGAAAAAGAAGAAGAAAGCGGATATATTAATATAAAGTATAAAGACTTTAGTCCAGATATATTTGTAAGCCCTTATAGTGCTGTTATAACATATTTTGGTCTTACAGCATTTGAATGTATAGAAGCCTCAATACCTACAGTACTTCTCTCTCCTACAAAATATCATGATGATTTGGCAAGAAGCAAAGATGAATTATTTTTTAATTTGGGATTTTTTGAAAATGTTAATACAGGTGAGGCTGTTTCAAAATTAAAAGACTTTTTGTTTAATAAAGATACTCAAAATAAATATTTAGAAAACGGCAAGTCTATAAACACAGAAAAATCCCTTGAGCGTATAAAAACAATAATAGATAATATAAAAGATTTTAAAGATATAAAATGTCCTTTCTGCGGAAGTTCTCATATAGAAATGAAAAATAGAAATATAGAGTCCAATCTTTACAGCTGTTTAAAATGTCATACATTGTTTAGAAAATATTTTCTTCCTCCATTTACGGATTATTCTTCCAAATACTTTGTGGAAGATTATAAGAATCAATACGGCAAAACCTATGAAGAAGACAGCAAGAATTTAACAGCCTTAGCTAGAAGACGTTTAGAAAAAATAAAAAAATTAAAGCCAAGCGGTAAGGTTCTTGATATTGGAAGTGCTATGGGATTTTTTCTTAATGAAGCAAGAGAATATGGATATGAAACTGAGGGTATAGAGATAAGCGAATATGCTTCTTCATACTGCAGAGATACTCTTAAACTCAATGTTCATAACTGTTCGCTTCTTGATTTTGAATATAAAGAAAAAGAATATGATATAATAACAGCTTGGTATGTTATAGAGCATATATATAATTTTGAAAATATTTTAGAGCGTATAATATATTCTCTAAAAGATGATGGTATATTAGCTTTTGCTACCCCTAATGGGTATGGTCTTAGCGGAAGATTTAATAAAAATTATTTTTCTATTGTACCAAGTGATCATGCTTTTGAGGCTAATCCCAAATCTTTGGATATACTTTTATCAAAATATTCATTAAAATGTATAAACTTAGAAAATCAAAGTGTTTATTATAATAGATTTTGTGATATATTTAATTTGAAGTTTATTAGTAAAAATAAATTACTATCCAAAATATACAATGTTTCAGCCAAAAAGAAAAATTTAGGTGATACATTTGAGTGTATATATAAGAAATTTTAATAAATAAGTGTCATTTTTATACATAAAACTAACAAAAATGTAAAATAATTTTATAAAAAATGTTTACAATATTTAATTTTTTACATATAATACAACTATAAGAACTTATTTTACAATGATTAGGAAATAATATTATGAAAATGCACAATAGTTTAAGCTTCAAAATCACAGCCATGATTAATTTATCAATAGTTATAATGGCAGCCTTACTTTTAATCATTTCCATAAAAATGGCAAGCAAAGCATTAATTGACACAAGATTAGAAGGTTTTTCCAATATACTTTCAGGCTATAGTTCTTTATTTGATAGCTGGATTAATGATCAGAAGATGTTAATTGATACTTATAGCTTTCACCCAGATGTTTATAATTTGATAGAAAGCAGAACAGACGATAATATGAATTCTGCTTATAATTCAATAAGCGAATATGTTAATTATAATAAATATATAATCAATATGGGCATATGTGATTCTAATGGCATATGTATAATAGATTCAAGTATGAGCGATGGTTTATTGGGTAAAGATATATTATCCATTCACCCAGAAGCAGCTTCAGATATGAAAAATGCAGGAAACATTGTAACATTTTCTAAAAAAATAACTAAATCAATAGCTAAAGGAGTATGGGCTATATTTGCATGTACTGGAATAAAAGATGAAAACGGTAATTTAAAGGGTTATTTATATGTTATGTATGATTGGACAGAAGTTAATAGATTATACTTCAGTAATATAGAATTATCAGAAAATATTAATATATTTGCTATAGATAAGGATTTAAATATTATTATACATACAAACCCAGAAAGATTGGGAATGAAGACCAGCGATAATTATAAAGCTAATTTTGAACAGGGAAGCGGTATCGACAGTTATATTTCAGGTGCCGATACAGGTTCTCAGAAAAGAATATCTATTTTTAGTAAATTATCATCTTCTCCTTGGCTTTTGATAGTAAGTATAGTAGAAAGTGAGGTATATGCAAAGAGCAGACTTTTGGGTATAGTGATATTTTTAATAGGGGCAGTTTCTATAATATTAATTTCTATTTTTGTATTTTTATTTATACGAAGTGTGATGAGAAGATTAACATATATATCTGATGAGGCAAAATATATAGAAAAAGGTATTTTAACACATAAAACTGATAATAATATAAAAAAATCTAATGATGAGCTTGGAATACTTTCAAATTCATTTGATTCTATGAGAGATAAACTTACAGATATCATTACAAAAGTAAAAGAAGAGCTTGATGATATAAAAAATCTTACAGAAAATTTGGTAAAAGGCAATAATAATTTATCAAAGCGTACAGAAGATCAGGCAGCCAGCTTGCAGGAGACAGCCAGCTCTATGGAAGAGATGGCTTCTACAATAAAGTCTTCTACAGATAATGCTATTATTGGTAATAATATGATGACAGAGTCAAAAAACTCAATAGAAAAAGCAGGAGATATAATACTAGAGACAACAAATAATATAAGCGAAGTTAATGAAGCAAGCGAAAAGATAAAAAATATTACAAAGATTATAGAAGACATAGCTTTTCAGACCAATATATTAGCTTTAAATGCTTCAGTAGAGGCGGCACGTGCTGGGGAACAGGGCAGAGGATTTTCTGTAGTTGCAAGCGAAGTAAGAAATTTAGCACAAAATACACAGTCCTCAATAAAAGATATTACAGAACTAGTTAATAATACATATGACAGCATTATAAAAGCATCAAACAGTGCCTCAGAATCTCAGAATATATTTAATGAAATTAAAGAAAAAATAGATGAAACCTCAAAAATAATCCTTGAGATAAGAGAAACAGCGGTAGAACAGCAGTCTGGGGTAGATCAGGTAAATATTGCTATAGCAAAAATAGATGATGCTACCAATCAGAATGCACTTTTAGTAGAAGATTCCAACAGAGCTTCAAATGAAGTTCTTGATAAGATAAGAGTTTTGGAAAATACTATCAGCTTTTTTAAGGTATAAAATAATTTGTAATTATAAAGTTTTATGACATATATGGCTTATATTTTACGATTATAATTATGAATTTGTTATAATTATGTGTTATGTTAATTGTTTTTAAACTTTTAACATATAAAAATATGGTACAAGGAAAAAGTGATCATGAAAAAAATAATTTTAATTATGTCTTTAAGTTTTATATCTATAGTAGCATGTAAAAGTGCACCTGTAGCCACTGGACCTGAAGAAGGAAGCGGATTTAAGACAACAGAAGCCACTAATCAAAATGCAAAAGGTTATAACTTGCCAGACGGTGCTGCAGTTAGAGAAACTCCAAGAGGTAAGGTATTAGTACTTCATGACCCTAAATCTAAAACAGATATTGGAAAAAGCGGAAGTGCTTCTTATGAAGTAAAATTTGGATTTGATAATACAGTAGAAATAGGAAGTTATAAAGAGGCTTACAATTTAGTTTATCAGATAATAAAAAATAATCCAAATATACGAATAATGGTAGAAGGCAATTCCAGCAAAGAAGGTCCTGCCCCATATAATTATCAGCTTTCTCAAAGAAGAGCAGATACCAGCTTTAATTACATAATAAAATTAGGATCTGAAAACAGCAAATTATTAAAAAATGCTTTCGGAGAGGCTTTGCCTGAATATCCTACACTTAAAGAAAATAGAAGATGTGAATTTATCATTATAATGAATGAAGATGATTTGAAAAAATATAACGATTTTGCTAAAACTGTCGACATTAACAAAGAAACAAATTAATGTCGAGGTTTTAACAATATAATGAAAAAAATTTTATTTATATTTACTTTATTGATCTTTGTCATAGCATGTAAGAGTACGCCTAAAAACAGTACTCCTGAAGATGTTGTTATAGCAGAAGAGCATGCACCAGTTACTGTATCTGAAGAAAAAACTACTGAGCTTTACTTGCCTGAAAACACTTCAATAAGAGAAACTGATAGGGGAAGAATACTTGAAACTAATCCGAAAATTATATTCAAATTAGTAGAGACTGATATGCCTGAAACTAGTGAAATGTCATTTGATCAAGTAATAGAGTTTCTAAATAAAAATACTAATGCCAATATAATTTTGGAAGCACATACAAGCAATAGAGGAATAGCTTATCCTTACAACTATAATTTATCAGTTGTAAGAGCAAAAAACGGAAAAAAATACTTGACAGATAAAGGGGTTGATCCTAACAGAGTGATAGAAAGTCCTTTGGGAGAGGCAATTCCTGAATATCCTACTCAAGATGCTTTAAGAAGATATGAGTTTGTCATAATAGAAAATGAAGATGATATGGTTAAATATAATACATATATATCTCAGCTTGATGTTAGACAAGAAAGTACATATCAAGGAAATTAATTTTTATTTCTAGAACATAAAAATAAACCTCCTTTTAGAAATAAAAGGGGGTTTTAAACTTTTTAAGGAAATTTTTATTTATGAAAAATATTATTTTTACTATATTATTTTTAATAGCTGTATCATTTTCAGCTTTTTCTCAAACTAATGAAACAGAAAATACATCATCTGCAGCAGAAACAGCATCATATCTGCCTAATGCCGAATATGAAAATGCTTTTAAATATGGAACTCCTTCACAAAAAATAGCTACAATCGGAAAAATAAGAAGAACAAAAAATGAAGCCGATATTGCTATGCTTGCAAATTATTATCCAGAAGAGATGAATAACAGAGTAAAAACTGAGATTATCAATTTCTTTAAACAAATAAAAAATGATAATGCAAAAAGCATAATTGAATATGCTATAAAAGATGAAAATGATAATGTAAGAAAAGAAGCATATTATTTATGTTCTATTTATCCAGATATTCAGTTTGAAAGCGGTATAATGGCAGAAATTACAAATGCTTCTGGGTTGGTACTAGACAGTATGGTAAATGCATTGGGAGCTATGAAATCAGAAGCTGCTGCTGATTACTTACTTGAAAAATACACTAATAATACAGTAGCCTCTTCTACAAAAGTTGAAATATTAAGATACTTCAGTGAAACTAAAAATCCTAAAGGGGAAGAGATTTGCCGTAATGCATCTCAGAATGCTGGAGAACCTGCTTTGGTACGTTATATGGGAGTTGTAGCTTTAGGGGCTTATCCTAGTGCTGAAAATTATGAAATACTTCAAAAATTATTGGCAGAGGATTTACCTGAAATTACAGCAAGAGTTATATATATACTTCCAGAATACAGTGCCTATGGAGATGTAAAAGAGAATATAATTGAAGCTGCAAAAAATGACAGCGATTCTGTTAGAATATATGCTATTAAGGCTTTGAATAATTATAAATCCGAACCTGAAATAGAGGAGCTTTTACTTTACAGACTTAAAAATGATAATTCCGAAGCTATTACTACAGAAATACTTAATTTGTATAAAGATTCTCCTCCTACTGGAAATATGTATGAGGCTATAAAAACATTAGCTACATCTTCTGCAAGTGATAAAATAAAGAATTTAGCTAAATCTATAGTAGGTGATGACAGTACTCAAGGCAGTACCACAATAGAAGAAGCTTTATCTGGTAAAGAATCTGATAAAGATAGCAATTAATAATTTAAAATAATATTATATTTTATACGCACGTAGTGTAGATTATTTGAATAAAAATTTATTAATAATTCTAATTTTCATTAATTATAAAGATTAGGTTAAACGTGCGTTGAATAGCATTTTAAATTTAAAAAAAAGCTTGGGTGGGTGCTATAATAAGAGTTAAAGTTAAAAAAGAAAAAATCATTCATAAATAACATATAGTATTAAAAAATTTAGAGGGTGGGGGTTAGAATAAATTTTATACTTTGACATTTATAAAGTATTTCATTATAATATATTTATGAAAAATAAATTTAATACTAAGCAAATAAAATATTTTAATCCTTTGAACGATTATTTTATAAGATATCTTTTTACTGATAAGGGAAGCAGTGAGACTATACTTTTAGATTTTATCAATTCTATAATGCTTAATGCCAATATGAAGACATTTCGCTCTGTAGAAATACTTACTCCGTTCAACTTGAAAAAAAATAAAAATTTAAAGGAAACAATAGTCGATGTAAAATGTATTACTCAAAACGGTTCAGTGGTTATTATAGAAATACAATTACAAGGCAATTCAAGATTTCCAGAACGCATACTCTATTATTGGGCAGCTAATTACAGTAAATTATTAAATCATGGCGAAAGATATGATGAACTTACTCCTGTAATAAGTATTAATCTTCTTAATTTTAATTTAGATAAAACTAAAAATATACATTCCTGCTATATGCTTTATGAAATGAATAATAAAAAATTATTAACTGATCATTTGCAGATACATATAATAAGATTAAATAATTTATTGTATTATGAAGAGTATTCAACCGCACCTATAATAAAACGTTCCATAAATATTTACAATTACGGTGCGGGTTGGTGCTACAGCTCGTAGGGAGGTGTCTATGTCTGAAATAGTAAAAGAAAAACCTATAATGGAAGAAGTGCAAAAAAAATATAATAATTTTGTGAAAAGCAGATTGATGATGATGGAATATGAGAAGAAAGAGGCTTATCTTTATGGCAATCAAATAATGCTTGATGAGGAGAGAAGATTAGGAAAAGAAGAAGGTATTAAAGAGGGTATTAAAGAAAATCAAATATTAACAGCTAGAAATATGAAAAAAGAAAATATAGATATTAGTGTTATAAGTAAAGTTACAGGATTAAGCATAGAAGAAGTAGAGAAACTATAATAAAAATATAAAAATTTTACTTTAATCCCCGCCCTTTTAGATTTTAAAGCTTTATTTTTTGATATTGTGTAAATTAAACTAGTAAGCCTGTACTTCAAAAAAATACGCCCGCCCAAAGCATGATTTAAATTTAATAGATATTATCTAAACTAAATAATATATAAAATATTCAGTCTTTCATAGTGTGTAGTACTGAGTTTACATATGTTACAATCCGAGTATTTACAACGACAGCAAAGAAGTTTTGTATTGTAGTTAGTCTATGCAGCCATAAATAAAATTATTTTGAAACAAGCATAGTATATATAAGATATAACATATTTATTTTTATTAATAAAAATAAACTTACTTTAATATTAAAAAAACTATACCGAAAATTTGTTATCGTAATTATATTTTTATCAATAAAACGAAATAAATTTATAGTATTTTTATATATTATAGATTAAATTAATTGATTATTTTTTAATAGAATTGTATAATTATAAAGATATATTAAGGTAAGATAGGAAACAAGATGTATATAAAGAATCTTAATTTGCACGGATTCAAATCATTTGCCATAGAAACCAATATAGAGTTTAATGAAGGCGTTACTGTAGTGCTTGGACCAAACGGAATAGGTAAAAGCAATATAGTAGAAGCTTTCCTATGGGTTATGGGCGAGCAGTCCGCAAGCAGATTAAGAATAGACAGCTCAAAAGGTCTTGAAAGCGTAATATTCCATGGCACTGATACTAGAAAACCTTCTTCGCTAGCACAAGTTGCTCTCACTTTAGATAATAAATCAAGATGGATAAAAAAATACGATATAGACGAAGTTGTTGTTACTCGTAAATATTATAGAAAAGGCTTGTCAGAATATTATATTAATGATGAGCAAGTAAGATTAAAAGATATAGTTGATATGTTTTTGGATACTGGTCTTGGTAAAAATGCCTACTCTGTTATTAAGCAGGGTACAGTTTCAGAAATAGCAAAACAAAAACCCGAAGAGAGAAGAAGCATTATAGAAAATGCAGCTGGAATTAGTAAATATCTTGAAAGAAGAAGAGAAGCTGCCAAAAAACTTGAAGAATCCGAAAGAAATCTTGATAATGTAAAAATACAAATCAAAGAATCTGAAAAACATTATAAATCCTTAAAAGAACAGGCAGCGAGAACAGAAAAGTATTACAATCTAAAAGATGAGCAGAAAAAAATAAGTATTAGCTTGAATGTTAATCAGGTAAAAAAATTAAAAATTACTTTAGAAGAGCAGAATAAAAGCCTTCAAGAACATAATAATAAAAAACAGGAATTAGAAAAAGAACTTCAGGATTTGGATAATCAGAAACAGCAGGAACTTTTAAAATTTGAAGAGACAAGAACATTATCTATAGAACTTGACAAACAGGTATCATTAATAGTTACAGAGCTTACTCATATAGAAAAAATGTCCAATCAATTAAAGAATCAGCTTGACAATGCAGGTAAAGAAAAAGAAGAAACTCTTAACAGAAAAAATACTCTATTAAAAAGAATAGAAGAAGATAAAACTCAAATAGCAGAACTCGAAGAAGAAGTTAAAAATATAGCTGAAAATATAGAAAGATCATTAAAAGAACAGGAAACTGAAGAGACAAATATAGCTAATGAACAAAATAAAATAGCAAGTTTAAATGATAAAATATCATCTATAACAGAAGAAAATCAAAACGCCACACTAAAAATTGCAGATGCCAGAGAAAGACAGCTTGAAGTAATAAATAAAATTATAAGCGAAATTGATGAAAAGAAAAAAGATGTTATGGGCAACAGTTTTTATCAGAATATAGGAAAGCATGAAACTGATATTGATATAGGATTTAATAATCTGCTTAATGCCATAAATACAAAAATGAAAACTATAAAAGAGTTTGAAGATGAAGGAGTATTATCAAGTTTAAATGAACTTAGCTTTAATTCATTATGCGGTTTTATAAAAAGTTTGGGAGAGAGTTTAGAGACAGAAAAAAAAGATGCATTATTTTTACAAGGTATTTTTAAAGAATATACTAAAATAAAAGATCCTTTCGTTGATTTGCTTTTTGATAAAGAAGGTACATATATGCAAAAAGAAGCAATAGATAAAGAGATTGCTGATTTGGAAAACTTTATTAAAAGCAATATAGAAAAAATGGAAGAGTTAAATAATGAAATAAAATTATCCACTGATAATATTAATAAATCTAATGCCATGCTTACCACTCTTACAATAGAAAGGGCAAAATATGAAACAAATAAAAAAGCCTCTGAAGATAGAAAAGAGATGATAATAAAAAGCATGAAAATAATAGAAGATGAGTTTACCACACTCAATGAAAAAATAGCAAGACTTGAAGAAGATTATAAAAAACTTAATGAAGAGTACAAACAAAACTCTATAAGCTATAAAGAATTAGAAAAGAAAAAATCAAAAACTGAAAGCGAATCCAGACATAAAGCAAATGAAATAAAAAAGGCAGAATCGGCATTATCTAATTTTGAAGTAAGCCATGCAAAACGCGTTAGAAAATTAAATGAAACAAATGAAAACATTACAAGAGTAAGTGAGAGAATAAATCAGAGCAAAGATAAAATTAATGATATATATACTCATTTCTATGAAAATTATGCTCTTAATTTGAAAGAGTTTGAAGAGAATACTCAAAACCTTATAGATGAAGATGCATTTAAAAATAAATTAAACACTATCAATGAAAAAATAAAAAATCTAGGTCATATTAATGAAATGGCTTTGGACGAATATCAGGAAGCAAAAAATAAATTTGAGTTTTTGAGCAAACAAAAAGAAGACTTAGAAAAATCAAAAGAAGAAATATTAAAAATCATAGCAGATGCCAATAAAAAAGCAGGTGAGGATTTCTTAAAAACATTTAATGAAATAAATAAAAAATTCTCAGAGACTTTTAAAATATTATTCGGCGGCGGTAATGCAGGATTAAAAATACAAAATGAAGAGGATCTATTAAACAGCCCTATAGATATATTCGCTCAGCCTCCGGGCAAAAAAATGGAAAATATAGTGTCATATTCAGGGGGAGAGCTTACTATGACGGGGCTTGCATTAGTGTTTGCAATATTTTTGTACCGTCCTAGTCCTTTCTGTATATTAGATGAGGTGGACGCTGCACTTGACGGAGCTAATATTATAAGATATAAAAATATGGTTAAAAATCTTTCTAATAATACTCAGTTTTTAATCATTACGCATGATGAAGTAGCTGCCACAATAGCAGACGCCTACTATGGAATAACTGCTGAAGAGAAAGGGGTTTCTAAAATATTTACTGTCAAAGTAGATAAAGACGGCAAAGTTAATGGAAGCGAAGATAAACTAGTGACCAATGAATAATTTTTAATCTATAAATATATCAAAGAGTACTTACCAAAATACGATTAAAGTAATTGATTTTTATACATATTTATAATATAATAATTATGTTTATTCAAACAAAAATATAACTTATTTTTTAATAATCAAATAAATAATTTTTTTAAGAGGGAATTAATATGCGTTTTAAAAGTGCCTATAATGGAATATTAAGCAAAAACGACATCGGCAAAGAAGTAAAACTAGCTGGTTGGGTTTTAAGAAGAAGAGATCATGGCGGAGTAATATTTGTAGATTTGAGAGACAGAACAGGATTTGTACAAATAGTATTCAACCCAGAAATAAGCAAAGAAGCACATAATGACGCTCAGGATTTAAGAAGCGAATATGTTATTAGTGTAGAAGGAAAAGTTAGGGCTAGAAGCGAAGAGATGATAAACCCAAAAATTCCTACTGGTGAAATAGAAGTTATGGTTGAAAAAATGGAGCTTCTTAATACTTCTGAAACTCCTCCTTTCCTTCTTGAAGATGATATTGATACTGGAGAAGATATAAGACTTAAATACAGATATTTAGATTTAAGAAGACCTAAAGTATTTAATAACCTTTATAAAAGATTTCAAATTACTAATGCTTTTAGAAAACATTTAGCTGATAACGGCTTTATAGATGTAGAAACTCCTATATTAAATAAAAGTACTCCAGAAGGTGCAAGAGACTTCCTTGTTCCTTCAAGATTAAATGCAGGTGATTTTTATGCTCTTCCTCAATCTCCTCAAATATTCAAACAAATACTTATGATAGGAGGTTTTGACAGATACTATCAAGTAGCTAAATGTTTCCGTGATGAAGATTTGAGAGCAGACAGACAGCCTGAGTTTACTCAAGTAGATATTGAAACTTCTTTCCTTAATACTGATGAGTTTTTATCTATTATGGAAAGTGTTACTGCTAATATAGTTAAAGATGTTTATGGTATTGATTTGCCTACTCCATTTCCTAGATTAAATTATTATGACGCTATGGAAATGTACGGAAGTGATAAGCCTGATACTAGATTTGAATTAAAACTTATCAATGTTGAAGAAGCTGTTAGAGGCTGTGATTTTGCTGTATTTAAAAATGCTTTGGATAATAAGTTTATAATAAGATGTTTGAATGCTAAAGGCGGCGTGGATAAATTAAGCAGAAAAGATATTGACGACTTCACAAAATATGTAGGTATATTCGGAGCTAAAGGTCTTGCTTGGATGAGAGTTACTGAAAACGGACTTGAATCTAACATAGTTAAATTTTTCTCTGAAGACAATCAGAAAAAAATATTAGAAGTTACTAAAGCAGAAAAAGGAGATTTACTCTTCTTTGTTGCTGATACTCCGAAAGTTACTTATGACGCATTAGGTAATTTGAGATTAAAAGTAGGCGAAAAATTAAACTTAATAGATAAAGATAAATTAAACTTCCTTTGGGTAGTAGAGTTCCCATTATTTGAATATGATCATAAAGAAAAAAGAATATCCGCTACTCACCACCCATTCACTGCCCCAGTACCTGAAGATGTTCCTCTATTAGATACAGACGCTCTAAAAGTAAGAAGCGATACTTATGACTTGGTATTAAATGGTAATGAAATAGGAGGCGGCGGTCAGCGTATATATGACAGCAAAGTACAGGCTAAAATATTCAGTCTTTTAGGAATATCTGATGAAAAAGCAAAAATAAGATTCGGATTCTTATTAGACGCTTTAAAATACGGAGCTCCTCCTATGTGCGGTATGGCTTTCGGTATAGATAGAGTTATAATGCTTTTACAAAAACAAGATAGCATTAGAGAAGTTATAGCATTCCCTAAAACTCAGAAAGGTCAGTGTCTAATGAGCGGCTGTCCTTCTACTGTAGATGATGATCAGCTTGAAGAGCTTCACTTGAAAGTTGAAGAATAATTTGTAATATACGATAAAAAATAAAAGCCTCATTATTATAATGGGGCTTTATTATTATATATATCTAAACAATTATATTTTGTAATTATTTAATGGATTATAATATAAATCAGTTTTGCTTTGTTAAAAGACGATAATAATTCATATTCTATTATTAAATTGTAGTTTATGGTTAATCATTATAAATATTTTTTCTATGACCAATATCTATAACTAGAATAATTAATTCGTTATCAATAATTTTGCTTAGAATTCTATAATCACCTACTCTATAACGCCAATACTCTTTTAACTCACCTTTTAAAGATTTACCTTTTATTCTAGGATTTTCTAATGTTTCTAAATCAGATAAAAAATCTAATATTCTTTTTTGAATAGTATTGTCTAATTTCTCCAATGATTTTTTAGCTGTTTTTGTAATGCTTACTTTCATTTTATATTTAAATCTTTTTTTACTTCATCAATAGAATATAGTTCTTCACCTTTTTTTAATCTTTCTTCTGCTTCTAAGATAATTTTATAATCATAATAATCTTCCAAATATTCTATAATGGCATTTTCTATCAATTTACTTTCAGATATATTTTTTTCTTTGGCAATATTTTCTATATTTTTTTTTAGTGTTGAAGGAATTTCTAATACCATATTTATCTCCTAAATTTAAGTATTGAATTCAAGCCATTTTATATTATAATAGTATAAATTACAATATAGAGGTTTTAATGGACAAAGATTATAAATTCAAAGCAGATGAATTATTAAAAAATGGTAAAGCTAAATTAGTAGAAGTTATAAAATCAGATGATGGAAAATCATTTGAAGAGAAGGAAATAAATTTGGATGAGCGTGATACAGATGGGTATAAACTTTTAAAATTAATGCTTGAAGGTTTAATAATAAGATACTCAACAAAAAAATAAATTTATATAAATTAAATATTTTTATCAAGGAATAAATATGAACAAAGAAGAAGCTAAACAAAGAATAAAACAATTAACAGAAACTATTAATTACCATAATAAACTTTATTATACAGATGATAACCCTGAAATAGAAGACTATGAATATGATAAACTTTTCAGAGAATTAGAAAATCTTGAAAGAGAGTTTCCAGAATTAAAAAAAGATGACAGTCCTACAAATAAGGTTGGAGGAACTATATTAGAAAAGTTTGAGAAGTTTGAACACCCTATTGCTATGTATTCACTTTCTAATGTTATGAACGAAGAGGAGTTTTTAGACTTTGATAACAGAATGCAAAGAGAACTTGATGCTAGTAATATTAAATACACTGTAGAAAATAAATTTGATGGGCTTGCTTTGGAGCTTATTTACGAAAAAGGAAAACTCACAGTAGCAAGCACAAGAGGAGACGGACAAGTTGGAGAGAATGTTACCAATAATGTTAAGATGATGAGTAATGTTCCTAAAAGCATAAAAGAAAAAAATAAACTTATTGTAAGAGGGGAAGCATTAATAACAAAAAAAGATTTTGAAGCATTAAATAAAGAGAGAGAAGAGCTTGAAGAGATACCTTTTGCCAATGCCAGAAATGCAGCTTCTGGAGGATTAAGACAATTAGACAGTGCAGAAAGTAAAAAAAGAAGATTGAAATTCTTTGCATATCAAATAGCTAATTATAAAGATTTTGATTTAACTAATGAATATAAATCAATGGAGTTTTTATCCGATTTAGGCTTTACAGTAGAAGGCGTTCATGCAAATATTGATTCTAAAAAAGTATTAGAAACTTATTATGATATACAAGAAAAAAGAAGCAAAATGGATTATGAGATTGACGGGCTTGTAATAAAAGTTGATGATGTGAAATATCAGGAGAAATTAGGATTTTTATCACGTGCTCCAAGATTTGCAGTAGCTTTTAAATTCAAGCCAGAAGAGAAAGAAACAGTTTTAAAAAATATAGAAGTACAAGTAGGACGCACTGGAGCATTAACTCCAGTTGCTAAATTAGAGCCTGTTCAAGTTGGAGGCGTTACTGTTTCAAATGTTACACTTCATAACCCTAATGAAATAAAATCAAAAGATATAAGAATCGGAGATACTGTTGTAGTTATACGTTCTGGTGATGTTATACCAAAGATTACAAGAGTGGTATTAGAAAAGCGTCCTAAAGACAGCAAACCTTTTGAGTTTCCTAAAAAATGTCCTGTATGCGGAGGCGATACTGCTGTAACTGACGGCGATGTAATAGTAAGATGTATTAATGAAGAGTGTCCAAGTAAGATTACAAGATATATAGAGTATTTCGTTTCAAAGCCTGCTATGAATATGGAGAGAATAGGTAAAGAATGGATTGCTGTATTTACAAAAAGCGGACTTGTAAAAACTCCAGCGGATCTTTACAAAATAACAAGAGATGATTTATTTAAGTTTGAAAGAATGGGTGAAAAATTAGCAAGCTACATGCTTGAATCCATTGAAAACAGCAAAAACACCACATTAAAAAGATTTATATATGCCTTGGGTATTCGTCAGGTTGGTGAAACTACTGCGGACTTACTTGCTAAATATTTTACTTCTATAGAAAATTTCAAAAAAGCTACTATTGAAGACTTACAAAATATTGAAGGAATAGGTGAAATAAGTGCCAAAAGTATTTATGATTTTCTTCATAATGAAAAAACATTAAAATTAATTGATGATTTACTTGCGGCAGGAGTTAATCCAGTGTTTGAAAAAGTAGTAACAGTAGAATCCCCACTAACTGGTAAGAATGTTGTAATAACAGGCTCAATAGAAGGTTTTACAAGGACTTCAGCAAAAGAGGCTGCGGAGAGATTGGGGGCTACTGTTCAGTCAGCAGTATCAAAAAACACTGATATTTTAATAGTAGGTGAAAAAGCTGGAAGCAAACTTAAAAAAGCTCAGGATTTGGGTATAGAAATAATGGAAGCCGATGAGTTTATAAAGCTTGCTAATAACTAAAATATTAATAAAAATAATCAATTATAAATAAAGGCTGTAATATTGCAGTCTTTATTTTTTGTTTTTTATACAAAAATATATTGTTTATTATTGATATTTATATTTTTATATGTTACAATATTTATATATTAATAAAATATAATCTATAAATGACTAGGAGGTATTTATATGATTATCAATCCTTTAAGATCACCTATTGAACTAGATATATTTAAGTTAAATGTGAAAAGAAAATTAATCAGAGATAAAATATTTTTAAAGCAATTATCAGCTAAATTTTCTAAAATGACAGACAAACAAAAGCAAAATAAAATCTTCAAATATCAAAAAAACAAATATAAAATAGAAGAATGCATTGCTGAAGTAAAAAAAGAGATTGCTAGAAGAGAAGAGCAGTTAAAGTTATTAAATGCAGTACAGTTCGTAACTTGGTTTTGAATTTATCAAACCTTTTTTATATGATTTAAATATCATTATTGTCATGTTAACAGTGATTAATTAAAGTCTTAAATTTAAATCACGCTTGGGCGGGCGTACTTTTTGAGGTGAGGGCTTATTAGTTTAATTAAAACCAATATAAAAAATAGAGCTGTTAAATCTAAAAGGGCGGGAATGTAAATAAAATTTTAAAATTATTTTTAATCCCCACCCTTTAAATTTTTTAATATTATATGTTATTTATAGCTTGTTTTTACTTTTTTACCATAACTGTCATTTAAGCACCCACCCAAGTGCTTTTTTAATTTATAATATTCTTCAACGCACGTTAAACTTAATTCTTATATATTAGTAAAGTTAGAATTATTAATTAATCCGTATTAAAAAAATCAGCTCTGCGTGCGTAGAGGAAAGTGCAAATTTAAATCACGCTTGGGCGGGCGTATTTTTTGAAGGGCGGGCGTATTAGTTTAATTAAAACCAATATAAAAAAATAGATCTGTTAAATCTTAAAGGGCGGGGATTAAAATAAAAACAAAAAAAGAGAAGCATTAATTAAATAACGCTTCTCCCCAAATATGAAAAAACAATTATTAAAATTATACCTTATTTTCCGAAAACTGCCTCATAATCTTTTTTGAATTTTTCTATACCTTGATCAGTTAATGGGTGTTTAGTCATTTGTAGTATAACGCTATATGGTACAGTAGCAATATCAGCACCTGCCAATGCACATTCAGTAACATGTATAGGGTGACGTACACTTGCTGAAATAATTTCTGTTTCTATTGCATGAGTTGCAAAAATATCAGAAATGGTTCTTATAAGTTCAAGTCCGTCCATTGATATATCATCAAGTCTTCCTATAAATGGTGAAACGTAAGTTGCACCTGCTCTTGCTGCTAAAAGTGCCTGATTAGCAGAAAATATTAAAGTAACATTTGTTTTTATTCCTTCTTTAGAAAGTACTTTAACTGCTTTTAATCCTTCTGCTGTCATAGGGATTTTTACTACCATGTTTTTGTGTATTTTAGCAATCTCTCTGGCTTCTTCTATCATATCTTCAGCTTTTTCTGTAGTAGCTTTAACTTCTCCAGATATAGGTCCGTCTACAATAGTAGTAATTTCTTCTATAGTTTTTTTGAAATCTCTGCCCTCTTTAGCTATTAGAGATGGGTTTGTAGTAACTCCGCAAATAACTCCCATATCATTAGCTTTTCTAATCTCATCAACATTAGCTGTATCTATAAAAAACTTCATTAAAAAAATCTCCTTAAAATAAATAGTAAGAGTATTATAAATCCTACTAAATATTTTATCAATATATTTTTTATTTAAGTATATACCTAAACAATTATATTTTATCAATTTTTGTATTTTTGTAAATTATATATGATATTTATCTTATGAGTTATATTCTATAAAAATATATACTTTTTACTAAGTGTAAGAATATAATTAGTACCAAATTACACGAATTATATTTTATTTTTAATATATACATAAATAATTATAATTCGTGAAATTTTAATTATTCAAGATGTATTACCAAGACATCTGAAAGCCAAATCCTATATATATATCATTCAGAGTAGGGTAGTTTTGAATTACGCTCTTATCAAGGCTTGTAGGAAGTCTTAAAGCTAAAAGTAAATAAGGCTCTCCAGTAACTATATCCTGATATCCTGATACAGGTATACTTGCATCAAATCCTACTTTTAAAGCTGCAGAATGCATATATTCTTTTGAGTAATAAGCAAATCTATATGAAAGTGAGGCAAAGAAATTATCAAAGTATATATGGCTTAAATTAAAATGAGAACTTAAATAACCTAAAAGTTCAACATCACCGCCTAAAAAATAATTTGATTTATATTTTTTATTTTGTACGTATGCATAAAACTCTTCTGGTGCTTTTACTTCTCTGGCACCAAATACCGTAGAAGAGCCGTCAAATGCTGTATTTGTGGCGAATGCATAAGAGCCGTAAAAACTTGCCCTTATAGGAACATATCTTGTTTGTAATTTTGTACTAAAGTCTATAGCAAATTTATTGTATTTTATAGAGTATGTAGGATATATAGTTATATCAACTAAATCATCTCTGTATGGTTTGTCAGTTTGCACTCTAAATATCATTGATGCTTTGAGAGAAACATTAAAAGTCCATGAAGAATATTTCCAAGTAAATGCTGATGATGTATTAGTTTGAGGATTGACAAATTCTGAAAATAAAGCACCAGATATTGAAGGCTCTAATAAGAAATGCACTTTGTCGCTTTCTGTATTAATTAAAAACTGCATAGCAAGGTATGTATTTAATCTCCAATAATTGTACGTAGAATATACTACATCGCTTTTAAACCCAAAGTATAAAGGATAAAGCATACTAAAAGATGTAACTGTTAATTCAGTTTGCAGAAAGTTGGAAGGTATATCATATCCAAGCCATATTAAAGCCAAATTATTTGCAGAAGGTGAAGAGACTACGGATAATATTCCAAGTCCGTTTACAAGAAAAGGAAAAGTATCATTGATTTGAGGAAGAGGTACCCACATGCTCCAAGGCTTAAAATATTTAAAGGCATTATAATTACCAAGCTCCATTTGAGGAGTAAACTCATATTTATTAATTGTTTTATCAGTATATGTGAAGTTTTTTGTTACAGATGAATTGTCTGTGTACTTCATAAGTCTGTCAAACTCTGAAAATCTTCCTTTATAATAAATGCTCTCTCCAGCATATACAGCAGCAAATACTCCTCCAGAATAGTCTTTTGTGTATAGCTTAATGCTGTTATTGTTTAAATCAATTTCACCTAGCTTATAAAATCTGTCATTATTATTGTATGAAAAAAGAAGTTTGTTATTTGAGTATTTTAAATAACGTACATAATTAAGAGTGTTGTCCTTTGTATCAATATATTTTAATGTTTTGTTATTATAATTAAATATTGCTATATGTTTTATTCCGTTTTCTGTCACTATTAATGCTATATTATTATCATCAATGACAGCTGGAAAACCGTATCCGAAATTATCATTGGCTTGTAATAAAATTTCTTTTTCATTATTTTCATTTATATACACTAAAACAGAGTTATGCAGATCCTTTGATATTCCTATAATTCCATTTCTGAAATATCTTGCATACTGCAAGTCAAACCATTTTCTTTTTGTTCTTATTTTTTTATTTAAATCATATTCTTTTACAATGTATTTATAAAGTCCTCCGTTATACATATATGACACTATCAATGCATTATTTCCGTCTTTTGATATATCCAAACTTTCAGAATATTGATCTATTAAGAATTCTAATTTTAAATCTTTTTTGTTATTTTCATTATTTCTTTTTTCTTTATACGAGTATAATGCTCCGATATCTCCATCTATATAGTATAGAGTATCATTATATGAGGCAATATCATTAATAAAAGTTTCTTTATCATTTACTCTTAATTCTTCGCTTGGATTAATATCTGTAAGTACCAAATAGTTTTGAAAGTCTGACCATATCTCAGTAAATTTTATTCCGTATACTTTTTTAAAAGCACCGTAAACTCCAGAATTATAAATCAAAAATGAAAAATGAAGTCTTGTCTGCATTCTATTCCAAAACTCATTATATTTATCCATTCCGAATCTGTCTTGTAAATATTTTGAGAATAGTCCGCCGTATTCATAATATACATTTCCATAAGGCATTTTTGTCCACACATAAGAGGCTTGAATAGGAGTTCTAAAATTTCCTTCAAAAATATCCTGTCTTAATCTCTGTTTAACAAGTGGGTCATTAGCCCTTCCAAATCCTGCAAAACTTTCCATACTAACAGGAGCACCTTCCATCATAAAAGGCATAGCATTAAGATGCACAAATGAAGCCCAGTTTCCCATTACCTTAGTTGCAAGTCCTGTATTTTCTGAGGCCATAGTTAGTAAATGAGTAAGTTCATGTATAAATACTGTTTCAAAATTATTACTAAAGCTAGTAAAATTTTCGTCCATATTGGTATCATAAAGTATAAGGCTTGAAGAGGGTATTATCATCGCTGCCGAATTAAACATATTAAAATCGGGTGTTATGGTTATTGGAATTTTTCCTCTTACTGTGCTATTTAAAATTTTAGAGTATTTTTCGTATATATCATCAGCAACTTTTGCAAGGTTTTCAGCTGTTCTTCTGGACTCTATAGGAAAAATAATTTCAAACTTTTCTGTTTGTATAGTATATAATTTTCTAAATGGTTTAAAAACCTGCGTGTATAGGGTTACACTTATATTGATATATATAGCAAATATTAAAGCAAAAAATAAAATGTACTTTTTCATAAATAATAGAATTATAGTATATTATAATTTTTATTTTTTTCCAGTATATAGTATATAAGAAATCTATATTTTTATTTTTATTAAAAAAATTACTGTTGATATGCATATTACTCCTAAAGATGCAAAGAATATAGAAATAATACCTCCAGAAATAGGAAGTTTTATATTTCTTGGGTAATTAGGGTCATACCATAATATTAATTTATCCCCAACTTTTCTAAAAGGATATTCACTTTCTAAAGTTGCATATAGCTTTCCATATTTCTCTGTTTCATAGCTTATAACCATAGTATCTTCGTATCTCATTTTCCTATATTTATATACTTTTTTTCTATGAAGCTTTTCAACTATGCATACTGTATGTATATATTTTTTGTATGTATAAAAAATATGCCAAAAACCGAATATTGAAGCTGAAAGCATAAAAATACCTGCTATAAATAGTATTACTTTAACCATTTTCATTTGCATATTGCTATTATATTTTAGATGATAATATAGTCAATATTTTTGTATTTTATTATTCTTGTTGTTAAAAATTTACATTCCAGTATGGCTAGATTAGAAATGCAGA
>NZ_ARQI01000092.1 GCF_000384655.1 Brachyspira innocens ATCC 29796 | reverse complement strand
CTGCATTTGTTTTTGATATTTTTTAGCAGGAATGCTAATTGATGAAATAAACTCTGTTCTTTATCTAAAAAAGTCAAGCATAACTTTTTAGTTGCAATTATTATCGAGATTTTTAAGGATTGTTGTTGTTTTAAATCTAGTATGCTTTTTAAGCATACTAGATTTTTTAATTTATCGATTTGTATTTTGAGAGAAGATTGTAAAACTCGTACCGCTTTCCATAGTCTTAGAAAATTCGTTAAAATTAAAAATTTTCAGTATCTAATAAAAAATAGCTATTCTACTATTGACAAGTATATTTAATTAATTATTATTTAAAGCCGTAAAATATAAAATTTAAGGAGATTAAAAATGAAAGCGGCAGTATTTTATGAAAAACATAAAATTATTGTAGAAGATTTAGATATAAGAGAGCCTAATGATGATGAAGTATTAGTTAGGGTAAAGTATTGTGGTGTATGCGGTACAGATGTTCATATATATGAAGGGGCGAAAGGTTCTACTGATGTTAATCCGCCAAGAATATTGGGACATGAATTTTCAGGACAGGTAGAAAAAATAGGGAAAAATGTAACTAAAGTAAAAATAGGAGATAAAGTTGCAATTGACCCTAATGATTACTGTGATAACTGCTATTACTGCAATAATGCAAAGAAACATCTATGCAATAGTATGACAGCTGTAGGAGTATCTTTAAATGGCGGATTTGGAGAATATGCTATAGTTAAAGAGAATTTAGTTTTTAAGGTATCCGACAGCGTATCATATGAAAGTGCTGCCATGGCCGAACCTATTTCATGCTGTCTTCATGGTATTGATTTGATGAATATTAATCAAGGCGATACTGTAATGATAGTAGGTGCTGGAAATATAGGACTTATTATGATTCAGCTTGTAAAATATAAAGGAGCTGTTAATATTATAGCTGTTGAGCCTGTAGAAAAAAGAAGAGAGAGAGCAAAAAAATATGGTGCTAATATAGTAATAGACCCAGTTAATGACAGTACAGAAAATATATTAAAAGAAAATAATATATTTAATGTTGATAAGGTTATAGACTGTGCAGGAAAAATACAGACGGCAGAATATTCTATTAAGTATGCAGGAAAAGGTGCAGAAGTAATGCTGTTTGGATTAACTTCTCCAGACGATGAATTAAAAATAAAACCTTTTGAACTATTCCAAAGAGAAATTACTATAAAGACTTCATTTGTTAATCCTTATGCTTTTGAAAGAGCTATTCATTTACTTGAAGCAAATATTATAAATGTATCAGATATTATAACTGATATTGTAGAGCTTGAAAATATAAATGATGTATTTACAAAAAAATTATATCTTAAAGACGGAAAAGTGTTGATTAAGGCATAGATTTTAGTTTTAATTAAAAATATTAAAATAAATTAATATAAAAAATTAAGCAGAAGTATACATCAAAGTTACATCTGCTTAATTTTTATATATTCTATTTTTATAGAGTCTCTTCAGCTTCTTCTATTTTTTTATTATTATTATTTTGAATGTTATTTTCACTCTCTTTTATTTTATCTTCTTCAGGTATTCTTTTCATACCATTAGCTAGAAAACCATATACTATATAAACACCTGAACCTATAAGTCCTGCAAATATAGGAGCTTCTACCCAGCCTATATTAAGTTTTAATATAAATATAGTGCTTGTTACCAAACCCACAATCATAGATAAAAGTGCAGATGTAATATTAGCTTTTACAATAGTTCTCATCATTATAGGACCTACAAACATAGCTATAAGTCCTCCTGTTCCTATATACGCTATTTTATTAAGCATTCCCTGAGGGGCAAGATATGTAAGTATAAGTCCCCATACACCAGTAAATATTACTCCAAGTCTGTTAGTCATAGGACTGCTTTTTTCTGGTTTATTTGTAATAGATACTACCAAGTCATGCGAAAGAGAAGAGGCTAGGGCTTGTAAAACAGAACTTATTGTTGAAAGCATGGCAAATAATATAAATAGTATTATCATTCCTCCTATTGCTGGGTGAAGATATGTTGTTAAAAATACTGGCATAGCACTGTCTGGATTTTGTAAATTAGGATTTTTATAAAACATATAAAGTCCTGCTATAGGTACTAAACTTAATATTATTCCCATAGGTGCCATATATAAAGACATTAAAGGTATATTTACATTTTTCTTAAATGACAAGAATCTTACAGACATGTAGGGTAGGGTTGTAGTAAATAAAAATGCATATATAAAAACCAAAAATACACTGTATTTAGCATTACCATAAGGAACAGAAGTATCTGGATTAATAAACTCTGGTTTTATTTCTCCTACTTTTTGAATAAGCTCAAGCATAGGTATATCTTTTACAATAGTTAAATAAACTATTACAGAAGCAATTAACATTCCTATACACATTATAGTATCAGTTATAGCAACAGCTAAAAGTCCTCCTTGAACAGTGAATATAATTATTACAATCATTAATATAATTGAAGCAGTATGTTCAGATATCCCAAGCCATTGAGAGCCAACCAAACCTATAGCTCTTATTTGACCTATTATATAAACAGATAAAAATACAAAGGTAGCAATTCCTCCAAAACCATGAACTATTCTTTTTTGTTTATCACTGCCATGATGAGTTTTAGCAATATATTCTGGTACAGTAAAACCGCCGCTTTCTTCTGCTCTGCTTCTCATAAATCCAGCAAAAAATAAAGTTCCGAAAGTAATAGCAGGGGCAAAAAAGAAATTAGCAAATATCTCTATAGCTCCGTATGCATAAGTCGTACCTGGAGATCCTATAAATCCCCAGCCGCTGTATCCTGTAGCCATCAAAGTGCCTGCTCCAACAAAAGCACCTATTGATTTAGCTCCTAGTAAAAATCCTTCAGAAGCTCCTTCTTTAATTTTTAACTGCGACCAGTAACCTATTGCTATAAGGGCAATAGAAGAAATTATCAATATAATCCAATTTGTAATCATTTTTATTATCTCCTAAATAACTATCTTTTAATTTTTTTTACTATTTTTTAAAGCTCTTAAAATGCAGGCTGTAATAGGCACTATCATAAGTATTACACAGCCGTAAATAAAATAATCCATAAGCCATGAACCAGTCATAATTTACTCCTTTAATATAAATTAATACTTAAAGTAATAATCTATTAATATGTTTTGTTTATTTTAAGTTTTATGAATATTATTAATTATTTTTTTGTAGTAAGAGAGAAAAAATAATTAATTTTTATTTGATAAAATAAAGATATGCTCTATCACCTTAATAGAGCTAATATGTGGTATGATACTTCATTGATAGAAGAAGAATATTTGTTAATGTTTAGATATTTCATTATTAAATACTCCAAAATTGATGCATAATATAAAAAGTTATAAAAATGCTCAATCAAGTAAAACATAACATTTCTACTTATCGTAAGTATACAACTTTTAATTTTTTTGTCAACTAAAAAAAATTATACAATTATATCAATTTAGTATATAATATCGCCATATATTATAAAAACAATTAAATAAAATTAGGATATATTTCATGAAAGAGATAAAAATAACAGATATAGAAAATATCAAAATAGGTAACGCCCAAAATAAAGAAGCAGCAACAGGATGCACAGTTATAATATGTGAGCGAGGTGCTGTTACTGGACTAGATGTTAGGGGAGGAGGACCTGCTTCAAGAGAAAGCGAACTTACAAAACCTTTTGCTTCTACTGAAATCATACATGCTGTACTTTTAAGCGGAGGAAGTGCTTTTGCCCTTGATGCTTCTGGTGGTGTTATGAAGTATTTAGAAGAGAGAAATATTGGTTTTGATGTAGGAGTTACAAAGGTGCCTTTGGTTTGTCAGTCTTGTATATTTGATTTGCGTGTTGGGGATTATAAAGTGCGTCCTGATATAAATATGGCTTATGAGGCTTGTATTAATGCTCAAAATAATAATCCTAAAATGGGCAATTACGGAGCAGGTACAGGTGCCAGTGTTGGAAAAATACTTGGTGCTGATTATGCTATGAAGTCTGGGCTTGGTTTTTATGCTTTACAAGTTGATGATGTTAAGGTGGGAGCTATAGTATCTGTTAATGCTTTTGGCGATATTTATGATTATGACAGCGGTAAAATGATTGCAGGTCTTCTTAATGAAAATAAAGACGGATTTAGAAGTTCTGAAGAGGAGCTTATAAAAATAACACAGAATAATAATTTATCTTTCACTTCTAATAATAATATAGTTACAAATACCACAATAGGAGCTGTAATTACCAATGCCAAGTTTACAAAGTCCCAAATGGGAAAAATAGCTTCTATGGCACATAATGGCTTTGCTAGGGCTATAAAACCAGTGCATACTACAGTAGACGGCGACAGTATTTATGCTATGAGTGTGGGTGATATTAATGCTAGTTTAGATTCTGTAGGAACTCTTGCAGCAATAGTTATGGGTAGGGCTATTAATAATGCTGTAAAAAGTGCTGAGACCTCTTATGGTTTTAAATCTTATAGTGATATAATAAAAAATTAAAAAATTAATTTAAACATTTTATTAAAAACAAACTAGAATTGCTTATTAAATTAGTGCTTCTATTTTTTTAATTTTGCTTAAAAAATATATTTTGGGGTGGGCGGGTAGAATATACTGAAAATTTTTAAGTTTGTCAACTGAGGAACTTTATATATATGTTATCTACTTTTTTGCCGCACAAAAAAGTAGCAAAAAACGCATATGCTGCAGCTTTATATTTAAAAAATATGTATTAAAAGTAGCTTAATACTCCAAATATTAGTAAAAAATGCAGTCTTTCGCGAAGCGTATTCGAGCTTGTTGAGGATATAAGGTTATTTTGTGAAGCCCGCCACTCTGTGTGCCATAGGCAAGCGAAGGCGGGAAAAAGAACAATAAAAAAATTGACAAACTTAAAAATTTTCAGTATAGATTAATAAAAAGCTACTAACAGCAATTTTTTGAAGCATCTTTTTTGATGAAAAAAGTTGATGAAATATTTAATATTGAAAATACTTAAATATTTATAATAATCTTTAATAAATAAAAAGCCACAGTAATTTTTATACTATGGCTTTTATATTGAATATTTATCTTTATTCTTCTGTTGTCTTTTTCTTTTTAGGAGAAGTCACTTTTTTTACACTAGATTTTTTTATTGATTTTACTTCTTCCTTGTTTTCTGCTTTCACTTTAAGAGGAGAATTAAATACTTCTTCTTTAACACTTTTTACTTCTCCCTCTTGATATGCAGAAGGATCTTCAAGTTCATCAGTTCCCCTTTTAGGGTCTTTACCAGCATAAACTAATTTGTCTTTAACTTTATCCAATTTTACTTCGCATATTCTCTCTATATCTTCTATATCAAGAGATTCTTTCTCAAATAATTCTCTAGATAAAGCCTCAAACTTATCAGCATTTTCAGCTATTAATTTTTTAGTTCTTTCGTATGCTTTCATTACAAACTTATGAACTTCTTCATCTATTTTCTGAGCAGTCTCTTCGCTGTAGTCTTTATGTCTTGCTATTTCTTTACCCAAAAATATAGGCTGTTCTTTTTGTCCGAATGATATAGGTCCAAGTCTGCTCATACCCCATTCGCATACCATTCTTCTTGCAAGTTCTGTAACTCTTTCTATATCATTAGAAGCACCAGTAGTAACAGAATCTTCACCGAATTTGAACTCTTCAGCAACACGTCCGCCTAAAAGCAAAGACATTTCATCAATAGCTTTTTTTCTCTGAAGCGTATATCTTCCATCTGGAGGCAATGTCCAAGTAGCACCCAAACTTCTTCCTCTAGGAACTATAGTAACTTTATGTAAAGCATCTGTGTTTTGGAGAAGTACCGCCATTAAAGTGTGTCCTGCTTCATGATAGGCTGTATTTAATTTTTCTTTTTCACTTATTAAAATACTTCTTCTTTCAGGACCCATCATAACTTTATCTCTTGCCTCTTCAAAGTCAGAAAGCTCTACTCTTGATTTATCATTTCTAGCAGCAATTAAAGCAGCCTCATTAACCATATTAGCAATATCCGCTCCAGAAAAACCTGGTGTAGCTCTAGCTAAATGATACAAGTCTATAGAAGGATCATGCTGTATTTTTGAAACATGCACTTTAAATATTCCTTCTCTTCCTTTAACGTCTGGCAAATCAACAACAACTTGTCTGTCAAATCTTCCCGGACGAAGCAAAGCAGGGTCAAGTACATCAGGTCTGTTAGTAGCAGCGAATATTATGATTCTAGTATCTGTATTAAAACCGTCCATTTCAACAAGCATTTGGTTTAATGTCTGCTCTCTTTCATCATGACCTCCGCCATATCCTGCACCTCTAGTTCTTCCTACAGCGTCAAGCTCATCTATAAATATGATACAAGGAGCAGATCTTTTTCCCTGTTCAAATAAATCTCTTACCCTTGAAGCACCAACTCCTACAAACATCTCAACAAACTCAGAACCAGACATACTAAAGAATGGAACATTAGCCTCACCTGCAACAGCCTTAGCAAGTAAAGTTTTACCAGTACCAGGAGGGCCTACTAAAAGTACGCCTTTAGGTATTTTAGCACCTAGTTTTGTAAATTTGCTTGCATCTTTTAAGAACTGTACAACTTCCTGCAATTCCTCTTTAGCTTCTTTACAGCCTTCAACATCTTTGAAAGTTACTTTTACATCTTCTTTAGTAAGAAGTCTTGCTCTGCTTTTACCAAAGCTCATAGCCCTATTATTAGAGCCTTGAACCTGTCTGAACATAAAAAACCAAAGCAAAAATCCTATTAGTATAATAGGAAGCAAGTTTACAAGTATAAGGCTTAAATAACTAGGTTTTTCAGCTTCTCCTCTCACCTTTACATTATTTTCTATAAGCAGATTAACAAAACCGCTTGCAGTAAAAGGTATATATGAGTAAAAGTTTATCTCTGTTATTTTGCCGTTAACAGTTTCAATAGCTTTTCCGTTTCTTATGTTTTGATCTACTATAGTTACCTCTTTAACAACCCCTTCTTTAACTTTTTGTACTACAGTAGAATAATCCCATTCCTCGGCTTTTACCTGAGGTGATTTTTGGAAATACATTATAGCCATTACTACAACCATAGTAAGAAGTAGTATAATGATTATTTGATTTCCGCCTCCGCCAGACTGCGGTATAGATTGTCTTCTATTGTTTTTGTTCTTTTTGCTGTTATTGTTCATGTATTCTCCAAATTTATCTTTTGTATTTATTTATAAAAGTTTTATAAATAAATTAACTATATTTACTAATTATTTTCTGGTATATCCAATATAGTACCGTAACTATTAAAACAGTGGGAAGCCAAAGCGTTAACACCGCCTCCGCTTTTAAGATAGCTGTTTATTATTTTGCCGTCTTTTCTAGCAAGGTCTGGATATTTTAAGTTTATATATCCTAAAACAAGACCTTTGCTTGTTGAGGCATGAATATAAGTTACAGTATCATCTTCATCTATATCTATTACTATACCTGCATGTGTGAGTTTTTTGGTATCTGATGTAGTTCTGTCAAACATTATTATATCGCCTACATTAGGAAGCACACCGCTGTATATCTTTTTGTATTTTGACAAAGTGGCATATATAGTTTTTACGCCGCCAGAATCCAAAATAGCCTGCTTTTCAAATACTGCTATATTTGAAGTCCAATAAACTGCCGCTACATAACCAGAACAATCAAAATTGAAAGTTTTTTTCTCTTTTGAATTGGGGTGAGTGAGCAGAGCCTTTTCATTATATTTATAATGTTTATTTAGGTAAAAGTTAGCCCATTTTTTTATGTCTGCTCTAACTTGTTCCTTTTGTTTATCTGTTATCTCTACACCGCTTTCTTTAAGCTGTTTCTGATATTCTTTATCATAGCCGTAAGTTTGTGCGAATGATACAGAAGATAATAACGTTATAAATAATATTAGTATAGCAATATAAAAACGCATAAAACACACTCTTATAATAGAAAATTATTTTATAAGATATCAGCAAAAAGTCAATACAGTTTACAATATTCTTATTTATTCATTTTTATTAAATTTTTAATTTGGCTTTTCAAAAATAGTACCATAACTATTAAAACAGTAAGAGGCTAAAGAATAAGGTACTTTTCCTCCTCTAAGGTAACTATTAATAACTTTGCCGTCTTTTCTGTATAAGTCTGGATATTTTAAATTCATATATCCTAAAATAGGTCCTTTACTAGTAGTAGCATGTATATATGTAATAGTTTCATCTTCATCAACATCTATTACTATACCAGAATGAGTAAGTTTTTTATCATAAGATGTAGTACCGTCAAAAAATATTATATCTCCTATATTAGGAAGAGTATTTTTATAAATTTTATTTTCTTTTGATAAGAGATAAAATATATTTGCAGTAGAGCCGCTTAATTTTATACTTGGTTTTTCAATAGCTGTAAAGTAAACTGCTGCTACAAATCCAGAACAGTCAAAATTAACTTTTTTCTTTTCTTTTGTGAAAGGATTAGTAATAGTGTCGCTTTGATTATATTTATAATGTTTATTCATATAATAGTTAGCCCATTTTACTATTTCGTCTCTTTCGTTATTTTGAGAAAATAATAACTGCGTAAAAAAAGACAGCATAACTATAAAAATGGTAATATAAAAACGCATTATCAATCCTCCTAATATAAAAAATTAATTTTCTATTATAAATCGGATTTTTAATTATAAATAATAGTCTACATATTGTTATAATATAATTCTTTTATATTAAATTTTTCAGATTTAAGCCATTTTATTCTGTATTGTATTGGGGTTATAATATTAAAAAATACTGATAAATACGGATAAGCATTTTGAAACTGCATAGACAATCTTGTTCTAAAGAAAAAATTGTTTTTTTGATTTAATTTATTTATATTAATTACTTCTATTCTATTGATATAAGAAACATTTTTCATTAAAGCTTTAAGATTTGTATTTCTTATTTCACGCATAGTTTCAGAGTTTAATACAACATACTCTCTCGTGAAAAAATCATAATATATTTTTCTGTATAAATATATTTCTCTTACATTACTGTCAATAAACCAATTTTTATTAACCAAATCTATTCTGAAATTTATAAATACTATAATACCATTATCTATATATCTTTTTATATTTTGATAAACTTCATCATTATATGAGGTTTCTACATCAGTATAAAGTATATCATTATAGATATAAGCTCTTGAAAAATGAAGTCTTAATTCATAAGCATGTAATGATAAACATGATGATATTATAAAAAATAATATTGATATACGCTTCATATTTTTTATTTTATACTTTTTTTATTAAAAGTAAATATATTATAGATAAAGGCTTATATCAAGTCCTATTTTACTTTCCATAGTTTTGTATGCGTATAGCTGTTTGGAGCGTCCATAATCATATTTTAATCCTATAATAACTCTGTAAATTTCAAATCCCACTCCTACACTTATCTCTGGAATCCATTCTACATGCTTATCATTTATATAATACTTCTGTCCGTTTGCATACCTTGAAACATTATTTATCAAGTCATGATTTAATCCCAAATAAATACCTGTTATAAAACTTATCTCTCCCCATATAGGTACTCTAAAGTCAGTTCCAGCAAATGCACTGAATAAGTTTACAATGTTTGATTTGTCAAATCCTATTATTGCAAAATTCATTCCGCCATAGAATGTAAACCAGCCGTATTTATAATATGCTGATACATGCATCTGTTCAAAACCTGAATCTTTAAAATCTTCTTTTTCTTTGTTATATAAAGTTTCATCTCCAAGTATATCACCACTAATATGAGCACATATATGTCTTAAAGGACTGAATCTTAATTTAAAAGTATTATTAAATATATAATCAAAAAAAACTTCTACCTGCATATAAGTACCATACATAAGGCTTTGTCCGTAGTACTGATCATAGCCTTTTTTATATTTTGACAAAAAGAAATGAGTTAAATACCCAATACCTATTTTGAATCTATGTACTTCATTATATCTGAATGCTATTGGAGTAACTTCAGTAGCAAGTGTAGGCTGATAATAAAAATCCATCTTATCAAAATTAAAATGATCATTATTATACATTCTATCTATATTAAGCACATCGCCAAGCCAAAATCTGCTGCTGTAGGCATCTGGATCTACCCAGCCTGAAAAATATCTGTCTGTTTCATAATTTTTTAATGGATTAAACTCCCACTTCATTTTTACTTTTTGTGTATAGTTATCCATCTTATCTTTGAAAGTATTGCTTTCTTGAGAGTATATAATACTATTTAATAAAAGTATTACTGCGAAAGTAAAAATAATTTTTATCATATATTAATCTTTATAATTTTATTTGTTTTATTTGTTTTATAAACGATTATATTAGATTTTTTATTATATAGCAATAATACTTTATCATAATATAGTAGGCATTTTATATAAAAAACACCTATTTATTATATGTTAGAAAAATAAGCTGGCATCTAGTCCTATTCTGCTTTCCATTTGTCTGTATGAGTATAATTGTTTTGAACGTGAATATTCATATTTCATCCCAATTACAAACCTATATATTTCAAATCCTATTCCTGCTGAGATAGATGGTCTCCATTCATTATGAGTTTCTGTAATAGGATATCCTTGACCTCTTCCTTCTGTTCTGTTTATAGTATTTATTTTATCAAAGAATAAACCTGTATAAATGCCTGTTATTAAACTTATTTCACCCCATAATGGTATTCTTATTTCTGTACCGCCGTAAATATTAAATAAGTTTACAATATTTGATATATCAAATCCAGTTACAGCAAAAGATGTGCCGCCGTAAAAAGAAAACCATCCATATTTATAATAAGCAGATAAATGCATTTGTTCAAAGCCTACATCCCTGAACTCTTCTTTATTTTTATTATATAATGTATTATCTCCTAGTATATCGCCGCTTATTTGAGAACATGTGTGTCTTATAGGAGCAAATCTTATTTTAAATTTATTATCAAATATATATTCAAAATATGCCTCTACCTGCATGTATGTTCCGTATAAAAATGTAGAGCCGTATAATTGATCCTGTCCTTTTTTGTAGCTTGAGAAAAATAATTTTAATGCATATCCTACACCTATTCTAAATCTATGCTTATCTCCTCCTATATTGAAGGCTATAGGTGCTAAATCTACTGCCAATTTCGGATTGAAATATAAAACCACATTATCTAGATTGAAATTATTATTTCTGTATAAACTTTTAATATTTAAAATATCTCCGAACCAAAAACTGCTGTTATAATTATCAGGATCAAGCCAAGGAGAAAAATATTTATCAGTTTCATATACTCTAAGAGGATTATACTTCCATTTTAATTTAATTTTTTTCTCATAATTATTCATCTTATTTTCTAGTGAATTATCATTTTGACTATACAATAAAGATGAGAGTAAAATTATAAAAAGTATACTATATATTGTTTTCTTCATATCTTTACCTTAATATCTTATTAAAGTTATTTAAACTTACATAATAAATTATAAGGTAAATAATGATAGTTTCAATATTTTATATGTAAATATTAAAAATTCTATGTAAAAAGTATTATACTTTTATTTAGAAAGTAGATTAATATAGGCTTCTGTTTCTATGTCCTTTTCATCTATGCCTATTTCATTTAATATTGATTTTAACTTTGAAACTTGTTCTTCCACTGTAGAATCAGAGTTTAAAAACTCTATTTCTATAAAATTATCCAAGTTTTTTATCTTTGAAACTTCTACCAAAGCATTTTTATATATGAAAGCATATCCTTTTTTTTCTTTTCTGACATACTCTTTATATTTTTGAATTTGAAATAAAAAGTTAATAATAAATCTTGCTTTTTTTTTGCTTACTTTTAATTCTCTCTCTTCATTAACTTCCACACCGTCAATTAATGCTCTATCTTTAGCACAAAATGTATATCCGCCATGTTCTATTCTAAGTCTTATGCAGTCGTTAGTTTTTATATTTTTATTTTTTATATCACTTTCTTTTGCATAGTAAATATCTTTTTTAAAATATCTTTTTTTGAATTTGGCATTTTTGCATAGAAAGTTTAATACAGAGTCAAAGTTTTTAACATATGCTTTTATTTCAATTTCAGAGTTTAAGGACATAATTATTACTCACTGTATTCTTTTGTTGTGCTGTCATCAACATGTATGCCTTGTTTATCATATACTATAGGAGCAACTTTTTCAAATAGTATGAAAGCAGGTGAGGATAATATAACGGTAAGAGGAAGACCTACTAAAAGTTCGGCTCTTATTAATACGGCAACATTTGAAAGATCTGAGTATATTGAAGTTACTAAAAATAAGGCTATAATTTTTATTAAATAACCTACTAAAGTTACAAATATTCCTGCGGCAATTTGTTTGATGAATATTCTAGTATTGAAGAAACCAACAAAGAAGCCTATGTTTAAAAATATTATAGCATAAGAGCCGAATGTACCGCTTGAGACTATATCTTGCAAAAGCCCTATAATAAAACCATATATTATACCGTCAAAAGATCCATATCTGAATGATATGAATACTAAAAATATTAAAAGCAAATCTGGTTTAGCTCCAAGTGCTACTCTTATTAAATCATAAGCTGGAGATGACTGTATTAAAAGAAGTATTAATGTTGTAATAATAACGGTTATAACTCTTTTCATTATTTTGTCTCCCCATTATTTTCATCTTCTTCATTTGCAAGCATAATAATTTCTTGGTCTGGTACTTTTTTAATAACATAAACATTTTCTAAAGTAGAGAAATTAACTGTAGGCTCAACATAAAGATCATGGAAAAGTCCGTAATTTTTCTTTTCAACTTTAAATATAGTTCCTACTAATATACCTTTTGGGAAAACGCCTCCCATACCGCTTGTAACTACACGCTCTCCTTCTTCAACGTCCATTTGCAAATCTATATACTGAAGATGAGTTTGTGTGGATTTAGGACTTTGACCTACCATAATACCAGTAGTTCTTGAGCTTTCAAGCATTACAGATATTTGAGATCTTTGGTCAACTAAAGATAGTATTCTGCTGTTGTATCTTCTTACTTCAACTACTTTACCCACTAAACCCTTGTATCCGTTTTGATATGATATTACTGGCATTCCTACTACTATGCCATGTGCACTTCCTTTATTGATAACAATAGTAGTGTAGAAGTTCTGAGGGTCTTTAGAAACTATTTCAGCATATTCCAAAGCATATTCATCAGTAGGAGCTTCATTAAGCAATGCTCTTAATCTGTCATTTTCAGCACTTAATTGTTCATATTCCAAAGCAGCCCCGCTTAATTCTGCTATTCTGTCTTTTAATACCTGAACTTGGCCTTGTAATGTAAATATATCTGTTATGCTTGTATATAGGTATACAAAAGCCCTTGAAACACTTTTGGTAGCACTTTGAATAGGGTATACTCCAAGTGCATAAATAGACTGTAAGTTAAATACAAAATTACTTCTATTTAATACCATAAGCATAGCTGCTATAAGATTTAGCAGAATGTATAAAGTAAGAAGTTTATGTTTTAAAAAAAGTTTCACGCCTATGAGTATCGGATATATTAATCAAAGTTTTATAATTTTTCCGATTTTAAGAGTATCTTCTATAATTTTTTAAGTTTTTAGTCTCTTCTATAAACTTTCCGCATCCTATAGCAACACATGTAAGCGGGCTTTCAGCAAGAATTACAGGTACTCCTGTTTCCATAGATATTAAATCAGTAAAACCAGGGAGTAGGGAAGTGCCTCCGCTCATAACAATACCTCTCTCTACAATATCAGCAGAGATTTCAGGAGGAGTCTGATTAAGTACAGATTTTACAGCTTCTAATATTTCTATTAATATATCAGCTATAGCATCTTTAATTTCGGCACTGTTTATTGTAAGAGTTTTAGGAAGTCCGGATACAGAATCACGTCCTCTTATGTCCATAGTTTTTGATATATCGCCTTTATAAGCATGACCAATATTTATTTTTATCTCTTCAGCAGTTTTTTCACCTATATAGAGGTTATGAGTTCTTTGCATATATTTAATAATAGCGTCATCAAGCTCATCGCCTCCCACACGTATAGAAGCACTTCTTACCATACTTCCAAGCGAAAGTACAGCAACTTCAGTGGTACCTCCTCCTATTTCTATAATCATATTACCATGCGGCTCATTAATAGGCATATCAGCACCAATTGCAGCTGCTCTTGCCTGTTCTATTAAAAATATGGTTCTAGCACCCGCCTGTTCGCAGCTTTCTCTAACAGCACGTCTTTCAACTTCAGTAATACCAGTAGGAATACCTATAGCTATTCTTGGTTTTACTAAAGTTCTTTTATTATGTACTTTATTTATAAAATATCTTATCATTTTTTCAACAGTTTCAAAGTCGGCAATAACCCCGTCTCTCATAGGTCTTATTGCTGCTATAGAGTTCGGAACTTTACCTAACATTCTTTTTGCTTCGTTTCCTACAGCAATAACATTTCCAGTACTTTTTTCTATAGCTACTACTGATGGTTCAGCCAAAACAATACCTTCACCTTTTACATATACTAAAGTATTAGCTGTACCTAAATCGATTCCCATATCACTTGAGAACATATTATATAACCAGTTAAACATTTTTATTACAATCTCCTTAATATATCCCTAGCGGGTTTATACGAATTATCTATTTTGATAGCTTCTCTAAACATTTTTATAGCTTCATTTCTTCTTTTAGTTTCTAAATATAATGTTCCTATACTATAATATAAATCTGGATTTTTGTCATCTATCTCTAAAGTCTTTTTGTAAAAAAATTCGCTTTCTTTATATAGTCCCTGTCTGTAGTATAATTCGCCCAATTTTAAATAAGTTCTTGCTTCAAGCATATCATTATTATTAAATTTACCGTTCATTGATGATAATATTTGTATAGCCTTAGTATAATCTTTATCGCCTTCATATGCATTTGCAAGTTCATAATATAATTCCATATTGATAAACTTTTCACTGTTTTCGCTTATTTCTCTGTCAATGGCATCTTCCAAATATTTTACAGCCTCTTTATATAGTCCTATTTCATAACATATCTTTGACAATTCTATAGTTGTTGATACTCTGTTATCACCATCGTTTATTGCATTTATATATGATTTGTAAGAATCAATATAATAAGCTTGTCCTAGTCTTTGATAGCTGTATCCTAATCTTTGATATATAATATTTTTATTTTTTATAAATTTGGAAGTCAGTAAAAGCTGTTTGGCATACCGTATAATATTTTGACTTGCAGATGTAATAATATCATTTTTATCAGATCTGATTAATATATCATAATATAAATCTATACCAGTAATAAGTATATTTTTATTTAATGGTCTTTTTGTATAGAGATCATTAAATAAAAAAGATGCATTATTATAGTCCTCTAATGCCATATAGTCATAAATAGATTTTAATCTTTTTTTTTCTATATAGCTGGAGGTAAACATATAAGCAGCTGCAATAATGCTTATGACAGCAATTAAAGTTATGATGATAATATGTATGCTAATTTTTTTTTCAACATTATATAGATAAGGCATTATATTTACATAATCCGTTAATTATTATTTTCATTATTATTTTCTGAGCCGTTATTATATAAGGATAGTATAGTTTCTTTAGGATTAGTAAGAGGGTCTTGGGCAACTATACATAATCCTTCAAGTATAACACCATTTTGTATAATAAGTTCAGGTGTTCTTATTTCCCCAAGTACTCTGCTTGTAGGCATAAGCATAACTCTGTTTTTAGCTTCTATATTTCCTATGATTATACCTTCAATAACAGCCGATACAGTTTTTATATTAGATTTTATTTTTCCAGTTTGACCTACAAATACATTATCAACTTCTAATTTTTCACCTTCATAGCAGCCGTCAACTCTCAAAGTGCCGTTTAATGTAAATTCTCCTTTGAAGTATGAACCTTCTCCTATAATAGAATTAGATTCTGCAGTTTCATTTCTTTTCATAAACATCAAAAAAACTCCTAATTTTTAGTGTATACTATGGAATTATCTATATTGTTAAATTTAAATTTGGTATCAAGACCAAATAAAGATTCGCTGTGTCCTATAAATAAATATCCATGTTCATTTAATATATCATAAAATCTATTAACAGTAAGTTTTACAGATTCAGTATCAAAGTATATAAGTACATTCCTACAAAAAATAACATCCATGTTTGTCTGACTGCCTCTATGCCTTAAATTATGATAATCAAAAGTAATGAGTTTTTTTATATTACTTTTTATGGCATATTCTCCAGAGGGCAGCTTATCAAAATACTTTTTTAAATAGTCTTCTGGAACATTCTCAACTTTATGAGCGTCATATCTTCCTTCTTTGGCTGCAACCAAAGAATTAAGAGAAAGATCGCTTGCAAATATTTTTATATCCTGTTCTCTAATTCCAGGCGTTTCCAAACAAGTTATAGCTATAGAGTAGGGCTCCTCGCCAGTAGAACAGCCTGCACTCCAAATTCTTATTTGTTCTCCTAGCTTTTTTGTCTTTAATATTCTAGGCAGAACATAATTTTTCAGTAATTTGAAGTTAGGCTCATTTCTAAAAAATTTTGTAAGGTTTGTAGTAATGTTATCTAAAAAAGTTTTAAGCTCTTCCTTGTTAGTGGATACAAGTTTATAATAATCTTCTACTTTATCAAGATTTCTCTCTTTCATAGAAGATGCAATGCGTGACTCTAAAATAATCTTATTAATAACATTAAAACATATACCGCTTTCTCTATATACAAAATCCCTAAATAGATCGAATTGTTTATCAGTTAGTTTCAGTTCATTCAAAATCAATTATTCCAGAATAAGTATAAAAACTATTGTTTATTTTTTGTAAGAACCATCTTAATACGTTCAAGAACTTTTTTTCTATCTAAAGGTTTTGTAATATAGTTTTTAGCACCTGCTAGAAGGGCTTTTTTAACCATATCCTCTTTACCTAAAGCACTAACCATAACTACTTTTGCATTTTTATCATATTCAATTATTTTTGTTAAAGCTGTAATACCATCCATTTTTGGCATTGTAATATCCATAGTTACTAAGTCTGGCTTGTATTCTTTATACATAAGTACGCCTTCCTCTCCATTTTCTGCAGTTCCTACTACATTGTACTGCTCAGATACAAAAATTTGCTGCAGCTGTTTAACAACGAATGCAGAGTCATCTACGATTAGAACTTTGTATGGCTTTCCAAATTCATTTATACCATCAGCTTCTTTTGTATTAATGTCAGACATATTTATTTACTCCTTTTCTGATTCTACGGCAACTAATACATTAAAATCGCCAATAGAGGTATCTAATTTTATATGAAGAAATTCCGAATCGCTTATCGAAACTTCTAAATTCTTGCTTTTCATTATAACAGGCGGTGATATATCAACATTATATCCGTCTTTTTCTAATTTTGTTACAGCAAGTCCTGCTATTAAATTAACAAGCTCCTGTACAGTAGATAATGATAATTTATCAATATCTTTTATTTCGCTGTCATTCATTATAGAAACTATTTTTTTGGCTGTTTCTATTTCCATATCAATTATAAAATGACCGACTATATCTTCTGATAATGCCACTATTGCTATAATACCTGAAGCATTAACAAAATCGCCTTTTAAGGTTATATCACTAGTTTTGATGCCATTTTTCAGATAATTCTGAAGTATTTCATTGGAAGCATCTGTAAATGGTCTAATATAGTCAAGTCTCATTTTTTAATACTCTTTTTAAGCTATAATTACTTGTATATATTTTAACAATTTATGACTTTTTTTGCAAGTAATAGTTATAAATATAGTATTAAAATAATTCTTGCGTTAAATATCGAAAAAAAAATAATTTGCTTGAAAAGAATATTTTTATTATTTTATTATTGCAGATTATTATTGCAGATTGTTATTGCAGGATATTCAATATTACAGTACATGGTTATAGTGTATGACTATATTAGCTTGCTGTTTATATTTATATTTTTTAATTCACAGTTAAAATTCATGCATACAATTTACATAAACAGTATAATTACTATGAAAATTTAAAAAAATAAAAAGTCTAATAATAATTTTCAATAAAAATCATTAAAAATCATTTTTTATTTTATTTCTTAATCGTTTCATCTATATTCAGAATATGTATAAATATTACACTCTCTATATTTATTATAATTATCTGCCCTTTTTATTTTTTTAGCATAGACTAATTTCGCCTCATATTCATTGCAAATTAAAAAAGATAAAAAAAAGATAAAAAAGATATTGAAAAATGATTTGAATATTTTTCTTTATAATACTTTTTTACGAAATCCTATTGCTGTATGTAATGCTTCAAACATAATTCCAGAATTAATTATATCATTTTTATTGTCAGGAAGTTTCCAGTATATACTGAAATTTTTTAAGTTTGTCAAAGGTTAGTTTTTCAAATTGTTTGCACCATACACCAACTTATTTTGGTTACCCAAAGAAGCTTATATCCTCGATAAACTAGGATACGCTTAGCGAAGGACTGCATTTTTTAACTAATATTATAATACATTAAAAACTTATTTTATTAATAATACTTTTTATAAAGCATAATTAGATTTATAAACAACTAAAATTTGATAAATTGTATTGATTAGCTATATACATAAACAAATATATTTTGCTTTTATTATAATATAAGTTTTTATATGTTATAATTTTATAAAAAAGGGCTTTGAAAATTAATTCAAGCCCTTTTATTTAGTACGATTTTTTACTGTCCAATTACATATCTTTGTAGAACTCTATATGATGCTGTAATTCATAAGGCAGAGGATTTCCTGTTTTAGTAAATTTGAAATATCTGTTTTCAAGCTCTGTAGCCTTTTTGCTTCTGATATTTTTAAATCTGTTTGCTATCTCTGAGAACATAGGCTGTTTAGCTAGTTCGTCTCTTATATTTTTAGCAAAAGGAACTTGTCTGTATAATATGCCTCTTGCCACTCTATTAAGACGCATAATACCTTTGCTTTCGTATTTTATCCATAGATTGTAGTCGGAAACAAATACTTCTCTAAGATTGTTTCTGCATTTTTTAATTTGTATTTTTAATTTTTCTTTAGCTTCATCTGACAAATTTCTGTTTTTCTTATAGAACTGAACATAATCGCTGTATTCAGAAGTAATAGACATTTGAGTAATATCATTCCAAGCAGGTCCAAGCATAGTTTTGCATAATTCCCATCTGAATGCTCCTATTGTAGGTATAAGCAAAGATTCTAAATCTTCTGAAGTAAATATAGGGAATAAGAATCTTCCAGTACTGTTTTTCTGTCTGCTTGAAAGTTCTTCCCACATTATAGCTCTTGAACCGAATGTAGGCATAAGTATTATATTAGGAAGTACTTCCTGCATAACAAGTTCTTTTTCTATATTCAATTCTTTATTTTTGTATAATACCTCTCTATAGAATGCAGAGAAATCTATATCTGTTATATCTTTTATAGATTTTTCCATTACATCTCTTCGTATTAATGCTCTTTCAAAATCTTTTGTAATCATATCTTTATGAAGAATAGGGAAATATACGCTTACCTGACCATAACATAGTCTGTGAGTAGTTTCAATCATATTTTCAACTTCATATTCAAGTCTTTTAGAAGAACTTTCCCAATGTTCTTCAAGTTCTTTGTCGTTTATAGTACCGCGTTTTTTTAATTCCCTTAAAGCTTCTCTGTAATCCTGACCAAAACCATTTACAGAAGGCGGTTCTTCTTTATCGTATATTTTTTGAAGCCATTCGTCTATATAGAAAACATTGATTTTTTTTGTTTTACTTTTGTCTTTAATTTCGTATAAATCCATTATTTGATTTGGTGTAAGCAGTTGATCGTCCATATATCCGAAGTTTAGGAACATTTTTACAAGTCTGCTACTTTCTCCGTTTATTATAGATCTTTTAGCGATTTCTTTATATATTTCAAAGAATACAGTTGTAACGCCTCTTCTTATTTTTCTTACATCATCTTCGGTACTGAATTTATCTCTTAATTTTCTGTATGCCTGTAATGATTTCATGAAACTTTTAGCTTTGTTTTCATCAATTCCAGACATCTCTATTAATTTTTTAGTAGGATCTTTTACTTCACTAGGAAGCTCTTCAAACCCTATAGTAACTTTTATATTATCAATACCATCTATATCTGCATTAGCTTCTTCTGAAGAAGGAACATTATTTTTAGATATTCTTTTTAATATAGAATCCATTTCTTCAGTATCTATATTAAGGTCATAATCATATTCTGTTTTAATTTTATTGTAAATATCTTTAATGATGCTTGACATAAATCTTATATATCTAACCCATACATCATTATCTTTGCCTTGTTTATCTAGTTCAGTAGCTGTTTTTACATACTCTCCGAATAACGATTCGTTTTCATTTGATGATAGAAATAAAATATTTTCTATAGCTTCAACTATTTCTGTTTTTAGCAAAGATGATATTTTTTTTAGAGTTTCATAAAGCATATGTGATGCATCCAAACTCATATTAGTATCATAAGAGAAGAATTGAGTTTTAATATTTTTAGGCATAGTTAAAAATCTTCTCACATAATCGATTTCAAATTCCAGTTTTTCAGTATTTTCCTCTTCGTTAAACTGATTTTTGTTATGCATATATATTTCAGAGTGATCAGCTCTTATAAAATCTACGTCAAATGAAGTAGGGAAATTAAAACCTGAGTTTATAGAATCTTCATAGATTTCTTTATAATTTTTTAACATTTCAGATTTTATGTTTTTTGATTTAGTCTGCTGCAAATTAAAATATATAACAGCAAGATTAGCAGATATTATTTTCACATCATCATTGATTTTTTTTATTTTAATATATTCTTCATAGGATTTTAAAATAACATATGCTATAGAATGATACATATTAGTAAGATATGCTTTATTAACTTTGAAAAATGTTTTAACATATTCCTGATTTGGGGTTTTGACAGCATATATTTCAGTATCATCTTTTGACTTGAAAGAAAACATATATTTAGAATTAGTTTTATAGCTTCCAATACCAATCATGATATTTTTAGGTATTGAAAATAGTCGGCAGCTGTAACGCATAATTTCATTTTCATCTTCAATTCCCAATATATCTTTAGAAGATATGTAAACATCTATTTCCCCATTAGTGACTATAGATATATTTTGTACTTTTTCTCCTTCATAAAAAATAATAGAATTTGGTTTTAATTTAATATTTCCGTTTTCTTCAATACTTACACTCATAATTTTCAACTCTCTCTAATTTTATATTTATTAATATTTAAAAATTATATATTATTTTTTTAAAATATGCTAGTTTTTTGGATTTTTTTAATATTTTTGCCAAAAATTTCCCGTTGAATAGCCAAAAATTCCCAGAATTTAGTGTTTTTTATAAAAAATTCTGCCTGAAAAAAGTCATTTTTAAGAATAATGATTTTAAGCAAGCGTAAATTTGTATGAAATGTAGTATAAAACTAATAAAACACTAAAAAATAGCTATTTTTTAAAAAAACCGCCTCTAAAAGCTATTGCGTTTTTAAGGCTGTATGCTATAATAATAAAACAGTTGATGAGAAACAAAAAACAAAACGAAAGAAACGAAACACCAACTGAAAATGAAAAACTTAAAGTTCTTTGACAGATATATGAGAGCGTAGATTTTTAGAAAGTAATTTCCAACATAAAGACGGAAATCAGCAATTATAAAAATCTTCACTAGATAAAGAAAACACAATTAGATTGTGTGTCTTAGAGTAGAAACAATTAAGCGGAGCGTTACTAAAGAATTAGATAAGAAACAGCTTTAATTAGCTAAAAGTCTCATTCAATTTGATGTATTAAACTTATCTTTGATATTAGAGATAATAAAGAAGAAAAGGATAATATGGTCAAGTAAGTAAGGGCTTAAGGTGGATGCCTAGGCACTGGAAGGCGATGAAGGTCGTGACAAGCTGCGATAAGCTACGGGGAGAAGCAAATATTCTATGATCCGTAGATCACCGAATGGGAAAACCTATAGAAGCAAACCTTCTATATCATAAACTGAATCCATAGGTTTATGAGGCGACACCCAGGGAACTGAAACATCTAAGTACCTGGAGGAAAAGTAATCAAAATTGAGATTCCCTAAGTAGTGGCGAGCGAAAGGGGAAGAGCCTAAACCATAATAATGTCAAGTTGTAAGGCGTTGTTATTATGGTGTT
Organism: Brachyspira innocens ATCC 29796; assembly: GCF_000384655.1. GTDB lineage: Bacteria > Spirochaetota > Brachyspiria > Brachyspirales > Brachyspiraceae > Brachyspira > Brachyspira innocens. The sequence continues at coordinate 8,018 of NZ_ARQI01000092.1, read as the reverse complement.
GTAGGGCGGTGAGTGATGTACTTACATGCATCGACTTTGCTTTATATGATAGTGGAACTGTTTTGGAAAAGCAGACCATAGTGAGTGATAGTCTCGTACACGAAATCATATAGACAAGGTTTTATCGTTCCTGAGTAGGGCGGGGCACGTGAAACCCTGTTTGAATCTGGGTAGACCACTATCCAAGGCAAAATACTAACCAGTGACCAATAGTGTAGAGTACCGTGAGGGAAAGGTGAAAAGTCTCCCGTTGAGGGTTATTAAATAGAACCTGAAACCTTAAGCTTACAAGTAGTCAGAGGGGACCCTGCTAGCAATAGTAGAAGGCCTGATGGCGTGCCTTTTGTAGAATGAGCCTGCGACTTATAGTACGTAGCAAGATTAAGAGGTAATAGCCTTGTAGTCGTAGTGAAAGCGAGCCTTAATAGGGCGACATTAGTTGCGTGCTATACGACCCGAAGCCAAGTGATCTACCTATGAGCAGTGCGAAACTCGAGTAACATCGAATGGAGGTGCGAACCAGTGGCCGTGAAAAGGCTTTGGATGACTTGTGGGTAGGAGTGAAAGGCTAATCAAACTTGGAGATAGCTGGTTCTCTCCGAAATGTCTTTAGGGGCAGCGTTATGTGTTTACTTACGGGGGTAGAGCACTAAATGGACTAGGGCTCCTAACCGAGTACCAAACCCAACTAAACTCCGAATACCGTAAGTTAAGAGCATGGCAGTTAGACAGCGGCGGATAAGCGTCATTGTCAAAAGGGAAACAGCCCAGATCCTCAGCTAAGGTCCCAAAATCTATGTTAAGTGGGAAAGGATGTGAGAATACTTAAACAGCCAGGAGGTTGGCTTAGAAGCAGCCATTCCTTTAAAGAGTGCGTAACAGCTCACTGGTCGAGTGTTCTTGCGCCGAAAATGTAACGGGGCTCAAACATAGTACCGAAGCTAGGGAATTATAGAGTTAATCTATAATTGGTAGGAGAGCGTTCTTTAAGCCGTTGAAGGTTTACCGTAAGGTGGGCTGGAGGTATAAGAAGTGAGGATGCAGGCATGAGTAACGAGAAAACGGGTGAGAAACCCGTTCGCCGCAAACCCAAGGTTTCCTAGGTAAAGCTAATCTGCCTAGGGTTAGTCGACCCCTAAGATGAGGCTGAAAAGCGTAGTCGATGGGAAACAGGTAAATATTCCTGTACTATGATATGTTTCGATGGAATGACACAGATTGTTTGCGTACGCGTTAGATTGGTAGATAACGTCAAACAGTTTAGACTTGTGATGAGTAAAATGCTTGTTGCTTTAAGGTTGAGGCTGGATAGTGACTGGGCTTTCGGGTTCAGGAAGTTGCGTGAGCTAGGCTGTCGAGAAATAATTTCTAAGGTTAGGCATGTCATAATCGTACCGCAAACCGACACAGGTGGGTGAGATGAGTATTCTAAGGCGCTCGAGATAATCTTCCCTAAGGAACTCTGCAAATTAGTCTTGTAACTTCGGAAAAAGAGACGCTTGAATCTTGGTAGCAATATTGAGAGGAGAGTCGCAGTGAAAAGGCCTGGCCGACTGTTTAGCAAAAACACAGATCTCTGCAAACATGTAAATGGATGTATAGGGATTGACACCTGCCCAGTGCTGGAAGGTTAAAAGGAGAGGTTAGCGTAAGCGAAGCTTCGAATTGAAGCCCCAGTAAACGGCGGCCGTAACTATGACGGTCCTAAGGTAGCGAAATTCCTTGTCGGGTAAGTTCCGACCTGCACGAATGGTGTAACGATCCGGGCACTGTCTCGGGGAAGAACTCGGTGAAATTGAATTATCAGTGAAGATGCTGATTACCCGCAACAGGACGGTAAGACCCCGTGAACCTTTACTATAACTTGACATTGAGTTTTGTTTTGTGATGTGTAGAATAGATGGGAGGCTTTGAAGTGGGAGCGCCAGCTTTCATGGAGCCATCTTTGAAATACCATCCTTCGCAAAATGGGATTCTAACGATTAGCCGTTATCCGGCAGTCGGACATTGTCAGGCGGGTAGTTTGACTGGGGCGGTCGCCTCCTAAAGAGTAACGGAGGCGTGCAAAGGTCACCTCAAACCGAATAGAAATCGGTAGTAGAGTATAAAGGCATAAGGTGGCTTGACTGCGAGAGAGACATCTCGAGCAGGTACGAAAGTAGGTCTTAGTGATCCGGTGGTCCCGAGTGGAAGGGCCATCGCTAAACGGACAAAAGGTACTCCGGGGATAACAGGCTTATCTCCCCCAAGAGTTCATATCGACGGGGAGGTTTGGCACCTCGATGTCGGCTCATCGCATCCTGGGGCTGGAGCAGGTCCCAAGGGTTTGGCTGTTCGCCAATTAAAGCGGTACGCGAGCTGGGTTCAGAACGTCGTGAGACAGTTTGGTCCCTATCCGTTGTGGGCGTTGGAAAGTTGAGAAGAGTCATTCTTAGTACGAGAGGACCGGAATGAACGCACCGCTGGTGTATCTGTTGTTCTGCCAAGAGCATCGCAGAGTAGCTATGTGCGGACGGGATAACCGCTGAAAGCATCTAAGTGGGAAGCCTCCTTCAAGATTAACTTTCCCTATGAGTTTCGTTGGAGACTACGACGTTGATAGACTGCAAGTGTAAGCAGGGAAGAAATACCTGTTCAGCTGAGCAGCACTAATCAGACCAATGACTTGACCATATTATCGTTTTCTTCTTAAATAGAAATCATAATAAAAGAGTAGAATGAGACAATCTGCGCTCTTATATATCTGACAAAGATACTTAAAACTTTGTTCTTTTAATTTGTTAATATTATTTCGGTGACCATAGAGAAAGTGATACACCCGTTCCCATTCCGAACACGGCAGTTAAGCCTTTCATCGTCGATGGTACTGTAAGGGTAGCTTTACGGGAGAGTAGAACGTTGCCGGGTATATATTATATATTTATCCCAATAGATTTTTTCTGTTGGGATTTTTTTGTTTTATTTATTGATTTTTATATATGATATACATTGATTTTATTAATCTAAACTAATAAAGAGTAATATTAATAAATTATATAAAAATATATTTTATTAAATCATTATAATAAATAAAAAAAATTGAACTTTTGAGATTGTATTATGAATTTAAATGATTTTATATGTATTTTGAAAAATACTAAAAAATATAAATTTAAAATTGAAAATACTATATACAATATATATAAAATATTATTTGTTTTAAATCAAATATATAATAATAATGATAAAGATGATATTTTCTATATAATATTTTTTGAATCAGCCTGCATATATATGAAAAAAATAATAGATATTGAACAGTTAGTTGATAAAGAAGATAAAAAAGATTTGCTTCTTTTGGATTTTAATAGAATTAGAAATATGACAGCTCATAATAATATAAAATACAGACTAAAAGATAAAGGAATATATTTCTCGGATAATTTAAGCAGAGCAAAATTTTTGTATAATAGGTATTATATAAATAATGATGGTAGTATAGATATGATATTATTTATAGTTTATTATTTATATATAATAGTGAACAAATTGATAGAAAAATATGATTTAAATATTAATAGTTATAATAATATTTCCACTAATTATGAATATGAGTATATATTGGAGTCCATTAATATTTTTAATTCTTTAACTTCTCGTTTTGATATGAAGTCCATATATGATTATGTTGTACCAAATTATCAAATTAACATATTATGGAATGAAATATCAGCATTAAAAGTTTCAATAACAAATAATGCAAATTTTAATTATATTAAAAAAGAAATATTCGATATGAGAAATAAAATATTGAAAATTAAGGATTCAGATAAAAAAGATCTTTTATTAAATCAATTATTAGAGATAGAAAAAGAATTTTTTGGGAAATAAAATGTCAAATAAAGAAAGAATTATAAAAACTATTAAAATTATAGCATATCTATTTTCTTATATGATGGTTACTGTAGTTGCCTTCAATTATGGTTATATGTTCTATGCAGTTAAATTTGATGGGGCTTCCGCTCCTCCTAGTGTTTCCTTTATTTTTGCTATTCCTTTTATTGTTGCTATATTAGTATGTATTATTATAATTAAAATAATTAAAAAGAGAATGAAAGATTAGTATTGATATGATATAATAAATTACTAAATAAAAATAATTCTGAGGTTTATGAATAATGCAAAAAGATGAGAGAAAAGTAAAGTCTACCATTTCTGTTTCTATATTTACTATTATAATTGTTATACCGCTTACTTTAATTATTTATAATCTTAAATTAGAAAATGCTTCTTATCTTCCAAATACTTTTTCAAAATATGCTGTATCTTTTTTAATAGCATTTATAATCAGTCAGCTAATATCAGCAATTTTTAATAAGTTTATATTACCTGTTTTAACTTTAATTGCTGCAATTATTATAAAAAAAGTAATAAAATAGGAGGAAGATAAATAAATTTAATTTTTCTTATAAGAATTATATTTATACTTTTATAATAAAAATATAAAAAATATTACTTTATTTAAATTAATTAGTTATACTTTACACTAGTATTTTATTAAACTTATTGTATAATAAATAACTAAATAAAAAATAATTTTGGAGGTTTTTTAATTATGGCAAATCCAGTATTATCAGATAAAGCATTTAATTATGCATCAAGTTATGAAAATGAAAATACAATGACTCTTAATGGGGCAATTAACAAGTCAATAATACTAACATTAGTATTAATGCTTTCAGCTATGGTGAGTGTATTCTTTGTTTTGGCAAAAAGACCAGAGATGATTTACCCTGCTGCTTTAGGTTCTTCTATAGCTGCTTTTGTTTTAGCTTTGATAATGACTTTCAAAAAAGAATTATCTAAAGTTTTTTCTATACTTTATGCTATACTAGAAGGTATTGCTATAGGGGCTATTTCTTATGTATTTAATGCTGCTTATGACGGTATAGTTGTTCAGGCTGTATTTCTTACATTTTTAGATTTATTTATAATGTTAGTTTTATACAGATTTAGAATAATAAGAGTGACAGAAAAATTGAGAAGTGTGATTATGGTATCTACTTTATGTATAGGTATTGTATATTTAGTTAATTTTATAATGTCATTCTTTGGTGCTAGAATACCTTTCTTGTATGGTTCAAGTCCTTTAAGCATTGGAATAAGTATTGTAGTAGTTCTTATTGCTTCTTTCAATCTTCTTTTGGATTTTGATTTTATGGAAAAAGGTGAGTCTTATAATATGCCTAAATATTTTGAGTGGTATGCTGCTTTCGGACTTCTTGTTACTTTGGTATGGCTTTATTTAGAGATATTAAAACTTTTAGCTAAAACTAGAAGCAGAGATTGAAGATTATATAATTTGAATTAAATAGCATGCATATTAGTTTATGCATGCTTTTTTATCATTATGTTAAATAGATATTGGTATTTTTATATAAATTTCTTTAATACTTATATGTATTTTAGATTGTTAATACGCACGGTGAGTAAAGCTGAAAAATAAAATTGAGTTTTGTTTTTATTTTTTACTATATAAGAAATATGAAATTAATCGTGCGTTAAATGATATCTTAAACCTAATAAAGGCTTGGGTGGGTGTGCTTTTACAGTTAGAATATTATAAAAAATGGGCATTATAAAATTATATAACAAATAATAAAATTTTAGAGGGTGGGGATGTAAATAATTCTTTTAATTTTATTTTCATTCTGCCGCCTTTATATTTGTTACTAATCATAAATTCTTTAACCATATACTTATAAAAAATCATGCAGTCATAGTGTTTTTTAAATTTTTTATATACTTCCAATAAAATATATAATTATAATATAAAACTTATTGTAGATATAATTTATTACAAAATAATATTTTTACTATTTAATTAATTATTATTTAGTATTATAATACTAATTACAATTTAATTTTAAGGTATAATAAAAAATGGCTAATCATATAGGAACAGACCTCACAGAATCAAAAGTTGTTCCCACATTAATAAAACTTCTTATACCAATATTATTATCTAATATACTAAATGTTGTGTATAATATAGCTGATAGTATTTGGATAGGAAATATTATAGGACCGCTTGGGCTTTCGGCAGTTGCTGTTAGTTTTCCAATAATGCTTTTAATAGGTTCGTTTGCATTTGGAGTTAATATGGCTAATGGTGTTATAGTATCTCAGTATTATGGGGCTAAAGATTATGATACTGTGAGCCATGTTATAAAAGTATCTACAACATTAGGGGTTATAATACTTTTTACTGTAGGCTCTCTTATGCTTATATTTTCAAGAACTATATTAAAAATCATGAATACTCCAGAAAATGCTATGGACATGGCACTTATTTATTTAAGAATATCTATAATAGGGCTTCCATTTGCATATGCTTATTTTTTTATTTCTTCCATACTTAGGGCTGTAGGGGACACTGTAAGACCTTTAATATTTTTAATTATATCTTCTCTTCTCAATATAATATTAGACCCAATATTTATAAAAGGTTTTTGGATAATACCTGCTATGGGACTTAAAGGTGCTGCTATTGCCACAGTAATATCTCAGTTTACTTCTGTACTAATAAGTACAACATATTTAAGAATGAAAAATAGCTTTATCAAAATTAATCCTTTCATATTTACATTCGATTTAAAAATGACTAAAAAAATAATGAAATTAGGAATACCTATTTCATTTAATCAATTTATAGTGGCTTTCGGCTGGCTTGTAATAACCAGACTTATAAGCAGTTTTGGAGAGGCTGCAAGTGCAACTGTTGCTATTGTTAATAGGGTAGAATCATTATTTATTATGCCTGTTGGTGCTTTGGGTAATGCTGTTATGACAATGTCGGCACAAAATATCGGGGCTAAAAAATTAGATAGGGTAAAAGAGATTTTTAAAAGCGGTATTATAATAGGACTTATAATCTCTTCTGTTATGAGTATTTTTTCTATAACTAATCCTTATCTTCTTATAAGAATGTTTACAAAAGATGTTTCAGTATTTGAATATGCTAAAAGCTATATTTATACTATTATGCCTATATTTATTTTTTATTCTGTGATGTTTGTATGTAATGGCGTTATAAATGGAGCTGGAAAAACTATAGTAATAATGGCTTTCACAACTTCAACAACATTAATTTTAAGGACAATTTTAGCTTATGCCTTATCACCTCATTTTGAGCTTGTAGGTATATGGCTTTCTATGGGTATATGTTATATAATAAATACTTTTTTCAGCCTTTACTATTTGAAGTCCAATAAATGGCAGAAAAATGCCAATATTACAAATTAAAAAATGTTATTAATAGTTATAAATTGTGTGTATATACTGGAACGATTTCATTTTGTCAACAGATGCACTTTATATAGAATTATTAACTTTTTTGTGCTGCAAAAAAGTTAATAAAGATGCAACTGATAGAACTTTATATTTTAGATATATGTATCAAATGTAGAATATAACTTAAATTTAGGCTAAAAATGCAGTCTTTTTGGTTCTTTGTGTCAACAAAAGAACTGGGGTATGGGGCAAAGCCCCATATATTAAAAACAAAATACAACCTTATTTTTGACAAATTATAATTGTTTAGGTATATACTGAAAATTTTTAAGTTTATAAATTTTTTGTTGTTCTTTTTCCTGCCGCACGCCACAGGCGGACTTCGTCAAAGAACCATACGAAGTACGCCTACGGCGAAAGTGCAAGTGTAAAAAATTAGTACTAAATAATACTAAAGTTGTGTTACATGTAAGATAGCTTTAGTAAATTAAAGCCCAAATGTAGCCTTTCGCTACTGCGGGCTGTGCCTGCTTCTTTGTGGCACGCCTGCCTACGGCACGCAGAGCGAGGCAGACAGCGTCCAAAATAAGTAGGGCGCAGAGCGGTCACGCTGTGTACTTCGTAAGGGCAAAGCCCCAGATATCAAAACAAAAATATAACTTTACTTTTGACAAAATATAATTGTTTAGGTATATAAAACAATAAATAAAAAACTCTAGAGCGATATACTCTTTTTATATAGATAT
>NZ_ARQI01000091.1 GCF_000384655.1 Brachyspira innocens ATCC 29796 | reverse complement strand
ATGCTGTATGCTGTATGCTGTATGCTGTATGCTGTATGCTGTATGCTGTATGCTGTATGCTGTATGCTGTATGCTGTATGCTGTATGCTGTATGCATAGTAATTATTCCCCCATATAAATTGCCTAAATACATATTAAATTAATAAATAAAATTGTCAATATTTATTAAAGAATATTCATATTTTTTTACAATAAAACTAATAAAATTATTGTTTTTTATTTGAAACATAATAATATTAAAGATATATAATTTTTCTTATGTTATTTTTACTTTTTTCCGATAAACTATTATAGTAGTATTTTTTAAGGTAATGACGTATGAAACATAGAATATTATTACTTTTATTTATAATTATTAGCTGTTCTAATATATTTGCCCAAGATGACAGTTTTTTGGATACAATTATGTTGGATCAAATTAAAAGAGTTTATCCTAATGATAATGTGGTAGCTCCGTCTAGTTATGTTATAAGCATGAACTTTGATTTAAATAGATATAGATTAAATGAACCTATAACTATGGAAATAAAGATATATGCCAAAAAAGGTACTGTAAGTTTTACAAACTCTATTAATCCTTTCAATAATTATAGCTTTACAGTTTATGATAATTACAATAATCCAGTGGTATCATCAGATAATTATACTTTATGGAAATATAAAAATGAAAGAACTTTAGATTCTTCCAAAGACAGAGTGGTAACTCTTAATGAAGGAGAGAGTTTTTCATATTATATAGATTTAAATAATTGGTTTTATTTCAATAAGACTGGAAGATACAGAGTAGAATGCAGTTTTAACCCTATGCCAGAAATAAGCGATAATTTTTCTATGAAAGCTGATACTGCTTATTTCACTTTGGGAAGTGCCAGAACTTATAATGAACAGGGAAATACAGCTCAGTATAATGTTGTAACTAATATTTCGCAGTTGGAACAATTTTCACCTTACAGTGTTGTATCTAATACTTTATTTTCTATGAAAAATAGAGATTGGACTAATTATTTCAGCTATATGCATATGCCTTCTATAATAAGCATAAGCCAAAGATATTATGAAGCATACAGAAATAATTACAGCAATAGTTATCTTGAAGACTTTACCGATACAGGTATACGTCAAAAAGCTAGAACATTGAGTTTTGAATCATTTTTAAGAAATCAGTTTTCTGACAGTATTAGTGCTAATATGCTAAGAACTAATTTTGGAAATAATTTCTTAAATAACTTGGAAATGGCTTATAAATCAAGTAATATAAGAGAGCTTGCTATAAGATTTGATATTCTTTACAGAACTTCTTTGCCAGAGGACAGAAAAGTATTATTTGAAGAGTTCAAAAAATATTTGGCTTCAGCTTATGACAGACAGGTTAGAAATAATTTTACAGCAGAACTTCAAAGGGATATAATATCTACTAAAGATGCTGAATTAAAAAATCATTATACAGCTATTTTGAATATGATTAGAAACGAATATGATCCTGCTGTAAATTATACTCTTCTAAATTATACTATTGATAAAACAACAATTACTGAAGATTATGGTTTGCCTAGGGCAGAAATTGAAACAAGACTTTATCATAGATATTTTAATGCTGATACAGGTGATGTTTATGATCCTGTTGTAAGAAGAACATTTATATTAAGACAGATGGGGCAGTATTGGTATATAGTTAATTATTATGATACTGTTGTAAATTAAAAAATATATTATAAATAAAATATATTACAAAAAGAAGCAGTAATATTTTATTTCTGCTTCTTTTATTTTACATATAATGTACTATGTAAAAATTGATTTTTTGTAAACTTTATGCCTTTCTTAAAATTATTATCTGAGGATATTTATAATGTTTAATAAGAAAAAGTTAGTTTTGATGATGAAATTTCTCATTCCATTTGCTGTATTCTTAATAATTATGTATTTTGTTATATTTTTTTTTATACAGAAATATTTATATAAATTCATTTGTAAAAGATAAAACATTTAAAGCTGTAAGTATACATGATCTAATAGAGGCAAAATTGAGTAAAGTAAATAATGTCATGGATATATTAGATTCTTATCTGCAGATACCAAATCTTCCTTATGAATATTTCGGATACTCTGTAACAAATATATCAAAATTAAGCGATGATTATTTGAATATATATTTTGGAGAAACAATTCCGTATTCAAAAGGCGGCATTTTTATAAACTCATTAGAGCCTTTTTCTTTAGATTATGATCAGACTTCAAGAGGATGGTATAAATCTGCTGTAGCTAATAATAGAAAAGTTTATATAACTGATCCTTATGTAGATTATGCTACAGGTAAAATATGTATAACTTTTGCCAAAGCTGTATATACTAATAATAATCAATTAAAAGGAGTTGCAGCTATAGATTTCTCTAAAATGAATGATATAGTTCAAAATGTTCTTTATGAAGAAAATGTTAATTTAGTAACATCAAATGGTATGTTTATTAATAGTGCAGATGAAAATAAAGTATTAAATGAAAATAAGAAAATATTTGATGATACTAATTTTCAGAATATAAGGACGTATATAGAAAATAGCGGAAATTACACTAATATATATAAAAATAATTGGTATATAGTCAAAAATTTAGAGACGGTTCCTTGGAGTATAGTTCTTTATGGGGATTTATCATCTATAAAACAGCAATTATTTACACTTATGGTACTTTTACTTTTTGTTATGTTTATTATTATGATATTAGAGACATCACTTGTTATTGTAATAGTAAATCCTATTTCTTCTTCGTTGGAAGATGCAATAAAACATATAAGAATTATGAATGAGGGTTATTTTAATAGTAAATTCGATGAAAAGATGCTTTCTAAAAATGATCAAACAGCTGAGCTATATAAAAACATAAAAAGTATGCAGGATAATATAGGAAAAATAGTTTATAACTTAAAGGAAAGTATAAATAACATAAATAGTTCTGTTGATACCATAACTTACGGCAGTAATAATCTATCTGACAGAACTATATCGCAGGCATCATCATTAGAAGAATTATCGGCCTCTGCAGAGAGTTTATCTGTTTCTTTACAGAATACTTCCAATAATACAGAAAATGCTAAAAATATGAGTTTAGAAGTTTCAGATTCTACTTTGACAGGTGTTAATGCAGTTAATATTATTGCAGATAATATGGCAGAAATTTCCGAGTCTAGTAAGAAAATATCAGAGATAACAAAACTTATTCAATCTATAGCATTTCAAACCAATATACTGGCTCTTAATGCTTCAGTTGAGGCAGCACGTGCAGGAGATCAGGGTAAAGGTTTTGCTGTTGTAGCAAGTGAGGTACGTTCTCTTGCCCAAACTGTTAATGAAGCTGCTAATAATATTACATCTATAGTAAATGAAAGTATTGATAAAATAAAACATGGTAATGAATCAGTTGCTCATTCTATAGAAATATTGAATAATATATCTTCATCTGCAAGAAATGTTGCTGATATTCTAACTGAAATAAGCACGACAGCTATTAATGAACAAAACAGTATAATGCAGATAAATGAAGCTCTTAATTCATTAAACTCAATTACTCAAGAAAACTCATCTATAGCTCAGGATAGTGCCAATTCTAGTAATGAAGTAAAAAACATGACAGAAGATATAGTAAAAGATATAAACTATTTTAAGTTTGATTCTAAATAGAATAAATTTATTTTGAAGCTATTGCAAAAATAGTAATTTTATAGTATAATATAAACTTACTATCAAAAATTATATTATTTTACTTTTAATGGAGAAGCAAAATGAAAAAAGATATACACCCTCAATACTTTGAAACAGATGTAAACTGTGCCTGCGGAGCTAATTTTAAAATACATTCCGTACAAAAAAGTTTACACGTAGATATCTGTCATAACTGCCACCCTTTCTTTACAGGTAAGCAGAAAATCCTTGATACAGCTGGTAGAGTTGATAAATTCAAAAAACGTTATGGTTTAAAAAAATAATTTATGAAGCGAAACCGTTCGTCTAAAAATAAAACTATAATTTTAGATGGAGATGACGTAGAAAAGCTTTCCAAGCGTTTAATAATTTTAAAAGAAAAAACTAGTCTTGATTCTATTCTTAACAAGACAATTTGTAATGATTTCTTTGAGTCTATAAATTATCTTCCTGATAATTTTATAGACTTAGCTATTATAGACCCGCCTTATAATTTAAATAAAGATTTTGGAAACCTAAATTTTAGAAAAAAATCGGATAATGATTATAGTCAGTATATAGATTCTTTTATAAGTTTGATTATACCTCATCTTAAAAAAACTGCGTCTATATATGTATGCTGCGATTTATTTTCAAGCTCTGCTGTGTATGATGTACTTAATAAATATTTTATTGTGCGAAATAGAATTACTTGGCAGAGAGAAAAGGGAAGAGGGGCTCAGTTTAATTGGAAAAATGCTTTGGAAGATATATGGTTTGCCACAGTATCTAATAATTATTATTTTAATATAAATGCTGTAAAGATGAAAAGAAGAGTAATAGCTCCATACAAAGAAGATGGTAAACCAAAGGATTGGCATGAAACAGAGGAAGGAAAATTTAGATTAACGCACCCTTCCAATTTTTGGGACGATATAAGTGTGCCTTATTGGTCTATGGCTGAAAACACTACGCACCCCACTCAAAAACCTGAAAAATTAATAGCAAAATTGATATTGGCAAGTTCAAAAGAAGATGACATAGTATTTGATCCTTTTGTAGGAAGCGGTACAACTTCTGTAGTTGCAAATAAATTAAATAGAAAATATGTATCTATAGAAATGGATAAATATTATGCATTGCTTACCGAGTATAGATTAGAAAAATCAAATACGGATAAGAATATTCAGGGATTTGCTGACGGAGTATTTTGGGAAAGAAATACTTATTCATATTTAAAATCTTTAATGACCAAAAGCAAAAAAGATAGCATTTGATAAAAATATTAGCTTCAATCTTATAATATTTAGGAGTTTATATAATATGAAATTTATAATTGAAAATAAAGTATTTGAAACTTTAAATAATCTTTGTGTTGCTGTAATTTTAGCTAAAAATATTGATAATACTAAAAGAATAGATGATATTTCCTCTATGCTTGAAGAGAATATTTTAAATGCTGAAAAAGATTTTGAGAATATAAAGGTAAAAGAAAGCGAATATATAAAGTGTTATAGAGATGCTTTTCAGAAACTTAATATTAATCCCAATAAATTTATGTGTTCGATAGAGGCATTACTTACTAGAATATCAAAAAAGAAAGGAATGCCGCATATAAATTCTGTTGTTGATTTGGTAAATGCTGTATCAATAAAATATAAACTTCCTATGGGGGCACATGATTTGGATTCTATGAAAGAGGATTTTTATATAAGATACTCAAAAAAAGGTGATATTTTTATTCCTTTTGGCGAGACTGAAAGCGAAGAAGTTGATGAGAATGAATTAGTATATGTTTCTTCTAATGATGTAAGAACTAGAAGATGGATATGGAGACAAAGCGAACATGGAAAAATTATTGAAACTTCTTCAAATATAATATTTCCGATAGATGCTTTTATGGGTATTAATGATGATAGAGCTATTAGTGCTAGAGATGAGCTTGGCAGTTTACTTTGTAAATTCTTTAACTGTACTGTTGAAGTAGGAATGATCAATGCTGAGAATAATTATATAGAGTTTTAATAAAAAATATAAATATTAGTCTTGTTTCAAAATAATTTTATTTATGTTTAGGATTAGTACTGTGAAATTCGTACATCATCACAGTTATTTTACAATCTAATGAAGTAGAGTTAGGTATGTTGTGGGCGGGCTTCTCCAAAAGTTGAATAAAAAATTGACAAACTTAAAAATTTTTAGTATATGCTATCAGCATTTATTACAGAGTATTCAACGGTTTTGCCCACAGCTTCCAAAGTTTTTTTATCTAATTTATATATTGTATCCTGCGAAGTATGATGAAAAGGATATCCCATATCTATAATATCAATAAAAGGTATTTTTTCGTTTAAAAATGGGGTGTGATCATCTATTATAGTGCCGTAATGTTCGTCAAAAAAATAATTACTGTATCCTAAATCATAAGCATACTGCCAAACTTTATTATATATTGGAGAATAATATGTATGAGCAAAACTTTCATATTTGAATTTTGCATTTTTGCTTCCAACCATATCAAGAAGAATACCGAATTTTATTTTTTGTTTATCAATTATTTTATCTCTTATTATAACTTCATTTACAAATGCAATACTTCCCTGTATCCAATCAGTTTCTATTAGTGAATTGCCTTCAACATCAAATAGATTTCCATCATCTTCCAAATCGAATAGTACAAAGCATACACTGTAAGGCAAATCATTATAATTTTTTAAAGCCTTCATAAGTTCTAATAAAACCCCGCTGCTGCTTGCCCCATCATTAGCACCGCTTATAGGTTTGTCTCTATTAAATGCCATTTTATCTTTTTCTGCCACAGAACGGCTGTCAAAATGGCTTGCTATAATTATATAGTTATCAGTTTTTCCTTTAAGGAATGCATATATATTTTCACCGTTTCTTTCTTTTATATATGGTGCTTGAAAATTATGACTAAAAACTTCATAACCCATATTAGAAATTTCTTGTTTAAAAAATTCTCTTACTTTTTTATGGGCTTCACTTCCGTAGTTTCTAGGTCCTAAATCTGTCTGTGCTTTTATGTAATTATATGCATTTTCAGCATTAAAATAGCAATTATTATTTATTTTATTATCGGTATTTGCCTTTGCACTGCTGCATGAATTAAACATAAAAAGTGTTATAATCATAGCTGTTGTTATAAATTTCATAGTTTTTTATTCCAAAAAAATGATGTTATGGTATTAGATTTTAAAATAATAGTGTTAAAAAGTCAATGTTATTATATTAATATGCAGTAAATTGCCCTTTCGGCATTTTTTTATAAAAAATTAGTCTTTACTTTTTTTTTAAAAGATATTATAATAATATTATACGTGAAGTTAATATTATGTTGTTGTTTTGTAGGGGATGACTAAACAGCAAATAAAAACATAATATTAAAAAGCTTTAGAAAAATAAAAATTACAAAAAATATTTTAAGCACTATTCATGGAGGGTAGTTATGATTATCAACAATAATATTTCTGCATTAAATGCAAACAGACAATTGAATTTAACTGGAAATTCAATGACTAAAACAATAGCACAACTTTCTAGCGGTATGAGAATTAACACTGCTGGAGACGATGCTTCTGGATTAGCAGTATCTGAAAAAATGCGTTCACAATACCGCGGCTTACAACAAGCTACTAGAAACGCTCAAAACGGTATTTCTTTCATTCAAACAACTGAAGGTTATTTAAATGAAACTACTAACATTATGCAAAGAATGAGAGAATTAGCTATTCAATCTGCTAACGGTATTTATTCTGACAGTGACAGAGCTTTAATTCAAGTAGAAGTTAACCAATTAGTAGCTGAAGTTGACAGAATCGCTTCTCAAGCTGAATTCAACAAAATGAACATGTTAACAGGACGTTTCGCTGCTGATGCTCAAACTCCTATGACTTTCCACATCGGTGCTAATATGGATCAAAGAGTATCTGTTAATATAGGTGCTATGACTGCTACTAACTTACAAGTTGGAGGAGACACTCCTATTTCTATTTCTTCTGTAGAAACTGCTAACCAAGCTTTAGGAAGAATAGACGAAGGTATACAAATGGTAGTAGCTCAAAGAGCTGAATTAGGTGCTGTTCAAAACAGAATGGAATCTATGGTAAAAAGCTTAATGATAGCTACTGAAAACACTATCGCTTCTGAAAGTGTTATAAGAGATGCTGATATGGCTTCTGCTATGGTTGCTTATACTCGTGAACAAATCTTACAACAAACAGGTGCTGCTATGTTAGCTAATGCTAATATGAAAAACCAATCTATAATGAGAATTATCGGATAATTTGATTTAAGCGACTTATTACAAATGTAGATATAAAGCCCGTCGGTAGCAATACTGATGGGCTTTTTATTTATAATTTTTTATTATTTTAATTAAAATTTCAGTATATAAAACTATCCTTTATTTAGGAAAGGCAAATATGTCTGTATGCTTCATAAGCTACAATAGCAGCGGTATTTGACAGATTAATAGAACGTATATTATCGCTCATCGGTATATATACAGAGTTATCCAAATCATTTTCCCATAATGATTCTCTAAGTCCTGTTGATTCTCTGCCGAATAAAAATATATCATTGTTGGAATAGTTAAACTCATCATATCTATTTTTTCCGAATTTTGTTATTGGTATTATTCTTCTTCCATTGTTATTGCAGTATTCTAAAAATGTATTTTCATTTTCATGTTTAATTAATACCAAATGCTCCCAATAATCAAGTCCAGCACGTCTTACTTCTTTTGAACTTATTATAAATGAAGGCTTTGAAACTATATGAAGTTCTATATTAAGTCCTACACATAATCTTCCTATATTTCCAGTATTTGCTGGTATTTCTGGTCTGTATAATGCTACTGCTACATTGAAATTATTTTTTATTACTTTACTATTCATAATTTGTTTATTTATTTTATTATTAAAAAATTTTATCTTTATTTTAAGATAGTTTATATTTTTTTCAATATGTTTTATTGATTGTTAATAAATTCGTTATTAGTATTGATTTTTTTTATTTATAAGTTAAAGTAATAATTACATCTTTTTTAAAAATAAGGTAAGAGGAAAAAAGTGAATAAAATAGAGGAATATACGCAATCCACTTCTAAATATGAATTATACGCATTTCTTACAGAAAAGATAATTTCAGGAGAGATAAAAAACTTTTCAGAAATTTTTACTTATGCCAAAAATATTAACTTTGAGAAAGTTCATGACCATAAAACAATATTAAGGGCATTATTTGATATTATACGTAAAATTAACTGGGGATTTTTTAATAATCTTGATAAAGAATCATATCCTAAATTATGGTCTCAGTTTGTTATTGAAAATCCGAAATACAGTTTTGCAGGCGATTTGAAATTAAGTTTATCAATAGCTGATGTTTATATAGCAATGCTTGATATACATGGTTATACAAAGTTCTGCGAAGAGAATAAAAATAATTTATCTAAACTTCATGCCTTAGATGATCTTATGCAAAACAAAGTAAGTGCTGTAACAAAGTTTTATAATGTTATATCGCATAGGAAGCAGGGTGATGAAATTATTATGGTATGTCCAACTGCTACTGATGCTTTAAGTGCCACTATAGCAATTATAGGAGTATTAAGCAAGAAAAGATTATTGAATGAATATCCTAGTGTAGATACATCGGGTCTTCCAGAGTTTAAGATAAGTGCTGGAATATCAGGAGGCAATACTAATAGCTCATTGATAATTACAGAAGACGGGGATTTATCAGGGTTTTTAATTAACAATGCTGCAAGAATGCAGGCTAGAGCCAATACTTTAGCACCAAAAGAAAATAAAGTAATAGTAACTAAAAATTTACAGTTCAACTTTTTAAAAGAAAACAGCAAAGTTAAAAGCGAAATATTTGAAAAAAATATTATTTCTTTTTATGATAATGGTATGATATCATTTAAAGGTACAGAGATACCTATAGTAGAAGCTATATTTAATCCAGATGAAAAATATAAAGAATCATTTTTCAATGAGATGGAAGAGCTTATCAAAAGTGTTAAAGGCAATTTATGGAAGCAGAGAATGTTTACGGCTGTTTTGGAGCTTATATCAAAAGTGGCAAAATCAATGCCTCCTTTCCAAATAGATGAACATGTTAATGAATATATATCAAGCTACACCAATAATACTATATGTGATTTATGCGATAAAGCTAACGGAGCATATGTTGTTAAAGAAAATTATAAAGAGGCTATAGATACTTTTGCTTTGATAATAAGATTACTAAAAACTATACCGAATTTTGATAAAATGGTTTTGGAATATGCCGAAAGTATTTGTGCGGGATACGAAAAAGTTTTGCCTATATACGATGTTGTTATAAAAAAAGATATAGAAGCTAATATATCTGAAATATTTCCAGCTAATCATATACCTATATTTCAAAATGTTCAAAAGGCAAATGAAACTTATAATAAACTTATGAATTATGCTATGAGCAGCAAAACTTTAAAGAGAAGAAAATCTATTTGGTATGGAATATTAGAAAAAGAACTGCCGAATTTAGTAATAAGCATGTATTCTGGAAAGAAATAAATAAAAATAATTTGTAAATATGCATAATTTATTTTTATTTATCTATGTAAAAATTTATTTGTTTTTACTTGCATAAAAATTTATATATGATACACTATACAACTAATAAACTGTTTTTTATTTTTTAAGGAGTATAATTTTATGAGTTTAAAAAACTTAAGAAAACTATTATTAATATTAACAGCATTACCTATAATAGCCTGCTCTCAAAGTCAGGGAGGCGGAAGCAGCAGTTCTTCCTCATCTGATTCTATAGCCTATCTAAAAGGCGGAGAAGGCGATTGGGTATTAAAAATAGATGACTTTACTGTAAATCAAACTAATTTCAATAAAGATTTAGAAGCAGCTTTGGTACTTCAGGGAGCTACAGCAGATCAAATAGCTTTATATGCTAATGATGCAGCTACTAAACAAATGTATGCTGACCAATTAATAAATACTGTTTTATTATTCAAAAAAGCTGAAGAAGAAAAATTCTTTGAAACTCAGGAAGCTAAAGATTTTATAAACCTTTCAATAAGAAATGTTAAGTTTCAGTATTATCTAACTAAACTTATTGCTGATGCAGCTAAAAATATACCAGACCCAAATCCAGAACAAGCTCAGGCTTTCTTTGAACAGGCTAAACAGCAATTAACTCAAATGTATGGTATAACAGAATATAATACAGAAACAGCCCCTTATATAGCTCAGTTATATAAAAATGCTTATGCAGAACAATTAGTTCAAAGAGATATACAAGATTTGAAAGATAAGGCAGTGATAGAAAGAAACACAGCTGTTTTGGGTGAAGCAAGCATACTTCCTCCTCAAATAGGAGATCCTAATGCTACTAATACTGCTATAATGCCTCAAAGTAATGATTTATTGCCAAGAACAAATAATTAAAATCTAATATAAATGGGAAAGGAAAATAATGTCTCAAAAAAATGAGAATAATGAAAAAAATTTAAATCAGGAAAGCTCGCAAGCTGATAATAAGCCTAAAATTATCGTTAAGAAAGCTAATAATAACAGCAGTAATAATGATGATAGTCAGGCAACCGCAGCTGTGAAGAAAGTTAAAAAAGTTATAGTTAAAAAGAAAATTATAATACATAATAAATCTGATAAACAGGAAGTTCAAAAGCAGGATAATAATTCTGAAAATGTTGCTAAAAACTTTAACAGAGATTCTAACAGCAGAGATAATAGGGATAATAGAGAAAACAAAAATAAGAATTATTCTCATGGTAATAGAGAACATAAAGATTTTAATAACAACAGAGAAAACAAAGATAATAAATTACAGCAAATCGCTCCGCCTGCAGATGATGTATCTTCTTTTAAGAAAGATAATAAAAAAGACAATAAGAAAAGAGATTACGAGAAAAAAGAAAAAGAATACGATAAAAAATCTTCTCAGAAAGATTCTAAAGCAGAAGCAGCTCAAAGACAGGAAAATAAAATCTTTAATAAAATGCAGGCTAAAAAACGTCAGCAGGAACAAAGACTTGCTAGTGTTGAAAAAGAAATCAGCATAATGGAAACGATTACTGTAGGCGATTTGGCTAAAAAGATGAATTTAAGAGCCTCTGATATCATATCCAAACTTATGGGTATGGGTACTATGGCTAGAGTTAATGATATAATAGATTCTGACACTGCTACAATTATAGCTGATGATTTTGGATGTAAAGTTAATGTTGTATCTTTACAGGAAGAAGCTACTATTGAGGTAAAAGCGGATAAAGAAGAAGATTTAAAACCTCGTCCTCCAGTAGTAACAATTATGGGGCATGTTGATCATGGTAAAACTTCTCTTCTTGATGCTATAAGACATAGTAATATTACTTCAAAAGAAAGCGGCGGAATTACTCAAAATATCGGTGCTTATAAAGTAAAAATACCTAGCGGTGAAATAGCTTTTATTGATACACCAGGTCACGCAGCATTTACTATGATGAGAGCAAGAGGAGCTAAAAGTACAGATATAGTAATACTTGTTGTTGCTTCTGATGATGGAGTTATGCCGCAGACAATAGAGGCTTTAAATCATGCTAAAGAAGCTAATGTACCTATAATAGTTGCTGTTAATAAAATGGATCTGCCAAACGCAAGTATGGATAAAGTAAAAGCTGCATTATCAGAATACGGACTTACACCAGAAGAATGGGGAGGAGATACTCAGTATATAGGTGTTAGTGCTTTAACTAAACAGGGTATCAATGAATTATTAGAAGCTATTATACTTCAGGCTGAAATGCTTGAATTAAAGGCTAATCCTAACAGAGAAGCTATAGGTATAGTTTTAGAAGCTTCACTTGACCAAGGAAGAGGACCAGTTGGTACTGTGCTTGTACAAAATGGAACTCTAAAAATTGGAGACTATTTCGTATGCGGGCTTTCCGTTGGTAAAGTTAGGGCTATGGTTAATGATTTGGGTCAGAGAGTTACAAAGGCTTTGCCTTCTACTCCTGTTGAGGTTCTAGGATTTGAAAAAACTCCTGAAGCTGGAGAATCATTTAATGTTATGCTTGATGAAAAAGAAGCTAAAGCTATAGCTGATAAGAGAGTTCAGTTAAAACAGCAGGAGGCTTTGAAGGCCAATGTTAAAGTTACTTTAGAAAACCTTTATGAAAAAATAGCTTCTGATGCTATGAAAGAGTTTAAGGTTATTATAAAGGCAGATGTTCAGGGAAGTGCTGAGGCTTTGAGAGATGCTCTTAATAAAATACAAAGCGATAAAATACGTTTTGTATCAATATACAGTGCATCAGGTGCTGTTACTGAAAGTGATGTAAACTTGGCTCATGCTTCTAATGCCATTATTATTGCTTATAGAGTACGTCCTTCTGCCAAAGCTAGAGAGCTTGCTGAAAAATTAGGAATACCTATAGAAAGATATGATATTATTTATGAGGCAATAGAAGCTATTCAAAATGCTATGAAAGGTTCTCTTGAAAGAATCAAAAAAGAAGTTGATATTGGTACTGTTGAAGTAAGAGATGTATTCCATGTTCCTAAAGTTGGTACTATTGCTGGTTGTTATGTTACTAGCGGTAAAATAGAAAGAAATGCTAGTGTAAGAGTTATGCGTGATAATGTACTTATATATACAAGTAAGATTTCTAGTTTGAGACGTGTAAAAGATGATGTTAAAGAAGTTGCTACTGGTTATGAATGCGGTGCTTCTATAGAAAACTTTAACGATATCAAAAAAGGTGATATACTTGAAATATTCAAGATTGAAGAGATAGCACAGGATCTATAATATATTTTTTGTGTTTTAATAATTATATAAGCAATGAATTTATATAAAATTCATTGCTTTTTTTATTTTCTTTTAATTTATTTTGTATAATAATATTATGCGTATAAAATATAAAAATTATATTAAAATATAATATTCTAATATAATGTATAAAATGTATTATTATATTTGTAAAAATAGTAGAATTTATAATTAAAATAATGTAAAATATTTAAATATTTATTTTTTATTATTGATTATTTATTTTTATATGATATAACAATAAACATGAAAAATACATAATTTAGGAAATCTAAAATGAAAGTATATTTATTAATTATTTCATTGTTAGTTATGTCCTTTATTTCATGCACAAAAAATACGGGCATAACGGTAACAAAACCAGCTTCAGATTTGATTTTATCAAAGATGCAGTCTGGAACTTGGCAGAATGCCAGAGCAGATGGAAATACTCTTACAATAACAGGAAGTAACGGGTATGATGGAAGTTATACATTTGACAGTCCTGTTCTTGGTATAGGCGGAGTATATAAAAATGATATAGATGGCAATTATATATTGACGGCACCTATGGGCAATGAGCTTGCTGTGGTTACTATTAATCAGAATGGTAAAGAAGCAGTTGATGCCATATTAGATGTGTTAGATGATGAGGGAGGAGAGGCCGTTATTGGTAATCTTATCAATACCATTATGCAAAATGGTGCTGAAAATATTGATTTAAGCGATGCTGATAAAATACTTGCAAACACTAATCTTCCTAAAGAAAAGTATGAACAAATCAAAAATATACTAACAGCATCTTCAGGCGGATTTAAAGAAGGCGTAGTTATAAATTAATTAAGAGTGTCAATTATGAAAAAGAGTTTAATAATATTATTTATTTTATTATGTTTGTCAAATATTGTATTTGCTAAGAGACTGCCTTTATCTACAGAGGTTACAGGAGATGATTATAGCTGGATAAAAGGAAGACAGATGATAAGTCTTAATTTTAACCCCGGAGTATCTGTATTTTCTCCTATGCTTGTTAATACAATATTTACTCATGGAAAGCATATAGCTGGTTTTTTGGGTGTAAATTTTGGTACAATGGGTGAGTATCTTAATTATGCCGAAGCTAAAGGAACATCTTGGTTTTTGCCTTCAGTTACTTATTCTTTATTTGTACATAATCAAATAGCTCTTGAGGCTGGAATAGGTGTTTACGGAAGCACTTATTCACTTAATATAAGTAAAGAAAATGCAGGCAAACTTTTAGAGTCTATGGGGCAGGGAGAGTATGCCGCTGTAATTGCCTCTGATACTAAATTCAGATCTTCATTTGTATTTATGCCTGCTACATTCGGTGTTAGATTTTATGGTAAGAAAAGACAGTTTTATAATGCATTTCGTTTAGGAATAGATGCATTTTTCTATACTATAGAAACAGAAAATGGTTTAACTGGTATAAAAACTAGTCAGTCAGTATCAGATGCGGCTGTTTATGTTTCTTATGAGATTGGCTGGAATATAGAATTATTCCCTACTAAAGAATGGAGAGTTAAGCCTATGCTTGATATAGGGCTTTTAGAAATAGGTTATTATGTAAGACCTTGGACTGGAAATTTATATAGTGCGGTGCAGGGAAATTTAGGTATTCTTACTGCAGGTTTTGTTCAATTACCTATACCTGCTTGGGAGAAAGTTCCTGGCTGGGCTAAGATAATTTCTAATTTAAGAATAGGTTTATTCCCTAGAATAGGCGTTAGTATAAGATTTTAATGGATGTTAGATTATGAAAAAAATTATAATATTTATATTTGCTTTAATATTATCTTTTAATACTGTAATTTATGCTGCAAGCTATGAAAATGTAAAGCATGCTGTTGGTATAGATTTTGGTACTACTATATTTTCGGCTGTAACTTTACCAGGTGTTGCCAATCTAATATTTCAGCCTAAAAACGGTGCTACTGAAAAATTATTTAAAGGCGGATTTGGAATAAGATTCACATACAATTACAGATATTTACCTAAACAAGCAATAGATGCAACTTTGGGTATATACACTTTTAGCGGTTATTATAACGGAGTAAAAACTATTGAGGGAACAAGTAATTATGAAAAGTTCTATAATGCCGATGTTATTGCTATACCTGCTTCTATTGGTGTGAGATTTTATTTCAATAAAAGAGATAAAGACAATGGATTTTTCCTTCTTCCTAAAGTAGGTATGACAATATTGGCTGTTAATGGAAGGGATTACTCTGCTGGTAAAGAACAGAAAAGTGCTATAGCTAATTTTTATATATCTGGAGAGATGGGATTTAAGATAGATATGTTTACAAAAATGGGTGCTAATTGGCCTGTACGTCCTTTTATAGATATATCTATATTAGATTTCGGATATTCTTTTACACATGGTATAAGATTTGTCCCTCTTCCAAGACTTGCTATAGGGTTGGCATTTTAATAATATATTAATACGGCTTTTAATAGGTATAGATTTTTATTTCTATACCTATTTTTTTTATAAATAAAAAAATTATTCTTGTAAATAAAAAAAATATTGGTATACTATATTCAATCTTATTCATCAATAAAAATAATCTAAAAAATTAAGGGAATTATTTATGAGTATTTCTTATGCAGACAGCGGAGTTAATAGAGAAGAGGGCTATAAAGCTGTTTCTCTTATGAAAGAAGTAGTTGCCAAAACTATGCATTCAAATGTACTTAATACTATAGGAAGTTTTGGTGCTATGTATGAACTTGGCAAATATAATAATCCAGTATTAGTGTCTGGTACTGACGGAGTAGGCACAAAACTTGAAATAGCATTTTCTATGAAAAAGTATGATACAGTAGGTATAGATGCTGTTGCTATGTGTGTTAATGATGTACTTTGTCATGGGGCTAAGCCTATTTTCTTTTTGGATTATCTAGCCTGCGGTAAATTAAACGGTGAAATTGCCAGTCTTATAGTAAAAGGTATTGCTGACGGCTGTTATGAGGCTGGGGCTGCTTTGATAGGCGGAGAGACTGCTGAGATGCCGGGTTTTTATAAAGATGGTGATTATGATATTGCTGGTTTCTGTGTAGGTGTTGTTGAAAAAGATAAAATTATAGACGGATCTAATGTTTCTGAAGACGATGCTGTTATAGGTATTGCTTCTTCTGGTTTTCACAGCAATGGATTTTCTCTTATAAGAAAACTTGTACGCGATTATAATGCTGTATTTGAAGGTGAAAAAATAGGGGAGACTCTTTTAGTTCCTACTAAAATATATGTAAAAAAAGTTCTTCCTCTATTAGAAAAATATAATATAAAAGGAATGGCTCATATTACTGGAGGCGGATTAATAGAAAATGTTCCGCGTGCTATTGCTAAAGGATATAAAGCCGTTATTAAAAAAGACAGTTTTCAAACTCCTAGCATATTTAATTATATAAGGTATCTTGGAAACATTAAAGAAGAAGAGATGTATAATACTTTTAATATGGGTATAGGTTTTGTTATAATAGCTTCCAAAGATGATAAAGATAATATTATAAGAGATTTGAAAGATATGAATGAAGAGGCTTATGATATTGGTTATATTGCTAAAAATGAAGATGAGGATAAGAGTGGAATATGCTTAGAATAGCTGTTTTAATTTCGGGAGGCGGAAGTAATTTACTTTCTCTAATAGAGATGCAGGATAAAGATGATTATCAAATTGATATTGTTATAGCTGACAGACAATGCAAAGGTATTAGTATAGCTAAGAGATTTGGTATATCTTCTGTTATTATAGATAAAAAGATGCATAAAAATGATTTGTTTAAAACTATAGACAAACATCTTAATAATATAGATTTGGTAGTATTAGCAGGTTTTTTATCAATAGTAGATACTAACTTCATAAAAAAATGGAAAGGAAAAATTATTAATATACACCCATCTCTTCTTCCAAAATACGGAGGAAAGGGAATGTACGGCATACATGTACATGAGGCTGTTATTGAAAATAAAGAAAAAGAATCTGGCTGTACTGTACATTATGTAACAGAAGTAATAGACGGAGGCGATATAATAATGCAGGCTAAAGTACCTGTAAAAGAGGACGATACCCCTGAAACTTTACAGAAAAGAGTACTTTTACAAGAGCATAGAATACTGCCTGAAACTGTAAAGCTATTATCTAAAACTATTTAATTATTTGCCCATATAATAAATATAAGCTGACATTATTGATATTTCTGTGCTTCCTTCATCAGTATTTTCTTCGCCGCTGTAGCTGAAGTAGCTTGATAATGGCGTATAATCTTCATCAGTTATATCATAGTCTATAACTGTTTTCATTGAAGAGGAAGAGGTATTCAAATCAGATGATGCTATTATAGCAGAATTATCATCAGACGGCTGTTTATATAGGCTATTAACGCCTGCAAATATTAATAGAGCAGCAGCCAAAGACCCTATAGAAGCTATTATTTTATTTCTATTAAACATTTTCTTTTTATGTACAACTATAGGTTTTTTACCGCATAGTATAGATGACATAGAATCAAGTTCTTCTTTAAACTTCTGACATGATTTACAGGTAGATAGATGCTTTTCCATCTCAAATATTTCATTACTATCTAAATCATTGTCTTTATATCTGCTTATAAGCATTTCATAATATTCATGATTATTTTTCATAAAGTTACCCCCATCTTTTTCATAATAGATAAAAGTTTTTTCCTAGCTCTGAATATTCTGGTTCTCACTGTATTAACAGGCAGATCCAGTGTTTCAGATATTTCATTATAAGAATAATTTTCATATTCTGCCATCATAAGCGGTATACGAAAATCATCTTCCAGCTTTGATAATGCCTCTGCTAATATAATCTTATTAATACTATTATCATTATCAGATTCCTGAACTTCCGAGTTTCTATATTCTTTTATCCTGTATTTTTTCTCTCTTTCTCTTTTTCTTATATGATCTACTGCTCTATTAAAAGATACTCTGTAAAGCCAAGTATATATTTTACTTCTGCCTTCAAAGCTTTCTCTTTTTATATAGAAACTTACAAAAACGTCCTGTACTATCTCTTCCGCCTCTTCGCTGTTTGCAATTATAGAATAAACCAAATTAAACAGTGGTTTTTTGTACATTTCTACAAGCTCTTTGTAAGCTTCTTCATTACCTGCTTTAAAAGCTTCTATATTATCTTCATACGCCATAATCTCAGCACCGCTCATACCTTATAAACCTATTACTACTGTATTTTTTTATTTAATAAAGCCTTTTGGTACGGAGTAAGTACATCTATTATGTCCAAATCTCTGACTATTCTTAAATAATCTCTCAAGGCTTCCTGCTCTTTTTTGCTTCTTATTAATTCTTTTAATATATTTCTGTCAGTATTTTCTTTCATTAACTCTATTCTTATATCATTATCTATTCTTTCTATTTCAAGTCTGATAGGCTCATCTTCAGTGATAAATCTTATGGCTATATCATACATCTGTTCTGCCTGCTCATCTGTAAGTGTTATGCCTATTTTTCTAAAGTACTGCAAAGGATCTGGACCTAATCTTTTATCAAATTCAGCTCCTCTTCTATGTCTTGGTCCATGAGGTCCCGGTCCTTTTGGTCCTGGCTGTGCTAAAAGAGATAAAGACAATACAAATATCAAACATGCCGCATAAAATATTTTTTTATTCTTCATAATAGACTCTCCTTATCTGTTTATTATATATCATCTATTATCTTTAATTAGTTAGACGATATTAACTTGTTAAAAGTTCCCTTATTTTTTAAAAATTATGTAGTATTTTATTCTTTTTATATCATCATTAGAAAACAGTTCTAATATATCCAAGTCGCATGACATTATAATATAGTCAAAATCTGCCTCTTTTATCTTCTTTTCAAATATTAATTCCTTTATTATATTTAGATTAACGTCAGTTTTTTTATATTCATTATTAAGTTTTGATTCTATATCTTTTATTTCTAATAGTAATTGTTTGACATAAGGCATATATTTTTTTACTATTAAATCAATATTTTCTCTTTGTTCTTTATTTATTTTAACTCCCGCATCATGAAGTACTTTTAATGAATTATCATTTATATAAAAATTATCCTCAGCATATAAACTGCTCAATACAAATAATAAACTAATAATTATTATTTTTTTCATACATAAAATTCCTCCTACAAATACAATTATTTAATTTTTTAGACGAATAAAAAAAGATAAAAGTTCCTATTAATAACTTTATTTTTAATCTTTAAAAAATTAATTTTTTGTACTATAATAATTATAATTACAAATATAAAGGGTTCGGATATAAAAATGTATAAAATAATTTCTTTAGATGAAAAATCAAAAAAAATTAAAATCATTGACAGCGAAAACCTAAAAAATGATATGTTTTATTTAATAAGATACATAAAATCTAAACTTAATGCTGAAATGAAAGAGACTGAAAAAGGATATTTATTATTTAATGATAACAAAAAATATCTTTTTTATATAGATGATGCTGTATATATAGAAATATTAGAGCATGATGATAAAGTAGCATTTACTAATTTCAAATATATGGAAGTAGAGTTTCAGGCGTATATTGAAGAGATTAATTTTATTAACTTAAAAGAAAGAATAAAAAATATAAATAATATTATAAAAGATAATATGTGGCTTGATTTTATGATTGCTAGTTATGAGAAAGATTTGCATATAGTTGCCAGCAATGATTTAAGCTGTTATCATAGTATAGAAATAATTTTTAAAAATGCTTCTCTTGTAGAGTGTTCAAAATATTTTAATGCCTGCCCTAATGAGTACGATGTATTTTATGCTTCTGATGATTTTAACGATATTAAAAATTATAAAAATATTATAGATGAAAAGTCTTCTCTTATAGTAAAAATTAAGGCTGATGATATAAATGGGTATTTTTATATTGTATGCGAAGGTGTAGAGTTTATAAATGAAGAGGTAAGGTATGATTATGATTTTACCTCGCTTTATTCATCAGATAAAGATAATATTATAAAAAAATACGATTTAAAAAAAGAAGATAATGGCTGGTATCAGGAGAAAGAAAACTCGCATAAAACTTTAATATTTAATGATAAATTTTTAAATAGAAATGATACTATAGGGATACTTTTTAGAATATATAAATTATGTTTTGCTAAGGTAAAATATTTTAGGGCATATTCATTTAAATTTGAGCCTTATAAATATGATTATAAAAAAGGATTTATACAAACTGAACTTTGGGATGCAGAATTTTTCAAGCATATTGATTCTGGGTATATGCTTGATTTGAGATATCTGCAGTCTATAACTGTTTATGAAGATTTTGTAAAGCTATGCAAAGAATTAGAATCTTTTGAGAAATGATTGAGTAGTATACATAGAAATGGATTTGTTTTTTCAATTAATGCTGGGTGCTTTTCTAGGAGCTGCCGCTGGTTATTATACCAACACAATAGCATTAAAAAAGTTATTTTCTAATAATGGAATAATAGCTAGAGAAAAAGACAGATTTATTGATGAAATAAGTATTATGATTTCTAAAAAGATTATAAATTATGATTCTATATATAAAGAAATAATAAAAGATAAGTTTCAAAAAAATATAAAAGAGTTTTTTAAGAAAATAAAAAATCAATTAATATCAAAAACAAATATAAAAATTAAAGATGTAACAGGTTTTAATGAATCTAAATATAATACAATAAATTGGATAAAAACAGATGCTAATGAAAATATAACAACAATATTAAATGAATTATCTAAAAATATAAAATTAGAACAACTAATAGATGAAAATCAATTTAGGCATATTATAAAAAGTATTACAGATTCTTTTATATATTATGAGAAGAATAATCATTTTATATCAAATACAGTAAATAAAATATATAAAAATAATGATGAAAAATATAAAGATATATTAAAAGAAATAGCTGATAATATTATTAATAACTTGTCAAATAATAATAAAAAAATAGAGAGTTTATTAATATCTTTAATTAATAATTTAAATATAGAAAATCTTTTTTATGATTTTTTCTCTTCCTTATCTGATAAAAAAATAAAGGAATTATTTTCTCTAAATGACGTTTCAGAGATAAAAGATATTATCAAAGAATTATCAATTAAGAAAGAATTTGAAGATATAATTGATTATATAATAGATAAACTATATTTAAAATTAAAAAATACTGATAAAACAATATATGAACTTTTAAATCATAATATATCAGATAGAATTAAAGATATAGTATCAGATATACTTCCAAAATTAATAGATATAATAATTCCTATAATAAATGAAAATAAGTCAAAATTAGAATGCATTATAGAAGAAGCTGTTGATGAAGAAATAGAAAATATAGACGGAGTTTTTTGGCAGTTTATAGTAAAGGCTATTAGAAAAGTTTTTTTAAATGATATAGCTTCAAAATATAAAATAGTTAATAAAATTATAGAATATACTCAAAAATATAAAGATAATAATGATAAATTAATTAAGGCAGTATGTGATGATATACTAAATTATCTTAATAATACAAAAATATCTAAAATATTAAAAAGTATTGAGGTTAATGAAGAGACTGTAAAAAATACTGTAAGAGATATTGTGATATTTAATATAAAAGAGTTTCCAGATTCTTTGATAGAAAAGTTTTTGAATATGAATATAGGTTCATTAGCTGATTCTTATATGATAAAAGAATTATACAGCTTTTTTGAAAAAGAGATTATTAAATATATTGTTTCAAATTTTGATAAGATCTTAGCACTTGTATATAAAAAAATATATTCTATAGATGAAGAAACATTAAATAAGTTTTTTTATAGTTTTGATATTAGTGTTATCATCAAAGAAAATAAATCAAGTATAGAAGATTATTTATATAATATATACTTAAAATATAAAGAAAAAACTATTAATGATTTATTTAATAATTCTATTTATGAAGAGATAATTAATTTATTTGAAACAATTATAGATAAATATTCTGATTATAATATTAATGAAATAATTATAAAAAAAGAAAAACAAATAGATAATTTTTTGGATAATAATGCATATAGTTCAATAATAAAGTTTATAAATAAAGAGAAAGATTTTATTTCATCAGTAATAGATTCTATTGTAATAAAAATAATAAAAAACAATATGGGCAAATTAAATAAAGATGAAATAGCAAAAATGGCCAATGATTTTATGGGTAAGGAATTAGAGCCTATAAATATATTAGGTGCTTTTTTGGGTTTTGTATTCGGACTATTAACAGCGTATTTATTTCCAGTCAATTCATTTAATCCTTCTTTAGGATATTTAAATTATATAGCAGAGCCTTTGGTATATACTTTTATAGGATTTATAACTAATGTTCTTGCTATTTATTCTATATTCAAGCCTTATGAGCCTTTATTCGGTATAAAGAAAAAAGTTTTTTGGGGGGCAGTTGCATGCGAGAAAAGCAGATTTGCCTCTTCAATGTCTGATTTTGTTAATGATAGGCTTATGGAAAAAGAAGGTATTATTAATATTTTAGAAAATAAAAAAGATATAGAAGATAATTTGATAAAAGATAATTATAAAAAGTTTTTTAATTATATGCTAGAAGATGAGAAAATAAATAAATTAAATATATTTTTATCTTTAAAAGAAAGTATTAATAATATTATAACTAATAATATCGATTTTATAAAGACTGGTATTATCAATCTAATTATCAAAAATAATTATCTCTATAATATTATAAAAAATAATAAAGAAGTATTAATAAACTATATAAATAATAATATATTTTCATTATTAAAGTCATTAATTTCTAATATTAATATTATAAACTTAAAAGACATTATAAAAAATATAATAATAGATAATATAAAAGATTTAAGTAAATTTAAAAATATAATAGTCTTAAATGCTCTAAAAGCTATTAATTCAAATTCTGTAAGGGATAGAATATTTTATATTGTTACATATTTTATTGATAATGAAATATCAAAAAACAGCAGTAAAAAAATAAAAGAAATGTTTGGAGGAGAGATTGTAAACCTTGTTAGGGCTAATAGTGAGTTTATATTTTCTATGATGAGTAAAAAATTAAATGAAACATTATTAGAAAATAGGTATGAGATAAGAGATACTATTATAAAAGATATTCCTTTAAAAAATGATTTGGTTATAGATTTGACAGACAGAATAATATTAAATTTAATTAATAAAAAGATTCTTATTTTTATTGATGATATGAA
Source organism: Brachyspira innocens ATCC 29796 (assembly GCF_000384655.1). Lineage (GTDB taxonomy): Bacteria > Spirochaetota > Brachyspiria > Brachyspirales > Brachyspiraceae > Brachyspira > Brachyspira innocens. Next base: position 5,238 of record NZ_ARQI01000091.1, on the reverse strand, counting down.
ATATGATATTATGAATATAAGTTTTAATTTTTTAGATGAAAATATTTTATCAAAAAATGTTTCTTATTTTATTGGAAAAAATAATAATGAAAAACTTTATGAGGAGAATAGTTTAATAAAATATTTAAATGACACTATAAATAATAATCAGGATTTGATATTAAATGTTTTTGATAAATTATTTGATTTTTCTGTTAATAATATAGATTCTAAATTAATAGAAAAGTATACTCAATTCTTTTTAGAAAATACTGATATTTATTTTTATGAACTCATTAGAAAATTATGCATAAATATTTATAATAACAGAGATAAGGTTACAGAAGATATTAAAAATTATATAGAAAGCTCATTATATCCTATTACTATAAAAGAGTGTTTAAATATAGAAAAATATTTTGATGATATATTAAAAGATATTTTTGAATATACAGATATAGAGAGTCTTTTGCTTTATATATCAAATGATGATAATTTAATTGATTTGGATAATTTTATAAAATCTATTTATAATATTCTTGATGATTTAGATAAAAATGAATATATCAGCTCAAGTATATCTGAAGAGATAAAAAAAATAGTTTCAAAACTTAGAAATGATATACCTTTTATTATAGATGATAAATTAAAATATTATTTTCTTAATTTGATTATTAATTGTGCTGAAGATGATATTAATTTGATTATAGAGGCAATAGATTTTTCTTCTATTACAAAAGAAGAGATAGATAAGATGAATGCCAAAAATATACATGATGTATTTAATTCTTTTGCAAAGAAATATTTAACTAGGCTTAAATTATACGGTATGTTTGGAGGGTTTGTAGGAGTTTTTCTCGTTATAATAAAGTATATAGGTACTTTTAATACAGAGGCTTTTAATATTCTTAATATTATTCTTATAATAATGACTATAATTTTATCTATATCTATGATTATTAGCATATTAAAAAATATTTCAGATTGATTTTTATGTTTTGACTATTTATTTGTTGTATAGTACTATAAATAAAATTAGTTTTGAAACAAACATACATATAAATTGATAAATATAATTGTTTAGGTTATAATTATTTATTGGACTTGTTTCAAAAGTACTTGACAAACAATTTCGTAAGTTTGTTATTTTATGCTAAATTAAATAATATTAATTACGATTTAATTAAATGTTTTATATGTTGTGTAAACTGTATATTTAAGCTACAAAATGCAGTTCTTTCGCCTGCCTACGGCACGCAGAGCGAGGCGTACAGCGTATGGTTCTCGCCGAAGGCGGGCTGTGCCTTATACCACGCCACGGGTGGACAGGCGTCATAAAAGAACTGGTGTTTTGCGAAGCACGCAGAGCGGTCACGCTGTGTGCTTCGCAGCAAAGCCACAACTATAATTTAAAAATGTTAAATAAAAATTTATAAATATTAATAAATTTAGTTTTGAAACAAGGCTATTATACACTGTATATAGATACAAAATTTAAGTATATAAAATATATGTTTAAAACTTTTTTTTATTTTATTCGTCTAAAGATTAAATAATGAAATAAAAAAAATAGATTGTATGCTATATATTAAATATTAGGGGTGAAAAGCGAATGAGAAATTTTATAGAATTGGTAGTAAAAAGACCCGTGGCGGTTTTTATGTGTATGATAGCAGTATTAATATTAGGCTTTGTAAGTTTAAGTAAATTAGCAGTAGATTTTTTACCAGATATGGAGCTTCCTTATATAACTGTAAGAACAGAGTATGAGAATGCAGGACCAGAAGAGGTAGAAAAATCTGTAACTAGGATTGTAGAAAATGCAGTTGCTACAGTAAGCGATATTAATACAATAACTTCTACTTCACAAGAGGGTGAGTCAAGCGTATTTATAGAGTTTAACTGGGGTACTGATTTAGCTGTTGCTACTGCAGATATCAGAGAGGCAATAGACGGAGTGAAAAACTCGCTTCCAGATGATGCTGATAGTCCTACGGTATTTAAATTCTCTACTGACATGATGCCAGTTATGGAAATAGCCTTTTTCGGTACGGATAATTTGGGGGCATTGTATACTTTAATAGATAATCAAATATTAAATAAAATAGAACAGGCTTCAGGAGTAGCAAGGGCAGAGATTAGAGGCGGACTTAAAACTGAGATGAAAGTAGACTTGGTTTTAAATAGACTTCATGCATACGGAATAGATATTAATACAATAGTCTCTCTTCTTTCAAGTGAGAATCAAAACTTATCAGGCGGTGAAACTTATGAAGGAGTTTATAAATACACTTTAAGAACTATGGGGGAGTTTACAACAGTAGAAGATATAGAAAATACTGTTGTAGCATTAAAAACAAATGATACACCTATAAAATTAAAAGATATAGGCAGAGTTTATCAGGGATACAGTGATGATTCTGAGATAGTAAAGATTAACGGTATGCCTGCAATATCAGTATCTGTTAATAAAGAGTCTGGAGGAAATACTGTTAATGTATCTAAAGCAGTTCAAAAACAGCTTGCAAATCTTACTCTTCCAGAGGGGGTAGAATATGAGATACTTTTTAATAATGCAGACAATGTAAATGAATCTATAAACGGAGTTCTTGATACTGCTTGGCAGGGCGGATTATTCGCAGTTATTATATTAATGCTTTATTTATGGAATATAAAAACAGTTTCTATAATAGCGATTTCTATACCTATATCAATAATAATCACATTTACATTAATGTATTTTATGGGTATTACTTTAAATATTATTTCATTATCAGGACTTGTTTTAGGTATAGGTATGATGGTTGATAACTCCATTGTAGTTTTAGAAAATATATTTTATTATAGAAATAACGGATACGGAAAATATTCTTCAGCTATAAACGGTACTTCTTCTGTGGCACTTGCCATATCAGCTTCCACTCTTACAACTATAGCGGTATTTTTACCTTTTCTTTTTGTTGAAGGGCAGACTGGACAATTATTTAGAGATTTATGTATTACAGTTACAGTTTCTATGATAGGTTCATTATTTGTAGCTCTTACAATAGTTCCTATGCTTGGAGCTAGACTTGTAACGAATAAAAAAACTAAGTTCTTAATACCTATAGAAAATTTTGTTAATAAAAACTTTCATAACAGAGTTAATAATTTATATTCTAAAGTGCTTCATTATTCTATAAAAAATAAAAAGAAAGTATTAATTTCTTCATTGTCTGTCGTACTTGTAATAATAGCATTAGGTTTAACTTTTATAGGTAAAGAGGGATTTCCTACTTCAGATGAAGGTCAGTTTAAGATAGATGTAGAAATGCCAGTAGGTACAAAATCAGAGCAGACACAATCATTTGTTACTAGAATGGAAAGCGATATACAAAATCTCATAGGCGAAGATTTTGACAGAATGCAGTCAAGAGTACAATCAGGTTCTGATGAAAATAAAGCAGAAATAAGAGTACAGTTAAGAGATAAAAGCGAGGGAAGAAAAAAATCGGTTGATGAATATATAGAGTTTACAAGAAATGCTTTGGTTTCTTATCCTGCACAAATTAATATAGCTGCTATAACAACTTCGGCAATAAATAGCGGAGGAAGAGACGGAGGAACAGGAGGAAATGAAATAGAGATAGAACTTGTAGGCGATGATTTGGATAAAGCTACAGAAATAGCTAATAATATAATAGCTGCAATATCTGATATAGAAGGTATAAGAGAGCCTAGACTTACCAGAGATGATTCCAATCCAGAACTTAAAATATATGTTAATAGAGAAATAGCTGCCAAAATGGGTATTAATGTAAACACTATAGCAAATATTATTAAAACAAGTTTTGCAGGAACTACAGCTACAACTATGACTCCAGCCAATTCTGATGTTACAGATATAGATGTTAATGTTCAGTTGGGAGAGCCAGACAGATTGAATATAGATGATATATCAAGACTTATGATACCTACTACAAGCGGCATAGTTCCTATATCATCTATAGCTACTGTTGAAAAAAGTTACGGACCTACAGAGATAGAGAGAAAAGACAGCACTAGAATAACTACCATAAAAGCCTCAGGATATAACAGAGCTTTAAGCGAAATAATGACAGATGTGCAGGAAAAAATAAAACAGGAAGTATTTATTCCTTCAGGATTTAATATTAATTATACAGGTGATTTTGAAGATATGAATGATGCTTTCTTACAGCTTCTTCAGGCTTTGATATTAGCATTGGTATTAGTTTATGCTATAATGGCAAGTCAGTTTGAATCTTTTATAGCACCTTTTGTTATAGCACTTGCAATTCCTTTTGGGTTTGCTGGTTCTTTAATAGCACTCTTTATAGGACGTCAGACTTTGAGTGTATATAGTGGAATAGGATTTATTGTATTAATAGGTATTGTAGTAAATAACGGTATTGTACTTATAGACTATATGAATCAGCTTATGCATGAAAAACGTATAAGCGGAGATGAAGCAGCATTGGAGTCTGGACCTAGACGTTTAAGACCAGTACTTATGACAACACTCACTACTATACTTGGACTTTTGCCTATGGCATTATCAGGCGGAAGCGGGAATGAAATGTATCAGCCTTTATCTCTTGCTATACTTGGAGGGCTTTTATTATCAACAGCATTTACCCTTGTTATAGTGCCTACAGTTTATGCTGCTATAAGAAATAAAATACCTCTTAAAGACTATGAGCAAAAAGATTTGGAAAGTAGAGATGATTTTTCAAATTATGATACTATAAATGCAACTGGTAAGTGATTTATAAGTTTTTTATTAAATAATTTTAAAGGCTTTGCTGTTATTAAAAATAATAATAGTAAAGCCTATTTTTTTAATTAATGGATTTGTATAAAAAGTAATCGAGAAAATTAGTAATAAATTTTTTGTGTAATTGACAAACTTAAAAATTTTTAGTATATACTGGAACGATTTCATTTTGTCAACTGATGTACATTATATAGAATTATCAACTTTTTTGCCGCACACTCTCTGCGGGCTTTGCCAAAGTTTTTGCCAACACAACAGGTGGACTTTGTCGGCACGCTTCGTGAAAAACGAAATTACTAGAACTTTATATTTTAAATATATGTATTAAATGTAGTGTATATCCCTAAATTTAGGCTAAAAATGCAGTTCTTTTGGTTCTTTTATATCAATAAAAGAACTGGGGTGCGGGGCAAAGCCCTGCAAATATTTTAAATTTAAAAAATTAATTTTGACAAATTGTAATTGTTTAGGTATATACTAAAAAT
>NZ_ARQI01000090.1 GCF_000384655.1 Brachyspira innocens ATCC 29796 | reverse complement strand
AGCATACAGCATACAGCATACAGCATACAGCATACAGCATACAGCATACAGCATACAGCATACAGCATACAGCATACAGCATACAGCATACAGCAATAACTATTCACTAAAACTATCAAAAAAATCAATACACAATCTATATAACTTAATAATACATCATATTTCTTTTCGCATTGCACAAATAAAGAAAATTAACAAATCAAAAAATCTAATTAATACCTTTTTAATTTCTATTCAAAATACATTTTATATCTTTGATAACTTATTAAAGATAAAAAATCTTTAATTGTTATAAATAAAAAATATTTAAGGAGCAACCAAAATGAAAAAAGCGGTTATCAAAATTATTTTATGCCTCACAGCAGTAATTTTTGCAGTAAGCTGCGGAGGAAATAATGATTCCCCTACAAATCCAACCCAAGGAGAATTTTCTGTTAATATTGATTCTTATGGAACAAGGGAAGAGAAAACAATAGGAACTTCATCAGAAGATACTTCTTTCACAAAAGAAGGAAAAATTAAATGTTATCCAGGACAAGAGACTAAAGTTGAGATAAATAAAGTTACAGCTGCATCTGGAAGCGTATCATTAGAACCTGCAGATTTTGAATTAACAACTTCTACAGTATCAGCAACAGCAAATGAGATAGGAATAAAATTATCTGCATCAGGAATAGAAAAAATAAGAAAAGCAGCAGCTGGAGAAGTATATCAGTATACATTTACATTCTTATTCACAAGAACATCAGACAATAAAACAGCTACATCAGAAGGTACATTATATGTTGCTAATATAGATATAATAAAACAAACAGATATAGAAACAGCAATAAAAAATACAAAATATACTAGTGCCGATGCTGGAACAGGTGTGCTAGTTGTAAGCGAAAACCCTGTATGGAAATTTAATTTATCTGGGTTTAACCTAAATCAAACTTCAGGATTTACAGCTACAGCTACAAGTTCTTCTGGAAGTGTGTATGTTAGTAGTGCTGAAAGTGCTATTTTTTCGCAAGCTAAAGGAACAGGTTTTTTCTTTAGTGCTAAAGGTGTTAAAGATACTAGTAATAAGCAAGCAACATTTACAATTACTGTAAAACTTAACAATAGCGGATATATGCTTGATAGTGCTATAAGCTATGTAGCTACAGACGGTTTCAAATTAATTTTAAGTCTCGGACAAACAGACGGAACTTGGAGATAACTATAAATTAAATCAATCAATATTATAAAAAGCCTGTCTTGTAGTGAGCTATGGGGCAGGTTTTTTATATATATAAACTTATTTTACCACGCGTTGAAGACCGCTCTATAAACAAAGCTAGTCAGCAATTATATAACTTTACTATAAATTAGAATTCCGCTTACCGCGTGCTGTTTAAAGCCCTAAAATTTAATAAGCGCTTGGGCGGGTGTGCTTTTACAACTTCAGCGATGAAAATAAATTGAATGCTTATAACAGAGTAAAGTTTTAAACTTTAAAGGGCGGGGAATTAAAATAAATTTCTAAACTTAATAAACGCTTGGGCGGGTGTGCTTTTTACACATTCAGCAATAAAAATAAATGAAGTGCTTATAACAGAGTAAAACCTAAAAATTTAAAGGGTGGGAGTGAGAAAAAATTCTAAATATAATCAATCGTTTCTTATCTTTATGTTAAATCTGTTTCTAAAGCTAGAATATACAGAAGGTATTATTATAAGCGTAAACATAGTAGAAAATAATAATCCCCCGCAAACCGCTATAGCCAAAGGTCGGTACATTTCGCTTCCATTTCCAACTTCAAATATCATAGGAAGAAGACCTAGTATTGTAGTTAATGATGTCATAAGTACTGGTCTTAATCTTCTTTTGCATGATTCCAAAGCAGCACTGTCCCAGCTTATATTTTTTTCAAGTACAACCTTATTCATATAATCTATTAAAACTATTCCGTTATTGACCACTATACCTACGAGCATAATTATACCTATTCCGCTGTAAACATTTAAAGTTTGTCCTCCAAAATAAAGGAATATTAAAGCTCCGAATAATGCAAAAGGGACCGCCAAAGATATAACAAAAGGAGTAATATATGATTCAAACTGCCCTGCTATAATAGCATATACAAATACCAAAGCCATTATTAAAGACACAATAAGCTGAATAAAAGCTTCCTGCATATCCTCATAATCACCAGAAAAATTAACAGAAAACCCGCTTGGTATGTATATATTATTAAGCTCTTTTCTTATATCTTCTATAATCTCATTGATAGGTCTTCCGAAAGAACTAGCATTTATCTCTATAATTCTTTTATCATTTTTACGGTTTATTTCTATAGGACCTGTTCCTCTATGTATATCCACTAATGATGAAATAGGAACTATTCCGTTTTTTGTAGGTATCATCATCTTTTGAATACTTGAAACATTATCTCTATTTGTATCTTCCAAACGCACTATTATATCAGTATCTACATATATAGAATTGTCTAATGTCATCTTACTTGCAGTTGTTCCGCTGAAAGAAGTTCTTATAATATTTGCAACTGTATTAATATTGATACCCATTTTTGATACCAAATCCCTATCAATATCAAAAACCAATTCATGATTAGAATCATCTTCTTTTATCAAAACATTTCTAATACCGTCAACTTTATTTACTGCTGCTATAATATTGCTTGCCACATCATAACCTCTTTCTAAATCATCTCCCACAAGCTCTATAACAATAGCACTATAATCTTTAGGCTTACCTAAAGCTACATTTTCAGAATTAAGTTCTATACGTCCGGGATATCCGTTTACTCTGTTTCTAATCATCTCTATATAATAGCTTATATCTAATTTTCTTCCATATTCTCTGTCTATTAATTTTACTCTTACCTCTCCATGATGTTCATTTCTTCCTGTTCTTACTCTAGTTTCATAGTAAGCCATATTATTACTTAAAGCATTTTCTATATCATTTTCCATTCTATGTATAAACATATCTGTAAACTCTACTCTAGCTCCCACGGGAAGTCTTAATCTTGAAATTATTGTCCCTTCATCTGATACAGGATAGCCTTCCCTTCCTATATTTGTCAATAATAAAAATAATGATAAAGACAATAAAACAGATATTAAAGCAAATGATTTCTTTTTATTTTTTATTACAATAGTAAGCATACTTAAATAAAACTTCTCTACATTATTATGTATTTTATCATTAAAAAAACTCTCCAAACGCTTTAATACTAAATTAACTCTGCTGTTACTATTGCCTTTATGAAGCCTTGAAGCTAAAAGCGGAACTATAGTTAAAGCAACAAAAAGAGAAGATATAAGCGATATTGAAACAGTCATACATAAATCGCTGAACATCTGACCCATTTCACCCTGAACAAATAGAAACGGAAGAAATACACATACACTTGTCAAAGTAGAAGCCGTTATTGCAATCGATACCTCACTTGCCCCCAAAATAGATGCTTTGAAATTACTTATTATACTGCTTCTTTTATCATGTACATATTTTGAATAATAATCATTATAATAAAATATATTCTCAAGTACAACTATAGAATTATCAACCATCATTCCTACACCCAAAACTAAACCAGAAAGAGATATAACATTAATAGTAATATCAAAAAAATACATCAATATAAATGTGCTTATTACTGATACTGGTATAGAAATACTTATAATAAATACACTTTTTATATCCCATAAATATATCATAAGAACTATAACAGCAAATAAAGCCCCCTGCCATACCGTATTAAGTACATTGCGTATAGAGTTTTTTATAGTATCTGAACTATTAAACAATATCTGATAATAAACGCCTGAAGGAAGCATTATTTCATTAAGTCTTTTTTCCACATCTCTGGATATTTGTATAATATTTCCACCAGACTCTTTTGTAACAGCAATAGTCAAAGCTTTTTGTCCATTAATACGCACTATCTCAGAATCATCTTCATAATCCTCATGAACATATGCTATATCTCTTACCCTTACTGGATAAACTTCATCTTTAAGCATTATAACAACATCTTCAATATCTTTTACAGTTTTAAACTCTCCAGTAGTTCTTATATTATATTTATAAACGCCCTCATAAGTTTCGCCTCCTGCAACATTCTGATTTTCTAAGGCCAGAGTTTTTACTATATCATTAATATCTATAGAATAGGCATTAAGTCTATTTAAATCTATATCAACACGTATAATTTTTTTAAGTCCGCCTCTTATTTCAGTTTGTGCTACTCCGTCAACCTGATCTAATCTTGTAAGTATCTGACTGTCTACTAAATCATAAAGCGATGATAAATTATCCGTACCGAAAAATGCTATATTCATTATAGGGGTAGCATCACTTGAAAACTTTGATATATTAGGATTCTCTGCTTCATCAGGAAGTGAAGAGCGAATCATATCAATAGCTTCTCTTATATCATCAGATGCAGTTTGTAAATCTGTACCCCAGTTAAACTCTATTTCTACATTAGACTCTGACTCTTTTGATTTGGACTTAATAGTTTTTACATTATTAACAGAAGATACTGCACTTTCTACTACTCTTGTAACCGATTTCTCTACTTCTTCTGGTCCTGCATTATCGTATGTTGTTTTTATACTGATAATAGGAACCTCCATATCTGGAAGATAATTTATATTAAGTCTTGATATGCTTATAAATCCAATTATGAACATGGATACGAGTGTAACAAATACGGTTGTTGGTCTGCTTACTATTAAAGTAATAAATTTCTTCATTATTTTTTACAAATTCATATCATAAATATATTACGCAAATATGATATTAAATTCTAAAAAATATTCAATAGTCTTTTATCAATAAATTTCAAAATATAAAATTATTCTTTTTTGTTATTTTTATCTTTATTATAAAGCATTTTTATAAGAAAAATTAAAGCAACTATTATTAATACTTTGATTATCATTCCAAGTATACCATTAATACCGAAATGAGGACCAAACATCATAGGAAAATCCATATATCCTCTCATATGAGGAGGAGCTGGAGGTCTATGGAACATATGGTCAAATGCTGGAGAGCATGAACTTAATAAAAAAAGTGATATTATAGAAGAAAATGCAAAAATAATTTTTTTTAACATAGTGATACCCTATTACTTATTTTCTTTATTAGACGTTAAATTAATATAAAAGTTCCTTGTTATACTATTTATTTTTTGCAAAAAAGTTATAAAATAGATATATGGACATACTAGATTTAGAAAGAGCTGAATACGAATTAAACAAAGCATACAAATCAAACCCCACTCCTTGGGCTGAACACTCAAGATACACTGCTAAAGCTGCAAGAATAATAGCCTCACACTACAATAAAAACTCTAAAAACAAAAAACTAGATGAAGATAATGCCTATATATTTGGGCTTCTTCATGACATAGGAAGATATACTGGAATAAGTGCTGAGAGGCATTTAATAGACGGTTACAAATACTGCATTAAATACGGCTGGGATAAATTGGCTCAAATATGTATAAGTCATGCATTCATGATACAGGATATAAACACAGCAATAGGAAAATTTGATATCCCAGAAGACGACTACAACTTTATGAAAGAGTTTATAAGTAATGCCGTATATGATGATTATGATTTGCTTATTCAATTATGCGATGGGCTTGCTTTACCTACAGGATTTTGTATTTTAGAAAAAAGGTTTATAGATGTGGCTTTAAGATATGGCACATTTCCTCAAAGTGCTTTAAGGTGGAAGAAAGTATTTGAAATAAAATCGTATTTTGAAAACACAATAGGAACTTCTATTTACAATTTACTTCCAAATATAAGGGATAATATTATTTAGTATTAGCACATCGTATATCTTAAATTTGGGTCAGTAAAATGTATGCGAGAAGTACCCTAACAGTTTATTACCCAACATAAAACAAAAAAACTAACTAAAAAAACACACAACTCAAAAACAACATTTCATGACCTTTTTAATGGTATATTTTTTTCTTCAAAATATAGTGCTATCGCATTTTTTATTTCTCTTAAAGCTTCTTCTTCTGTTGCCCCAAAAGCACTAATAGAGTCAAGTTCTTCAGATAAAGCTATATAACCCTCATCTTCTTCACTATAAAAAATTTTTATACTATAGTTCATAATTACTCCTCCAAACCATATTTTTTAACAAGAGATAAAAACTGCTTAACTTGATAAGGTTTTACCTCACCATTAACATTTTGTATATTAATTAGCTCACTAACTCCTATTTTGGAATATATTCTATGGCTTCCTCTTTGCCTTTTGCACACAAAACCAAAAGCTTCAACAATATTACAAAAATAAGAATATTTAATATTTTTATTATTATTTGTAAGTTTATTAATAATTTCTTTTTTATTCATATTTTAATTATAAAGTTATTCAATATAAAATCAACTACTCGCCGTAGGGGCATTCCGCACGGCAACGCTAACCCTTACCAAACGTCCCCTGTACGTGCGGCTGATTGCACAACATAAAAAATAAACTAAATAAAAAGCCAACCCAAACTCAAAAACTAACCCAGAAATAATACGTAAACTTTTTTTACAATCTATTGCACCCGCCCGCCCACCCTATATAGCTAAACAAACATTTTTTACAAAACAAGCCTACAAACAGTAACTTTTTTGTGCGAGCCGCACCACCACCCCGCACTGCAACCCCTCACGGCTGGTACAATGTACATGCGGCTGATTACATATTTATTATACCAAAACAACTAATTTACTATACATCTAAAACATATTTTACTAATTTACAAAAATATATTATGTTATAAATAAATTATAATCAAATTAATAAATAACTAAAGTTTAACAAACTATATTTGTTTATAGATATACTAAAATTACACATAAATCTGTTTTGAAACATTTAATCATTATCTTTTACAAAATGCTATTAACATAGTTATAAAAAAATGTTATAATATATAAAAAATAAACAAATGAAAAATACTAAAAAAATAGGAGGTTCTTTAATGTTTGGATATTTTGAATATTATTTCGGATATATATGGATACTTATACCAGGTTTAATATTGGGTTTCTGGGCTCAGATGAAAGTAAAATCTACTTATGCTAAATACAGCAGAGTTGAAAATAAAAGAGGAATTACTGGTGCTCAAACTGCAAGGTATATTTTAGAAGGATATGGAATAGATATTCCTGTAGAAAGAATAGGAGGAACTTTAACAGACCATTATGATCCTTCTTCAAAAGTATTAAGACTTTCTTCTGGTGTTTATGATGGTACTGATGTTGCTGCTTTGGGAGTTGCTGCTCATGAGGTAGGACATGCTATACAGCATAACAGAGGATATGCTCCGCTTTCTATAAGAAATGGTTTTTATCCTTTATGTGCTATAGGAGATCAATTCGGTCCTTATTTGGTGCTTATAGGTATTATGATAGGAGGAGCTGGAAGTTTCTCATACTACATTATGATGGCTGGTATTATACTTTTTGCATTTGCTGTGTTTTTCTCTCTTGTTACATTGCCTGTAGAGTTCGATGCTTCAAACAGAGCTATAAAAATATTGGATAAGGGCGGTTTTTTAGACCAAGAAGAACTCGACGGAGCTAAAAAAGTACTATCTGCTGCTGCTTTAACTTATGTTGCTGCTGCTGTTAGTGCTATACTTACACTTTTAAGACTTTTAATGCTTGCACAAAGAAGAAGAGATTAATTTTTTATTAAATAAATAGAATAAAGAGGTGTTATTTTTTAATAATCCCTCTTTTTTTATAAAAATTATAATGACTAAATAAATTTCTTTATATATTTTAATTTATAATAAAACATATTTTACATGATAATCTCTAAATATGGCTAATAATCCATATAAAAAGATGAAAAATTAATAACTTTTTGAAAAAAAATTAGAAATTTCTTCTTATATATTGCTTGATAAATTTTAATATATAGTATACTATATATTTTAAATTAAAAAATTAGGAGGTACTAACAAATGACAGATAAAAAAATCGAATTGTTTGAAAATTATCCTGTACATAAAGCTCTAATGACGCTAGCACTTCCGACTATACTAGGAATGTTAGTAAATGTTTTTTATAATATGGTAGATACTTTTTTCGTAGGAAAGACAGGGGATCCTAATCAGGTAGCTTCTGTATCGCTTTGTATGCCTATATATCTGCTTCTTATGGCTTTCGGTAATATTTTCGGTATAGGAGGAGGCTCTTATATATCAAGAAAATTAGGTTCTAAAGATTATGAAAGCGTAAAAAAAATATCCTCTTTTGCTTTTTATGCAAGTATTATAGTAGGATTTATTTCTATGGCAGTGTATCTCATATTTATGAAAGATATACTAAAAATATCAGGAGCAAGCCCTAATACTTATCAATTTTCTAAAGATTATTTAGTGATAGTGGCATTCGAGGCTCCTTTTGTAGTAAATCAAATGGCTATGGGACAGATTGTACGTGCTGAAGGCTCTTCAAAAGAAGCTATGATTGGTATGATGATAGGTACTGTAGTTAATATAGTATTAGACCCTATTATGATACTTTATATGAATATGGGTGTTGCTGGTGCTGCTCTTGCCACTATAATAGGTAATGCCTGCTCTACTGTATACTACATATATCATATACTAAGAAAAAAATCTTTCCTATCAATACATTTTAAAGATTTTTCTATGCATAAAGATATAATTATCAATGTATTTTCTATAGGAATACCTGTCTCTATCAATAACATACTTATGAGTGCTTCAAACATACTTATAAATAACTTAGCTGCTGGATACAGTGATAATGTAGTAGCTGGACTTGGAGTAGCTCAGAGAATATTTACACTTGTTATACTTGTATTTATAGGTCTTTCTCAAGGTCTTCAGCCTTTTGTAGGCTACAACTTTGCTTCCAAAAACTACAAAAGAATGAATGCTGCTATAAAAATATCATGCGTTGTAAGTGTGGTAATAGGATTTTTACTTCTAGGGCTTTCATTAATATTTGGAAGATGGTCTGTAGGAGTATTTATTAATAATGAAGAAGTTATAGATTACGGAGTAAAATTTTTAGTAGCAAGTTATGCTATAGCTCCTATCATAGGTTTCCAATTTGTATTTATGTCTACATTCCAAGCATTAGGAAAATCTATACCTTCACTAGTACTTTCATTAAGCCGACAAGGTATAGCATTTGTACCAACAATACTTATAGGTACTAAATTATTTGGTATAAACGGTATTATATGGGCTCAGCCTATAGCTGATATTGTAAGTGTGGCATTAGCTACAGTTATGTATATTTATATTTACAAGAAAATGAAAAGAAAAGCATTAGAAGAAGAAAACAATAATACAGAACCTGCTTATAATAATGCATAAAAACCTTAATAATTAAAAAAGGCATGTATATAAATGCATGCCTTTAGTTATCATAAACAACTATAATTTGTCAAAAATAAAATCATATTTTGTTTTTAATGTCTGCGGATTTCTCCTTACGAAGTAAACAGTGTAACAGCTCTGCGATATTTCATCAAATCTTCTATCAAAGGCACACTTCGGGAAAGAGTGCATATTTATATCTTATTTAGATAATATTACATTTAAAACAACAGTTATAATAAAAAAACACTATAAATAAAAATTATAATAATATTTTTTATATAAACTGTATAAAACACAAAATCATTACTTATTAATTAAGTTTTTGAGACAAGTCTGTTATTATTTTTATTCTTCTTTTTGTTTTACTACATGCCACCAGTCCCATTTAGGGGAATAGAACATATATTCTATAGAGAAATCGAATGTAGATGTATTAGGTGCATATCCTTTACCCCATACTACTTTATGATATGATACTGTCATATACAAAAAGTCTGATATTGTAGCTTTGAACTTTACAAAAGGTTCTAAATAAGTAAGTTCCGATTCTTTTGTATATGGAAATACATAGGTTACTCCAGTATACAATGTAATAAAAGGTGATGTTATTATTTCAATACCTCCAACTATCTCTCCTGTTTTTAGTATATCTTCCATAAGATTATCTCTGGTATCAAATGTATATGCAAATAAAAAATTAACAGGTATTACTTTAGGAATTCCAGCAAGCATTATTGTAGCATATATGTTTAGCGGATCTTTCACTTGTCCGTATAAAAAATTATTTTTTCTAAAAGTATAGCTTAATCCCACCTTAGCTCCTATAGACAAATACCAGTCCAAAAATGTAGCTTTTACAGAGGCATTAATAGAATCAAAACCGAACCAATCGGACATATTAGTTGCACTTGTTATGTCATTTCTTGAGTCCTGTCTTTGATATATAAAGCTGGCAGATACATCTAATTCCAGATATTTTATAGGTCTTACACTAAAATACGGCATAAATGTAAAATATATATCTCTTCGGCTGATATTCTCATTGTAAGGGTCTAAAGTATATAATCTTGTATTAAACCAAGAATTATATTCGGAAAATATGCCTCCCATACCTGCAGAAAACATTTTATTTTTTTCTATAAGAGGCGATATATCAAAAGAAAAGTCATTCCTTCTTGCAAAAGAAGTTTGAGAAAAACAGAATAATATAAACAATACAAAATATATAGCAGATAATCTATTTCTCATAAACTTTTGTCTGGAATTATTTTTTTAATAGTAAATCAAGGTTCTTTTCTATGCTGTATCTGTAGCGTAAATCAGTAACTAATATTTGGTATTTCTGCTGAGTTTTAGCCTCTATTACCATAGTTTCTAAAGCTTTTTGAGCATCTGCATATGGAAGAGAATCTATATTATACATTTTTCCATATTGTTCATAGGCCAAATTGATCTCTTCTTCTGTAGGTTTTGGAATTGTAGATCTTATAGTTTTATCTACATAATTGGCTGTAACGGCACTTCGTGTTAGGAAATTTTCTATAGCTTTAGCCTGAGGTGTATCATAAAATCCTGTTTTTTTAGCTTCATACAGCATGATTTCTCTTGCTACAAAAGCCTTAAACATACCGTCTCTTGCCTGTATTCTTAATGCGGCAGGTATATTTGCTCCAGCCTGTTTTATAGATTCATTAAACATATCATTAAACTCTGATAATGGAACTGTTTTATCATCTATAGTAATGCATGGATCTGAGGTAACAGAATATTTTAAATTATAGTTAGTTTGAGCTGCAGCTATAATCTTATCATACTCATTACGCATACGTTCCTGAAGTATTGTTGTTTCTATGTCCATAGCTACCTGCTCATATGTTACAGACCTTCCTACAGATGCCTGTATTCTTGCTTTATTATCATTAAAGAATTTTCTCTTTTCAGCATCAGTAACAACAGCAAAATCATCTGCCACTTTTTCCTGCATATAAAGCTGTGATAACTGATTATCTCTTTCTTTTGAAATTAGAGCTAAAACATCTTCGTCTTTATCATAACCCTCTTCTACTGCTTTCATATAGACAAGCTCCTGTTCTATAAGCTGAGATGCAAACTGCCATAACTGAAAATCATTTGTAAGAAGAAGCTCTACTGCTTCGGCAGGAGCACCTCTAAAAATCATAAGATTTGATATTTCAGACATACAGTCCTGAGCGGTCATTATTTTTTTTACATTGCCCTGACCGTCTTTTATCCTGATTACCCAATTAGTATCTTCAGAGTATAGAAATAAAGAAAATAAAGTTATAGAAAAAAGTACAAAAAATATTTTTCTTATTATCATAATAAAGCCAAGTCCTATTAATTAAAAATCATCATCATCATCATCTGTATAATCTTTTTTATTTTTACCGCTAAATAAATTAAATATAGATTTAAATATATTGATAATACTAAAATTATTAGCAAATTCTCTAGTCATTAAATTAAAATTATTAACGCTGCCTGATATGCTGTTAATAACTTCATGAATATTATCCAAAGTACCTTTAGCCTTGTTTGCTCCTTCATCTGCCGTACTAGCTATATTATTAATTTTTTCACTAATAGATTCGATATTTTCTAATATTCTGTCAAATCTATTAGTGAATCTAAAATAACCAGCAAGTAAAACAAAAAATATAGCCAGCACCAATATAAGTGTAGCTATTGCTATAAAAGCTAAAGAGATAGCTATAACATTAATTTGAAATGTAATATCTTGCATAATTATTTATTATTCTTCTGTTTCTTCAGCAGTTCTTTTTTTTCTTTTTTCAAGAAAATCATTAGTTTTTTCTTTGCCTTTTTCTACTAACTCTGAAGTTTTCAAAACGCTTCTATGGTAAATATCATCTACTTTATATTTGATATTGTCCATAGTTTCTTTAATATCTTCTCTAGTTTCTTCGCCTGCTTTTGGAGCAAACAATACACCTAATGCTATTCCTGTAGATAGTCCTAGCAAAAAAGAAAACATAGCTGATACTTCTTTAGACATAATAATATCCTCCTAGTTACATAACCTGTTTTAATATTAAATTTAATTTACATTTTTGTCAACCAAATAAAAGGTTTTATAATGTTTATTTTTATAAAACTGATAAATACAGAAATAGTGATATTGTATTTTTGTATAAAAGTATTAATATGTAGTTTAAAATATAAAATAATATTATAGAGGTTTTTTTAATGGAATTAAAGGTATTAAACAAACAGAATAATTCAAGAATGTGTCTTGTATGCGGATTTAAAAATGATTTGAGTTTGAAAGCTGAGTTTTATGAACTAGAAGATAAATCATTATGTGCTTTAGTAACATTTAAAGATGTTCATCAGGGATATCCTTCAAGAGTTCATGGAGGAATACTTGCTGCCATTTTAGATGAAACTATAGGAAGGGCTATGATGCCCTATACAGGCGATGATAAATGGGGCGTTACTATGACTCTTACTACAAAATATAAAAGACCAGTACCTATTAATGAACAAATTAGAATAATAGGAAAAATAACTTCAGGAGACGGAAGGATATTTGAGGGTGAAGGATATATACTTCTTAATGATGATAAAGTTGCTGTAACTGCTAAAGGCACATATATATGTATGGGTTTAGAAAAAATAGCTGAAATGGATCCTAATAGTGAAGAAGACTGGTTTGTTGAAAAAAAAGATACTGACCCTCAAATTATTAATCTGCCTTAAAACCTAATTTTGAACATTATTTAATCATATAGCGATTTCTGTATTTTTAAAAACTATTTTATAATTAAATTTAATAAAATAGTTTTTGTTATTTTGAGGCGGGAAAAGTTTATAAAAATATTTTTATAAATTTATTCTAACTCCCCGCCCTTTAAAATTTTAGATTTTACTCTGTTATAATAATTCAATTTATTTTTATTGCTGAATGTGTAAAAATGACGCCCCCCAAGCGTTTATTAAATTTTTTAGACTTTAACAGCACGCGTTAAGCAAAATTTTAATTTATAGTGAGATTATGTAATTATTGACTAGTCTTATTTATAGGGCTGCTTTAACGCGTGGTATAAAATTTATTATTTATATATAAACCATATTTAAAATTATCATAAATCATTATTTATTAATACTTTATATTCCCCCTTTACAAAATACATTGTTTTTGTATAATTGTACAATATCTTAAATTTTTAATAATTAAAAAACAATTATAAGCAGTAAAGTTATGAAGATAAAAGAATTAGTGTCTATATTAGTTCCAGTATACAATATAGAAAATACAATAGAAAAAAATATTAATATACTTATAGATAAAGTTTCACCATTTTTAATGAACTTTGAAATAATAATTTCTGATGACGGAAGCAGCGACAATTCTAAAGAAGAAATAAAAAAATTATGCTCAAACTTTCAAGAAAATAATAAAAACTCAAACTTAAAAAATATAATAGGAGTTTATTCAATAGAAAATCAGGGAAAAGGTCATGCTTTAAAAAGAGCATGCGAAGTTTCTAATGGTGAGTATATCATATTTTGTGACGGAGATATGGAGATAGACCCATCGCAGCTTGAGAACTTTTTTTCTATTATGCAAAAAGAAAATGCTGATGTTGTTATAGGCTCTAAAAGACATAAAGATTCTGTAGTCAATTATTCTAATATAAGAAAATTAATATCTTTTATATATTTTATGTTTGTTAAAATATTTTTTCATCTTCCTATACAGGATACTCAGACTGGATTAAAACTTTTCAAAAGAGATGCTATTATAAATATTTTTCCTAGAATATTGGTAAAGGCATTTGCTTATGATTTGGAAGTTTTAGCGGCATGCAATTCAAACGGTAAAAAAATAGTATCTGCTCCTGTTATAGTTAATCCTAATAGGCATTTCGGATTTATTAAGTTTCCAATACTATGGAAAACTTTTATTGATACTTTGGCAATATTTTATAGGCTTAATATAGTTCATTTTTATAGAGATTTATTTTCTGAGCTTAAAGAGAAACCTCTTGTAAGTATTATAATACCTTTAAAAAAAATTAATGACTATATAAAAGAAGAAACACTGTATTTACTTGAGCAAATATATACCAACTTTGAAGTGATAATACTTCCAGATAAATATGCTGATGATGAGATTGATATAGAATTATTCAAAGATGATAGAATAAAAATTATAGAAACGGGAGAGTTTCCGCCTGCTATAAAAAGAGCAATGGGAGTAAAAAAATCAAAAGGAAGTATATTAGCATTTTTAGATGATGATACATATCCAGAAAAAGATTGGCTTTTGAATGCATTAAGAGCAATGGAAAGTAAAAAAGTTTATGCTCTTGGAGGACCTGCTGTTAATACCAATAAAGATAATTTTTCAAAACAGATAAGCGGACTTATTTACAGTTCATCACTTATGAGCGGAAAGCATAAAGCTAGATATATACCAGATAAGGTGCAGTATGTTAATGATTATCCAAGCTGTAATTTTATTATTACAAGAGAGCTTTATGACAAAGTGGGAGGCTTTGACAGCGAATACTGGCCAGGGGAAGATACAATACTTTGTAACAATATTATGAAAGCAAATGAAAAAATACTTTATACCCCTGAAGCATTGGTTTATCATCATAGAAGAGATTTATTTTTCGGGCATTTTAAGCAGTTAAAAAATTATGCTTGGCATAGAGGATATTTTGTAAAAAGGTTTGGCGGAAATTCTTTAAGTTTATCATACTTTATACCTTCGGTGTTTTTGCTCTATACTATATTTGTACCTTTTGCATTATATTTTGATTTGCCAAAACTTTTAAACAATTATATACCAACTATTAATAAAAATATATTTTTAGCTTTGCTTCTTTTTCCCCATAGTTTTTACTGTTTATGTCTGATAGGCAGCTGGATTAGTACATTATCGCCTATAAAAGGTTTTTGTAAGGCTATAGGTATATTTTTATCGCATTTAACTTATGGCTTTTTCTTTATAAAAGGTTTTGTATCTGGATTTATAAAAAAATAAATATTATTTGTTATTCTAAATCCATAAATGACAATTCCATTTTGCTTATTATATTATTAATAGCTGCAATTTGTTCATTGCTTATAGTATAGTCATTAGGGTTTGTTTTTATTTTTTCTAGCAATTCTACTGATGAAACAAATAATGCTTCGCTTAAAGCATCATCAAGTACAGCACCTGAATAGAGTAATTCTTTTATTTGAAGAGAATTGTTTAAAAGACTATTATCGTCCAAATTTGAAATGATATTTGCTAACTCTTGATTAATTGACATAAATAAATCCTTTTTTACATACTATATTATAGTAGTATATAAAAATAAATGCTTAAATCAAGTTTTTATACATATATCAGCTATTTAAAAAGTTGTAAGCCCAATTAGCCATAAGTTCTGAAGGCATATTAAGTTTGCTTTCATCTATCTCAAATTTACTATTATGATTTGGAATTTTTTTATCCGTAACAGTTGAAAATAATGCAAAACAGCCTTTAATTTCTTTTGTATAATAAGAAAAATCTTCTCCAGCCAAACTAGGTTTATAATATTTATTCCATACAGCGTCTTTTGAAAATATTTTTAAAGCTTCATTTTTTATACTTTCTGTTATTTCTCTGTCATTGTATGTAACGCAGGAATATTCTATTATATTGATTTCAGCTTCGCCTCTCATTGACTGTGCTATAAGTTTTGATTTTTCTTCTATTCTTTTTATAAAAAACTCACGTACATCATTACTGAAAGTCCTTATAGTTCCTTCTATTTCCACTGAATCTGGTATAATATTAAATGCACTTCCTCCGTTAATTTTGCAAAGAGATAGTATAACAGTTTCACTTGCCTCTATTTCTCTGGTAATTATTGTTTGAAGGGCATTTATTATTTCAGCAGCCATAACTATAGGGTCGCTTCCAGCATGAGGATAAGCCCCATGTGTTCCTTTTCCCTTTATTTTTATAACTATTTTGTCAGTAGATGCAAGTATCGGACCTTCTTGTATAACAAAAACACCGTTAGGAGCTTCTGGGGCAAAACTTCCTACATGTACTCCAAATATAGCTTCTACATCTTTAAGAGCATTTTCTTCTATCATTATTTTAGCACCGCTTCCAGTCTCTTCGCCTGTCTGAAACAAAAATTTAATATTTCCTTTAATTTTATCTATATTATCATTAAGTATTTTACAAGCTCCTAAAAGAATAGCAGTATGAGCATCATGTCCGCAGGCATGCATATTGCCATTGCAGGATTTGTATTCAAAATTTGTTTCTTCTTTTATAGGCAAAGCGTCCATATCGGCACGCAATGCCGCTGTTTTTGTATTATTTTCGCCTGTTATATAGGCTATTATTCCAGAGTCTTTTTTATTTTCTGTGTATTTAATATTTTTAAACTTATTGAGTTCATTTATTACAAACTCTTTCGTTTTTGGCAGATAATTTCCTATTTCTGGTATAATATGTAACTGTCTTCTGCATTTTATTATATAATCTAGTATTTCTTTAGAATCGTATTTAAGCATAAAAATATTTCCTTTATTTATAAGTATGAATTATCGTCAAATATATGTATTTATTAGAAGTATTTTTATAATATTTATAATAATCATGCTTTCTGTGATATCATAGAAATTGGTATTAACAGTACTTACAAAAGAATTAGTTTTTAAACAAGCTTAATAATTAATATAATTTTGTTTTGGATTTATTATTAATTTTATGATATGCAAGTATATGTATAATATATTTATAAGTTTATACATAAAAGATTAATTTAAATAGTTTTATAAAAGGGCTAAAGCAATTAAGCTTTAACCCTTTATTATTATGAAATTTATATAATTTATTACATCTCTACAACTAAAGCAGTACCCATACCGCCACCTATACAAAGTGTAGCAAGTCCTCTTTTATTTCCTCTTTTTTTCATTTCATATAAAAGAGTAGTAAGTATTCTAGCTCCTGAAGCACCTATTGGGTGACCTAAAGCTATAGCTCCTCCATTAACATTAACTATATCCATATTAAACTTTAACTCTCTAGCAACAGCAATGGACTGAGCAGCAAATGCTTCATTACTTTCTATTAATTCCATATCTTCTACTTTAAGATTAGCCATTTTTAAAGCTTTTCTGCTTGCTTCTATAGGTCCTATACCCATTATTCTAGGTTCAACTCCATGTGTAGCATAACCCAATATTTTAGCCATAGGTTTAACTCCTAACTCTTCTGCCTTTTCTTTAGACATTACTACTAAAGCAGAAGCAGCATCATTAATACCAGAAGCGTTTCCAGCTGTAACTGTACCGTCTTTTTTGAAAGCAGGTTTTAATCTAGCTAAAGTTTCCATAGTTGTACCAAAAATAGGATGTTCATCAGTATCAACTACTATTTCACCTTTTTTAGTTTTTATTGTAACAGGTACTATTTCATCTTTAAATCTTCCGCTTTTTATTGCAGCTTCTGCTCTGTTCTGACTTCTGCAGGCAAACTCGTCCTGCTCTTGTCTTGTAATTCCCCATTGTTCTGCAATATTTTCAGCGGTAACTCCCATATGATAATGCTCAAAAGCACAAATAAGAGCATCATTTAAAAGAGTGTCCTGCATCTTAGTTTCACCCATTCTTGCCCCCATTCTCATACCTGTTGAAGTGTAAGGAGCCATACTCATATTTTCTGTACCTCCAGCAACAACTACATCAGCATCTCCAGCTTTAATCATCTGTGCTGCCATTGATACTGCTCTAAGTCCAGAACCGCATAGTATATTTATTGTTAGTGCAGGCTTATCTACAGGTATTCCTGCATTTACAGATATTTGTCTTGCTGCATTGGGAAGAAGGGCTGACTGTATAACACATCCAAAATAAGTTTCATCAACCTGTTCTGGTTTTATATTTGCTCTTTTTAAAGCTTCTTTTACTGCTATAGTTCCTAATTCAACAGCTGATGTATTAGAAAATGAACCTAAAAATTTTCCTATAGGTGTTCTAACCGCACTGGCTATAACTACTTCTTTCATATTCTATCTCCTTAAATTATTTAATATCAACTGCAATATAGTATATAATTAAAAACTAATTTTACAAGTTTATTTATGTTAATATTAACTAATAATTTAATAATGTACAAAACCCAATGAATCAAAATGTACTTCTTTATTACTACTGTCTATGAACTTTATAAAGCTTTTAGAATATTCTTTTACCTTACCAATTTTTATTAAATTATTTTCTTCTGGTATTTCATCTTTTGATGTGAATATAACAGCATAATCTTCTCCGCCAGTAAGAATGGATTTTAATACTTTATTTTGTTTGATTTCTGTAGTTTCTTTATCAAAAAATCTATTAACTAAAAACCAATTGGAAGATCCGTATATTTCTATAGTTTTATTAGAGTTTTCAGCAATATGAGAGGCGTCTTGTAAAAGTCCGTCACTTATATCTATAGAAGAGTTTATTTTGTATTTTTTTATAATCTCCTGCCATTTATCATAAAAAAGTGTCGGTCTTAAATGCGTTTTTATACTTTCATCGCTATAATCATAATTGCCTTCCAAAAGTTTTTTAAGCCCTAAATCACTTTCACCTACAAAGCCTAATACATAAACATTATCATCTATTTGAGCATTGCTTCTGAGTATAGATTTATTTTTTTCTATAATGCCTATCAATGTTATGGATATAAAAAAATAATCATTGGAACTTGTAGTATCTCCTCCTGAGATTTCTATATTATAAGGTTTGCATGCATCTAAAAAACCATTGTACCATTCGAGTATATTTTCATCATTAATTTTTTTTGGTATTGAAAGTGATACGAATGCATTTTTGGGATAAGCCCCTTTACATATAATGTCGCTAATATTTGCCTGAGCAGACTTATATCCTACATCATAAAAAGAATAATATTTTAAAGAGAAATGTATATTTTCTACTAATATATCAGAAGTTACCAAAATATCTTTACACTGGCTTATATCTTTTATAACGGCACAGTCATCGCCTATATTTAGATTATTTGTATTTTTATATTCTGTTAATTTTTTTATTTTTTCTATAAGTTTGAACTCTTCCATAGCATGTTTCCGATTTTTAAGTTTGACTTATTATAGCATATGCTGAAAACTTTTAAATTATAATATCTAAATTATAACATCATAAATATTTCTAGTTTCAAGCACTTTTACTCCAATCTCATATTCACGCATATATTTAGCAAGTCTGTATCCGTTTATAAGTATTATTTTTATATCTTTTAATTCTTCTACAACCTTTTTAGCCTGCTGAGTATAATCGGAAGTTGTTATAAATATTCCTCTGTTTATGCCATTAACATTTTTAAGCCCATGGGCAAATTTAGTTATTTCAGTATCATTAACTTTATTATTTTCTTTATAGCATTTGCATTGTACACCTATGATGTCAAAACCGAATTTATCCATAGTAAGTGTACCGTCTATTCCTCTGTCTCCACTTCCTCCAGTTCTGTACTTTCTACCATAACCCATTTTTTCAAGCAGTTCCAAGCATATATTCTCAAATTTAGTGCCTTTATCAACAGAGCTTTCTCCCATACTCTGAAGCCTGTCAAGTATATCTTTTTCTACGCTTTCATAATACTCTTCAATGCTTTTTTCTATTTCGTTTCTGTTTTCATCTTCTGTTTCTTCAATATCATCTATATCAGAATTATTTTTGCTGTTTTCTAAATAGGGTGTTTTTTCTTTTAAAGTTTTGAAGTCAAAGTTTGGATTTTCTTCATAGAATTTTTTTCCGAAGTCAGTTATTTGATAAACTCCCTTATCTACGTTTTCTATTAACTGAGCTTTTTTTAATATGTATAAAGACCAATGTACTCTTGAATTAAATTTATTATACCCATTTTCTGATATGATATTAAAATCTTCATCAGATGTACTTGTATACTCTTTTAATTTATCATATGTATCTTTTCTATGCATTGGTTTATTTACTTCGTAAAAAAATTTTAATACATATTTATCGTAATCCCTATATTTTAAAAGTGCCATAATAAAAAACTCCTATTCATTACAGAAAATCATACTTTAATAAGGCGTTTTTTACAATAAGGCATATTTATTTTTGATTTTTTAATTACTTGTTTTAAAAATTAATTAATGACTAATAATACCGTTTTAATTTTTAATGCTTTTATTTTTTTATCGTGGTTTTAGCGAAGATACTTTGCATGGGTGGTACATGAAATTATAAATACTTTTGAAATAGTATATACCTAAACAAATACAGTTTGTCAAAAAATTAATTTTTTAAATTTAAGATATTTGCAGGGCTTTGCCCTTACGAAGTACACAGCGTGACCGCTCTGCGTACTACGTAACACCCACAGTTCTTTTGTGACGCTGTCCGCATTCGGAGTGCCACAAAAAAGCAAAAAATCTACATTTTAAAATGAATTTAGTAACTTATCCTGCATATAAAACATAAATTAGTACAATTTAATAATAATTTTAATACTTGCACTTTCGCGAAGCGTATCCGAGCTTGTCGAGGATATAAGGTTCTTTTTGCGAAGACCGCAGATCGAAGGCGGAAAAAAGAACAACAAAAAAATGACAAACTTAAAAATTTTTAGTTTAATATATTTTAAATAGAAAATATAATGTTAATACTTTTTCCTAGCATATGCTGAGAAACAGTTTGTATAAAACCAAGTACAGTTCTCAATATTCCAGCAAATAATAAAGCATAAAGAATCAAAAAACCATAAGGATATATTTTATCATAAGTACTTTTTCCTTTAGGCGATAAGAAAAATCTGAGTATCCAGCCTCCGTCTAATGGCGGAAAAGGCAAAAGATTAAAAAACATAAGCATTATATTAATCATATAAAACATGAAAAGCATAGTTAAAACTATAGGCAAAGCATTAAGCATTATATCAGTAAGCATATTATCATGCTGCTCTAAAAACATCATAATTTTATATATTATAAAAGTTCCGTCTGCTGTAAATGTGAGTATTTTTATTATAATAAATGATACTGCAGCTATAATAAGATTGGCAAAAGGACCTGCAAATGAAACTAATGCCTGATCTCTTTCAAAATTATTAAAATTATGAGGATTGACTGGTACAGCTTTCATCCAGCCTATAACTGGAATTCCAGTAACCGCTGCAATCAAAGGAAGAACAACTGAACCCAATATATCAAGATGTGCTAATGGATTAATGGTAAGCCTTCCTAGTCTCATAGCTGTTCTGTCGCCTAGAGTATATGCTGTTTTGGCATGAGAATATTCATGCATACTTGCTGATATAATAAACACTACATATGATATAATGCCTATAGAAAGTCTGTTAGAAAATATTTCATAAACCATTTTTATTATATTTCCTTCAAATTTAATATTATTGCCTTTTAAATATAACATTTTTAAAGAAAATTGATAAAAAACAGCTTAAACTTTATTTATATCATTTTCCCATATCTTTTAAAGCAATAGCTAATTGACCGTATCCTGCATCCTTCAAATTATATACTTTCAAAAAACCGCTTTTATCCATATATATTCCAAGTAATATAGATCTGCTTCCGCTTGCACAGTAAAGCAAATATTTTTTTTCTTTATCTAAACTATTAACTAATTTCTCACTTTTAGGATCATTCAAATCCACTAATATACTTCCCTCTATAGTTCCGCTCATATCAATTTCCATTTGGCTTCTTACATCAATGAGCTGAATATCATCATTTGATTTTATCAAGTTTACAGCTTCTTCAACATTAATAGATTTCAACATTTTTATTTATCCTTAATTTATTATACCCGTTATAGGTATAATAATACTATCATAAGTATAAATAAATATCAATAACTATATTATCTCAATATTTCATTTTTGTATTTATCAAATAAAGTACCTGAAAAATCTGTTTCTTCTATAGCTTCTTTTAAACCTGTAACATTAATAGTGTACTTTTCTCCGTAATTATTAGGCCTTATAGAAAGGCTTTTACTTTTTATTAATTTTCTAAAAAAATCAACAATTTCTTTTTCCTGAATAATTCCGAAAGACGGAGATATTGTATACAGTATATCAAAATTTTCACTTGAAGACCTCATAATAGGCTCTACAGAATTATACGCTGAATTATCAAAACTATATTCTACTATAGGAGTATTTTCATCTATAGCATCTTTATACCAGTTAATACTTATACTAAACTGATTGCCCCTTGAAGCTATGTATATTTCAAAATCATTATTGCTTTTCATAGTCATTGTAACAGTTTTTGTATCTGTATTATCATAAGTTATTTTTCTTACTTTCCAATTATTATAATATGTAGTTACAGCTTTAGGAAAAAGCTCAATACTCATTATAAGCAAAGATATGAATATAATTACTATTTTTCTCATACATTCTCCTGTTTTTTATTTTAACTATATATTATGTTTACTAATATATAATATTCTCGTTAATTTATTAAAAAATATTAGAAATAAAATAATCTCTAATAAATCAATCTTTTTATTTCATTATACCATTTATTAAAATAATCTTTTAATTCATCATAGCTTATCATAGATTTTTCAAATTTATCAATATGCCAAGGAGATATTAAATAACCTAATTCTGATATATTATTTTTATTATTAACATCATCTATAAACTCATTTATTTTTTTTATAAGATTTTTTTTATCTATATTTTCTCTTATATAATTTTTTATTTTTATATTTTTAAGATTATTATTATTTAATATATTATTCTCATTATATATTTTTACATTATTAATTTCAGCAGATTCTTTTGTTAAAGTAAAAATATCAGTCATACTTGAAATTTCCAAAACTAAATTTTCAAAATGATTTTTATAGCTTAAAAGAGAAGAAGATGTATTTCTATAAATATTATCATAGCATTTAATCTTCTGATTATCATTAAGTCTTTTATATTTATAGGTTTCAAAAGTTTTTAATTTGCTGCTGTTTAGATAATCAAAGGCAGAGGCATTTGAATATGATGAATGACTTTTATCATCGGCATGACAAAAATCGCATCCTGCAAGAAGTATGTATTTTGGATTAAGCATATAAGCTACTCTTAAAGCAGGCATTACCACACTGCCCTCCATATAAAAATAAATATTATTATCCATATCATCATTTATAGGATAAAGTATTTTCTCAAGACTTTCATCATGCGAAAAATAAAATATTCTCTCATCATCAATATGAGTAAGAGGATAAGGATAGGCACTATGAGTGGTAAATATATTAATATCATTATTTTCTTTTTTTAGGATCTCGGTAAGATATATAGAAGAGTAAAAACCACCGTCTGTAGAAACTACTGCATTTGGTTTTATATTATTTTTTATCAAAGTATTAAGTGCATGAGACAATACTATAATAAAATGAGTTTTAGATAATTCTCTTATTTTTTCTATATAATTATCTATAGATGCCCCAGCAGATACAAGCAGTACTGGAATCTCTTTATTTAAAATATTATGATATGTTTTTATAGAATATCCTTGGCTAAAATGCATGTTGTATAATATATTGCGTGCCCATATAGGAGCAAAATAATAATTAGAAGTTAAAGACATCAATTTTTCTTTTATACTGTTTGCCAAACATATATTAACATCATCATAATACTTAGTACTTTCAGAATTAATATTTGAAGCTCTTACATGTCTTATATATATAATCTTTTTTGAATCGTTTTCATTCATATAAAAATTAAAAAAAGAATATATGCTTCCTATATCTTCATTTAATATTATTATAATGTTTTCTAAATTTTTCTCTTTTATATTTTCTAATATAAGTTTTACTATATCAATATCTTTTTCTATTATTATAGCTTTATTATTTTTATTTAAAGACAAGAAATATTCTATATGATAAAATGAAGCGATGGACAAAAATATTCCTATATGTTCATTATTATCTTTAACAAACTGATTTATTAATCTTTTGGCCTCTTCCATAGGAGCATAAGCTGAAGTGAGAGGTTTATTATTATAAAATACACTAAAAAGATTATTTTTTGCAGGTTTTAATTGGTATTTATTATCTTTTAAATTATAATTAATTAATTTTGTTACAGCTCTAAAATTATATTTATTTTTTTTTAATTGCTCTATATTTTCATTAAATATAATATTGTCAGTCATGTTATAATTACTCTTTAAGAATTAGAATATACCATATTTTTCTATAAGTTCATAAGCAGTATCTTCATCATTTTTAAGATTATTATATATAATAAGTTCAGGTCGGTACTCAAAATGTATGGTATCATAATTATGCCATTTTCCTCCCCATATAAAACCATATTTCTCAAATGTTTTTACCACAGATTTAGGAGGATGCCATCTTTTTTCATAAGGCACAGCATACCAAGCCTTATTATTAACCCTAGTCCAAGCCCAGTAAATTTGCTTTCCGTTATTTTTTTTAGGCAAAGTATCGAAAGCAACCCCATAACTATGATAGCTTCTGCTTGCACTCTTTGAAATAATTTTCCAAACATATCCGCTTACAATTTTTAAAGAATCCAAAAACTCTTTGGCTTCCTGATTAGTCTGTGCCATTAGTTTAACTTCTATACTCACATTAGAAAGAGGTTCATATACATAATCATGCACTCTTACTTTATAGCCCAATATACTTTCTGTGCTTATATGCTTCACCAAAGAACGTTCATTAGTGCCGTCATAAAGAGTATCTAAAAATTTATTATTAATATATTTTGTATTATTTACCCTTTTTTTATAATAGTCCTGAAGTTCTTTAGTTCTCTCAGGAGTTTCTTCCTGAAGTTCTGGCATTCCGTCCACAGTATATGAATAAAAACCAAAAGGTATATATGCATCCTGATTTGACATATCTTCATCAGTTAATAATTTGCCGTTAGCCCAATTAAACCATATACCGTCTAAATAAAAACCAAGCTCTCTGTTTTTAATAATAGGAGGCGATATTCTGTTTGAATAAGCTAAATGAAGAGCTATAGTTTCCAAAGCACCAGGTCTTATTATAATATCCTTTCTTACTTTTTTTTTCTCTTCTTGAATTTGCTGTTCTTTTAAATTAAGAGAGAGATTAGGCATCATACTTTTTGTATTATTAATATATATAATACCTACAGCAGAAATAGAAGAGACAATTACTATAATAAATGCTATCATAATAAACTTGTATTTAGAACTAGCTTTTATGATAAAGCTCATAAGTGCTAATACAGCCAATATAACTGCTATTACTAATACATATTGTAAAACGGTCATAATATTTTCTACTAACTCTATAATATATTTTTAGTTAACATAATTTATTATATTAACATAGTTTAAAAATTAATTCAAATTCATTATCGTTAAAAAAATCATATTTAATAGGAAGATTTATCAATATAGAACGGGAAGAAAGAGAAATTGGGCGATGACGGGCTCGAACCGCCGACCTAGTGCTTGTAAGGCACCCGCTCTCCCAGCTGAGCTAATCGCCCTTTCGTTTCAAAATTATGTATTTATATTAACATGATACATAAAAAAAGTCAAGTAATAAAGCGTATATTTTTTATTACTTAATCATAAAAATATTTTAATTGTATCAATTATTACGAATACAATACTTATATTTATGAGAGCCTAAAACTAAATAATTATAGTATAATTATTTACTATTATGTAAAAAGTTTATCAAATATATATTGCTAAAATAAAAAAAAATGTTATTATATTATACTGTAAATATTATAATAAGTAGAATATTATTAAAAATTATGAATATAGAGTTTTTACTTTCGGCCAGATTTGATAATAGAAGGGTTATCCCTACCCAAGACAGATTATTCAAAGCTATAGTATCTTCTTTAAATGAAGTTAATATTAATCCGCTTGTTATGCTCTCAGAGTTCTCTATAATAGAAGACGGCAGTACTCTTATATATTCATTTCACCCGTCTTCAGACCCTATATATTTTGAGTTTAAAACTGATACTTTATTTATAACTATAAGTACTGGAACTTTCGGAGCTGGATATCATAGATTTATAGTAGGGGTTTTGGACAGAATAGCTAGAAGACTTGATATTGAGTTTAAAGAAAATGATGCCCATAAAGATCCTAGCGGTTATTTCAGAAATAGGAATTTTGAAGAGTTAAAAAAGTTTTTTATAAACTCACTTGCAAATTATGCTCAAATGCTTATAACCCATCATGATAATGGATTTAGTAATTTTATGATATCTATGCCTTATGATTATCCTTTAATAGAAAAAAGCTACTTTGCACTTTCTGCTTTGGGATATTGGGGTAAAAATTGGTTTACTGACTTTATAGATGCAAGCGAAGAAGTAAGATTTAGTATGTCTGAAGAGTTCTTTATTTGGAATAATGAAGAGATGAATGCCAAATTTTGGTTTAAAAGTTTTATAAGTATGATATGGCTCTATTATCCTTTCAGAGAGATAATTGATAACAAAGAAAGAACTATGTATAAAAAAATTATGTATTCTTTCCAAGAAGCATACAAAAAAGATCCTTCATTAAAATACCCTTGGGACATATTAATAGATATAGCCCATTATTTAGATGATGAAAACTTAGCAAAATTTATAGGAAGCAAGAAAAATACTCATCAGCCTTCTGCTGAAATAGGATTCAGATTAGAAAATGCAAGATACTCTATAGCTGCAGGTTTTACTATAAGCCTTCCTATGCGTATGAATATTTTTAAAAATAATAAAACTTTAATAGAGTTTAAAGATATTAATATATACATAGCAATGCAGGTTTACTCTTTTGCTAATGAAGAAACTGATGTTATTATGGAATATGTATTAAAGCAGATAGACATTGCAGGAGAAGATAAAGGCGAAGAACTTGATATAAAAGTAAAAAGCAGCAATATACAGAGCATAGTATATGAAAAAGAGCTTGAAGATGATGATTATATGATTACAGTTGCTGCTGCTGCTAAAAAGCTAGCACTTCTTGCTTGGTTTACATATACTGGAAAAGAAAACAGAGATACATGTATTGAGGCTATTAAATCTATCGAAGTAGAAAATTAATCAATATTTATAAAAAAATTATGTAAAGTAATCATAATAACTGCCGATAATTAATTTGTAGTTAGTTTAATAGAAATTTAAGTAACTATTAATTTAAAGGTGGTATTTATGTTTAACTTATATGACGAGCTTACAAAAATAGAGATACTTCTTTCCAAAGAGATAGAAGTTTATAAAATAATCTTAGAAGATGAAGAGAAAAAGGTTAATTCTATAATCAATACTAGACTGCAGGATATACATCTATACTGCGATCATCAGAATGAAAAAATGACAGAAGCTAATGAACTTAGAAAATTAAGAGAAAGCATTATTGATTTGATAGTATTAAACAAATTCCCTCACCTATCCGAAACAGCAACATTATCAGATATTATTAGAAGAATACCTCTTAATAAAACTGCTAGAATATCTGCATTACGCCTTGAATTGGTTACTTTAATGGCTAGATTAAAACATCTCAATAAATTAGCTCCAAAACTTTTTGATGAAGCTTTAGACTTGTTTGCAAATATGAAAGAAGTTCTAAACGAAAGCAAAAAAGTTGGCTACAACAACAAAGGCAAAGAACATGTTGTTAATAGAAAATTATCAGTTTTAGTAAATAAGCAAGTTTAATATAGAATATTTATATCTTAATGAAACGTATGGCATTTTATGTTATACGTTTTTTTATTTTGCACATTCGGTTGACAAACTTAAAAGTTTAACGAATTTTTTAAAATCTATAAGAAAGCGGTACAAGGCTTTATTTTTATTGACCATTAAAATACAAGCAGGAAAGAAACTATTTGAGAGATAGTTATTCACACTTGTACCGCATTTCAAGCTTATTAAATTAAAAGAACTGTTATTTTTCTTCTGAGCATACAGCTCTTTAGAAGATAGTATTATACCTCTATCCGCTTTCATATTTTCTTTCCTTCAATGCTGCAAAAGTTTCTCAGGCTTTTGTTTTTGATGCATTTTTTAATTTTAATGGTCATTAACTAATATACACAAAATAATTTTAAAGTCAACAAAATACAAAAAATTTTTAAAATTAATTTTTTAATAAAATAAATTTGATTTTTTAGTAGGTAGGTGGGTAGGTTTGTATGCAGTTTTTTGGCACATTTCTTGCAGTAGGTTAACTACTTACCTACCTACTTTTAAACTTTCTTTTTGATTTAAAGATTTTAAAAATAAAAAACTAGAAAACATAGTTATCTAGTATTTATAAAAAAGCC
>NZ_ARQI01000089.1 GCF_000384655.1 Brachyspira innocens ATCC 29796 | reverse complement strand
CTATAAAAGCTAGAGGAAATATACAGATAAAAAAAGTTTTTTTATTTTTCATAAAAAATCCTTAAAGTATTGAGTCATAATTAACATGATAAATAAAAAAAATCAAGTATTTTTAATTGCTTTATACATCATTTTTTATATTTTTATATTATCTATTATTGATTTTTATTTGTTATGGTATATAATGCCTTCCTATGATGAGTATTTATTTAAACCAAACCAAACCAAACCAAACCAAACCAAACCAAACCAAACCAAACCAAACCAAACCAAACCAAACCAAACCAAACCAAACCAAACCAAACAGAATAGAATAGAATACTTTTGCATTTTTTTCTGGGAGTTAAATAATGTTATTTAATTCCACAGAGTTTATGATATTTTTTCCTATAACATTAATCTTATATTGGATATTTCCAAAAAAATACAGATATATTTGTTTATTCATAGCAAGCTATACATTTTATATGTTTTGGAATCCTAAATACGCATTGCTTATGGGCACTTCCACTGTAGTAACTTTTTTAAGCGGTGTATTAATAGAAAAGTTAAAATACAAAAGAACTGTTGTAGCATTTAGTTTTATAATAAATCTTGCAATACTTATATTTTTTAAATATTTTGATTTTCTGCTTCAGAATATTAATATAGTTTTGTCAGCACTAAATATTCAGTTAATAAATAAGCCTTTTGATGTAATACTTCCAGTTGGAATATCATTTTATACTTTTCAGGCATTAAGTTACACTATAGATGTTTACAGAGGAGAAATAAAATCTGAGAAAAATATTATTAAGTATGCATTGTTTGTATCATTCTTTCCTCAGTTGGTGGCTGGACCTATAGAGCGTTCTAAGAACTTACTCATTCAAATAGAAAACTTAGAAAAAGTAAAAAGGTTCGACTATGAGAGAATAACCGAAGGACTTACTTTAATGCTTTTCGGTTATTTTCAGAAGATGGTAATAGCAGACAGAGTAGCGATATTAGTAGATACTGTTTTTAATGGATACTATGAATACAACAGCATGGCTTTAATTTTGGCTGCAGTATTTTTTGCCATACAAATATATTGCGATTTTGGAAGCTACTCACTCATAGCAATAGGAACTGCTAAGGTTATGGGTATTAATTTGATGGAAAACTTTAATACTCCTTATTTTGCTAGAAGTGTAAAAGAGTTTTGGGGAAGATGGCATATATCATTATCCACTTGGTTTAGAGATTATCTTTATATACCTTTGGGCGGAAACAGATGTTCAAATATAAGAAAGAGTTTTAATATATTAGTAACATTTTTAGTAAGCGGTTTATGGCATGGAGCTAATTTTACGTTCATAGCTTGGGGTGCTATTCATGGAATATTTCACATAATAGAAGAACAATTAAAACCTATCAAAGAAAAATATTTAAATAGATTCAAAATAAAAACAAATGCTTTCAGTTTTGCTCTAATAGAAATAGTGATAACTTTTATTATAGTAGATTTAGCTTGGATATTTTTCAGAGCAGAGACTATACATGATGCAATATTTTATATAAAAAGAATATTTACTAGAATAGATTTATGGACATTGTTTGACGGTACTTTATATGGTTTAGGCTTAAATATTTTTGAGATGAATATTTTAATCATAGCTTTATTTATACTTATATCTTTTGATTTGGTAAAGTATATAAGAAAAGAGGGTATATTTGAATTTTTAAGCAAACAGAACTTATATTTCAGATGGTTTGTGATGTTATTTTTGATTTTTTACATAATTGTTTACGGCAAGTACGGAGCAGGTTTTGACCCTAAGCAGTTTATATATTTCCAATTCTAATATTGTGAGAGTTATTTATGAAAATAAAGGCTATAAAGATTATTTCTTTTATATTGATATTTTGTGTGCTGCTTTATTCTGTAAGCAGAGCATTAAGATTTAAATATGATGATGGTATTTATCAATTTGATTCATTTTATAAATTGGAAAATAATTCTGTAGATGTTTTATTATTAGGTAGCAGTCACTCTTTTATAAATATTAATTCTTTTTATTTATATGAATTATATGGTATATCTTCATTTAATTTAGCGGGCAGTATACAACCTTTATGGAATACTTATTTTTATTTGAAAGAGGCTTTAAAAACACAAAAGCCTAAATTAATAATTTTGGAAGTTTATACTACAATATTTGATTATGAATATATAGATGATTCTAGAATTATAAAAAATAATTATGGACTTAAATGGTCTATTGATAAAATAAATAGCATAATGGTAAGTTCACCTAAAAATAGGTGGAATGAATTTGTAAACCCTTTTTATCAATATCATAATAGATATTCCTCACTTACTTTTGAAGACTTTCTTAATTATAAAGGCAAGGAAAAATATAAATATGATAAAGGTTGTGTAATTTCATATAGTGTTTATAGTAATATTAGACCTAAAGTTATTTATATTACTAATGAAATAAATTTATATACAAAAGTTGATAAGTATTATAGAATGATAATAGAGTTGGCAAAAAATAATAATATACCTATTTTGATTGTGAAGTCCCCATATTCTGTTTATAATGAAAATGATCAAAAAAAATATAATGTGGCAGAAAGGATAGCTAAAGAATATAATCTTCCTTTTATTAATTTAAACTATAATTATGATGACTATAATTTAGATTTTTCTAAAGATTTTGCTGACGGGCATCATTTAAATTATTTAGGGGCTTATAAAGTTGCAAAATATTTGGGAAAATATTTAAAAGAGAATTATGATTTGCCAGACAGAAGAGGAGACCCTAAATATTATTCTTGGGGAATGAATGCCAAATATGAATATAAAAAAACGTATAATTTTGAATTAAAGCAGTATACAAATTTAAATGAATACATAGAAAAAGTAAAAAATTCTGATGATTATGTTATAAGTATTAGCATGCTTGGTAATTATAAAAATAATGACAGTATTGTTCAAAGTATAGCTACAAATTTTAATATTGATAACATATATTTAAAAAATGTTTCTTATGTTGTAGATAATAATAAACTTATATATTCTTCATCAGGTTCTAATCAGTATCTATTTCATAAAGAGATAGGAAGCTATACTGATTTGGTTCTTCAAAATGGTCAAAAACTGTCTATTAATAGAAAAAATTATATAAAAACTAAGAATGGCATAAACATGGTAATTTATGATAAGTTTACTGAAGAGATAGTTGATAATATATATTTGGAATATAAAGGAAATGCTATTAATCCTACAATTAAAAGATAGATGTAATTTATAAAAATGATTATTATAAATACCGAAATTTATAAACAGTTTATAATAATTTAAATTTATATTATTTAATTAATATTTTTGTTTTAATAGAATCTGAACTCAATAGTATAATGGGAAATAGCATCATCAGGCATTAAATAATCAGGATTTAACATCATCATATTAAGCATATCTACCTGAGCCTTACAGTACATAGCATTATAATAGTCGCCCTCTGAATAATAAATTCTATATTGATATGTTAATTCATCAATAGCACTTTGTTGAAGCGTTGTTCTAGCTATAATATTTGAGTAGTCTACTAATTGTATTATTTTTCCGTTTGCATTAAAAAGCATATCATCTTTTCCAAACTGCCAAACCATAGAGTTTTCATCATAATTAACAGGTGTTAATAATGTCCAATCCTCTTCTTTTGCAGTATTAGGATCTTTATCAGTAACCATAAATATATTTTTTCCAGCATTTTTTATATGTTCTGGTTTTATAGTGAATGTTTTTTCTCCTCTGTCGAATGCCTCTTTTATTTCATTTACAGGAGGTATTGGTATATAATATTTTACCATACCAGCATCTATTATATAATCATTATAAGTTTTATAGTAAACATTATTATCAGATTTAACCCATTTAGGAGGTGTAGGTGTTTTTTCTCTTTTTTTAACAAGTCCAAAATCTCCGTAAAAATCAGTTGATGTAAATTCGTTTTTTTCAAATTCAGATTTGTCTAAAGTATACCAGTCTATAAAATTTTCAGTAACCCATGTATATGGAATAGGAGAGTATTTTTCAACCCAAGTCTTATTTTCTTGTTTTAAAGTAATCTGACCTCCATTTCCTATGAATATTTTACCGCTTTCATTTGTTCTTAACTGCAATCCTGAATAATATCCCCAAGGCGTTTCCCCTAAATCTTCCCAATTATTGGCATCAGACATATCTTTTGATCTATGTATTCTATAGTATTTATTTTTACTTAAATAATAATCAGGCTGATTGAAATATCTAATGCCGTCTGGATTTTGTTCATAAAACATCTCTTCAAGACCATATACATATATATAATCATCTACAAGTGCCATTTGAGCTTCGCTTACTCCAAATCTTCCCTGCCAGCTTGTAGGTTTACTGCTGTCTAATTGTGTAGGCTTTGGTAAATACATATATAGATTATCATATCTTCCATGTTTAGCCCAAGTAAGCATGTCTGTACTTCTATAGTATAAATCTGTATATATTACTTTATCATAATATTCTATTTTTACATCTTTATTTAAATAGTTATCCATATATTGATAGCTTGATTTTGAAAGCGAATAGTCACCATAGTTATAAGGTTCATATATTATTTCATTATCATTTATAACATTTGCCAAATTTAGATAGCTCCATGCACTTTCAGCATTATGACCTAAATTTTGTGCTACTATTTTTATTTCAGCATTTTCAGTTATTTCAAGTATTAATGTAGTAGAATTAATTTTTAATTTTTTATTTACAGTATCATATTTATATGAATGCTCAGCAAGTACATACCATTTGCCTCTGAAAAAAAACTTTTTTCTAAATCCTCCGAATACTAAAGTATCTGAATACTTATTTTCTTCTACGGATATTTCTATTGGTTTTAATTTATCTGGTATTCTAAAATCAGTTGGCGGAGGAATAATATTTGGAGACAGTATATTTATTTTTCTGCATGAAAATATAAAGATAGATAAAATAATTACAAAAGATAGTAAATATATTTTTTTATTTTTTATAGTACATTTCATACAGTGGTATTTCTCTTAAAATATATCGATATTATAAATGATAAAAACTAAATAATCAAATAGAATTTTATGATAAAAAATATTATAATTATATATTACTATTGACTATTTTTTATAGTTATAAATGTATATTTTAGTTATATTATTATGAGTTTATATAAATGCTTTTTAATTCTACCGATTTTTTGATATTTTTTCCTATAACGCTTATTTTGTATTGGATATTTCCAAAAAAATTAAGATATATATGTCTTTTTATAGCTAGTTATATATTTTATATGTTTTGGAATCCTAAATACGCACTGCTCATGGGAACATCTACTGTAGTAACTTTTTTAAGCGGTATATTAATAGAAAAACTAAAATATAAAAGAATAGTTGTAGCTTTCAGCTTTATAATAAATATTGCAATACTTGTATTTTTTAAGTATTTTGACTTTTTACTATTAAATATAAATATGATTTTATCAGCATTTAATATAGAGTTAATAGAAAAGCCTTTTGATATCATTTTACCAGTAGGAATATCTTTTTATACATTTCAGGCATTAAGCTATACTATTGATGTTTACAGGGGAGAGATAAAGTCAGAGAAAAATATTATAAAGTATGCATTATTTGTATCATTTTTTCCGCAGTTGGTAGCAGGTCCTATAGAGCGTTCAAAGCATTTGCTTGGACAAATTCAAAATATGGATAAAATAAAAAGATTCGATTATCAAAGAATAACAGAAGGTCTTATTTTAATGCTTTTTGGTTATTTTCAGAAGATGGTAATAGCAGATAGAGCTTCTATATTAGTAGATACGGTTTTTAATAGATATTATATATATAACTCATCAGAACTATTATTATCAGCATTACTTTTCGCAGTGCAGATATACTGTGATTTTGCAAGCTACTCTCTTATAGCAATAGGAACGGCTAAAGTTATGGGAATAGACTTAATGAAGAATTTTAACACTCCTTATTTTGCTAGAAGCATAAAAGAGTTTTGGGGCAGATGGCATATATCATTATCTACTTGGTTTAGAGATTACCTTTATATACCTTTGGGCGGAAATAGATGTTCAAAATTAAGAAGAAGTTTCAATATATTAGTAACTTTTCTTGTAAGCGGTTTATGGCATGGAGCTAATTTTACATTTATAGCTTGGGGAGCAATTCATGGAATATGCTATTTAATAGAAGATATTACTTCAAAGTTTAGAAATAATGTTTTAAATAAATTTGGAGTAAAGGTAAAAAGTTTTAGCTTTAAACTTCTTGAAGTGATTATTACATTTATAATAGTAGATTTGGCTTGGATATTTTTTAGGGCAGAAACTATACATGATGCTTTTTATTATATAGAGAGAATGTTTACAAAAATAGATTTATGGCGTTTGTTTGACGGCTCTTTATATAAATTGGGATTAGATAGTTTTGAAATGAATATACTTATAATATCTTTGATAGTTTTGTTTTTAGTTGATATTATTAAGTATATAAAGAAAGAAACTATTTATGAGTTTTTAAAAAATCAATGCTTGTATTTCAGATGGGCTGTAATATTTTTCTTGTTATTTTTTATAATAATATACGGTAAATACGGTGCAGGTTTTGATCCTAAGCAGTTTATATATTTTCAGTTTTAGGAGGTATTATATAATAAGAGTTTTATTAATTATTTATATAGAAATTTGTTAATTGTATTTTGAGATGAAGTTGAGTAAAAAATAAGGATATATTTATAAACTTAAACATTTTTAGTATATACTGTAACTATTTTATTTTGTCAACTGATACACTTTATATGTAATTATAAACTTTTTTTCCGCACAAAAAAGCTTTAAAAAATACAATTACTAGAACTTTATATTTTAAATATATGTACTAAATATATTATTATACCAAAATTGGGACTAAAAATGCAGTTTTTTTGGTTCTTTTATACCAATAAAAGAACTGGGGTTTGGGGCAAAGCCCCATATATTAAAAACAAAATATGATTTTATTTTTGATAAACTATGTTTGTTTATATATATATTGAGTTTGAATATGAAAAATAATAGGCTGTTTATAATATGATAAAAAACACATTAAAAATTATTTGCTTTATAGCGGTATTTATTACATTACTCTGGACTTCCAGCAGAGTATTAAGATTTAAAAATGAGAATGGTATATATCAGGGCGACAGTTTTTATGAACAGAAAACTAACAGTATAGATTTACTTATTCTTGGAAGCAGTCATGTACACTATAATATTAATCCAGCTGCTTTGTATAATAAATATGGAATTGCAGCTTATAACTTTACATCTGGAAGTCAGCCTATATGGAGTACTTATCATTATTTAGTTGAAGCATTAAAATATCAAAAGCCAAAATTAATAGCATTAGAGTCCTATATTATAGCAGCAAGCAGAACTAATGTTGTAGACTATCAGATAGTAGCAGCTACCTATGCATTAAGATGGTCTCAAAATAGAATAAACTCTTTAAAAATTACTGCTGCAGATAGATTTGATGAGTTTATTAATCCAATGTATAGATACCATAACAGATATAAAGATTTAAAAGATGAAGATTTTGTTCCTTATGCTAATAATTATAATCACTATAAATATTTCAAAGGATATTCTTTTCATAATAAAACATTCCCTGTTAAAGAGCCTAATATAAAAAATATAAAAGATACTCTGCCTCTATTAGAACAGCAGGAAACTTATTACAGGAAAATATTAGAGCTTGCCAAAACAAATAATATACCTATAGTAGTTATGGCTTCTCCTTTTCCTATGACTGATGATGAAGCTAGACATTTTAATAGGGTAGGGGAGATTGCAAAAGAGTATGATGTTCCTTTTATGAATTTTAATCATTATTATGATGATTATGATTTGGATTTTTGGACTGATTATAATGATGGAGGACATTTAAATTATAAGGGAGTAGAAAAATATACTTCATTTTTAGGAAAATATTTAAAAGATAATTTTGATTTGCCAGACAGAAGAGGAGACAGCAATTATAATACTTGGGAGAAAAATGCTTTATACGAATACAATAGAGTTTATGACATGAATCTTAGAGACATAGATAATATTCATAACTATATAACAAAAATAACTAATCTTAATGATTATACTATAGTAATAAATATGCTTGGAGAATACAGCACTAATGACAGCGTAGTAAAAGGCATTTATTCCAATTTTAATATAACTAATGAAATGTATACCAATAATATTTCTTATGTTATAGATAAAAACAAACTAGTATTTTCTTCAATGGGTGAAACTAATTATCTTTATCATAAAGAGCTTAATAAATACAATGATTTAGTAGTTGAAAATGGAAACAGAATAATGATAAGCAGGAGCAATTTAAGAAAAACTACTAACGGAGTTAACATAATAGTTTATGATAACATAACCTCTGAAGTAGTTGATTTCTTTGGTCTGCCTTATACTAATGACATTATAAGCGAAGTAATAGAAAGAGATTATTAATTTTTTATTAATAAATCAATATTCTTATATTATATTTATTCAATTTATTTTTACAAATCAAACATATCATGTTATCGGTTGCATATTTCGTTTAAATACCAACTATATATAGTTTACATAATATGTAACTTCTTTATAATTTTATAAAAATATAAAAATAAATTTAAGGAGTTTTTTATTATGGTAGGAAGTTTTGAAATAAATGTAATACAAAAAAATGACATACCTGAAGATATTGAAGATATTTTTAAAAGAGCAACTAATTTATTAGGAGTACGCAGAGAATTAATGCTTTATTTAGGAAAACAAGTAGTTCATGGTATAAATCATGCTTATATATCCAGAAATGAGCCTTCTGTACTTAATCCTAGACCTTATTATGAATTAATAGTGATAAATATTAATGAAACAGGAAAAACTTGTATAGTAAGAAGAGAAACTATATTAGAAAGTTCAGCTTCTCCAATTGGTGGTATAATATGTTCTAGAGAAGATGAAGCTCCTATAAGAATAATTGATTCTATAGAAGCTAATAAGTTACTTAAATTATTTAAAAAAGGCATGCATAATGTTTTAGGTCTTGATTATGAAGCTGAGCTTTATTTGGGAAATCAAATAGTTCAGGGCTGCAATTATTATTATTTGACACAAGCTTCAAATATAGAAGCTAAAACAAAAAGCATTAAATTAGTAGTGATGAATCTATTTATAGATGAAGTTAAAGTTGTAGAAATAAAAGATATATTATAATTATCATACTAAAAATATAAAGAACTTATACTGTTTTAATTAAATAAAGCAGTATAAGTTTTTTTGTTATTTAATAGTTTTGTATTTGATATCATAGGGTATAGATAAACAATTAGAATTTATCAATTTCTGTATTTTTGGCTACTAATAAAAGAACTGTGGGCAAATATTTAAAATTAAGGAATTTATTTTTTATAAACTATATTTGTTTGTGTGGTTTTATTGCTAATATATAAAATATTTTATGTAAATTTATTCTATAATAAAAAATAAATTAAATAAAAATCTTTATAATATAGTAATTTCTATTGCTGTTTTTTTTTTTTTTTTTTATACTTAAATTATATTATTTATAATTTTTGTTATTATTATAATAGTGTTAATTTATAGGATAGAGAATGATTAAAAGAATTTTATTGATATTATTGTCGGCATTAGTATTTGTATCATGTTCAGCAGAAATTATATCACCAAGCGGTAATTCTTCTAGCGGAGGAAATAACCAGTCTGGAGGCGGTACTGTAGAACCAATTCCTCCATCAGGACCAACAGAAGAAGAATTAATATCAAAATATGGTATAGATATAGGTCTTGATGATGCCGTAATAAGCCAAAAGATAGAAGAAAATTTAAAAGCCTATTATGAAGAGATGACTTCATATAGATTGATATTTACAGGCATTCCTAAAGATTATATGGGTAAAGCGGAATCTCTTTCTATTTTAATAGTAAAATCAGCTATGAAAGTTAATAATGCT
Source organism: Brachyspira innocens ATCC 29796 (assembly GCF_000384655.1). Lineage (GTDB taxonomy): Bacteria > Spirochaetota > Brachyspiria > Brachyspirales > Brachyspiraceae > Brachyspira > Brachyspira innocens. The sequence continues at coordinate 18,122 of NZ_ARQI01000089.1, read as the reverse complement.
AAAAATATAGATATTGATATACGAAATATTGATTTTCAAAATGAAACTATAAATACTGGTATGTTTTCTGGAGAAACTATTGATGATACTATAAATCTTAATTTTATATTTCCAGAAGATAAGATAAAAACAATAGCAAGCATGTCTTTTGATAATTTGTATAATATAAGAGAAATAATATTACCAGATTCTATAACATCAATAGAAAATTATGCATTTAATAATTGCCAAAATATAGAAAAATTAACATTAGGTAATGGTCTTAAAACTATAGGAGATTATGCATTTCTAGCTTTAGAATATTTAAAAGAGTTAGTTATACCAAATTCTGTAATATCAATAGGTATTGGAGCATTTGCTCAAAGTGAAGCTAGAGAGAAAATAACTATACCTGAATCTGTTAAAACTATAGGAATGGGAGCATTTTTAAGCTGCCCTAATTTGACAACAGTTATATATTATGGTACTTCTCCAACGGATATAAATAATAATGACGCCTTATTATATTGTTATAAACTCACTACTTTAATAGTACCTAATGCTTCAGATATCAATGATTCTGCTTGGAAAACTTTTTTGGGAGCTAATTTTACAACTGTAAAAAAGCAGTAACATATATATTTTTTGTAATATAAGCTTTTGGCTTTATTTTTTTTTATTTATTTTATTAAATTAAAGTCAAAAGTTTTTTGTTATGTAAAACTTCTTTCTTGATTTTTTGTATTATAATGATATCATAATAGAGTAGGAAATATATATGATTAAAAAAATTATAATAACAATATTTTCATTAGTATTACTGATTTCATGTTCTGATTTTAATTCTCCTATTGATATTCTTGATAAAGAGGTAATGAAATACGGTATTGATGTAGGGCTTGAGGATTATGTTATAAGCAGTCAGATAAGAGATAGACTTCAGGAGTATTATAAAGATAATGGTTATTATAAACTCATATTTATAGGTGTGCCTAAGTTAGAATATTCTCAGAAAAATTCTGTATCATGTTTGGTAATAGATGAGGCAGAGAAAATCGGTGTCTCTGATATAACTATGGATATAAGAAATATTGAGTTTCAAAATGGTATAATAAATAGTTCTATGTTTACAGGAAAACCTTCTCAAAATATAGTGCTTAACTTTATATTTCCAGAAAATACTATAAGAACTATAGAAAGTTTTGCTTTTTACGGACTTCATAATAATTTAAAAGAATTAAAAATACCTGATTCTGTTACAACTATAAATGATAATGCTTTTGCTTTAAACTATTCATTAGAAAAATTAACATTAGGAAATAATATTTATACTATAGAAAAAAAATGCATTTCAGTATTCTACAGCATTAACTGAATTAACAATACCAGCTTCTGTTAAGGTTATAAAAAGCGGTGCATTTTCAGGTTCAAGCGGATCTCAATTAATTACGGTTACATATTTAGGAACATCTCCAAATAATATAACTTTTGATGGGAAAATTTTTTCAAGCACTCAGATAAAAACTCTAAAAATTCCTAATGCCTCTAATCCAAATGATCCAGCTTGGAAAACATTTTTAGGATATAATTTTGAAACAGTCACAAGATAAAAATGTATGATTTAAATATTATTTACTATTGAACTTATATAAAATTTCTAGTATATACTGAAAATTTTTAAATTTATTAATTTTTTTCTTGTTATTTTTCCCGCCTTCCACAGAGCGGCGGGCTTCGCCAAAAGAACCTTATATACTCGACAAGCTCTGATACGCTTCGCGAAAGTGCAAGTGTAAAAATAATCCTAAATTGTACTAACTATGTTTTATATGTAGGATAAATTATTAAATTTAGACTAAAATATAGCCTTTCACTGCCGACACCATGGGCGGACTTCGTCGGTACGCAGAGCGGCGGGCTGTGCCTGCTTATCGCCTACCTACGGCACACAGAGTGAGGCGTACTTCATATATGGCAAACCATACCTAACGGTACTTCCTTTGGTCGCAGACTTCCTACGGTCGCAAAAGAAGTGGGGTGTTACGTAGTACGCAGAGCGGTGGGTCTAGTCCCCGAAAATAATAAAAATATAAAAATTAATTTTGACAAATTATAATTGTTTAGGTATACATAAACAAATACAGTTTGTCAAAAAATTATTTTTTCAAATTTATTATTTGCAGAAGCACACAGTAGTGCCGCTCTGCGTAACGAAAAATTACAAATTATCAAAATTATAAATATTATTTTAAATTATTATATAACATTATATAAATGTGCAAAATTGCAGCATGTCTATTGACTATTTATATATTAAATTTAAAATTAAACATTATAATTAATTTTTTTTAAATGGTTTGTTTATATGATTAAAAAAATATCTTTTATTTATGTAACAGTAATACAAGTTTTATTTGTAATATCAGCATTTGCATTACAATTTTTATCAAAAAAGAAAATGGGAGTTATGAGACATTTTGTATATTATAATAAAAAAATTGAAACTATTTATAACATGCCTTTTCTAATAAATGCAGTATCTTTTATAGTATTAATTATAATTATACTTGCTGCTATTGTATTTTTTTATTTTTTAAAATCAAAAATACATAATAATAAATATATGATGTTTTTAAATATTTCTCTGTTTGTTTTGGGAATACTTTTTATTATTTTTTTAAGAATGTTCTCAAGAGAAAGTTTATTAGCATATTATTATATGACTTTAATATTTTTTATAGTTTATATAGCAGAGCTTATGAAAACGTCATTATATTTATTTATAATAACATCAAAAAATATTAAAAAATAAAAAAGCGGGCATACAAAAATAATGTCCGCTTTAATTAGAATCTATACTATAAATTAATTATTAGTATTTTCTCTAGGGTCTCCTAACTGAACAGGAAGTTCAGGGTTCATCTGCCATACATACCAGCCGCCGTCAAATAAAGTTACATTAGTCCAGCCTTCCTGATAAGCTATTAAAAATGGTATAGCAGCTCTCCAGCCAGTACCGCAGTAGAATGATATTTCATTATCTTTAGTGACTCCCCATTCATTCCATATTTTTTGAGCTTCATCTATACTTATGATTTTACCATTATCATCAACATAATCAAATTCATCTCTTCCCCAAACAGCACCTTTAGGTTCTCCTACTCTTTCTATATAGCTGTATCCGCTTACCTTTCCAGTAAACTCGTCCCAACTTCTTATACTTACAAGTTTAAAATTAGGATCTTTTTGTTTTTCTATTATCTGTTCTGGAAGTGATATAATATATTCTGGGTGAGCTGGAACTGTAACTCCAACATCATCTATAGGTTTAGCTTTTTCAGTGCTGCTTGAAGTTGCATAACCCATATCAGTCCATGCTTTCAAATTGCCGTCTAATACATGCACCTCGTCAACACCAGCCCAAAGAAGAGTAGTTGCAACTCTCGCAGCAGGAGAAGGCTCTCCATACACTATAACAGCAGTATCTTTTGATATACCGAAATCTTTCATAACCTGTTCTATTTCTTTAGGTGTTCTTACATTCCAATACTCAGGCTCTTCTATCAAATCGGTATTTATATGCAATGCACCCGGTATATGGGCTTTTTTATAATCAGCACTTGCATCTCCCCAAGAAGCTTCTAAAATAACATAATTAGATGACTGAGGCTGATTGCCGTCTATAACGCTTTTCACCCAATCAGCATTTACATATACTCTTGTCTTTTCAACAGGGGAAGCATTTACTGATGACTGATTAGTATTTGAATTAGTTTCTGTTTTAGAACAGGAAGCTAATAGAGATAATATTAGAATTAAAAAAAATAAAAACTTTTTCATACTTTCTTTTCTCCCGAAATAAATTTGTATGAATAAGATTATATTATAATTATAATATTCGTCAATGATTTATTATAATGTTAGTTAGAATGTTAATAAATAATTTTAAATATTTTACATATTATTAACAGCATCATTTAAAGCAAAATCATTAGCACTGTCTCTGTCTTTTTGGTCATAATCTTTAAGAGGTATTTTATTTCTTATAGCAGCATATATTGTAGGCACTATTATTAAAGTAAATAATGTAGAAACGCTAAGCCCGCCAAGAAGTGCAGTAGCAAGAGGCTTGTACATTTCATTACCGCTTCCGATTCCTAAAGCCATAGGAAGTATACCAAGTATAGTAGTTAAAGTAGTCATAAGTACAGGTCTTAATCTTCTTTGCCCTGCAATCAAAGCAGCCTCATCACCTTTAATATGCTTTTCATGCATAAGCTGATTCATATAATCAATTAAAACTATTCCATTATTAACAACTATTCCTATAAGTACTATACAGCCTATAGCACTGTATGCACTTAAAGTAGTATTTGTTATTATAAGGGCAGCGAGTGATCCTGCAAAACCGAAAGGAATTGCAAATGCTATTACAAAAGGAGCTATCAAAGATTCAAACTGACTAGCCATTATTGCATACACTAATACCAATGCCAATATTAAAGTTTGTAAAAGCTGAGCAAATGCCTCATTCATATCTTCAAAATCACCTCCGTAATTTATAGATATTCCGCTTGGTACAAATACATCTTTTTTTATTACCTCTTTTACTTCATCTATTATTTCATTCAAAGGTCTTCCGTAAGTATTTGCTATTACAACGGTAAATCTTTTTCTGTCTTTTCGCTCTATTCTATTTGGTCCGTAACTTTTTACTATATCAGCTATTGAAGATAAAGGTATTAATACTCCTTTAACTGGTATGCTTATTTTTTCTACATCTTCTATAGTAACTCTGTCAATATTTTCAAGCTGAACATTAACATCTATATCAGTATAATCAGAATTTTCAGGTGTAATTGTAGTTGCAGTTCTTCCTGCAAAACTGGTATTTATTATTCTTGCTACATCATTAACTTTAAGTCCCATTTTGGCAGCAATATCTCTATTAACATATACCTGAAGTTCTCTGTTTGATTCGTCAATATCAACCATGGCTCCTCTTATACCTTCTATATTGGATATTGCACTAACTATTCTGTCTCCAAGCTCTTTAGCCTGAACTGTATCATCTCCAAGCATCTCTATTCTTATAGCCTCTCCGCCTGAAGAACTAGACATTGATCCTAACAATATTACATTTATCCTAGCAGGGTATAATTGAAGTTTTTCTCTTGTTCTCTCGGCATATTCATTGATATCACCAACTCTTCCAGCATTCTTTGCTTTTAATTGTATTCTTATATTAGCACTGTTTGCTTCGCTTCCTTTTCTTATTCTTGACTGAATTCTAGTTAAATCATCTTTAATAATTTCTCTTATATCATTTTCCATTAATGCCACGAAAGACTGTGTCTGCTCATACTTAGTACCTATAGGCATAGTTACCAGAACCATAAACTGACCTTCATCTGTTCTTGGAAAGCCTTCCTTACCTATGAATTTTAAACCGAATATTATAACAGAAAATACTAATATCATAGAAGGAAGAAGTACTACTAATTTTCTTTTAATAGAAAAAGAAAGTATTTTATTATAGATATTGTTTATATTGCTGTGTATGTATTTATTAGTCAGAATTTCTAATTTGCCTAATAATTTTAATCTCTTATTTGTAACAAGTCTCGCCCCAAACATAGGTACTATCAAAAGAGCAACTAATAAAGAAGCTATCATTGATATTGTAACTGTTATACATAAATCTCTAAACATTTGGCTAACCATACCTTCAAGATAAATAAAAGGCAAAAATACAGCAATAGTTGTAAAAGTGGAAGCTGAAATTGCAAGAGACACCTTTGAAGTACCGTTTATAGCAGAAGAATATTTTCCAAATCCGTTATTTCTGTAATAAAATATATTTTCAAGTACAACAATAGAATTATCTACCATCATACCTATTCCAAGAACAAGACCAGAAAGCGATATAACATTTAAAGTAACTTTCATAAAATACATTAGTGTAAAAGTTACTATTATAGAAAGCGGTATTGATATTGCTATTATAGATACGGTTCTTATATTCCACATATAAAGCATAAGCACTATAACCGCAAAAAGTCCTCCCTGCCAAGCCGCATCAAGTACTCCGCTTATAGATTCATTAATACTGTCTGCTGTATTAAACATTATCTGATATTTTATACCGTCTGGAAAATTATACTCTTCAAGCTGCTTTATTACATTTTTTGATACTTCTACAGTATTAGCCCCAGACTCTTTACTTACAGCTATTGATATAGAATTCTCTCCATTAACTCTTATAATATTAACATTATCATCATACCCCTCATACACCTCAGCCAAATCCTGAACCTTTATTACAGAACTATTTTCTCCGTCTTTTATTAAAGTGATAGTGGTATTTTTTATATCATCAATACTAGTTATTTCCCCCATAGTTCTTATAGTATATTTATAAAATCCCTGATCTGCCTGACCGCCTACAAGATTATTATTATCGCGTGATAATGCAGAAGCTATTTCATTGATATTGATATTATATGCTTTCAATCTGTTTAGATTAACATCAATCTTTATCTGACTTTTTAATCCTCCCATAACTTCAGCCTGTGCCACACCTTTAGCCTGTTTTATCTGCGGAGCTATCTGATTATCTGCTATATTATATAATGTAGACTGATCATCAATACCGTAAACAGCAACTTCCATTAACGATGTATCGTCCATATCAAATTTTCTTATCACTGGTTTATCTGCATTGTCTGGAAGCAAATCTGTAACCTGTTCTAATGCCTCTCTTATATCTTCCGTTGCCTCAGTTAAATCAGTGCCCCAATTAAACTCTACTAGTACATTTGAAGAATTTTCTCTTGAAGTGGAAGTTATATTTTTTATATTATTGACAGTTGCAACAGCACCTTCAACTAATTTTGTAACAGATTTCTCTATTTCTTCAGGTCCAGAATTTTTATAGCTTGTATATATACTTATATAAGGAATCTGCATATTCGGCATAAAATCTATAGAAAGCCTAGATAAACTAATAAGCCCTAATATAAGTATTGAAACTATTACCATAAGTATGGTTACAGGTCTTTTTACAACTATTTCTATTAATTTACTCATAAAACAATTTCTTAATTTTTATTTTTTATCTTTTTAATAACATAATGTGTATTTAGTTATTATATCATATTAGACGATAAAATGTAAAAAAAGTTTTAAATTCAAAAAACGGATGTTATGCCAATCCTATAAAAATTATACATTAGATTTGTTTTTACTAGATTTGTACACTAAATAAAAAAATATGATTTATAAGCTATAATTAGATTTATCAAAAATTAATAAAACACAATTATTTATTATATAAAAAAAATTCTACTGCAGTTTTTATATTTCTTTATTTATTTCATAAAAAATTACTTACTTAATATATACATAAAGTTACACTGTAATAACTCATAATTTTTTTATTTCTTCTATACTTAAGCCTGTATTTTCGCTTATAATTTTCATATCTATACCTGCATTTTTGAAACTTTTGGCTATAGATATTTGCTGTTCCTTTTTACCTTGTTCTATACCTTGTTCTATACCTTGTTCTATACCTTGTTCTATACCTTTCTCTATACCTTGTCTAATACCTTCTTCAATGCCTAATCTTCTTTCTTCTTCCAGCATTATTTGATTGCCATATAGATATGCCTGTCTTTTATCGTATTCATTCATCATAAGTCTGTCTTTAATAAAATTATTATATCTTTTTTGTACTTCTTCCATTATAGGTTTTTCTTTTACTAATTCTGACATTATAAGCTCCTTATTATCTTTTTCTTTCATAGTGAAAAATTTAATCCAGCAATTTAAATCAGGTTCAAGAAGATTATATTTAAACTTCCTTAATTCTATTATATGTATTTGTAAATGATCTGTAAGCAATCTTTTGTTATTTGTGTCGTAAATCATATAGCAAGAGTGTACATTATCATTATCATCTAAATTGAAATTAAGAAGATTAATACTAATTACTGGAGTTAGAGCATCGTATTTTTCACCATGTTTTAATAGCTTACTGTAGTTAGATGCCCAATAATATAATATTCGTTCTGGAAATCTTGAATTACCTTGCAGCTGTATTTCTATTATAACAACTGTGCCATTTTGAGTTATGCATTTAACATCTGCAATAGTCTCTTTGTCTTCATAATTTTCTTTATAGTTAAAAGGTGTTAAAATCTCTACACTTCTAAAAGTTTTCATGTTAGAATCAAGCATTATAGAATTAATAAAATCTAATAATATAAAATTACTGTCTTTAGATGAGAATAAATATCTCATAAAATAATCATTTAAAACATTAATACATTTTCTCTTCATAATGATATTATACAAAAAATAATTATAAAAGTAAAGTTTTGTATATAACTAAACAAATATAGTTTGTCAAAAATTAATTTTTTAATTTAAAATATTTGCAGGGCTTTGCCCTTACGAAGTACACGAGTGACCACTCTGTGTGCTACACAGCACCCCAGTTCTTTTATGACGTCTGTCCGCCCGTGGCATGATATAAAAGAACCATACGCTGTACACCTTCGGTGAAAGAACTGCATTTTTAGCCCAAATTTTAGGTATTACCATACATTTAATACGTATATTTAAAATATAAAGTTCTAGCAATTGCATTGCCTTTGGCAAAAACTTTGGCGAAACCCGCAGAACGAAGGCTAGAAAAAGTTGAACAAAAAATTGACAAACTTAAAAATTTTTAGTATATACAGATGTTTTTATAAAAATCAGTTAATAAAAAGCTAATGCATAACCTTTTAGCTTTGTAAAATAATATCATATTTAAAATAATTATAAAAAATTATAAATAAGTTTTTAAGTATTTCAAAAACAAAGATAATAAACATTTATTAAGAATATCATTTTAATAATTTTTCATAAATAATATTATAATCTGTAATTTTCATATTATGCTTTTATTAATATTTAATACCTTATATGAAGTAAATATCATTTAAGAATAAATATCAAAAAAATTTAAATTTGTATTGATTTTTTCAGATTACGATTTATAATTCATATTAAAATAAATGTTTAAATACATTTAAATAGATATTTAAATGTATTTAAACATTTAAATGATTTTAAATATTTATTAATGGTATGATAGCTAGCAATAAACATGAATGCATGTTTATATAAAAACAATCCAAAGGAGTTCAATATGAACAAAAAGATTTTATCAATTATTTTCACTTTATTTTTAGCAGGGCTTTTATCTATCAGCTGTTCCAACAAAGACAAAACAGGACCTGGTGATAACGGCGGCGGAAGCACTACAATTCCAGAAAACGGTACAGGTATAAATAATAGCTATGGAGATAGAAAGTTTCCTGCACAATCAGGCAATAAAGTAACTGTTGTTGGCGAAAATATTAACGAAGAAATTAGTGATTATAATAATTTTATATTAAATACTTTGAAGTCTGATAAAAGTATATTAGTAAAAATGCCTTTATTAAAAAATATTGGTTTTACAGCAGATGTTATAAAAATACCTGCAAAAAATATAGTTGAAGGTGATAATAATAACTATACTATAAAAACTCGCTATACTTTAGAAGAAACTGCTGATAAAACTGTAACTGTTGATTTAGAAGCTGAAAGCTTTAATATTTCAGGAGCTTGGTTAAAAATGAAAGTAAATTTAACAAAAACAACAACAGTAAAAGATGCAGAACCTGTAACTGAAATTTATACTATAGAAACTGTAACAGAAGATGGAATAAAACATGCTTCATCTGGTAGACCAGCTATAAATGGAACAGGAGCTATAGAGCCTAAATATTAAACAATAATTCCTATTTCTAAACAAAATATAAAAAGGGTTTTACTTTATACAACATCAAGTAAAACCCTTGATTTTTAGTATCAAAATAAAAATGGGTTAATATTATCTTTTAATAAATTTAAAAATATAAAAAGGATTATAAAAAATAATGAAAAAAATAAATATACACTTTATTTTTGCTTTATCTTTAATATGTTTATTTTATTTTAATCAAAGATCATATACAAAACAAAATACTGTAAGAGTGCCTGAATATGGAACAGGTATAAATAAAAGCTGGAATGACAGATTTTGTGTGGGCTTTGTACAAATAACTAAAAATAATTCTTCTTTAGGTGAAACACAAATGAGAGTTCTGGGTTCTAGAAATACATACAGAGATAATGGTACTTTATTAATAAAACTGCTTTTAGAAGATTTATATATAAACAGTGAAATACAAGCAAAAAATATAGTTGAAATATCTTCATCAGAATTTTCTATACATGCAGTAGTATATGCAGAAAATAATGATACGCCTATAATATTTAAAACATCAACTTTTAAATATGAAAGATCAGAGCTTTATATAAATGCTTCTCTTACTATAGGAGATGATGTTTATTATATAAAAGGCACATTAAAACATAATCCTAATTTCAGAGAATAAAAAATAATTAATTTAAAATTTAAGGAGAATAAAAATGAAAATAAAATTATTAATAGCAGTTTCAGCATTGTTATTTATATCATGCCAAAGTAAAGATGACGGCTGGTTCAAAAATGCCTGCAATAAATTCTACACAAACACTAAAAATCAATCAATAATTTTTATAGCAGATAAAGTTTTGGTGGGCGATGAAAAAACTGTGATTGATCCTCTAGGTTCATTAATAACTTTAGCTGCTACTTCTGTAAAAGAAATAAAAAGTAAGAATGAAGCTGTATATACTATGGAGTTATTCAGTAAAGAGGATTTTTATTTTACTCTTGATGGAAACAAATTAAATGCAGTGCTATACAGTAATAATGTAGAATTCTACTATAATGATGAGCTTACAAAGAAATTTCAAACTAATATAACAGAAATGGAAAAATGGATTAAAGAATATAATGCCACTAACCAAAAATAATATTTAGTATAAAAAATAGTTAAACTGTTATAAAACATGCAGTTTAACTATTAAAAAAATTATAATTGTTTAGGTATATACCTAAACAAATACAGTTTGTCAAAAAATTAATTTTTTAAATTTAAGATATTTGCAGGGCTTTGCCCACCACTCTGTGTGCTACGCAGCACCACACTTCTTTTGCGACCGTAGGAAGTTTGCGACCAAAGGAAGTACCGTTAGGTATGGTATTGCCGCAAAGAAGCAGGCACAGCCCGCACGCTCTGCGTACCTTCGGTAGCGAAAGGCTATATTTCAGGATAAATTTAATAATTTATCCTACATATAAAACATAATTAGTACTATTTAGTATTATTCTTATATTTGCACTTTTTGCGGCGGGAAAAAGTTGAATAAAAAAATTGACAAACTTAAAAATTTTCAGTATATACTAGCCTCTAGGAAGCAGCTTTGTAGGGTCTATTGCCCTTCCTTGATATGATATCTTGAAATAAAGCTCGCTTCTGTCTATCATACCAGTGTCTCCTATATCTCCTATGTATTCGCCTTTACTTACAATATCTCCAAGTTTAACATTAGCTTTTGATAAATGAGCATATGAAGTATTGTATCCATTTTTATGCTTTAATATAATAACTGTACCAAATCCTCGTACATTATCAACATATTCAACTATTCCGTCATCAGAAGCTACAACCTTATCTCCTACATCTCCCAAAATATTAATGCCTCTGTTTGCAAGTTTATCAGAAGTTACTCCGTATCCAGAAACTATTATACCTCTATAAGGCCATATAAAAGAACTTTCAGGTAATATACTGTCATCATTAAATGAATATGATATCATTTTCACAGTTTGTACTTTTATGCTGGCTCCTACATAAAGTTTATATTCATTAGCGTTTTTTATATTATTAAGCTGCATAAGACTTCTCAAATCCATTTTATGACTTTTTGCTATAGAATATAAAGTATCTCCGCTTTTTACTTTATAGATAGATGTAACTAATGTAGATGTTTTTGGAGAATTGGCATATACTTTTAATGTATCGCCTATTTTTAATATATATTTGTCATTTATATTATTTAAAGAATATAATTCTACTAAATCCATTCCTCTGGCTAATGCTATTTCACTTAAAGTGTCTCCGCTTTTTACTTTATAATTTTCTAATGTTCTGTACTGTGAAGGCTTTGATGATGTGTTTATATTAACATTATCATATAATTTTAGAGTATCACCTACTTTAAGAACATAATTACTTTTTAATCCGTTTAATGCAAGTAAGTCTTTTAATGACATAGAATTTTTTACTGCTATTTCCCCTAAAGTATCGCCGTATTTTACTTTATATGTTTTTATAGTTTTGCTTTGTGCATTTGAAGAGCTTTTTGCATATATTTTTAATTTTTCCCCTGTTCTTAATTTATATTTAAGAGGATCATCAATATTATTTATTTTTAAAAATTCATTAACACTTATATCATTTTGAAAAGCTATGCCATATAGAGTATCTCCGCTTTTTACAGTATAGTATTCAACTTCTTTTTGAATATTAGAATTATTGTTATTTTCTTTTTCAGCTCTTTCTGATTTTGCTACATACATAGTTTTTCCTACGTAGAGCTTATATTTATTAGGGTCATCAATATTATTAATTTTTAAAAATTCACTTGCAGTCATACCATGAGAGAAAGCTATGCCGTATAAAGTGTCGCCGCTTTTTACTTTGTATGTATCATAGTTTTTTTCTGAAACATTATCTTCAGAAGGAGATAAATTAGATGAGTTATTAGAAGCAGATGAAGTATTATTTGCTACTTTTAGAATCTCTCCGATTTTTAAATTGTATTTGTTAGGATCTTTAATATTATTAATAGCTAAAAACTCATTTGCTGTCATACCATGGGAGAATGCTATGCCGTATAAAGAATCCCCATTTTTTACTTTATAGTCTTTATATGATTTGTTCTCTTCTCCTTTCAAACCATACACTTTATTTTCGGAGTCATATACTAAACTGTATCCAGCCTCTTTTACTTTTAGAGTTTCTCCTACTTTTAATTTATATTCATTAGGGTCTTTGATATTATTTAATTTTAAAAACTCACTTGCACTCATATCATGAGCGAATGCTATACCATAGAGTGTATCACCGTTTTTTACTTTATAATCTATATAATTAGCCCCAAAGCTAATACTAAAGAATGTACATCCTATAACAGATGCATATTTAAAAACATTTTTCATAATTTTATTAGTTCAAGTAAAGGTTATTAATTTGCTATTTCAAAAACTTCATCTATAAGCGGGTCAGAAGGAGTAATAGTAACTGTAGATTCTTTGACACTTGACATTTGAGGACCTATTTTTATTTTTTCCACAAACTCATCAATATCCTTTTTACTTTCTAAATATCCCACTACTTCAACAGAACCATCATAATTGTTCCATACTTTTCCGCTGACTTTCATCTCATCAGCTATTTGCTTTGCATAGTATCTGAAACCTACGCCTTGAACTCTTCCTTTTAATATAATATCTACTTTAAACATACTACGATTATCGGAAAAGTATTTTAGTTAATTTATACTGTACATAAAAATTGACAATTTATACAAACAATATAAAATTATAATAATGATTAATATAGAAATAAAAAATATAAAACTTCAATTTATAACTGATGATAAACTTTTTTCTCCCAAAAAAATAGATACGGGCACATTATCTATGCTTGAAGAAATTGATTTTAGTTTAGAAAGCAAGGTTCTTGATTTGGGATGCGGTTATGGAATAGTAGGAATACTTGCAGCAAAAATTATTGGAGAAGACAAAGTTGTAATGTGCGATATAGATGACAATGCTGTCAATACATCGAAAGAAAATGCTTTATTAAACGGCTTTAAAAATATAAGTATTATAAAAAGCGATGGGCTTAAAAATATAAACTATAAAGATTTTTCTCTTATACTTTCAAATCCGCCGTATCACAGTGATTTTTCTACAGCAAAACATTTTATAGAAGAAGGTTTTTATAAATTAATATTAAATGGAAGATTTGTTATGGTTACTAAAAGGCTTGATTGGTATAAAAACAAATTAACTTCTGTTTTCGGCGGAGTAAAAATAATAGAAAAAAACGGATATCATATATTTATATCAGAAAAGCGAAATAATATACCATCAAATAAAATAAAAAAGAGATTAAAAAAGGCAAATAAAAATAATCATAAATGACCAAATATAGGAAGGCCTGTTATATGAAAGAAAGCCAAATTGGATAAAAAACCTATTATAGTACCGAATATTATACCGCATACCACATCAAGCGGATAATGAAGTCCAACATATACTCTGCTGAATGCTATTAAAGAGGCTATTGGGTAAAATAATAATGCTGAATATGTACTATAGCTTCCCATACAAAAAGATATCGCAAAAGCTACCATAGTATGCCCTGATGGAAATGAATGCTTATCAGGAGGATACATTATAGGTACTTTATCATGCTTTTTATACGGACGTATTCTGCTGAAAAAACTTTTTATATACAAAAATAAAAATATACATAAAAATACTGCTGCTACTGCTCTTGAAAAATATAAAGCTGCGTATTTTATCCTAAACATATAAAATAAGAGGTAAAGTAAAACCCATATATATCCGTCTCCCATTCTGCTCATAAACTTCATAAATGTTTTTACAGGACCTTTTCTATTATCTTTAAAAATCTTTAAAAATAGTTTATCATCTATTTTTGACATAAACTTTATTAAAGGAAGGCTATTTATATAATTAATTCTTTTCTGCTTTCTTCTTTTTTTGAGAATTTTTTTGATTTTTTTCTTTCTTCTTTTTTTTATTCTTTTAGATTCGCTATTTTTTTCTTTATCCATAAAAGAAGTCCAACTTTTAACTACACTAATAAAATATCATAAAATACAAATAAATCAACTATTTATCAATTCTTTATATTATTAAAAATATATTTGTAATATACAAACAAATTTAATATTTTTATATCACTAATATATGTAAATATTTTAAAATATTTAGTATTTTTTTAAAGTTTCCGAAGATAATTTCAAAATATTAAAAAATAAATTTTTAGGATATATAATGTGCTTGTAGGAAATGATGCATATGAAAAGTTTATAGAATATATTGAAAATAAAATAAACTTTGATTTTCTTTCTCATATACCTGGTTCAGATGATACATTAGAAGTTCAAAGAGACTCTATTATCAATTTAATAAGAAGATCAAACAGTAACGAGGCCTTTTTGGACTATATATCATATACTTATACTATACTGGAAAATGATATAATAAAACAGATAATCTCAATTTCTTGGCTTAAAGGCAATGGTATTGAGGATAAAATTATTAATGATGATAAATTTGAACTTAATAATAATGAGCTTATAAATTATATATCTGTACTCTTAGTATTAAGGGATATAATGCACACAAGTTATATAGCTTCTCTTCCTATATATTATGAATATAAATATGAACCAAAGGAGTTTATAGATAAAGCCAGAGAAATGATAGAGCACTCAATATCAAATATATCCACGCTTGAGCATATTAATCCTATATTTATAGCAATAGCAGCTAAAAGTGTTTTGCCGTATTCTATAATAAATGATGAGCTTTCAAGTTCTTCTAAATTAATAGCAATACTTTTTAATTTGTCAAGAATAATGGCTTCATATCCTTATAGTGATAAAATTATAGAGAATACTCAGCCGATATTTTCAAGTGCTTTGTATAACTTGGTAAATAATGCTTCTTTTTTGGGACTGGATTATAAAATGGTTAAAGTAATATATGATAAAGCAAAAACAGGAGAAATAAAGTGGAAAAACTAGCAAAATATAATATCACTTTTATAGTAGCTGCTGTATCATCTTTGACTATAATATCAATGTGTGCATATATGATAGTGAATATGCATACTTATGTTATGAGAGTATTAATGTTTATAGAGTTTTTATGCTCATTTTATTTCGTATGTGTTTTTTTCTATAAGATGAACAGATACTCAAGAATAGAACTTTTCTTTTATCTTGTTGTATATTTAGTGCCTTTTATATTATCAATATTAGGGCTTTTTTATATAACTAACTTTTTCTCTTTAAACAGAGTATTTTTAAGAGAAAATATAGCCGCTTCTTTCCTTACAAGAGGCTATCATGTATTATTCATATTTTATATATCACATATAATATATTTCTTTTATTTATTTAGCTGTGAAAATAGAAGCAGTTTTTATTCTCTTTTATCATCATATTTTATAATAACTATTTCTATAATTATGGCTATAATATTTATAGTATTATACGGGGTGATAAACTGGGTATTTGACAATAAAATCATTACCTCTTATGAAAACACAAAAAATGAGATTATATATGAGGCAGAACTTGCTTTCTCTCAAAATGCTGATAACGATAAACTAGAATATGAGGGATTTGCTAAAAGCTACAATATGGCTGTAATTTATTATGAAAATGAACTTAAATATAGAACCGATGATTGGGAAGATTTTGAAAGCAGACATTTACTTTTTGAAGCAGCTATTATGCAGGGAAACGGATTCTTATTTATAGGAAGCGGAAAAGATTTCACATATCCTTATTATATGTTTATATTAATATATGTAATAGTAAACTCCTTAATATTAACTTGTTCAATAATATTCTTTAAGATTTTCCTTACTAATAAATTTAGTAATTATGTTAATATTATGATAAAAGGTTTTAAAGAAGATAGTTATATATATGCCATAGAAACAGAAAATATGGACAATACAGAAATTAAAACTTTATCAGAACTATATAATAAAAAATTATTAACGTATAAATACAGAGAAAGATTTATTAAGATGTTCACCAGATAAGATTATTATAGCTAAAAAATAAACTTATAATATTTTATTTTTAATAATTGAATTTTTTTGGTAATTACAATAGACTTGCTTCAAAACTCAATTTGTTAGTACCTAAAAACCAAAATAAATATATTTATATAGCTTAAACATATAATTTATATTATATAATCTTAACATAAAATTGTTTTAAAGTAGTTTTAAAACAAGTATAATATATAAAATACTTTATTAATATTTAAACTCCACAGTATAATGCGTAACAGCCTCATCGGGCATAATGTATTCTCTGTTATTCATTAAAAGCTCAAGCATATCAGCCCTAGCATCATACTCCATACCAACACGTACATCTTTTATATAACTATTGGCAACATCACTCCAATAAGTTCCATCTCTCAATTCTTTTGCTGTTTTTCTCAAATAATTTATTACAATAGAATATTCTTTAATGGTATTGTACATAACTTCTATTTGTTCATAGTCTACAAGCTGCACTGCCTTATTATTAATATTAAGCATTACTTTTTCGCCTCCGCTCTGCCATACCATTAATTTATCCGTATAGTCTATAGGAGTTATTACTGTCCAATCTTCATCTTTATTCGGCTCTTTATCCTTGGTTAAAAACTGATTAAGTCCAGCACTCTTTATATGAGCCTCTGTGATAGTAAAATATTCCTGCCCGCTGTCATAAGCAGCTCTTATTTCTTCATAAGGAGGAATAGGAACATAATAAGTTTTGTTATTTATTGTATAAGTTGAATAAGGAGAATTATCAGATTTATAATATCTTCCATTATCAAGTTTTATCCAATTAGGCTCTTCAGGAGTTCTTATATTTTTTTGTATAGGTGGTAAATCTCCTCCAACATAAGAATCACGAGAATATACCGAATCAGCATTATCATAAGCTGAGGAATTAGGCTCTACTTGCCAATTTACGCCGTCAGTGGTTGACCATATAGTATTATCATTTTCAAAAGACTCTTTTTTAGAAGTCCAATAAGGAGGGCTTATCCATTCCCAATATTCTCTTTCGCCTTTTGTAACATATATTTTATCTTTATCATAGCGAACATTAAGATTGCTTCTTTGTCCCCAAGGCGTATTAATCTTCTCCCAATTAGCACCTATAGAAGTATCTTTATTTTTATCTATTCTATAATAAACATTTTTACTTGTTGTAAATGGTCCCTGACTTTCATTTCGGCATCCGCTTGGATTTTGCTCATCAAAATCTTCTTTTAAACCTATTAAATATATATAATCTTTAAACTCTACAATTTTATAACTGCTAACACCAAA
>NZ_ARQI01000088.1 GCF_000384655.1 Brachyspira innocens ATCC 29796 | reverse complement strand
AAATAATAATTTTCTAAAGTTTTAAATTAAACTTGTTTCAAAACTAATATTAATTATTGTATAAATTATATATTAAAACTATAAAAATGTATGCTTATTTTATACCAACTTCATTCGGTGATAGTAAAAAATCAGCACCTATTCAAAAAAAAACTGCGGTACAACTGCAAAACCCAACCATAATTAAAAAATTATAAATATTAACAAATTAAGTCTTGAAACAAGCCTATTTATAATAAAATTAAAGTTATTTATAAATGTTCGATTTTTTCACTTGAAATTTATATGTTATGTTATATTATATATATCAATTAATTTATAAGGAGTTTTAATATGTCTTTAATAGATAATATAGTAGCTAGAGAAATACTAGACTCAAGAGGAAACCCTACAGTAGAAGTAGATGTTTACTTAGACAGCGGAGTTATGGGAAGAGCTGCTGTACCATCAGGAGCTTCTACAGGCGAACATGAAGCAGTAGAATTAAGAGACGGCGATAAATCAAGATATATGGGTAAAGGTGTTCAAAAAGCCGTAGAAAATGTTAATGAAATTATTTGTAATGAACTTATTGATATGGATGCTTTAGATCAAGTAGAAATAGACAGAACTATGATCGAACTTGACGGCACAGAAAATAAAGGAAAATTAGGTGCTAATGCTATATTAGGTGTATCACTTGCTGTAGCAAAAGCTGCTGCTGAAGAATTAGGTATACCTTTATACAGATACATTGGCGGTACTAATGCTAAAACTTTACCAGTACCTATGGCTAATATATTAAACGGCGGTGCTCACTCATCAGCTCCAATCGATTTCCAAGAATATATGGTTATGCCAGTTGGTGCTCCTACTTTCAAAGAAGGTTTACGTTATGTAGCTGAAGTATTCCATAACTTAAAAAACATACTTCATGACAGAGGCTTAAGCACTACTGTTGGTGATGAAGGCGGATTTGCTCCTACTCTTAAAGATAATGAAGAGCCTCTTCAAGTAATTATGCAGGCTATAGAAAAAGCTGGATACAAACCTGGTGAAGATGTAATGATAGCTATGGACCCTGCTTCAAGCGAATTCTATAACAAAGATAAGAAAAAATATGTATTCCATAAATCTGATAACAGAGAATTAACTCCTTCTGAAATGGTTGATTTCTATGCTGATTTATGCAGTAAATATCCTATTATCTCTATAGAAGACGGTGTTGCTGAAGATGATTGGGACGGTTGGAAAATCTTAACAGAAAAATTAGGTAAAAAAGTTCAATTAGTAGGTGATGATTTGTTCGTTACTAATGTAAAAAGACTTCAAATGGGTTTAGATAAAGGTGTTGCTAACTCTATTTTGATTAAAGTAAACCAAATCGGTACTTTAACTGAAACTTTAGACTCTATAGAACTTGCTAAAACTCATAACTATACAGCTGTAGTTTCTCACAGATCTGGTGAAACAGAAGATTCTACTATTGCTGATATAGTAGTAGCTACTAATGCAGGTCAAATCAAAACAGGTTCTGCTTCAAGAAGTGATAGGATTGCTAAATACAATCAATTATTAAGAATTGAAGAAGAATTAGGCAGCAGAGCTATTTACTTAGGTAAAAAAGCTTTCTATAATGTTATGAAATAATAATTTAGATTTAAAGCTGTACAAGAGGTAATGACAATATTCTGTTGTTGCCTCTTTTTTTATTAACAATAGTTTTAATTCTAGAGAAAAATTATAAAAATTGTGAGCGTCCAGCAAATTTATTTGCTGGAGAATTACAGACGAACAATTTTTATTAGCAATAATAAAAGTTTTAAACTCTCTTCTCATTCCCACCCTCTAAATTTTATAAACTTATTATGTTATTCTAGCCTATTTTTATATCTTTACTTTAACTGTTATTTTAGGCACCCACCCAAGTACGTTTCTAATTTTATAATTTTATTCAACGCACGGTTGACTTTATCCTTATAAATAATAAAAATTATAATTATAAATTAACCTATATTAAAAAATCCGTTCTACGTGCGTGGAGAAAGTTCAATTTTAAATTACATTTTGGGCGGGTTCACTTTTTAAAGAGCTTGCTTATAGATTTAATCAAATCCAGTTTAAAAAATAATGCTTTTAAAATCTAAAAGGGCGGGAATGTAAATAAAGTTTAAAAATCTATTCTAACCCCCACCCTCTAAATTTTTTAATACTATCTGTTATTTTTTTATTATTTTTTCATTTTTTAGCTTTTACTGTTATTCTTGACTGCCCACCCAAGCGTTTTTTAAATTTATAGCATTATTTAACATAGGTTTAACCTTATACTATACTTAATAATAAAAAATATTCATTTTTACTTTAAAAAATAAAAAATATCAATATAATTATATATATAGGTATTTTTTATTTTAATCTGATAATATATGAATAAATAAAGGGAAAATTTATGAGCGATAGATATATAGTTTGGGAAGATAAATATAAGACAGGCTACAAAAGAATAGATGACCAGCATAAAGAGTTAATAGAAATTATCAATGATTTATATGACTGTATGGAAAATAAGGATTCGGAAGATGGGGAATTAAAAGAGGTTTTTAAAAATGCTCTTAAAAAAACAGTAGATTATGTATCATATCACTTTTCATGCGAAGAAAAAATTATGAATGCTATACAATATGATAAAATAATACAGCACTCATCATATCATAGAGAGTTTACAAATACTATTTATAAATATGTTCAGTCTTATGAGGACGGCTCACTAAAGGCTATTGATGATTTAGTAAAATATTTAAAAGATTGGTTTTTAAATCATATATTAGTTACAGATAAAAAATTTGTTGCTGAAGTAAAGGAAGCATTGAAAAAACTTTCACAGCAATAGTAAATAGGAGTTTCTTCTATTATGAGTGAAAATAATGAAAAAATCGAATGGATAAAATGGGACGATAAATATAAAATAGGCTACAAAAGAATAGACGACCAGCATAAAGAATTAGTGAATATTATTAACGGTCTATATAATTGTATAGGCTACAGCAGCTCAGAAGATAAAAAATTAAAAGATGCTTTCAAAAATGCTCTTAAAAAAACAGTAGATTATGTTTCATATCATTTTTCTTATGAAGAAAAGATTATGACTGCTATAAAATATAGAAAACTATTAGAACACTCTTCCGCTCATAGGGAGTTTACTCAAACTATTTATGATTATACTCAGTCTTATGAAAATGGTTCATTAGAAGCTGTGCATAATTTGGTAAAATATTTGAGAGATTGGCTTTTAAACCATGTATTAATTGCAGATAAAGAATTTGTTATGGAAGTAATAGAAACATTAAAAGAACTTTCACAGCAAAATAATAATGAATAGGAGTTATCAAAATGTATAATGGAGTTTCTATAAAAAAGCCTTGGATTAAATGGGATAATAAATACAAAACAGGCTATAAAAGAATAGATGACCAGCATAGAGAACTTGTTAATATTATTAATGATCTGTATGAAACAGGTGTTGTAGGTGATCTTAGCAATGAATATGTAAGAAGATCGTTCAATACTATTATTAAAAGAACAATAGACTATGCTACTTATCATTTCTCTTATGAGGAAAAGATTATGAAAGCTATAAACTATTCTGTAGCAAAAGAGCATATATCTAAACATAGATCTTTTTCTATTAAAGTTGTTGAGGAAGTTAATAAATATGATAATGGAGATAATTTGGTTATAGAAGATTTTATTGACTTTCTTAAAAATTGGCTTATTAATCATATTATAGTTGAAGACAAAAAGTTCATATATGAATTAAAAAACTCTTTAAAAACAATATGTCAAGATGATTCTGATGAAAATGATGACGAATAAATAATTGATAAAATTTAATAAAGCCTTAAAGTATTATTTAATATTTTAAGGCTTTTTAATTTATCATAATTAATTATAAAATTATAAATATTTTTCTATTTCAGTAAATGCCACACCAGCTTTTTCCTGTATATAAATATCAACTATAGAATTAGTAAAGCTAGAAGGTGCAGGATTAATCTCCATAATCTTTGCCCCAGATCTTTTAGCAATATGAGGAATCTGAGCTGCAGGCATAACCTCCCCTCCTGTTCCTATTATAATAAATAAATCACTTTTCTCAGCATCCTCTATAGAAGAATTAAAAGCTATTGCAGGAAGCTGTTCTCCGAAAAATACAAAATCTGGCTTTAGTACAGAAGCACATTTTTCACAAGTTGGAGGATCCATTGACAGTATTTCTTTTGTTATTTTGTATTTTGTTTTGCATTTAGTACATACTGCGTATTTAGCTGTTCCATGAAGCTCATAAACTATTTTACTTCCAGCGTCCTGATGAAGATTATCTATATTCTGAGTAATTACACTACGCATTATACCCATTTTTTCTAAATTTGCTAATACTATATGTGCTTTATTAGGTTTTACATCGGTAATAGGATCATAAAAAACTTTTTTTAGCGAATTCCAAGATTCCTTCTGATGCTTCATAAAATAAGATATTTCAGCAAACTGACTTCCATGCTTCTCCCAAAGTCCGTTTTCTCCTCTAAAAGGTGGAACTCCGCTTTCTACACTTATTCCAGCCCCTGTAAATGATACAACATATTTAGATTCTTTTATAATTTTAGCTACTGACTGATAATCTGTCATAATATCCCCCTAACCTTTTAATTCATTATACAATAATAATATATTTTTTACTATAATATCATGAAAAAAATTTACTTCTGAATTTATATCTTAATTTTTTTAATATAGAAATAACTGCTGCTGCCATATATTTAGGATAACTATCATCATAAGATAAACATATATATATTCTAAAATTATTATAAACTTATTTATTGCTTATATCTGCCATTATTCACATTTAATTAAAGATACTGTTATAACAATAAACTTTAAAAATTATATATAGTAAATATTACTAGTAAATAATAATACTTATAAATAAAATAAATATTTAAATTAATAAATTTGCTTTTATTCATATAATAAATATTATTAAAAATAATAATAATCTAATAAAAAGTTAGTAGTTAATGTTCTTATATTTATATTTTATTTCATATAAAAAACACATTTATCCATAATATTTATTGACAGATAACTTTATTATGTTATAATTAAACAATATTAAATATTTATCAATATAAAAATTATTTTAAGGACATATTATGATTAGCAGAACACAAATTATGCGTCTACTAAAATATAAAAATGCTTTAAGACGTATGAAGAGTTTCGGATTTATAAAAGCATATTCAAATAATTTAGGAGATGCAATAGGAATTACATCTGTACAAGTGAGAAAAGACTTCTCACTTTTTAATATATCTGGAAATAAAAAAGGCGGATATAATATAGATGATTTACTTGAGCAAATTGACAGTATATTAGGAAAGCAAATTTCTCATAATATCATCTTAATAGGATATGGTAAAATCGGAAAGGCATTAGTGAATTACAGAGGTTTTGAAAGTGAGGCCATAAAAATAATAGCAGCATTTGATCATAACCCGGAAAAAATAAACAGAGATGCCCCTACTCCAATACTTCCTATAGAAGAATTAAAAGATTTCATCATTGACAATAAAATAGAAGTAGCCATATTAACAGTACCAGATTTGGAAGCTCAAAGAATGTTTGATGTTATTTGTAATGCTGGTATTAAAGGGGTATTAAACTTCGCTCCTATTAAACTTTTGGAAAGACCAGACTGTATTATTAATGATGTAAATATTGCAGATGAGATAGAATCTTTATTCTACTTTATTAATGATGTTAAGGAAGCTGCTCCGCATAAAAAACATAAAGAAAAATCTGATAAACAGCAATAAAAAGCATTCAATAAAGAATAAAAAAGGGACTGTATATTATTCATACAATCCCTTTTTATTTATATTTTTGTTATGCATTATCTATTATAAGTTAAACTTGCTCTAGTTAGCAAATCCACAACTTCTACATTACCATTTTCCATAGCATACATTAAAGCTGTTTTACTGAACTTATCCAAAGTATTTAAATTAGCTCCTGCATTAATTAAATATTCTACTGAAGCATAATCTCCATTTTCTGCAGCAAACATTAAAGCTGTTTTTCCATCATTATCAGCTATATTTAAATCAGCTTTACTCATAACCAAAGCATTAACTGCATCACTTTTTCCCGCAATTGCTGCCCATATCAAAGCTGTTCTTCCGTCTCTCATCTTGAAATTAATATTTGATTTTCCTATCAAAAGAGAAGAAATTATATCTGTTAATCCCAATGTAGAAGCCAAAGCAAGCGGTGTAATATTGCCATAAGGTCCGTAAGAAGCCACAATATTAGCATCAGCACCACGCTCCAACAAAATTTTAGCAACTTCATTATTTCCTCTGGCTATAGCATAAAATAAAGCATTAGCACCGTATTCATTTATATAATTAATATCGCTTCCTTTATCTAATAATAGTCTCACTATTAGATCATGATTATTAAAAGCAGCAACCATCAAAGGCGTCATATTATAATTAATACCATCATTATTTCCGCTTCTGTAAGTACCTGTTATTCTCAAATCAGCTTTAGCATTAACTATCATCTCTACAATACTATAATAGCCTTTTCCAGCAGCCTGTAAAAGTGCTGTTGTACCGCCATTTATTTTGATATTAGGATTGGCATTTTTAGCAAGCAAATAAGAAACTATATCAACATATCCTGCATCTGCCGCATAAGTTAAAGCTGTTTTACCATGTATACAGGTAAGATTAACATTAGCATTTTGAGATAATAACAAAAGAACAGCATCTTTATATCCTTTTGAAGCAGCTATTATCAAGGCATTATGTCCCTGATTATCTCCGAAGTCTATAAAGTTAGAAACAGGTCCTTGAGAAATTAATCTTCTTATACCATTAGTATCGCCTGTATTAGCATACTCCAATAACTGATCTAATCTTCCTGTATTCGGAGTTTGAGCAAACAGAGAAATAAATGTATTTAAAAATATTAAAATAAAACATAAATAACGCATATTTAATTCTTCCTTAAAGTATAGAATTTTAGCTATTATCAAATTTCGGAATGATATATATTAATTATTAATGGCTTTGCAATTTATTTTTAGCCTATTGAATATTATTTTTTAATGCCATATTTATTAAATTAAAAAACCGCTTGGGTGGGCAGCCAGAGTAACAGTAAAAGCTAAAAAATAAAAATCATTCATAAATAACAGATAGTATTAAAAAATTTAGGGGGTGGGAGTTAAAATAAAATCTAATTGACAGTTAAATAATATCTGTAAAGCTCTTTTTTTGTATTATATAAACTCACACCCTTTATAGGGCTTATTTTTAATGTAATTGTTGCAAGTTTTATTTTTTTTGAATTATTAATATATAAATAACGCTCTCTTAAAGCATTTATAATATCAAGTGTAATACCTTTATCATTTATTCCATTATTGTAATAATCATAAACTCCCCTACTCTCTTCTGTATTATAATCTGCTTTATTACTCTCAAGTATCTTGAAAAAATGATTCTCTGTAAATCTGCTTGTAAATATTATAATCTCTAAATATTTATCTGTTATTATTTCACTTAATATATTATTGTATTCAAGTATTATCAAATCAGTATCTCTGGCACTATCTTTATTTTTTCTTTTGCATTTAAAAAATACATCGGCTATACCTACCCTATTTTTCTCAAAAAGTTTTTTCTTATTTTGTTTTGAAGAAATTAAATTATTATAATCAGTGTCAAAACTATATGATATTATTTTCCAAAACTCACTTCTCTTACTTGCATAATACCAAGCATTTTCTTTTTCTTTGCTGCTTAATTTTTCAAACTTTTCTATATTGGAATAATTAGGCACTGGAAAAGTCCCTAGTATCAGTACTCTCATTTTATCGGGAAAGAAGTTAATATCATCAAATAAATGTTTTTCTATATCCATTATTAAAAATCATCAAAAATTATTTTCTTATTACCCAAATTATTATGGAGCATATTATTATTACAAGCCCAAAAATAAATGTCATTATTCTAACCCCAATTTCTCCAAACATCTCATGTATATTCATCATGAAATTTGAGCTGTTATTGTTCAAAAGAAAGCTCCATTTGAATATAGCCGCTAAAATAAATAAAATACCCACTAATATTGCAAACAGATATGGAAACTTTTTTATAATCTCATCATATTTCATAATTAATAAAACCAATAATTATTAATAATATTAAATTATAATAGGCTAGGGGTAATAAATAATATTATAAAAATTACTGAACTTTATTCCAAATATTATTAAGTTTATCCTGCATTATAAGAGAAGAAATGTTTACTATAAAAATTAGACCTGTAGGAAAAAGAGTAGAAAGCATAATTAAATCTTCTGCTTTTGCAGGAGAGCTAATCAATTTTAATGTCAAAATGAGAACATTAAAGAAAATATTAAAGAAATAAATAACAGCAACTGCAATATCAATAAGCACAAGAACCATTGTTTTATCTTCAGTATTATTCATACCAACTTTTAAAGGCATTTCTTTATAAACAATCTTTCCGTATTTATAATACCAATACTTAAAATAAAGTCCCCCTGTAACTATACCTAATATTACTTCTAATGCAGGGTTCAAATCTTCTCTTTCAGTAAAGTGTTTTATTTCAGATGAAGTCTGATATATCCAATAAATATAATACCAGCCGCAAGTAACGATATTTAATAATAATACTATAGGAATAGTTCTTACAGTACCTTTTTTCATAATTAAGTCCGTAAATATATTTTATGTAAAAATTATTCAAAAATATTAAATAATCCTACAGCACTGATATTATCATTAGAAGTTTCAGTAATTTTATTTATCTTACTCAAAGCCTCTTGAGTATTTGAAGAAAGCATTATATCAATAATAGCTTCTTCAGAATTTTTATATTTATTTGATAAAAGCTCAATCATAGAATTAGAAGCTATAAAATAATTATAATTCTGATTTCTTCTAGCCCCTTCAACAGTGATATAATGTCCGCCTCCTGCACAGGCACAATTTTCCAAAGCATTTCCGCTTATATGATCTCTAGTTACTTGAATAGCTCTGTTTTTGTTTACAGCGAAAACCTTAGAATCTCCTGCATTAAAAACAAAAGTTCCTACAAACTTATGATATAAAACACCAGCAATAGAAGCTCCAGCCATAGATTTTTCTTTGTCATCTGCTGAATCTCTAGAAGCTACAACCTCTAGTTTTACAAAGTTATGAACTATCCAATTAAATACTTCCTGCTCTCCAACAAGCTCAATCAAATCCAAAAAATTTTCATTATAAATATCTATAGCTAATTTTGAAGCAAATGTATCTCCAAGTCCGTCAGCTATAAGTGAAACAGCGGTACCGCTTATATCATTTATAAAATGAGAATAATTTATCTGTTCATTAATAAGAATAGGGTGACCTGATACAGCCTCACTATTGAAAAGAATAGTATCAGTATTTATTTTTGTATTAGAACCTTTTTTTGTAAAAGTAAAAATATTCATAGTTATTAATCCTTAATTGTTTTTTTATTTGTTAAAAAATCTTTTGTAGAAATAATATTAATATCAGACATTATTATTTTATTTTCTTTAAATTTATTTATAAGATTATCTATAAGTGATTGATATTCTTCTTCTGAGCCTAAAATAAACTTATATCCTAATAATGCTTTTAAAATAACCCTCATAGACACATTCAAATATTTATATAGTTCATAAAATATTTTTTCCTGTATTTTTTTATTATCTTTCAGAAATATTGATATCTCATTCACATTATTTTTTTTCAAATTATCATCATTCATATTATTTAATATTTTTAAAATATTTTCTTGTGTTACAAGCATTTTTCCTGCAAAAAAATCGGCATCTTTTTCATTTTCTGTATAAACATAAATTAAATGATAAATCTCATGTGCTATAGTAAAAAACATTCTTCTATAATCTTCTTTTCTTTGAGGTTTATAAATAACTATAATAGGATATTTTCCTAAAAAACATGCAAAACCATCTAAATATTTAAAATAATTATCTCTTTGTTTAACCAAAAGAATAATACCATTATCATATAAAAATTCTGTAATATCATTAAGCATATTAGGATAATCTTTATTTATACTATTAGCTTTTATTGAAAGG
Source organism: Brachyspira innocens ATCC 29796 (assembly GCF_000384655.1). Taxonomy (GTDB): domain Bacteria; phylum Spirochaetota; class Brachyspiria; order Brachyspirales; family Brachyspiraceae; genus Brachyspira; species Brachyspira innocens. Next base: position 17,940 of record NZ_ARQI01000088.1, on the reverse strand, counting down.
TTATATAAATTATATGGAATAGCCGTATATTTATACTTAAAATTTTCAAATTTATTAATATCAATATTTTCTTTTATATCAAAAACTTCATTTTTTAAATCACATAAATAAGAATCTGTTATATTATCAATATTAAAAATATCTTTATCATCTATTTTTTTATTCTCCAAATTCTTATTATTCTTATAAAATAAAGGCTTATCAACCCTAAAAGACGGAGGAGAAATATATATATTATTTGAAACTAAATCATTTATCTTATCTTCAAAATATTCTAAACCAGACATTATATCATTTTCCATAAAATCCCCTAACAAATTATAATATCCTTTTTATCATCTTTCGATATAGAATGAATTGTTGGAACATAAAAGTCTATTATTTTGTCATTATCATTTTTTTTATGTAAATTTAAATGTATTTTATATTTTGCTCTAAATTTATCTTTATTACTTTCATATTTGTAATTAATATTTGTTTCAGCATAATCTATAGGAATATAAACTAACAAATAATTTTGATAATAATTGGTATTCTTTCTTAGTTCTAATTTTATGTCCCTTATATTTCCGTATAATCCATTTATTACTTTTTCTATATCATTAATACCATGTTCAGATATTTTTTCCTGAGTATGAGAACTTATGTATTTTTTATTGTCAGCATATATTCTAACCTCATAAAAAATTGAACTAGAAATATTATTAATATCTATTATTTTTAAAGCAGCATATTTATTACCTTTGCTTGTAATTAATAAATACATATCATCATCTATATTCAAAACACCTAATATATTTTTATATGACGAAAAATTGATAAATGTTATAATTAAATTTCTAGGAAGTATATTATTTTTAGGCAAGTTAACATACTGGTAAAAATAACCAGTAATATCATTTATTTTTAAATTAAAATTTTTTAATAATTCTTTTAATTGCATGTTTGAAATTATATATTAAATTATCTTAAATATCAATAATATAAGTTTAACACTAGGGTAAGGGAGTTTGAAGTATAAAAACGCAAAAAAGTTTTTGCCAACACCATACCTAACGGTACTTCCTTCGGTCGCAGGCGGACTTCGGCACGCTTCGCGAAAAACGCATATACTAAAACTTAATACCTAATAATATATATAAAATTATAGTTTTTTAGATACATCAAGAAAAAAGTTGATAAATTGTTAATAAACAATAAAAAACTATTAACATTACCAACAAATTTATAAACAATTAAAAATTTGAATTTTACGAGTAAATTTGTTATTTTTCATTGATTATATTTTAGTTAATATAAACAAAGTTATCAACATCATATAAAGCATATTTTTTAACTTTCTTCTTATATGCAAAAAGTTATCAACATATAAACGTCTTAATAATAATAATAAATTTTTAAAAAATTTAATATATATAATATTATTATAATATTTTAAAATTATCAGGAATTCAAAATTTGAATTTATAATAAATAAAAATTATGAATTCAATTATTTAATCAATGTTGATAAGTTGTTGATAATGTTGATAAATTAAAATAAAAAATACTGTATAAATTTCAATATAAAATTCAAACTAAAAATTTATAATATGAATTTTATATATGAATTCAAAATTTGAATTTGTTAGCATTTTTAATTATTTTATGTTATAATAATTACTAATATATATTATGTTTATTATCGGTGGTAGTTATGAAGCAAAGTTTTTATATGAATGATAAATTAAAAGAATTAATATCAAATCTAATTTATGACGTTCAGAACTATAATAGTGTAATATTAAAATATATAGATTTAGAAAGATGTGCTAATAATTACTGTAATGAATCAAGAAATACGATAGTAAGACAAGCCTTTTTAATAGGCAGAACTATGGAAGCTCTTAATGATTTTAATAATATTAGTTCAAGTTCATTTGAACTTAGTATGAACTTTGAAAATATAAATAATCTTATTAATGAAGTTTTAAATAATGTTATGGATTTATTTAAATCAAAGAGAGTAAAGTTTACATTAAATGATGATATATTAAATGAATGCATCGTTATGATGGATAGAGCAAGAATAAAAGGTAGTCTTTTAAATATTTTTTCCTTTATATATAATATAATAAGAATAAATAGTACTTTGAATATATCCTGCAGTTTAATTGATTATGATGATGAAGATTTTCTTCTTCTAAATGGTGTTAATGGAATAAGCGAACATGATGAGAAAAAATTAGAATTAAGTAAAGAATGTATAGATATATCCATAACATTTGAATGCGATAGAATACCAGAAGATGTAAAGAGAAAACTTTTCAAAACACCTTTAATATCATATGAAAATATGAATTTCAATAACCTTTATCTTTATACTGCTTATAATATAATAAAAAAACATTATGGCAATATATGGATTGAATCTTTAGAAAATAAGGAAAGGATTAATATAGTTTTTCCAGCTAAGAACAAATTATGAATTATATATTGGGTTATGGACTATTACTTGCCTATTTATTTGGATTTATAATAGGCTTTTCTGCCATACTATTTTCTATTATTTATTATATAATAGAAAGGGTAGCTTGGCTTAAATATTATATAGTATTTTTATTTACATTTGCATTTCTTCTTTTTATAAGGGCTATTAAATTACTAAGTTTTTTAACTGTGCCTTCCTTTATGTCTGGAAATATATTTAATACATTATACTTTTTCAGCTTTTCTGTTGCTATGTCTTTAATGCTTTATTTTATACCTGCTTTTTTATATAGATTTTTAAATTTAAAATGGACTTTTAAAGAGAATATTATCTATATAATAGTTTCAGTAACACATTTTGTTTTAAGCATATTGGGAATACTTACAAGATTTGATATATATATTATAAGCAGCATAATATTTTATATTTCTATAATAGTAATATTTATAATAGGTATTCTTAATTATAAAAAAATAGAGGATAAAACAATAAAATTTATAGTTAAGATATTGGGCATTATAACTATAATAATATACCCAGTTTTGATATATCAGCTTATAATATATAGAAGAGAAGCTGCTGATATAGGATCTATGGATATAACTTTAGTGTTATTCTATATATGGTGGAATTTGGTTATGTTAGGTTATTTATCTTGGTATTTTATAAGTATAGTAAAAAGCAAAAATATTTTTAATAGTTCAAATACTAAATCAAATGATAATAATGTAATAACATATGAAAATAATAAAGTCTCTAATATTGAAGATGTTGAAAACTCAGTAAATTTAACTAAAAGAGAGAGGGAGATATTATCTTATCTTCTTGATGGTAAAACTAATAAGGAAGTATCATTAATACTAGATATATCTTTAAATACAGTTAATAATCATGTGGCTAATATATATGAGAAATCAGGGGTAAAGAATAGGGTAGAGCTTGTAAACAAATTTACGAAGTGAAATATAACATATTCAAATTTTATTTACTTATGATAACTAGGACTTTGAAAAAAATAGTAAGTTTTCTGACTTACTATTTTTAGAAGAGTTAGATCTTTTCAAAACTATTATAAAATCAATCTAAAGGCATAGAATCTATAATAGAATTAGCAAGGGAGTTCAAAACTTCTTCTCTTAAGGCACCATCTTGCATATATAACTCAAGTCTTTTTTTAGCTTCGGCTATTTTTTCTTCTCTTACATCAGGAGCTTCTTTGATAATATTAACTAGTTTTTCATTTTGCAAAGCTATTCTAGATTCATTAGAGATTTCTATTCTATCTGAACCCATTTTAGAAACTTTTTCATTATATTTAATATTAGATTTTTGTTGTATATTTGATGTGCCGCCTATTTTATCAATTGTCATAACTGACTCCTTACATAAGATTATTTTCGGCATTAGCTTCGCATACTTTAGATTTTCTATTATCAATGATAATGCAAAATTCACCTTTATTTAGTATACTACCATCTGTAAAAAAATCAAGGATATTTTTAGCTTCAGCCCTTATAATTTGCTCAAATTGTTTGGTTAGCTCTCTTCCGATAACAATATCCGTTTTTTCTCCGAATATGTTAACAATATCTTCAATGCATTCTTTCACTCTGTAAACAGATTCATATATTACTATTATAGTTTTATGGTTTAAATATAAGTCTTTTAATTGATTTTTTCTTTTTCCAGATTTATTGGAGAGGAAACCCACAAATAGAGTATTTCCAGAAAGACCAGAAACAGAGAGTAGGGAAGTAAAAGCGGATATTCCTCCTACAGGCACTATTTTAATATTTTTTTCAATAGCTATTTTTATAATGCTCACACCGGGGTCGCTTATGCATGGGGTACCTGCATCGCTTATTATGGCTGCGGATTTGCCTTCTGATATTGCATCAATATATTCATTAATTCTGTATTCAGAAGAATGGCTATGGTAAGAGAATAATTTATTTTTTATTTTATAGAAGTTAAGCAGTCTAATAGCAACTCTAGTATCTTCAGCCAATATAAAGTCAACATTTCTTAATATTTTTAAGGCTCTTATAGTAATATCTTCTATATTTCCTATAGGTGTTGCTACAACATAAATAACGCCGTTTTCAACTTCATTTTTATTATTTTCATTATTGATAATTTCTTCTACAAACTCATCATCAGATTTAGTATTTATTTCTTCATCATTGTATTTATTGTTTTTAATAGTGCTTCTCCTATATTTTATTAATTTAATTATATATTAATTTTTGATTAATACAATATTAGTGTGATTAAAAAATGTTTCATGTGAAACATTGGTTTATAGATATTTTTATATTAATATATATCAATAAATTATAAGTTTTCACGTGAAACAAATTGTGTATTTAATATACTTACAATAATATACAGTCTTTTATAAGTTAGTAAAATTACAAAAAACTGATTAAATATACTAAATATTTGTATATTATAAATTTTAATAATTATATTTGTTCTATATTTAAATTCTTTTACTGCTGCAGTAAATCTAAGACTGCATTAAGTAATTTTATGTAATGGTTATTAATCTATAATTAGAAGAATGTAAATACAGTACTTAGATATACGTAGATAAATTAAATAACATGTTTTATTTAGTATTATTTTTTATACTTTTTGCGGCGGAAAAAAGTACAAAAAATTGATGAACTTAAATATTATACTTACTTCAAAAATCAATTTGTTAATATATGGTTTTTTAATTTAATATTTTTTTAATAATAGCTATGAAGTACACAGAGTGAGCATTCTGTGCTCCAGTTTTTTATGATGCTTATATGTCCACAACTAAAGAAAGTACCATTAGGTATGGCATTGTATAATACACGGTCGAACCATACACAGTTACTGTATGAAGTGAAAGGATATAGTACTCAAAAATAATATATGCTTATCAATAAAAACTAAAACGATTACTCATTAAAATTTATAAAAGTACGATTTTTTCACGTGAAACAATTTTTAATCTTTGGCTATTTAATATGTTTAAATTTATTATAAAATTAATATTGTAAATTATAGTAATTAGTATAAAATTATACTTATATTAAATTATAGCTTTATTGTATTTACTTATGAAAGAAAAAATTAAAGAGCTTAAACAAAAAATAATTAAAAGAAAAGATATAATATTTTCTGTTATAGTATCCTTCATACTGCATGTGTTTATATTTAGCTTTATTAATACTTCAATAATGCAGGACGTATTTGCATATGAGAAGGCAAAGCAAGAAGCTCAAGAAGAAGCTAAAAAAGATGATTATATGTTTTTGGTAGAAACTCCTGAAGTTGAAGAGGAAGAAAGCAAAGAGGATACTCCTTTTGCCTCTGATAAAACTTTAAGATCTAAAGGTCAGACTGATGTTAAACCATCAAAGACTTTCTCAGATACTTCGGTTTTTTCATTTCTTGGTGATGGAGCTAACAGTCCTATAGTAGAGAGAAGACCTAATCAGAACTTTAATAATAATAATACATTGCAAAATCAAAACCAAAGAAAAGAATTAGGAAGAGAAACTAGCAGAGATAATATAGAGACATATAAACCTAAAAATCCGGGTATGAAAGGAGACACTAAAATTCCAGCCTCTTTTGAAGAGGGTGCCGACAGAGCTGTTGTATTTTCAAGCGAAACTGGCAGTATACAGCTTGGAACAAAGGCTCAGGAATATTTTTGGTATTTTTATGCTTTGGTAGGTTCTATAAGAGATTCTTGGTATCTTACTATACCTAATCAGGCTCATTATTTAGGACTTATAAGAACAGATGAAGTTGAGGTTTTAATATCTATAGACAAAGAGGGTAATATATTATTTGAGAAATTTTTAAAGAAATCAGAAAACGGACAAACCAGCCTTGATAATTCATGTTCCAAAGCGATAGAGTATGCTAAAAAATTAAAACCTCCGCCTCAGGGTTTATGGAATGAATATGCTGAAAATGGTAAGATATATATACCGTTTAAATTTATATATCAGAATTTCAGCAGAGATTAATTAATTTTTAATTTGTTTTTTATTAGTTTATTTAGGAGATTATTATGAGTTTTATTGATAAGGAAAGTATATTCTTAGAAAATGAATGTTCTTCCAAGGATGAATTGTTTGATTTTTTGACCAAAAAGATGTTAGAGTTTGAACCTAGTTATGATGCTGAAGTTATAAAAGAAGGATTATATGACAGGGAAAAAGATGGAAATACTATAATAGCAGATATGACAGCTATGCCGCATGCAAGACTGGAATCTATTAAAAATTTTAAAATTATGCTTGTATCTCTTAAAAAATCTATAGAATATAACTCTGATGAAAATGTTGATTTAGCTTATTCTATATTTGCACCTATCGATGCTAATGATGAGTTTATTGATTTACTTACATTAGTGGCTTTAATTATTCAAGATGAAGAGCTTCAAAAAACAATAAGAAATGCTAAAGTAGGCGATGAAGAAAAAATATCTGCTATGATAGAAGATATTTTAAAACCATATCATTAAATTTATCTTTTAAAAATATATATTGAACATTTGATTATTTATTATATAAAGAGTAGAGATTTATGTTTCTGCTCTTTTTTTATATTAAGTATTATATTATTTCAAAAATTTAATTTATAATTTAGCCAATATTTTATACCTAGTTTTATACATTTAAAATATATTTTTATATGATAATAATATTTCTTATTATATAATAAATATTAATTGTGTAATAAATCTAAATAGAATAATATACTTATATAAATTTATATATTAAAACTATTAAAAAATGTATGTATTTGATTATAATATTGTTGACATCATATTTATAAATGTTATAATTAAGAACAATAAAACGATATTTTAGGAGATTAAAAAAATGTCAAGATTTACTATTCCTAGAGATTTATACTATGGCGATAATGCTATGGAGGAATTGAAAAACTTACAAGGTCATAAAAAAGCAATAATTGTTACTGGGGGCTCTTCTATGAAAAGAGGAGGCTTCCTTGATAAATGTGAAAAGATATTAAAAGAAGCTGGTTTGGAAGTGAAAATTTTTGATGGTGTTGAACCAGATCCTTCTATAGAAACAGTTTATAAGGGTGCTGAAGCTATGAGAGAGTTTAACCCAGATTTAATAGTAGCTTTAGGCGGAGGTTCTGCTCTTGATGCTGCTAAAGCTATGTGGGTTTTCTATGAATATCCAGATAAAAAATTTGATGATATTAAAACTCCTTTCACTATGCCTAAACTTAGAAAAAAAGCTATATTTGCAGCTATACCTTCTACAAGCGGTACTGCTTCAGAAGTTACAGCTTTCTCAGTTATAACTGACTATTCTACAAATATAAAATACCCATTAGCAGACTTTGAAATTACTCCAGACATTGCTATACTTGATTACTCAATACCTATGACAATGCCAGAAACAGTTTCTGCTGATACTGGTATGGATGCACTTACTCACTCTATAGAAGCATATGTTGCAGGACTTAGAACAGATATAACAGATGCTTTAGCTATGAAAGCAATATATATGATAGTTCATAATATAGAAAAAGCAGTTAAGGGCGATAAAGAAGGAAGAGCAAAACTTCATGTTGCTCAATGTTTAGCTGGTATGGCTTTTTCAAATGCTTTGCTTGGTATAGTTCACAGCTTGGCTCATAAAACAGGTGCTGAATTCCACATCACACATGGAAGATGCAATGCTATACTTCTTCCTTATGTTATAGAGTACAATTCAAAAGTTTGTGCTGACAGATTTGCTGATATAGCTAGAATGCTTAAACTTTCTGGTAATACTGACGCAGAACTTACAGCTTCATTAGTTAAAAAAGTAAAAGAGTTAAATGCTAAATTAGGCATTAAACAAACTTACAAAGAAAACGGAGTAACAGAAGAACACTTCAAACAAAAATGCGATAGCATAGCTAAAAATGCTGTTCTTGATCCTTGTACTGGTTCTAACCCAAGAGAAACAGATGAAGCTAATATGAAAAAAGTATTAGAAGCAGCTTATTATGGAAACGATGTTAACTTTTAATTAATATATTCTAATCATAGTTTTCCCCAAGTATTATTATATAATGCTTGGGGTTTTTTATTTTAAAATACATTAATAACTTGAGTTTTGACATTTTTTAATATATACTTAAATATAATAATCATTACAAAGGAATTTTTTATGTCAGAAAAAATAAACACTGAAGAGTTTCAAAAAATTATGGCTGATATACTAGAGGGCTATGAGAAACTAGAAAATAAACAAAATTTGGACACTTATTTGCAAGAAAAACTAAAAGAGTATGAAGTGGGAGAAAGTGAAGAAGAGAGAAAATCTATAATATCTAAGTTTGGTACTACATTAAAAGGCATTGCAGATAAATTCAAAAGCCTTATTAGTTTTAAGAAAAAAGGAAAATCAACTTCTCAATGGCTAGAACATGATTTGCAGGAAAGTATGAAAGATTTGAAAGAAGAAGACAAATCTATAATAATGGCTGCATTAGATTATACTTTGAAAGAAGTACAAGATAAAAACATTGAAGAATATGAAAATTCTGAAGATAGTAAATAATAAAAATGGAGGTAATTTTATGAGAAGAGATAACAATGATCCAAGTAAGCCTATGATTGGCAGTTACTATTCAAATGAAAATATTCAGAGTAATGAAGAAGTTAATACAAATAAAGAGATTAGTATAAATAAAAAAGAAGAAAATAGAATTATTGATATTACAGCTGAAGAAATAAATGAATTAAAAACTAATGGATATGATTTAACTAATGATTATGAAAGAGAAAAACTGTTTCAAGATGTTGCAGAAACTGTAAAGAATAATGCTTTATTAGGAACATTAAGATATTCAGTAAGATATAATAAATTGGAATTAGTACCAGAAAATAAAGAAACACAGTCAATGAAAGATTTTATGAAATCTGAAATTGACTCTAAAGAAGATACAGAAATGAAAAAAGTTGTAAGTACAGCAGCATATATAGCTTCTCAAAAAGGATATTTTGGGGAAAATATGAAAAGCACTACACCAGAACAAATAACCCACATTGTAGATAATTCTTTAACAGCTTCAAAATTAGCATATAAAGTTGCTAAAGGAGAGGTTGATGCAGAAGAAGTTATTGATAAAGTTGTAGATAGAACAACTGCAAGTGTTGGGGAAATAGTAGGTTCAGCGGTAAAAAAAACAAGCACTGTAGTATGCGAAATTATAGGAGGAAGTATAGGTGCAGTTTTAGGACCTGCAGGTATGGAAGTAGGGAGAAATATAGGAAATAATGTAGGAAAATTTTTGGGAGATGTTGGAGAGAAAGTAGTTAGGAAGGGAATGGAAATAGTTGCTGAAGTTGCTAAACCTGTTGTTAAGACTGTTGTTAATGCTGTTAAAAAAGGTGTTAATACAGTAAAAGAAGGTGCTAAAAAAGCATGGAATTGGTTTAAAGGATTATTTAGTTGATTTTGAGGTTTTATTTATGATTAAGAAGATAAAATTCTCTTTGCTTTTAGGTGATAAGCCTTGCAGGAGTTTAGAAGATATTCGAGAAAATTTTAATATTAGTGATGTATTAGATCGATATAAAGACGGTACTTTAAATAAATGGCTCTCAGTGTATAACTATAAAGAAGAATATGATAAATTATTGTTAATAGATGAGAATATAGGCGATAAGGAAAAACTTTTTAAGTTATCTGAAATATTTTTAGGAGATGAAAAAGATTTTGAAGAATTAAAAAAAGATATAGAAGATTTTTATGAGTACTATAAAAAGATAGAAGATTTTAAAAAAGAACACTCTGAATTAGATAAATTAAGTATTGAATATATTAAGAAAGATGAAGAGTTAAAGAAACGTGAAGAATATTTATCTAATTTAGAAAAAGAATTAAAAGATAAAGAAAATAGATTAAATGATAGAGAAAATGATATAAAAAGAAGAGAAGAGTATATAAAAATAAAAGAGAATGAAATAAGGGATAAAGAGGGATATTTAAATAGAAAAGAAAATGAAGTAAAAAGTATTGAAGATAAATTGAAAAATATACTAGAAGAACAAGAAAGAAAAAAAAGAATAGAAGAAGAAAATCAATATAATAATTTTTTAAAAGCAGTAAATAATTATGATTATAAATTTGTTATAGATTTTATTAACAGTGCTGAATTTAAAAATAATAGATATTTTTCTAATAAAAGGATAAAGGATTATTCAAAGAATACTTATGGAAAGGATTATCTTATTTCAAATAAAAAATGTTTGATTTTTTATTTAGATTGTGGTGCTTCCATTGTAGATATGGCTAATAACATATATACATCTTCTAATTTAAATGATAATTTTTTGATATTAGATAGTTTTTACTATAGGTCAAGTAGTGATAATTCAAAAGTAACATATATGGAGTTAGACTGATGATTAAGAAGATAAAATTTGCTTTGCTTTTAGGTAATAAGCCCTGTAGGAGTTTAGACGATATTCGAGAAAATTTTAATGCGGATGATATCATAGAGAATTTTGATAACAATATTTTATTAAAGTGGCTTAAAACTTATAATTTAGATGAGCTTTATAATAAAGCTTTATCCATAGATAAAAATTCAGAAAATAAATTAAATGATTTATTAGATTTATTTTTTGAAGATGAAGCCAAAAAAGAAGAATTAAAGAATAAGTACAAAGAAGAAGAAGAGAGACGAATACAGGAAGAAGAAGCTAGAAAGAAAGAATATGAAATACTAATACAGGAAGAAGAAGCTAGAAAGCTAAAAGATATAAAAGAGAAAGAAGAGATAAAAATAGAAATTATTAATAGATTTATTAAAGAATTAGATAGTTGTAATTATAATTTTATAGAAGAATTAATTTTAAATATGAGTGCAGATGAAATAAAAAATAATAAAGAGCATCAAAAAGGATACAAATATATTCAGGAAATTCAAATTATAAATTAATTACTAATAAAAAATCTAAGGTTTTATATTTGGATAAACAAAGTTATATAACAGAATCTTTTGACAGATCTAAAATATATAGATATAGGGATATAAATAATATATATCCAACATTAAAAGGGATATATTTTAAAGGATATAGTGATAATTCAAAAATAGTATATATTGAACTTGACTAAATAAAATATAAAAGGAGATAAAAATGAAAAATGAATTAAAAGAAAAACTAATTGAGTATATAGAGGCTTTAAGACCAATAATTTATATTAATCATTTTGACTTTGAGAAGATTGATAAAATAATTTTTGATGTTTCAAGCGGATATAAAGTTTATGAATGGGTTAATAATGATATTACTTATGAATGGACTAAAGATGAAGAGAATGAAAGAATAATAAGATGTTTTAAAGCAGGTACAGATTTAAAATCTTTTTTGAAAATGCAGCATAATTCTACTAAAGAGCATTTTATAGTTTTAAAAAATATAAATGAATATTTGGACGATACAGAAATTGTTTCTTGGATTTTAGATATGGCATATAAAAGAATGAATGATGAAGATTATCATGTTACAATCTTTATAGTTTCTACAGTATTTTATATTCCTAGCGAAATAGAGAAATATACTACTATTTTTGATATACCTTTCCCTACACGAGATGATATTTCTAATTTACTCGATAGTTATGTTGATAGTTATGATTTGGATATAGAAAATATAAAAAATGAACTTATTGCTTCTCTTAGAGGTTTAAGTGAATTTGAGATTACCCAAATATTAAATTTAGCTATTCAAAGAAAGGGTTTTATATCTTTAGATGATCAGGATTTGATATTAGGAGAAAAAGAGCAGACAATAAAAAAATCAGGCATTGTTGAAATAGTAAATTACAAAGGCGGACTTGATAATATAGGGGGGCTTGATGATTTAAAAGATTATATAAGAGTTAAGGCTAAGATTTTTGAGAATTTAGGAAAGGCTATGAAGTTTGGGGTAGATATTCCAAAGGGTATTTTACTTGTGGGTTTACCAGGCTGCGGAAAGTCTTTAGCTTCAAAGTCTATAGCCAATATTTTTAAAACTCCTCTTTTAAGGCTTGATATTGGTAAGTTAATGGGTAAGTATGTTGGAGAGAGTGAGGAGAATTTAAGAAAGGCAATAAAAATAGCTGAGGCAGTTACTCCATGTGTTTTATGGATTGATGAGATTGAAAAGGCTTTTGCTGGTATTGGCGGAACAGGCGGGGCAAGCGATATTACTACTAGGCTTTTAGGTTATATACTTACTTGGCTTCAGGAAAAAGATTCTACTGTTTATGTGGTTGCCACTTCAAATGATATTACCAAACTTCCAGCTGAGTTTTTCAGAAAGGGAAGATTTGACGAACTATTTAGAATAGAGCTTCCTAATGCCAAAGAAAGAAAAGAGATTTTTGAGCTTCATCTAAAGAAAAGAAATCAGGATATTTCAAAATTAGATATTATTAGTCTTCTTGATAAAACAGAAGGTTACTCAGGTGCTGATATTGAATCTATTATTCAGCATGCTATAGAAAAATGTTTTATTGAAGATTGCAAAAAAATGGAGACTAAAGATTTAGAAGATGCTATGAAAGATTTTAAATGCATATCTGTAACATTTAAAGAAAAACTTGAAGAGATGAAAAAGAATTTGGATAAATACGATATGAAGTATGCTTCTAAAAAATAATTTATAATGATGATTTATTAAGAGGCTTGAATTCTTTAATAAAGATTTTGAGCCTTTTATTTTAAAATATGTAAATAATTTCATATTGTATATTTGATTTAAATTTTATAGCGTTGTATAATAGTAAACATAATAATTTTTGTATTAAATTTAAGGGGTAGTAATATGAATTTTAATTTTTATATGCCTAGCAGGGTAATATTTGGAAGCGGTTCTTTATCCAAACTCCATCAGCAAAAATTACCAGGTAAAAAAGCGTTGATAGTAACAGGCGGAACTTCTATAAAAAAATATGGATATCTAAAAAGATTGGAAGAAGAATTAGATAAAGCAAATGTTAATTATGTTTTATTTGATAAAATTCTTCCTAATCCTATCAAAGATCATGTTATGGAAGGAGCTTCTTTAGCAAAAAAAGAAAACTGCGATTTTATTATAGGAATAGGCGGCGGAAGCAGTATAGACTCTTCAAAATCTATAGCTATAATGGCTGCAAATGACGGCGATTATTGGGATTATATATTCGGCGGTACTGGTAAAGGAAAAGCTATACCTAATGATCCTCTTCCAGTAGTGGCCATAACTACAACTGCAGGTACTGGAACAGAAGCTGATCCTTGGACTGTTATCACAAATGGAAATGAAAAAATAGGTTTTGGATATGATAAAAGTTATCCGTATCTTTCTATAGTAGACCCAGAACTTATGAAAACAGTTCCTCCAAAACTTACAGCATATCAAGGTTTTGATGCATTGTTCCACAGTACAGAAGGATACCTTAATAAAATGGCTAGTGAAATGAGCGATTTATTTGCTTTGAAAGCTATAGAACTTATAGGTAAAAGTTTGGCTGCTGCTGTTAAAGATGGAAACAATATGCAGGCTAGAGAAGATGTTGCAATGGCAAATACTTTATCTGGAATAGTTGAAAGTGTATCAAGCTGTACAGTAGAACACTCTATTGAACATGCTATGAGTGCTTATTATCCTAAACTTGAACATGGAGCTGGACTTATCATCATAAGTAAAGAATATTATACATCTATAGCTAATGCTAAAGTACGTGATGAAAAAATGGTAAATATGGCTAGAGCTTTGGGTAAAAAAGATGCAAGCAAACCAATGGATTTTGTTGATGCATTAGTTGACTTACAAAAAGCATGCGGAGTGGATAATTTGAAACTTTCAGATTATGATATGAAAAAAGAAGATTTACCTGCTATAGCTAAAAATGCCAGATTTGCTATGGGCGGATTATTTGAATGCGATCCTCACAATTTTACTGATGATGAAGTATTAAGCATATTAGAAAAATCATATAAATAATTTTACATAGTTTAAAAAGCTGCAGTATATTTTTACTGCAGCTTTTATTATATTGGAACTTTTTACTGCAAATATACCTCTAATAGGTATATTTATAATATTTTTCATATATTTTATAAAAATAAATTGAAATATTGAAAAAAATTGTTAAATTATACAATTTCTATATCAAAAATTTTAATTAATTGTTACTATTAATATAATAACATTTATTTAAAAATAAATTTGTATTTTTGGAGACGGGCTATAATATATGAAGAAAATAAATAGTTTAGCATTTAGAATGCCTTTTGTTATATGTGTGATAGTAGTTGTAATAATAATGGTGATGTTGATATCTTCAATAAGGATAGCTAGTTCTGGTATTAGCTCTAGTAAATTAGGAGGCTTCAACAGCACAATAGCAGGATATGCTTCTGTTTTGGATACTTGGTTTGGGTTAGAAAGTTCTTTGATAAATACATATGCTGTAACTCCTGTAATTATGAGATATTTGGAAGGTAATGAGGCTACACCTGCAGAATTACTATTAAATACAATAAAGAATTTTAAGAGTAATAATTTATATATAATCAATATTGGTGTTGCTGATATGAAGGGAGATATAGTTGCTGACTCTGCATCATCTTCATTAATAGGAAGGAATTTGAGCAGTTATATTCCAGATACTTGGTCTAAAGTTTCATCAGGTGATAATGAAATTATATACGGAGATAAATTAATAAAGTCTGATATCACTGGAAAATGGGCTATGCCTGCTGTTAAACTTGTTAAGGGAAGCAATAATCAAAATGCAGGATATATATATGTACTATTAGATTGGGCTGTTCTTCATCAAACTCATTTTTCTAATATAGATTTGGGTAAAACAGGCGGACTTTTTATAACAAGTCAAGACCTTTATAATATAATGGACTCAAAATATGAAAATATAGCAGCTATGCAGATAAATCCTATATACAAACAGGCATTTAGCGGTGCTGGAAGTGGAATAATTAGCTATGAAATAGAAGGTGAACAAAGAACAGCAGCATATTACAAAATGAAAAGTAGACCTTGGATTATTGCTCTTGCTATGATGGATTATGAAATATATGCACAGAATGCCAAATTGATAATTGCTAGTATTATAATAGGAATTATATCAATTATAGTGGTTGCTGTATTTGTAAGCATATTTATATCTACTATTACCAAACCTCTTGAAATAGTTGTAGAAGAAGCTGAAGAGATAGAGAGAGGTGATTTGAGTAATATCAAGCAGCGTATAAAACCTAGAAAAGATGAGATAGGTGCTTTATCGAGATCTTTTTTAAGTATGCGTAAAAAACTTGCAGAAACAATCACTGAAGTTAATACAGCTTCAAACAATATAGTAAAAGCAGCTCAGGAATTGGCACAGGGCAATGCGGATCTTTCAAGAAGAACAGAGTCCCAAGCGGCAAGTTTGGAGGAAACAGCTTCATCTATGGAAGAGATGGCTTCTACTATAAAATCTTCTACAGATCATGCTGTTGCTGGTAATGATATGATGCTTACTTCTAAAGAGGCGGTAGAGAGTGCTGGGAAAATTATTGCAGAAACTACTCTTAATATAGAGGAAGTTTATGAAGCAAGCGAAAAAATAAGAAACATTACTAAAATAATAGAAGATATAGCATTTCAGACAAATATACTTGCATTAAATGCGGCAGTAGAAGCAGCACGTGCAGGAGATCAGGGTAAAGGTTTTGCTGTAGTAGCAAGCGAGGTAAGAAACTTAGCTCAAACTACTCAGTCATCTGTTAAAGATATTACAGCTTTAGTTGATAATACCAATGAAAAGATTAACAAAGCTACAGAGACAGCACGTCAGTCGCAGGATATATTTATGGATATTCAAGAGAAGATAGATAATACTGCTAAGATAATGCAGGATATTAGTGCAACTGCTATGGAGCAGCAGGTTGGTGTGGATCAGGTTAATAAGGCTGTTGCTGAAATGGATACTGTTACTCAGCATAATGCTTCTTTGGTGCAGGAAAGTACTTACACTTCAGAATCTCTTCTTGAGCAGGCACATGCTCTTAAAGATACTGTTAGCTTTTTTAAGTTAAGTGCTGCTGATTTAGCAAAAGAGAAATCTGTAAAAACTGTTAAAGCAGTAAGTACAGAAAATAAAAAAGAAAAATTTGATGACAGCATTAAACCTGTTAAAAATTCGTACACTATAGATTCTAAAAAGGAGATAAAAAAATCAGAAGTTAAAAAAGAAGCTCCTAAAAAAGAAGAGATAAAAAAACAAAAAACTGACACTTCTAAAAGCGAATTAAAAGTACCGCCTTCTGTAGCTAAAGCTAGAGAGCTTGAAAATGCAAAGGCTCCTACAGTTAGAAATGATGAGTTTGGTGTTACTTACTCTTCTACTTCAAATGAGATGACAGATGATGGTTTTGCTTCTTTCTAATTGATTAAAATAATAATGGATAGAATTATAAAGCATCGGGTATTAAATCTCGGTGCTTTTTTATTAACCGTGCATTTTTGAGTATTACAAAATTTAAAACTCACTTGGGTTGGCAGCCAGAATAACAGTTAAAGCCATAAAATTAAAAACATTTATAAATAACATATTGCATTCAAAAATTTAGAGGGTGGGAATGATAGTAAATTTTAAAATTTTACTTTAATCCCCGCCCTTTTAGATTTTAAGGCTCTATTTTTTATATTAGTTTTATTAAATCTTTTTAGCTTTCACTTCAAAAAGTGCACCCGCCCAAAGCGTTATTTAAATTTAATACTTTCATATACGCACGCAGAGCGGATTTTTTAAATATTAATTAATTTAAAATCATGATTTATCTTATATATAAAATTTCGTTCTACGTGCGTTGAATATATCATAAATTTAAATAACGCTTGGGTGGGCAGCCAAAAATAACAATTAAAGCTAAAGAAATAAAAAGCGTTTCTAAAATAGAAAATAATGCCTTTAAATTTAAAGGGTGGGAGTTAAAATAATTTTCAAAATTTTAATTTAATCCCGCCCTTTTAGATTTAAAAGCTTTATTTTTTATATTAGTTTAATTAAATCTTTTTAGCTTTCACTTCAAAAATTGCACCCGCCCAAAGCGTTATTTAAATTAAGGCTTTTCTAAACGCACGCAGAGAGTATTTTTATATATAGTTCAATTTTATAATTCTAATTTTGCACTATATAAGAATCGATTGAACGTGCGTTGAATATATCATAAATTTAAAAACTGCTTGGGTTGGAAGCCAGAGTAACAGTTAAAGTTAAAAAAAGAAAAATCATTTATAAATAACAGATAGTATTGAAAAATTTAAAGGGTGGGAATGATAGTAAATTTTAAAACTTTACTTTAATCCCCGCCCTTTTAGATTTTAAGGCTTTATTTTTTATATAAACTTTGATTAAATCTCTTGAACTTTCACTTCAAAAAGTGCACCCGCCCAAAGCGTA
>NZ_ARQI01000087.1 GCF_000384655.1 Brachyspira innocens ATCC 29796 | reverse complement strand
TGATTACCGTAAAGATAAGCCTCTTTTTTCTCATATTCCATCATCATTAATTTGCTTTTCACAAAATTATTATATTTTTTCTGTACTTCTTCCATTATAGGTTTTTCTTTTACTATTTCAGACATAGACACCTCCAAATTTTTGCTTGTGAATATTTTGAGCCAATAATTCAAATCTTTAGATAATACATTTTTCCTAAACTTTTTTAACTCTATTATATGTATCTGTAGATGATCTGTTAAAAGTTTTTTATTATTCATTTCATAAAGCATATAACAGGAATGTATATTTTTTGTTTTATCTAAATTAAAATTGAGAAGATTGATACTTATTACTGGCGTAAGTTCATCGTATCTTTCACCATGTTTTAATAATTTACTATAGTTAGCTGCCCAATAATAAAGTATTCGTTCTGGAAATCTTGAATTACCTTGTAATTGTATTTCTATAATGACTACTGAACCATTCTGAGTAATACATTTAACATCAACAATAGTTTCTTTTAAATTTCTATTCTTCTTTAAATTAAAAGGTGTAAGTATTTCAACAGAGCGAAAGGTCTTCATATTAGCATTAATCATTATAGAATTAATAAAGTCTAAAAGTATAGTCTCGCTACTTCCCTTATCAGTAAAAAGATATCTTATGAAATAATCATTCAAAGGATTAAAATATTTTATTTGTTTAGTATTAACTTTCTTTTCCATAACATATATTATAATTAAATACTTTATAAAAGTCAAAGTATAATTTTTAGATTTTATTTTAACTCCCACCCTCTAAATTTTTAAGAATTATTATATTATTCATGAATTATTTCTTATTCTCTAGCTTTAACTGTTACTCTGGCTGCCCACCCAAGCGGTTTTTAAATTTTATAATATTATTCAACGCACGGTTAACTTAACTCTTATAAGTAATGAAAATTAAAATTATAAATTAATCAATATTAAAAAATTCGCTCTGCGTGTGTTTAGGAAAGCCTTAAATTTAAATCACACTTTGGGTGGGTACAATTTTTGAAGTGAAGACTTAAAATATTTAATCAAAGCTAATACTAAAAAATAAAGCCTTTAAATCTAAAAGGGCGGGGATTAGAAAAAATCTATTATTTTTAATCTAATCCCCCAATCTAATAGCATAAATATTAAAAAGCTCTAAATTATTTATTTAAGATTTTCTGATGTATTTCTTTTATGTAAAATAGATATTCTATCATAAAATTTAGGAGCAAGCAAAGCAAGTACACACATTACTATAAAACCTACTAATAAAGCAGCTATAGGACTTAGAGTAATACCTCCTACTACAACACCTACAAATGATGAAACAGCAACTAATCCAGCATAAGGAATTTGAGTTGCCACATGCTCAAGTAAAGGACAATTACTTCCAGTAGAAGAAAGTATGGTAGTATCAGATATAGGCGAACAGTGATCCCCAAAAACAGCCCCTGAAACTACAGAACCTACACTTATAAGAAGAACATTAAGCAAAGCATCGCCAGTATATCCATTACCTGCGGCAAGACCATTAGCTATAGGTATAACTATAGGTATTAGTATAGCAAAAGTACCCCAGCTTGTACCAGTAGAGAAAGCTATAACACAGCCAAGCAAATATCCTATAGCAGGAAGTATCCAAAGCGGGAACCCGCCTCCTTTTACAGCCTCAGAAAGAAAAGCAGCAAGACCAAGTCCTCCATCTTCAGGGCTTGATTTTATAACACTTCCTATAGACCAAGCTAATGCTAGTACAACCAAAGCTGGAACCATTGATTTTATACCTTCTATTATGGAGTTACCAGCTGAACGTATATTTAATAATCTTCTAGCCATATAGTATATGTACATTATCATGATTGAAATAACTGCCCCATAAAATAAAGCTTTAGAAGCATCAGTATCTAAAAAGGCCTGATTTAAAGATATACTGGACATAGCAGCAGAAAAAGTATTTATCCCTTCTTTTCCTATTAAATCCATATATGTTGTAACAGGGAACATCACTATACATACTATAATAAGTACAACTATTGCTATAACCATATCATACCATTTAGCAGTATCATTTGAAGAACTTTCTAAATTACCAGGACAGTCTCCATATAATTCTTCATCAAATAATTTTCCATTTTGAGCATTATCTTCACTTCTTTTCATAGGTCCGAAATCTTTAAATACCAAAGCCATGAGAACTACAAATGCTAAAGCCAAAAGCGGATAAACAGAATAAGGTATCATTTTTATGAAGAAAACAAATTCACTGATATTTAAAGATTCAAAACCTTCGGAATCTCTAATATAACTCATAACAGTAACAACCCAAGTGGATATAGGAGCAAGTATACAAACAGGAGCAGCAGTTGAATCCAGTATATATGCCAATTTAGCCCTTGAAATTTTATTCTGGTCAAAAGCAGGACGCATAACAGTACCTACTGATAGGCTGTTGAAATAGTCATCTATAAATATAATAAGACCGAAAAACCAAGTAAATATAAGTATACTCTTTTTTGTTTTTAAATATTTACTTGCCCAAAGACCGAAAGCCTTAGTAGCTCCAGTTTTTGAAAGCATGCTTACAAAAGCACCAAGCAAAGCACAAAATAAAAGTATGCGTATATTCCAAGCATCACCGCTCATCTCAGCAACTTTATCTGTGAATATTGTAATAGCTGTAAATAGATTGCCATGTGCTATTATCAATGTTCCAGAAAGTATCCCAAGTGTTAGAGAGATAATAACTTCTTTCGTGACCAAAGCAAGTATAATGGCTAAAAGCGGCGGTATAATACCTAACATACCATAATGTTCCATAAAGTTTACTCCTAATTAATATATAATTTTAATGATAATAAAAAATATAAAAAAAGCCCCCTTATTTTGGGAGGCCAAATTTAAAAAATTATTGTATATTGTAAAATATCAATAATTTAACACTCCCAAATAGAGAAGACTTTTTTTAACTTTTTGTGCAAAAAAGAATTATTCATTATAATATTCCAAAATTATTTCTTACTTTTAATAGTAAAGATAATTCTATATTAAAAATTCGGATTTGTCAATAGCATAACATTTCAATCAATTTGCATGAGATTAATTTAAGGAGCAGTACCTATTTTGATATTTTTTTTCTAAAAGTTTTTTTATTTTTATTTAGTATATTTACTTTCATTACTTTATTAATAATATTTTTTAGCTTTATTATTAACCATTGATACCATCTTTTTTATGATTTATATTATATTGTTTGTGATAATTTAAATTATAATGAATACCTGCCTTTTTAAACCAAAAAGTGGACAATATCTATGGCTCTTAAACACAATTAATACAAATTTGATATAAAATATAAATAATTGTATAATTATATAATTAAATAATATATTATGGGGGAAATTATGAATAACAATAACAACTATAACTATAATAACTCAGCAGAGTCAAATGATAGTTTAGTAAAAATAGCTAGAGAAAAACTGAAAAAAATAAAAAAAATAAAAAATAATGATTCAAACAATAATAACAAGTGAAATTTTATATAAATTTGTAATACCATTAATTTCTACTATAACTATACCAATTATAGTTCTATATATAGAAACTAAATTAGAAAAAAGTAAGAACGAGATAGAACTGCATAATAAAATATCTCAAGTTAGAGAAAAATATCAAGATATGTTATGTGAAAAGGAGGTAAGTGAGGAAAAATTTTACTTGTATACAGAAAATTATATAAATATGTATGAAATAGCATGTTCATTTTACTTTTCTAACAAAGTTGATAAAAATAATTTTGATATTTTATTTTATAGAGAGATAATTAATATTGTAGAAGGACTTATGAAAGGAGACGATATCAATAAGTTTCCGTCTATTTATAAATATTACAAGTATAAAAAATACAATAAACAACATGATATACAATATAATTTGTTTATTGCAATAATAACAATAATTATATTTATATCTTTATCTATTTTATTTTACAAAGTAATTATTTAATTATAAAATATAATTAATTTTTTATAATATAAGTTAACAGATAAAAAGTTATATATTATTAATCTTGCAAATTAATTATTTTTTATTGTTTTAATATTACTTCTTTCTTATTCATATTAAAAGCTAATTTTCTAATTAGAAGCACAATAAAAAAATTACAAACTTAAAAAATTTTAGTATATAAAATATATTCAGCACTTGAATTCATGCTCTTATATGCTATAGTTTAATATATATATAATGGAAAATAATTTGAATATAAAAACTCAAAACAAAAAAATAGAATTACTCGCACCTGTTGGAGATGAAAGAGCTTTGAAGGCGGCTGTTAATGCTGGGGCTGATGCGGTGTATTTTGGTACTAAAAGTTTTAATGCCAGAGTTGGTGCTGCTGAAAACTTTGATGAAAAGGCACTTGAAGAGAATATAAGATTTGCTAAATTAAGAGATGTTAATGTTTATATAACGGTTAATACTTTAGTTTATAATGATGAAATTGATAAAGTGCTTCCTCTTATAAAAAGCGTTTATAACATTGGAGCTGATGCTATTATAGTGCAGGACTTGGGTATTATTGATATAGTAAGAAATAATTTAAATATTGCCATGCATGCTAGTACGCAGATGTCTTGTAATAATTTAGAGAGTGTAAAACTTTTAAAAAGTATTGGACTTGACAGAGTAGTTTTAGCCCGAGAAATGAGTTTGGATAATATAAAATATATTAGAGATAATACAGATATAGAGCTTGAAACTTTTGTGCATGGAGCCTTATGCGTAAGTTTTTCGGGTCAATGTGCTTATTCTTATTTGCATGGCGGAAGAAGTGCCAATAGAGGAGCATGTGCACAGCCTTGCAGAATGGAATATAAAGGAGGTAAAACTAATTATCCATTAAGTACAAAAGATTTGATGACTATTGATATAATTCCTAATCTGCTTAAAAGCGGAATAACTTCTTTTAAAATTGAAGGACGTGCTAAAAGAAGCGAGTATGCTGCAATTACAACTTCTATATACAGACATGCTATTGATTTGGCTTTGGAAAATAAGGATATACCTATAGAGAAGTACAGAGAAAGTTTGATGAAGATTTTTAACAGAGGAGGATTTTCTCAAGGATATTATTATAATTCAAAGGACATTTTTGAAAATTATAAACCTAGCCATGACGGAGAATATATAGGAGAGGTTACTGCATACAAGAAAAATAAAATATATATAAAAGCAGAGAAAGAATTAAATGTTTATGATGGGCTTTCATTCGGAGAGAGCGGAACGGTTGGTATGCAGATTTCTGATTTGTATAAAGATAATGAGAGGATAAAAAGAGCTAAAGGAAATTTAAGTTTTTCTGCTGTTATAAAAAATGTAAATGTTGGTGATAAAGTTTATAGAACTACTGACAAACTGCAGATCGATGAGGCTAACAAAATAATTGAAAATGATAGTTTTAAACATATTCTTGATTTGAAATGCACAGTAGGATTTAATAATGATAAAATAAAATTGGAAGTTCATAGCAAATACGATGAGAGATTAAACAATATAGAATATATAAGCGATTATATTCTTCAAGAAGCCAAAACAAAATCAACTACTAAAGAAGATATTTTGAACTCTCTTTCAAAGACTGGGGCAACTGTATTTGAATTTGAAAATATTAGCATAGAAGAGAATTTCAAAAATCCTTTTATACCCGTAAAAGTTTTAAATGAAGCTAGGAGAGGATTAATAGAAAAATTAGAAAACATCTTGATTAAGCCTAAAGAAATACATTATGATAAAAATATTTTTAATGATATTAATTATCCTAATACTGATATAAAAGTTTTGATTGTAAACAGCGAAGATAAATTAAAATTATATTCCGATATTCATTATGATAAAAAAATATTATTTCCAAGCGTTTATAATGAAAATATAATAACACTTTTTGAAAATAAAAAGATAGACGGTATAATACTTCCTCATGTAACATTCGATAAAGATATTGAAGTTATAAAAAGCATAGCAGAAAAAACAGACGGCATGATAGTAATATGCAATAACTTGGGGCATATTGAGGCATTAAAAGGAAAAGCTGTATTATGGTCTGGAATAGGACTTAATGCCATTAATAATTACAGTGTAAACTTTTTATATAAGTTAGGTATTAATACTGTAATATCGGCTATTGAAGCAGGTAAAACTTTAAAACATACTATAAGCATAAAGGAAGGTTTTATACCTGCTATGAACTTTGCCTTCTGTCCAAAAAGTATGTCTGTAGGCTGCTCTAAATGCAAAGAAGAAGATATTATTGACCACAGAGGAAACACTGTAATATTTGACTGCGTGAAGATGTATAATAAAACTAGCTTTATACTAGAGCATATAAAAAATAAAAGCGGGAATATTTATTATTATTTGTATTAAAGTTTTGCTGTATAATTATATATATACCTAACAATTCGTTTCAGGTACTTCCTCACTTCTTTCGGTAGCGTTGACATTTGATAAGAGCGGATAATACCACACGGTAAGGTTACCGCGAAGTGTCATGAACGAAGATGATGGAAAGCTCGCTTTGACAAACTTAAAAATTTTTAGTATATACTATTTTTCTTGCAGAAATTTTTAGCGGCTTCCATATTGAGGTCGGCCAATTTTTTTATGCCGTCTTTGATTATTTCTTTTATACTGTCATTAGCCAAACCATATGCTTTTTCAAAATCGCTTTCTGCTTCCTCAATCAATTTATTATATTCATCGCTGCTTACTTTATCTTTTCTAATGTATGCCATTTTGGATTTCGATATAGCCCTGTTGCAGTAGCTTTCTGCATAATTAGGATTAAGCTCAATAGCCTTATCATAAAACTCAACAGCTTCATCATATATACCCAAATGATTAATAGCAACTGCTTTATTATAGTAGGCATCAGGAAACTGCGGTTCAAGCTCTATAACTTTATCAAAATCTTCAATAGCTTCTTTATATTCTTCCATAGAAGTTTTTACTATTCCCCTGTTATAGTACGCTTTGGAATATGTAGGATCAATTTTTATTATTTCATCAAAATCTTCTACAGAGCCTTTATAATTTTTTAGATTAAATTTGGCATTAGCTCTGTTAAAATACGCTTCTATAAAACTTCTATTAAGGTGTATAGCATTTGTATAATCATCTATAGCTTCATTATAGTATCCTAACTTTTCTTTAACATTTCCTCTGTTATTGTAGGCATCAGCAAAATGAGAATTATATTCTATAGCCTTATCATATGCTTTTATAGCTTCTTTATATAGTCCAAGAGTATTATATGATAAGGCCATATTATAATAAGCGTCAGAGAAATGAGGATAAACTTCTACAGCTTTATTATAATCTTCAATAGAGCCTTTATAGTCTTTTAGACTAGCCTTTGTGTTTCCTCTTACATAATAGGCTTCTTCAAGATTATAGTTAAGTTCTATAGCCTTATCAAAATCTTCAATAGCTTCTTTACTGTTTCCGAGACTTCTATTTAATATACCTCTGTTATAGTATGCAGCTGCGAATTTATCATTAAGATTTATAGCCCAAGAATAATCTTCTATCGCACTTTTATACAATTTTTTATCATCTAAATTTGCTTTGGCATTGCCCCTATTATAGTAGGTTTCGGCAGAATTAGGGTCAAGTTTAATAGCTTCAGAAAAATAGTCTATAGCAGATTTATAATCTTTGTCATTAAAAGCATTATATGCATTTTTTAAAAATACGCTTACGTCTTTATCACTCATAAATAAAATCCTATTAATAGTATCGTATTTTTTTATTATATCTTTATAATCAAACCTTGTAAATAGTACTTGAAAGATTATTATAAATAAAATATACTATCAGACAATATTTATTAATGTAAGTGAAAATAATATATGATAGAAATAGATAATTTGCATCCTATAATGAAAGAACTATTAAATTTAAGAGGTATAACTTCTAAAGAGGATATATTTGATTTTTTCTTTCAGGATATATATTCACTCTCAAACCCTTTTAATATAAAAGATGTCAATGTATTTGTAGCAAGATTAAAAGAGGCTATAGAGAGTAATGAAAAGATATTAGTATACGGCGATAAAGATGCTGATGGAGTAACTGCAGCTTCAATAATATATAATACATTAAAAATGGTTACAAAAAATGTTGAGGCATTCGTTCCTAATCATGAAACAGGATACGGGCTTTCAAAAGCTGTTATAGAAGAATATGCCAATTCGGGTGTAAGTCTTATTATTACAGTTGACTGCGGTATATCTAATGTAGAAGAGGTTGAGTTCGCACGTGATCTTTCTATTGATATTATAGTAACAGATCATCATGATATACCAGAGATAATGCCTAATGCTTATGCTTTGTTTAATCCTAAAATATCAAATACTGGTTTTGTTTCCAAAAATTTTTCAGGATGTGCTGTAGCTTTTAAGCTAATGCAGGCCTTTGTTTTTTCATATACCAAATTATATAATAAAGATATAATTGTACTTGATTATGAAATAAATAAACAATCCAATACATTAAAAAGAATAAGGGCATTAAAGTCTGTAAACTTTGTTCCTAGTGATGAGGTATTTGGGTTTGAACTTGCAGGAGAAAATAGTTATAAATCTATGTATATAGATTATTATGATGAGCTTATTACTGAAGATGAAGTACTTGAAGAGCTTGCAAGCTACATGTTTGAAGGCGACGGTACAGTATTAGTGCTTACTGGAGGAGAAGACAGATTAAAAAGGCTTATAGCTTTATATGAAAAATATGAAATATATCTTCCAGAATATGACAGTGTTTATGATTTGTTACAGCTTGGTGCTAAGTATGGAAATGTTAATATAAAGAATACAAAAACTTTAGATGATTTTGCTTTGGCGCTTAATATTAATATTTACAGATATGACAATATAGAATACAAAGATTTAATTATTAAAACAGAAATATTCAGACGTATGTTTTATATAAGTCAGAAAAATCTTCAAAACTACATACGAAAAAAATCTATACTTGTACTGTTTGGAACTGTTGCTGATGTAGTGCCTCTTATAGAAGAAAACAGAGTATATGTGAAATGTGCTTTAAAAGAATTGGAAAAGCCAAGTCATATAAGATATAATGTTATACTTGAGAAGATTAATTTATTAAATACAAAAGTAGATACTCAAATTATAAGCTGGAGAATAGCACCTTTTATTAATGCTGCTGGAAGAATGGGTAGTGCTGAGACTGCATTAAAACTTCTTACCTCTGAACTAAAAGAAGAGGCTGTAAGTTTGGCTGAAACAGTATACAATATGAATGAAACTAGAAAATCTCTCACAGAATCAAACTTCAATATAGTTAATGAGTATATAAAAAATAACAGCTGTTTAAAACTTCCTATAATAATAGTAAGAAGCAAAAAAATAGAACAGGGTTTAACAGGACTTATTGCAGGAAAGGTTTTAAGCGAATATGGAAAAACTGCTGTAATAATGCATGAAAGCGAGGACGGTATTTGTGTAGGAAGTATAAGGAGCAGGGGTGATGATAATGCCAGAGATTTGCTTGAAGCAGCTAGTGTGTATTTAACTAAATTCGGCGGACATAAAAATGCAGCAGGATTTACTTTATCATCTGACAATTTTGATAAGTTTCAAAGTAAGATCATTAAATATGCTGCTAATCAAAACTTTAATACAGAAAAAGATAATGATGTATTTGATTTGGAGCTTAATTTTAAAAGTGTAGATTTGAAATTAGCTAAAGATTTAGAGCTTTTTGAACCTTATGGTGCTGGTAATGAAGAGCCTGTTTTCATTTCTAAAAATGTAAAAGTAAATGACATAAAAAAAATTCAGAAGAACAATAAACTGCATTTAAGATTAGAATTATTACAGTCTGATAAAAAGATAAATGCAATTATTTGGAACAGCAGCGAAGAAGAGGTTTTGAAATTATTAAACTCTAATTATATAGATATTATATATAAACTCAAAGTTAATAGATATGCAAATAGCGAAGATGCAAGAATATATATAGAAAGCTATAAAGTCTTTTGATTATAGTCTATAAAATTTAAACTTTTATAAACGCACGCAGAACGGATTTTTTGAATATTGATTAATTTATAATTCTAATTTTCATCACTTATAAGAGTTAAGTTAACCGTGCGTTAAATAATATTTTAAATTTAAAAAGCACTTGGGTGGGCAGCCAGAATAACAGTAAAAACTAATAAATGAAAATAAACTAAAAATAACAGTATAATACTAAATAATTTAAATGGTGGGGAGTTAAAATAATTTTTAAATTTTATTTTAATCCCTGATTCTTTTAGATTTAAAAGCTTTATTTTTTTTATTAGATTTAATCTATAAGGCCGTATTTTTTATCATACCCCCCAATCGTTATTTAAATTATGCACTTTATTTATACGTACGGAGCATGAAACATTTATATACTGAAAATTTTTAAGTTTGTCAAAAATTAGTTTTTATATAAAAGGGTCTTTAAGAGAAATACTTTAAAGACCCTTTAAATATTTTTAACAGTTAATTATTTTTTCATTTATTATTTTTTTTAGATTTTTCTTTTTTGACTTTTTTATTTATCTTATTTAATTTAAACATAAAATCAAAAACTTCTTCTACACTTTTTACAGGGTGAAAAGTTAAACCTTTTTTTACATTATCAGGTATCTCATCTAAATCCCTAATATTTTCATAAGGTATGATTATATGTTTTATAAATCCAAGTCTTTTTGCCGCTATAGTTTTTTCTTTTAATCCGCCTATAGGAAGTACTTTGCCGTTTAGAGAAAGCTCTCCTGTCATAGCAGTATCATTTCTTATAACTTTATTCATAGCAAGTGAAAGTAAAGCAGTAGCCATAGTAATACCTGCAGAAGGTCCGTCTTTAGGAGTAGCCCCTTCTGGTATATGAAGATGTATTACAGCATCATTAAAATAATTTTCATTTACACCATAGTTTTGGGCAACACTTCTTACATGGCTATATGCTATCTGTACACTTTCTGTCATAACATCGCCAAGCTGTCCTGTTACATTAATAGTGCCTGAATCTTTTTTTTCTGATACTCTTATAGATTCTATTGTAAGGGTAGCTCCTCCCATAGAAGTCCAAGCAAGCCCTATAGCATTACCTGGTTTTAAATCTCTCTCTGTGAAATCTTCTGTAAATATAGGCTTTTTCAAATATTTCTCTAAATCTTTATCATCTATTGTGATATCATAAGATGTTTTGTTATTTGAAACTATATCAGCGGCTATTTTTCTGCATATTCTCTCTATTCTTCTTTCAAAGTTTCTTACACCAGCCTCTCTGGCATATCCTTCTATTATGCTGCTTATAGCCTTATTAGTAAACTTTATATTTTTTATATCAAGGCCATTTGCTTTAACTTGTCTTGGTATAATATATTTTGAAGCTATTTTTAATTTCTCTTCCATAATGTATCCTGAAAGTCTTATCACTTCCATTCTATCAAGAAGAGGTCTTGGTATAGTATCAAGAGTATTAGCCGTAGTGATAAAAAGAACATTAGATAAATCAAAAGGCAAATCAAGATAATGATCTCTAAAAGATGAATTTTGCTCTGGGTCTAAAACCTCAAGCAATGCACTAGAAGGATCACCTTGAAAACTTGTGCCTAATTTATCTATTTCATCGAGCATAAGTACTGGGTTTTTGACTTTTACTATTTTTAAAGCCTCTATAATTTTACCTGGCATTGCTCCTATATATGTTCTTCTATGACCTTTGATTTCAGCTTCATCACGCATTCCGCCTAAAGAAAATCTAAAGAAAGGTCTGTTTAATGCCTCTGCTATGCTTTTTCCTATAGAAGTTTTACCCACTCCCGGAGGGCCTACAAAACATAGTATTGAAGACTTTTTATCTGGATTTAATTTTCTTACAGCCAAAAATTCGTATATTCTCTCCTTAACATCTTCAAGTCCATAATGATCTCTGTCTAATATCTTTTTGCTTTTATCTATATCTTCACGTTCTTTATTTTCTTTATTCCAAGGCAATGCAAATAAAGTATCCAAATAATTTTTTGAAACTGTATACTCTGGAGAATGTGTATCTATTGAAGAGATTTTCTCTATTTCACTTTGCATTCTCTCTTTAACTTCTTCTACAACATCAAGCTCTTCAAGAGATTTTTTATACTTTTCTATATCTCTTTGTTTTGGATCTGTATCATATCCCAATTCTTTTTTGATTTCTTTTAACTGTTCTTTTAAGAAAAAATCTCTCTGCTGTTTTTGAACTTTAGCATTAATACTTCCCTGTATTTTCTGCTGTATTTTGGTTATTTCACTTTCTTTTTGAAGTAAGAGGAGAACCTTTTCTAAACGATCCTGAACATCAAAAGTTTCAAGTATTTCCTGCTGACTTGCTCTGTCGGCATTTATCATAGAAGTAACAAAGTCTGATAATTTACCTGGGTCATCTACATTTACCATAGTAAGACGCATCTCTTCAGTAAATAGAGGATTATTTTCACTTAATGTTTTTACTTCTGAAAGCAAAGCTCTTGTATATGCTTTTATTTCTTTGGAATCTTTATCACCCTGAAATGAATCTTCTATATATAAAGGTTCTGCTCTTATTACTGGGTCTGTAGTTGTAAATCTTATTATTTTATATCTTTTGATAGAATTAATAAGAAGATTAAGCCCTCCGTCTGGGAGATTAAGTTTTTTAAATACTTTTACTACAACACCTACTTTATAGATATCATCTACAGAAGGTGTTTTTCTATCTGGAGGATTATCAGATATATATAAATTAAGACCTAGAAAACCGTCATTTTCTGTTATTGCTTTATTTACTGCTTCTGCATGCTGCGGAGGTATTGGAAACGGAGCATAAAGACCTGGAAACAATGGCTTTCCCATTACTGGTATAATTATAAGTCTTCTTGGTAATTTGTCTTCCACTATAGAAACTGTATTATCCTCTTTTTTATTTTCTTTATTATCGCTATTTTTATCCATATCTTTATTTAATTCATCACTCATTTAATACTCCTTATATACTAATCATTACTATTAATGACCATTCATAAAACATATCATACTTTGTTTGCTAATATAAATAATAAAAAAATATTATATAATTCTAAATTCATGCAAGAAACATACCAAAAAAATATAGTAAAAATTGATTTATAATGTATATAAATTACAAAAATAATATTAAATATGTTTAATAATAAAACAGTATATAAAATAAATTTGTAGAAATTTCACTCACATTTTATTAAAAAATATTATTTTTATATAAAATATTAAAATTTTTTGCTTTATTCCTGTTTCCCACCCTTTATATTTAACATTTTGTTTAAAAATTTCTGCTTTTTTTATTATAATTATTTTTATTAAAAATAGAGCTGCCCACCCAAAATTCTTTTAAATTTATAACTTATTTACCGCACGTATAAGCTAGTCAAAATATGAAGCTGCGTACTGAATTAAAATTTTATTTTTGAATAGAAATCAGTTAAACGTGCGTTAAAGTAAATGCTTCTAAAAATATATTTAATCTATAAAGAATAACTAAAATTTATTTTATTATATATAAAAAATATAATATTAAAAAATATTTTATATGTAAAATATTAATATATTTTTTTACATATAAAGCCTTGATATAAAATGTATTTTCATATATAATTAATTTATTCAATTAGATTAGGGAATGAAGGTGAAAATCCTTCGCTGGCATGCAACCGTAAAGTTTTATATTTTTTGTAAATATAACGAAGTCGGATAACTAATATGAAAATAATCGAGTCGAGTGCACTAGGTTATGTATAGGCACTCATGTATAAAGTTTATAAGAATTTATAAGGAGCATTTCATTAAGTAATGTCCTTAAATATATTTCTATAATACTTTTATTAATATGAAAACTCAATTAATTCTCATACATAAATAAACCAAATATCTAAAATGGGGGAATGTTTTTATACATTCCCTCAAAAATTTTAAATCAAAAAATATTTATGATTAAATGTTTAGAAGGACACTTCCCTGACGAAGTATTTTATTTTCTAAACAGTCATATAATGTTGAAGGCATTTTATTTTCAAGTATTCCTGCATTAATTATCAAATCGGCTTTATCTTTATAGAGTTCAGCAAGTTTGTTGCCGTCAAGTATCTCACCTGCACCGCTTGGATTTGCAGAGGGAGCTACTAGAGGTTTTGTATTGTTTAATATAAGCTGCATATATTTATCTTTAGGCACTCTTAAAGCCACTGTATTTTTGAGATATAAAAAATTTTCTTTTAAAGAATCAGATAAAGGCATAATGAATGTAAGCTCACCTGGTATATTTTTTTTTACTATGTCTGGTATTTCGCTTTGAGAGAAGTATTTAGAAGATTCGGCATTTTTTATTAGTATTAAGAAGGGTTTATTTTTTTCTCTTTCTTTTATTTTGTATATACGCTCAACAGCTTCTTTATTAGAGGCATCGGCAAGCATTCCGTAAACTGTGTCAGTTGGAGAAACAACTATTCCTCCATTATTAATAATTTTTGAAGCTTCATATGCTGCATATTTGATACTTTCTTCGCTGTTTCTGTCGAGATTAATTATCATAGGAATTTACCTTTTAATAAGGGTAGGGTGTACAAATAAACTAGCGTATCCTCTTCTTTTTGCATTATGAAGTGCTAAAAGTACAGGTGCTATTTCCTTATCCATACCTTCTATATGATAATTTTTTTTGTATGCTGTATATGATATTCCAACAGATATTGTGTATTTAATTATCATTCCGTTATATTCTAATTCATTTTTATCTACAAAGCTTCTTATTTCATCTACTTTTTTATCATATAATTTTATATTCATTCTATTGAAAGCTACCATAAATTGATTGTTGTCAAATCTGGCAATAATATCTTCTCTTCTAGTAGTCTTTCTTAGTACATCTGTGAATTTGAGCATAATCTCTTCTGCTGCTATAATACCGAATTCATTAATAATATTATCAAGTCCGTCTATAGAGAAACATGCCAAAACAATAGTTTCTTCATGTCTTACAGTTTCATAAAGCAGTCTTGTAAATTGTTCATAAAACTCTTTTTTGTTCCAAAGCCCAGTTTCCAAATCTATATTTAGAATATCATCATATTTTTTTTGAGCTTCTTTGTATGACTGATAATTTCTGTTTGAAACTTCAGTCATATCATTTAAAGAGTTTTGAAGATAATCGGCCTGCTTAATTAATTTCTGATGTTCTACATATAGTTTTCTATATTTAAGGCAGCTATTAACTCTTACAATTAATTCCATTTCATCGAAAGGTATAAATATAAGCCCGTCAATTCCAAGATTTAATGCCTCTTCAATAAACTCCATTTTTCTATACGGGGTGCTTAAAAGAACAATAGGAGTTCCTTTTGTAGAATCCTGATTTTTAAAAGTATCAAGAAGCTGAAGTCCCTGTGAGTCTCCTATATCAGCATCTAAAAGTATTAGGTCTAATGTACTTTCATTAGATATATTAACAGCCTGAGAACGTGATTTTGTAGCTATAGGATTATAATGTCTGCCCCTTAAAATATCAACAAACCTGTCTAAAAGATCTGTTCTATGTTCTACTACTAAAATATTTTCATTCATAATTAAATTACATCTTCAAAGTATATAAATATTATATTAAAGTATCGTAAATTTATAGAATATATTGAATAAAAAATAGGCTCATATAGTTTTATAAACTTGACAAAATATGCATGTTTGTAATATAATAATTTCCGAGAATATGAGAAAATATAATAATTTACAGTTATTTTAAATATGCAGGAAAAAAATAGAAAATACCCAACTATTTATGTAAAGAATTTTGCCAAAATCAAAGAGGCAGAAATAGAGTTATCGCCATTTACACTTTTTGTAGGCGACAACAACAGCGGAAAGAGTTATTTAGCTAGTTTAGTCTGGTATATTTCTAGCATAATGTTCTTTTGGGACTATAAAAAATCTTTGAATTTTCAAAATTATCATAATTTATATAGTTTAGCAAATGAAATATTTTCTAACAATAAAACTGAAGTTACTGAAGTAAAAATATCTAATGAAATTATAAATGAATGTATAGATGCTGCAAATGATATTATATCATCTAATAAAACTGCAATTTTTGAAAGTATATTTAGTTATAAAAATATTATTGCTGAAGAAATATATATATTGTATCCAAATTATGATGTGAATATTCATGTGAAATATCATAAGATTATTTTATCTAATAATCAATCAAATGATAATATTATTTATTTCTATCATAATAATATGTATTTTCCGGGAAACTCAAATAATAGCATAGACAGCATTATTACATTATTATGTCTTAGAATATTGGAAGGTATTATATCAAGAGAATGGAGTAATACTCTTTTTTTGCCTGTATCAAGAACAGGTTTTTTGCTATTTAAAGATTTGATAATAGATAAATCGTTAAACAGTTATTTTAATAATAGTTATTATTCTAATGTTAATGATAAATTGGAATTAACATTACCTATAAAGGATTTTTTCTTTAAATTATCATCTTTACGTTTTAATGAAAATATTAATAAAAAACATATTGTAGATTTGCTAGAGAATAAAGTTATAAATGGTAAAATATATTTAGATAATATGCCTTCTGCTAAAGTGCATTATAAAAGTAATAATTCAGATATTGATTTAAAAATGCATGTAAGTTCAGCAGTGATTACAGAAATTAGTACATTAATATTATTTTTAAAATATAGTAAGCATAATGAAGACATAATAATGGAAGAGCCCGAAATTTCTCTTCACCCAGAACTTCAGCAGCAGTTAACTAGAGTATTCATTAAATTAGTTAATATTAATATACATATTCTTATAACAACTCATAGCGATACAATTGTTCAGCATATAAATAATATGATTAAATTAAATTCAAATAATGAAGAAAGAAAAAAATATTTGATGAATAAATACGGATATAATGATGATGATTTGATTTCAGAAGATAGGGTTAGAATGTATCAGTTTGATATTGAAGAAGATGGATTTACAAAAGTTACTGAATTAGAAAGTTCAGAGT
This sequence comes from Brachyspira innocens ATCC 29796, assembly GCF_000384655.1. Taxonomy (GTDB): domain Bacteria; phylum Spirochaetota; class Brachyspiria; order Brachyspirales; family Brachyspiraceae; genus Brachyspira; species Brachyspira innocens. Next base: position 10,793 of record NZ_ARQI01000087.1, on the reverse strand, counting down.
ATGGTTTTGAAGTTCCTACTTTCAATAAAGTATTAAAAAAAATATCAGATGAAATATACGATTTTCAGGAAGAATTATAATAATGAAATGGTATGAAAAATATCCTGAAGTTTTTAGGGAAGTTTTAAGCAAAGTATTTGATGAAAAATTTTTTTATGAATATGATAATAATAAATATTTTTTAGAAGATAAAAATGTTTCTGTAAATATAGAAGTTTTTAATAAATCTCTAGCTATAAAAACATTAGAAGGTAATAAACTATTCCCATATTTAAAAAATCAAAAGTGTGCTGACAAAGTTATTATTCAGGAAACAGTATCAAGATTATATGATATGCATATATTTGAATTTAGTATTGCATATAAGAATGATAAAAAATTAGCAGAACAGCTTGAGGGTGCCTGTTTAAGGGCTTTAGCAGTATTTTCATATTTTAAAAGTATTAAGATTAACAAAATATATTTATATTTTGTAATAAATGAAATGACTAATCCTCTAATTATGAAAAAAGATTTATCTAATAAAAGAATAGAAAAAGATATATATAAAAAAGATTTTTTAATTGTAAAAAATTACTCAAATATATTTAAAGAAAAAAAATTAAAAATAAAACTTCTAGAGCATAATCAAAGATACAGTATAAAATATCATTCAAATGAATATGGCTTGAAACTATCTTTTTTATAATGAATTTTTAAATTTGTATTTTTACTGTCTAATTCCAGTAATTAGAATACAATTAAATATATTTTATATTCAAGAAATAAACTAATTATACTAATTTTTTACTTTATATATTCTAATATTTATCGAAAATTATGAGTTAATTTATGAAAACTTTAATAATATAATTGAAATAAAAACTGCTTTATGTTATCATATATAGTAATTTTTACTAGAAAAAAATGGAGGATTTAAGTAAAATGAAAGTAGCAAAATTTGGAGGCTCTTCAGTTGCAAATGCAAGCCAAATAAAAAAAGTTGTGGATATAGTTCTAGCTGATAAGGACAGAAGAATTGTTGTAGTATCTGCTCCAGGTAAAAGATTAAAAGAAGACACCAAAGTAACCGATTTGCTTATTACTCTTGCTGAAACTATTATTTCTGGTAAGGACGGAAAATTAGAATTAAAGATTATTATAGAAAGATTTAAAAATATTATAGATGAGCTTGCTCTCTCTCATGAACTTTTAGAAGAGATGCAAAATGATATATTAAATAGAATAGCAGAAGATAAAAGCCTTCCTACAAAGTTTATAGACGGAGTTAAGGCATTGGGTGAGGATTTATCTGCAAAAGTAATTGCGGCATATATTAACTCTATAGGTGTAAAAGCTAAATATGTTAATCCTAAAGATGCTGGTCTTTTACTTTCAGAAGAGTTCGGCAATGCTGCTGTGCTTGAGAAATCTTATGCTAATTTGGCTAAATTAAAAGATGAAACTGCTTTAGTAATATTCCCCGGATTTTTCGGATATACTGAAAAAGGTGATGTAGTAACTTTCCCTAGAGGAGGAAGCGATATTACTGGTGCTATTTTGGCTAAAGCTGTAAATGCCGAAGTATACGAGAACTTTACTGATGTTGACGGAGTATTTGCTGCAGCTCCAAATATAGTAGATAATCCTAAACTTATAGATGAGTTTACATACAGAGAGATGAGAGAATTAAGTTACGGCGGTTTTAATGTTCTTCATGCAGAAGCACTGCAGCCAGTTTATGAAGCTAATATTCCAGTACATATACTTAATACAAATAATCCTTCCGCTAAAGGAACTAGAATAGTAGCAAACAGAAATAAGAATATCAATCCTGTAGTAGGTGTTTCTGGCGAGGCTGATTTTTCTTGTCTTTATGTTAGTAAATACTTGATGAACAGAGAAGTAGGCTTCGGAAGAAAACTTTTGGAGATAATAGAAGATGAGAATATACCTTATCAGCATGCTCCTTCTGGAATAGACAATATATCAGTAATTGTTAGAAACTCTGCTATTACTGAAGAAAAAGAAAAACGTATATATGAACGTGTACGTGATGAGCTTAATGTTGATAATATTTATTTTGAACATGGTCTTGCTTTGATAATGCTTGTAGGTGAAGGTATGCAGCAGTGTGTAGGTGTCTCTGCTAGAGCTATGCATTCTATGGAGAAATGCAATATCAATATTGAAATGCTTAACCAAGGTATAAGTGAAGTAAGTATTATGATAGGTGTAAAAGATGATGATTTGAATAGAGCTATAAAAAGCATATACAAATCTTTCTTTGAAGAGCAGATATAAAAATAAATAACATTGATTTAATATAAAGGCAGGCTTATTTAATAGGTCTGCTTTTTTATTATGCTTTGTAAGATGATAACCTAATATTAGTTCTTCTATGGTATATGGTGATAATATTGTTCATAAATAACTATAAATTATCTTCAGAAGCATATACACTGAAGTATCCTGTTTCTATGTCTTCTATATCATCGTCTATATTTTTTAATACAAACTTCAATTTTAATCCCAAAAAATAATTTTTATCTGAAGCAATGTAGCGTTCTTTTTTATTATCATCTATGCTCATATAATCATATACTTTCATATTAACATTTATATGAATATCAGAAATAACATATCCGTTTTCAAATATTTCGGTAGTTATAAGGGAATATTTTCCTATATACTCATATTCAGAAACTGCATTATTAGAATATTTTTTTAATACAGCAAAATCTAAATATATTTCAGTATTATCTTTTATTATTGTTTCTATATTTTTATCTTTATAAATTTTTTCTCTAACTTCTTCTTTAGTCATAATTTTTAATACCTGAAATTTTATATTATTGCAATTATATATTAAAAATGATATAAATATCAAGCATAATAATTATTTTTAATTATAAACGGAGAATATTTAATTATGAGAGCTGCTGAAATAGAAAGAAATACAAATGAAACTAAAATAAAAATAAAACTCAATATTGACGGTACAGGCAAATATAAAAATGACACTAAAATAGGTTTTTTTAATCATATGCTTGATTTATTTGCCCGTCATGGCAGATTTGATTTGGAAGTTATATGCGATGGAGATACAGATGTAGACTATCATCATTCTGTTGAAGATGTTGGTATAGTTTTGGGTAAATGTTTTTCTGAAGCATTAGGCGATATGAAGGGTATAAAAAGATACGGCAATTTCTCTATGCCTATGTGTGAGGCTTTGACTTTAACTGCTGTTGATATATGCGGAAGAAGCCATTTAGTTTTTGACAGTGATTTAAAACATGAAAAAGTTGGTGATTTTGATACAGAGCTTGTTAAAGAGTTTTTTACAGCTTTTATAAATTCTATGAATATTACTTTGCATATAAAAACTTTTCATGGTGAAAATACTCATCATATAATAGAGTCAATTTTTAAAGGTGCAGCACGTGCTTTATCGCAAGCCTGTGAAATAGATGAAAGATACAAAAATGAAGTTCTTTCTACAAAGGGAATGCTTGAAAACAATAAATAAACTATAAATAAGTTTTTGACTTTTATATTTTATTTTAGTATAATAAAATATATTTTTTTAATATTAGGATAATATCATGGTAGCTATAATAGATTATGGAGTGGGTAATTTATTTTCACTTATGTCATCTCTTAATTATACAGATATAGATAATAAACTTACAGATGATGAAAATGTAATAAAAAATGCTGATGCAATTATACTTCCGGGAGTAGGGGCATTCAGAGATGCAATAGATAAACTTGAAAAAAAGAACGATGGAGTATTAAAGCATACCATAATAGAAGAGGCTAAAAAAGGAAAATTAATTTTAGGCATATGTTTGGGTATGCAGATGTTTTTTGATAAAAGTTATGAGTATGGTGAATATAATGGTCTTGGTCTTATTAAGGGAAGTATTTGTCCTATAGATAAAGATCTGACAAACAAAGATTTGAAAGTGCCTCATATGGGCTGGAATAATCTTAATATAAAAAAAGAGGATAAAATATTTAAATACATTAATAATATGGAGTATGTATATTTTGTGCATTCATATTATGGTAAATACTGTGATGAGAGTATAATAGCCGACAGCGAATACGATGTGAGAATACCAGCTGTTGTAAAAAATGACAATGTTTACGGCATACAGTTTCACCCAGAGAAAAGCGGAAATACTGGTCTTAATATATTAAGAGGTTTTAAAGATTTAATATAATTGAAACTTTATTTTTTATGTATTATATATCTATCATAAAACTTTGTATGATTAAAAAATGAGTATTTAAATTAAAAGTTTTTCGATTTTCTATATCATTTATAAAAAACTTGTTTGTTAATAAGTTCCAGATATTTTAACGAATGTTAGGTACTCACAAGTTTTTTATTTCTTCTATACTTAAGCCTGTATATTTTGAAATGGTATTCAAATCTACTTTATCATTTTTCATGTTTTTAGCCATAGATATTTGCGTTTCTTTAATACCTTCTTTAATACCTTCTTTAATACCTTCTTCTCTACCTTTTATAATACCTTCTTCTATTCCCAATCTTCTCTCTTCACTTAAGGCTAATATATCAAAATAGTTTTTTTCATATTCTGAATAATTATCAAATAAATCTTTAGTGTTTACAAATTTATTATATTCATCATAAACTTCTTTCATTATAGGATTTTTTTTCACTAATATTTCCATAATTTCCTCCATTTTTCCTTGTCTTTCTTTAAATGTTAAAAAGTAAAACCAAGCATCTAATTCATCTTTAAGACTAGAATTACTTGATAAATATTTAGGCAGCTCAAGAAAATGCATCTCAAAATGATTTGTAAGTATATGATTGGTTTCTAGTTCTTTTATCACATAACAGCTATGCTCTTTATCAATGCCTTTTAATAAGTTAAAATCCAAAATATTAATAACTATAACCTGTTTTAAATCATTATATTTTTCATTGTTTCTTAAATTAGCAACATAACCTTTAGCCCAGTAATATAAACTTCTATATACAAAAGACTGATTTCCTACTCTTTGTATCTCTATTAAAACAGTTTCACCGCTTTTAGTTATAGCACGAACATCTACTATAGATTGCTTATCATTAACAGTTTCTTTAAGATTAAATGTATTAAGAACTTTAATCTCTTCAAAAGGCTCCTGATTATAGTCAGATCTTACAGAATTAATCAAATTTTTTAAAATATCTTCATGTCCTTCTTTAGCAAACAGATAACGCATAAAGTAGTCATTTAAAACATTAATATCTCTCATAAGATTATTATACAAAAAATGATTATAAAAGTAAAGTTTTATATAAAGAATAAAATGCTAATTATTAATATACTAAAACAATGAGACTCTTGCTCGCTTTATTTCTGTTCTGTATCTTTTTATTTCCCATTCGGTATGCTCTTTGCTCCAATTTAGTATATTAGCCATCTCTTCGGCTATATGTTCAGCAATTAATGTTCCGCAGTCATTTTCTGTAAGCATAAATCTTAATCTTCGCATCATAATATCATCTAAATGCAAAGCATGTTCTGTTTCTATAAAATATTTTATTAGTCCTCTGTTTATTCTGTAATCAAGTCCTACTTCTACTAGAAGAGAGGAATCGTTTTTACAAAGCTCATTTAATTTGAGAATTAAGTTTACAGAGCCGAAATAATCTATAAGAAAATTAAACATTTTTTCATTTATAACTAATTCTGTATTTTTATCAAACTTATTATTTATTACTTTCTCACTGCTGAACCATTTATAAGGTTTTCCATACATTTTTATAAGCGTTTTAACTGCAGTATTTGAAGAAGTTGTAAAGTTTCCGCCTTCAACTAAAAATAATTTATATTGAGGGTGAGAGTGTATTTTAACATCAGCAGTATTTAAAGGCATCATTCCAGACTGAGTTGTTATTATATGATTTTTATTTACTATTGAACTGAAATAAGTATTATATATATCAAGCAGATATTCAGCTTCATCGCTTGAGGCATATATACAGTCTAAATCAGAATTATATTTTTTTATAGTAGGTCCTATAATAGTGGAGTTTTTCCAACGCATTAAAAATACATTAGGTCTTGATTTTATTTTAGGAAGAACTACAGATTTATTTATATGTATCAAATCGCTGTCTATAATAAGATGAGTTCCTTTTACATAATTGACCCTATCTTCAAAACTACCATTAGGAAGCATAGAACTTATACTGTGTCCCCAAGCTCCAGCTGCAATTAATATATTTTTTGCAGAAGCCTCATAAACTTTTCTTTGAATATTATCAGTAAACACAACGCTATTTATCTCTTTCTCATTATATTCAAATGCCTTAACTTCGGCGTAGTTTAGTATATCAGCTCCATAGCTTTCTGCTTTTAATAGAAGTTCCATTACATACCTTGAATCATCTAATAAACCTTCATAATATTCTATAGCAGCTATTACATCATTATTGATTAAATCTGGAAGTGCTTCTAATGCGGAGTTTCTGCTATGAGATACATGTTTTTTTGCATGTCCGAATAATGAGAATAAATCATATAATGAAGCTTTAAGCTCTTCGCGTATAAGTCTTGCAGAATTATGTTCATATATAGGGTTTATAATACCAAAATATGGGGAAGAACTTTTATATATCAAATTGTTTCTTTCTCTTACCTGACGTACGGTTGGTATAATATTACCGCTTTTCATATCATTAAAACCGCCTGTAAGCATTTTGGAAGTACGCGAAGAAGAACCATAGGAGAAATCATGCTTTTCAAGTACAAGTGTAGAAAGGCCTATTCTTGAAGTTTTTAAAGCTACAGTAGCACCTATAACACCGCCGCCTATAATGATGATATCATAACTTTTATTACTTTGCAGTATCTCAGCTCTAGTTCTTGCCATAAATACATCTCCTATTAATCTTTTTAATTATTTAATAAGAACATAATAAAACTCTATATTATATAGTATATAACAAAATCTTCATAAATACAAATATTTTAATAAATCTCTTAAACTTAATCTGTTTTTATTTTTATCTAAAAATGATGTCATTTTTTTTGTTTTGCCATGACTGTCTATATAATGCCCTTCAAACTCACCTAAATACTGTATTGGAAAAGCTATATAGGCATTATATGCAAGTACAGAAAAATAAGGCGTAAATACTATGTAATTTCCTTTATTTTTCTTAGCAAAATCTATTCTATCATCATTATCGTCTAATCCGTCACCTAATACTATGAATTTATTAGATTTATTAATGTCATTATCTAGTTTTTTTAAATCTTTAATAGAATAATTATTAATATTGGTATAATTATCTCTGATATTGTAGGAGTTAGTAGCCATTTTATTTTTTATAAAAGAAGCATTTTTTATACCTAAAGAATAAATAAAGTCATCAAATGCTTTAATATCTTCAATAGGGTACATAGTGGAAATTAAAGCAGCTGAAGATTCAATATTAAGTTCATTAATAAACTTATGATATAATTCTTTAGCCTTGTCAAACTCATAAGCCATACCATTATAAAAAGGATTTTCGAGTATATTGTTGGAATAGTAATCTAATTTTCTTCCATAGTCGCATAGGCCGTATTTTTTGCCTTTTGGAGAAGATATATCTTTTATACTGTAGTCTACATAGCTGTAATTAACATCGCAAAGATGATTGCAGCCTATACAGAAACTATTTATATTTTTTATATCGCTTATATCTTCATCAAGTTTTTTGTCTATGCTTCTTTGAGGCTCAAATACATGAGTAGGGCATAGATCCGTTATCATAGAATTATATCCATCTATAACTTTATAATCTTGACATATTCCGCAGTTTATACATCTTTCATAATTTGCTTTTATATAGCTTGGAAGTTTTATTTTGTTTATTATTTCTTTTATCTCTTTAATATCATTTTCATCTGAAGCATTTTCTGATGCGGGCATTGAAATATTATAAATGTCCAAATATTTTTTTAATTGACATATATAATCTGCTTTACAGCTTTCACATATAGGTTTATGCATGTATAGTATAGATTTAAGAAGGGAAGTTCTGTATTTTATAATATCTTCATCATCATTTAATACGCTCATGCCATTTTCTACTATTTCATTACAGGCATATTTAAATGAATAGCTGTTTTCATTTTTTCTTTTTACTTTAACTAGGCATAATCTGCACATTAAAATGCTGTTTTTTTCTTCGTATGTATTGGTACTATTTATTTTATATGAGCATAAATGAGGTATATCTATATTAATATATGACATAGCCTGAAGTATAGTATATCCTTTTTGGGCTGATACTGTCTTGCCGTCAAAATTAAATTTTACTATCATTATAAATAAAACCTCATAAACTTTTTTAATCTTTTATAAAACTGTATAATGTAACCTTATTTTCTATCAAATATAAAAATTCATCTCTGAACATATCTACAGAAGAGAGTATGCAGTATGAAAGTTTTTTTATATATAGGCATATGCTTCCAGTATTTATCATTTCAAGAGTTTCTTTAAGATTTATATAATCTTCATTATCAGAGTTTCCTAAAAGCATTTTATTGATATAGTATTCGCATAAATCAAAGCCGTAATGACAAGGCATACATTTAGTGCATGATACACTTTTAGCAAACTGCACTATTTTTAATATTACTCTCACCATACATCTGTCTTCTCTTATAAAGCATATACCTCCGTTTCCAATATTCATATTAAAACTATTAAAACATTCATAGTCTAATGTCATATTTTGAAATGAGATAAAGTCTATAGGGGGATTCAAAAAACCGTTTGTAAATACGCATTTTATACTGTAGTCTTTTATAGTACCGCCTGCTGCTCTTATGATATTTTTGATAGGAGTATACATTTCAAATTCATATATATTAGGACTTATAATATCCCCAGACATAGAAAGTATATAAGTTCCTTTATTTTTATGAGCACCATAATTTTTGAAGCTGAACTCTCCTATATGTGCCAAGTATGTAATCTGAGTTATAGTTTCCAAATCAAATATGTATTTTTTATTTTCAAAAGAGAGAGGAGTTATTCTCTCATGATTTTCGCTGTAGTATGTTTGTTCATCGTATATATTAATTTTTATATCGTATGCAAATCCTGCATCTTCAGCTTCTGCTATAGCTTTTATTAAAATATTTTTTTCTTCGCTGTAGTAATCTTTAAGCACTATATTAATTATTTTAATGTTAAGAATTTTAGCTAAATATAATGCTCCATCTAATATGAGGTGCGGATTATTTTTTATTAAGAATCTGTCTTTGAATACCAAATAATCAAATGATGCTGCATTTACAATTATAGAATCTTCTTTAATGTTTTTGTCTATAAGTATTTTGTATAGTGAATTTTGAAATGCATCTCTGGACATAACGGAGAAGTTATGAAGATTATTTATAAAACTTTCTTCTAGAGGTTTAGTAATTAGGTAATCTCCGAAATGATCCTTGTATGATTGAATATTAACAATATTATATTCACTATGCAGTACAAATTTTTTCATCTTTTTCTTAGATGTATAGCTTCTATATATTTTATAATGCTTTTAAAAGACGATTTTGTACATTCCGTACCATTGATGAGGACTGGCACGGCGTTATGGCAATTATGCATACACTCCATCTCTTTGAGGAGCATACCATCAGAAGACGGTACGCCTATTTGCAAGTCATAATGCGAACGTATAGCTTCCAAAAGGGCATAAGAACCTTTCATAGAGCAGTGAAGCCCGACACAAACCTCTATGACTGTTTTAATATCAGATGCCATACTTATATTATCCCATTAAATAACTTTCACATTCATAAGAGATGAAAAAAACATTAATATGTATAATGTTAATTATATTATTTCTTTTTATGCCTATTTTTGCGTAAACGTTTTTTACGTTTATGCGTAGCCATCTTTTGACGAAGTCTTTTTCTTCCTGAAGGCATATACACTCCCATTTTTATCTAATTTGAACATTCATTATAACATGTTATGTAAATAATTTCAAGTTTAAACTTCAAAAACATCTTTTTATTTTTTGTATTTATTTTATAATTTGCACACTAATTATAGGAGTATAAAAAATGACTGAACTAGAAAAAATGATTAATGGTATGGAGTATAATAGTTCGGATAGAGATTTGGCTTTGATGAGAGATAAGGCTAAAGATTTATGTATTGACTATAATATGCTAAAATCTAATCAGCTAAAAGAAAAAGAGTACATCATAAAAAAATTATTTTCAAAAATAGGAAATGACTTTTTTATTACAGCACCTTTTTACTGCGACTATGGATTTAATATAGAAGCTGGGAACAATTTTTATGTTAATTATAACTGTGTAATCCTTGACTGTGCAAAGGTGAAATTTGGAGATAATGTTTTTATAGCCCCAAACTGCGGTTTTTATACAGCAGGGCACCCTTTGGATATAAAGAGAAGAAACAGTTATATAGAGTATGCTTATCCCATAACTGTGGGAGACAATGTATGGATTGGTGCTAATACCGTTATTGTGGGCGGTGTGAAAATAGGAAGCGGGGTAGTAATAGGTGCGGGGAGTGTTGTTGTAAAAGATATACCTGATAATGTGCTTGCCTTTGGAAATCCATGTAAGGTGATTAGAGAAATAACTGATGAAGAGAGAAAAAAGAGTTTAAATTGGAGCGATAAAGTAAGATAGTATAAAAATAATTATAGATAACTATATTTATATGTTTAATATATATAAATATAGTTTATCAAAAAGTATATTTTTTAATATATAAATCTAAATTAAAAACTCTAG
>NZ_ARQI01000086.1 GCF_000384655.1 Brachyspira innocens ATCC 29796 | reverse complement strand
TCCAAGCTCCAAGCTCCAAGCTCCAAGCTCCAAGCTCCAAGCTCCAAGCTCCAAGCTCCAAGCTCCAAGCTCCAAGCTCCAAGCTCCAAGCTCCACTATAAATTTATAGTTTTCAATAATAATATATCAATTAAAAATACATACTTAATCAATAATATCATATCTTTTGTCATTGCAAAAATTTTAATTAATAAAAATTTAATAAATATATTTTTTAAGGAGAAAATATGAAAAAACTTTTACTTACATTGATAATGCTATTATCTATATTAGGCATTAGCTGCGAAAAGAAACCTACAGACCCTACAACAAATAATCAAAATAGTAAAGTTATGAATTCATTTAGCGGAGGTTTTACATTTGGTAACTTTGGCAATGTTTCATTTTTGGGTATTAAATATGATAATACTATTTATATGACATTAAATAATTTTATTATAGAAGTGGATAAAAATATGGTGAATAAATTATCTGATACTAAATATCAGATAAAAGGTAATATGCCAAATATTGATAATAACTCTGCTGCCAAATATTCAGTGCTAAATAATGAAAATATTAATCTTTCAGAGGTTAATTCATCATATATAGACATAGAGCTTAATATTATAAATAATAATTTATCATTATCTGGTGAAATATATAATTCAAAAATTAACGTTAATTTCACAGGAACTGGAAACACATTTAATGCTAAATATGCTGGTATATATACATTAGAAGAAATGGAAGGAGCAGAAATGAAATATGAATATGAAGTGAAAGATAATGGAGATGTATACTTCACTTCTTATGACATTAATACGGGTGAAATTATTACTAAAGATAATAGAAATGCTTATCTTATCAAAGAAAGTGATAATATATATAATTTAATTATTCCTGTTAAAGAGTTTTCTGGAAGTATTGATAAAAGTCAAGCTGAAATACTTATATCACAAAGAGCATTGAAATATTATAATGTAGTTATAAAAAATAGGATTACGTTCAGTGATAATAAATTAATAGAAGAATATTATAGTGTATCATCAAAATATAATGATACTGACACTTCATATTATGAAGATGCAATTAATAAAGTTATGGCAGATACTAATTATCTTGATAAAATAGATTACAGTAAATTTAAAGTAGAGGAACAAACTGAGGCATATGCAAAATGGAATTGGATAAAAAAATAAAATATAAATAAAAGGCTTAATTTAGTTCAAAATTGAAAGACTTTATTAGTTTAATTATATAAGTATTAATAATAGTTAATAAATAAAAAAATAATTTTTAAGGAGAAAAATATGAAAAAACTTTTACTTACATTAATAATGCTGTTATCTATATTAGGCATTAGCTGCGAAAAGAAACCTACAGCCCCAAATACTACTAATCCTAATAATACAGGTCATTCTCAATCTTTTACAGGTAATTTCACATTCGGAACATTTGGAAATGCTTCTGCTTTATCTATCAATGAAGATGGAAGTATTTATATGAATATGGATAATGTTTTATTAACTATAAAAAAAGAAATGGTTACAAAAATATCCGATTCACAGTACCAAATAAAAGGTCAAATGCCTACTATAAAATATGATAATACTTCATCAGCAGCTGCAAAATCAGTAATGTTTGCTCAAAGTGCTTCTGATATGAATACTGTAGATGTATCGCTTAATTTAAGCGGCGGAAGTTTATCATTATCTGGGCAAGTTAATAGTGATAATGTAAATGCTAATTTAAAAGAAGTAAGCGGATATATACCAAGCGATTATGTTGGGGTGTACTATATAAGTGATGGTATAAATGATTATGGATTTGAGATTAAATCTGATGGAATAGTTGTTCATATAGAACTTCAAAATGGTAATGTCATATATCATAAAGGATATACTGAAAAATTAATAAAAGTGTCTGAAAATGAATATATATTAAATATAAACTCTTTGGAAAATAATACACCTTCTACAGGTACAATAAGTTTTGAAGAGGCAGAAATAATTGTATTAACAGAGGCTGAAAAATATTATAATATATCTCAAAAAGATACTTTAAAATTTGAAAACAATGCTCTTACAATGACAGGTCAAGGTTACATAGTTCATTATAAAGATGTAGATACGATAGGAAAACAGATTGAAAAGGTAGCAGAGGACAGGGCGTATCTTAAAGAAGTTGACTATTCATTATTTTCATTACAATTAACAGATGAATCTTCTGATACATTTACTAAAAAATAATAAATTGTTATAAAATAGCAATAATAAAAGGCTTGAGTTCAATAAAAACTTAAGCCTTTTTTATTTTTCACAACAAAATATTAATAATCAATCAAAAAGATTCTCTATTTTTTCTCCTGCTTCATCTAATGCCTTTTCTGCTTTCTCACCTGCTTTTTCCATATTTTTTTCCGCTTTATCCATTGACTTTTCTATCTTGTCGGTTACTTTATCAATTTTCTTTTCTACTTTGTCATCTTCGCATGATATAAAAATCATTGACATTATCATACAAAAAATAAAAATAATTTTTTTCATACAGTTTTACTCCTAAAATATTTATTCTGCTAATGAACAGTAAAGTATAGCCCAATACGTGTTTTTGGCATTTTTGTATATTCCGATACCTATATGAGTATAATCCATATCTAATATAGAAGATGAATCGCTTGGGTCTTTAATCATAGCTTTGAATATACCGCTTGCTGTTTCATAGCCTGTTCTTATGGATTCTCCATAATATGCTGCTCTTATACCGTTTTCTGCATATATAGTATGCATTTCGCTTCCGTCTGGTCTTTTTGATTCAAAGACTTTTGATATTTCTTCAGCTCTTACTGCTGCTGCATTTTGAAGTTCTTCATTTGTTTGGTACTCATAAAGTCCAGCCTTTTTTCTTTCGGAATTTATTAATTCAAGTAATTTGCCAGCTTCTTCAGGGTCTTGCGAAAACAAAGGTAATGCAGATATCATCATACATACTAAAATAAATATAGTTTTTTTCATAATATAAATCCTAATATATACCTAAACAATTATAATTTGTCAAAAATAAGGTTGTATTTTGTTTTTAATATATGGGGATTTTCCCCATACCCCACTTCTTTTGTTGCCACAGGTACAGCCCGCCGCAAAAAGAACAATAAAAAATTGACAAACTTAAAAATTTTCAGTATAAACTTATTATAATATATAAAAGCACATTAGTTTATAATAGTAAAAGCATTTTTATACTTTTTTTATTATTTACATTAAATATCCGCCGCTTTTTTCCAAAACTTCTGCATATTTTTTTACGCCTGTATTAACATTCATAAAATCTTTATTGTATCCAGCTGCTCTTAATTTTTTCAAATCTGCCTGAGTGTATTTTTGATATTTGCCTTTCAAAGCATCTGGAAATCCTATATATTCTATTTCAGAAGATTTGTAAATCTCTCTAAAAGCCTTTGCTATTTCTACAAAACTTTCAGCATTTCCAGTACCGCAGTTAAATATACCAGATTTATTTTCATTTTCAAAGAAGAAATTATTAACTGATACTACATCATCAATATGTATAAAATCTCTTAAAAAGTTTTCACTTCCTTCAAATATTTTCATTTTTTCACCTGCTTTTATTTGATTAAACAAGTGAAAAGCAACAGAAGCCATTCTTCCTTTATGATTTTCCTGCGGACCGTAAACATTAAAATATCTAAGTCCAACTACCTGACTTTGAACCTTATTTTCTTGGAATAATTTATTTAAATATCTGTCAAACTGATATTTAGAAAAAGCATAAACATTTAAAGGATATTCATTTTTTTCGTTTTCTTCAAAGCCGTTATCTCCGTTTCCATATACTGAAGCACTTGAGGCATAAAAAAGTCTTATTTGATTATCCAAACATACATGCAAAATATTTTTAGTATATTCATAATTATTTTTCATCATATATTTACCGTCTGTCTCCATTGTATCAGAACAAGCACCCTGATGAAATATTGATTCTATTTTATTTCCATTTACAAAAGAGGCAGCATCAAAATCCTCTTTATCTATATAATCTTTAAACTTAATTCTATTTAAATTTTTGTGTTTTGAGGCATTTTTAAGATTATCTACAATCAATATATCATCAATGCCCAAATTGTTTAATCCTCTTACAATATTAGAGCCTATAAATCCAGCTCCTCCTGTTACTATAATCATATTAATAACTCCTATAATTTTATTTTTAACTGTTAATTTTTTTTATAATATTGGTAGTAGAATATCCATCTACAAAATCTATAAGCACAGTTTCCTTAGCGAACTCTCTTCCGACAACATCTTCTATTTTATAATCGCCGCCCTTTACTAATATATCAGGCTTAACTATTTTGATAAGTTCAAGCGGTGTATCTTCATCAAATATCGATATATAATTAATACATTCCAAAGCTGATAAAACAATAGCTCTGTCTGTTTCATTATTTATTGGCCTGTCATTACCTTTTAAGCGTTTTACCGAATTATCACTATTAAGTCCTAGTACGAGCAAATCTCCGAGTTCTCTTGCCTTTTGTAAATATTCTACATGTCCGCGATGAAGTATATCAAAACAGCCGTTTGTAAATACTATTTTTTTATTTTCTTTTCTATATTTTGACAGCAGATTATCTAACTTGCTTCTTTCTATAAGTTTGTTATTCATATATATTCCAAGTATAAAATTTATTTAATTATAGCATAGAACATATTAATAACAACAATATAATATTAAGGCTTTATATTAAAAATTATTTTTTTTCGCTGCCTCTTAAATGAAATTGGGCAGAATAATTATATATCTGTTTTGGAGTATTTAGACTTTTTTGTTCAAGCAGTACATTTGTAGCATTAACTCCTATGTCAAAAGCAGGAAATACAACTTCTGATATATTATCATTTTCATAGTATAATGATGGGTAAAGATTTACTAATTTATCAAAAGTAATTATTGATACGTCATTAGGTATTGATAATTTTAATTCTCTTAATGCTTTTAATATTCCTATTGCTAATATTTGATTGGCTGCCAAGATAGAATCAAATTCAACTTTTTCTCTTACTAGAGTTTTTACCATATCATAGCCGCTGTAGCTGTTATTAAAATCCCCGTAATAAACTCTATTAATACCATTATCCAAGTTATGATTTTTTATGCTTTCCAAAAATCCATCTTTTCTTTCTTGGGCATTGCTTAGATTCAAACTTCCTGTTATTATTATAGGATTTCTAGCTCCGCCTTCTATTAATAAGTCAGTAGCTTTTTTTGAAGCACTAAAGTTATTAGACAAATTTTTTATATATATATCTTCAAATTCTAAATTTCTATCTACCAATGATATGATATTAGTATTTTTATTATAGGGCAGTTTATCTCTTTTATCTGAAGCTGGAACCCATATTACACCTATACCTTTATCTTCTTCTATTCTTGAGAAAATTTTTATTTCTTCTTCTATAGATTCATTAGTTAAATATATTTCAAAAGGTATATTATTTTTTTGAACCACCGAAACTATTCCATTAAACAAATCCAAATAAAAAGTATTGCTCAAATCTGGAATAACTAATATCACTCTTTTTACACACTTTAGACTAAAGCATTTATCCATGCCGTTATTTTTTAATATATTATTAACTTTATTTCTTGTAGATTCTTTTACAGAATTTGGGTCTTTTAGCATTCTAGAGATTGTAGCAGGCGAAATTCCGCTTATCCTAGATAGTTCTCTTATTTTCAATTTTATATTTCCTCAAAATTATTTACAAATGTAGTATTTGATGATAAATACCAAAAATATATTATAATATTAGATAAAAAAAATCAATCTATATTATTAGATAAAAAATTAATCAATATTAAAAATATTATACTTGTTTTTTACACTATATCAATAAATATTTATACTGTTTCATTTTTTATTATTTTATGATACCTATTTTCAATACAGTTTTGCATCTCTTACTTCAGTATTCCCATACGCCTCATAAAACGCCCCCCTAATGCGACCGAAGGAAGTACCTTTAGGTATGCGGCTGATTACTACTCGCCTAGCTAACGCACTCCCTACGGTCGGGGGCTTCCCGCACGGTAACGCTTTACCTTATCAAACGTCCCCTATACGTGCGGCTGATTACCCAACATTAAACAAAAAATTATATTTCTTCTTGTATTAAATTAAACAAATTATATTTGATTATTATGTTTTTGTTCTATTAATTTTCTTAACTGATTAGGAGAAATTTTTAATTCTGTTGTTAAATATGCTTGGAATTCTTTTAATAATTCATGTTTATGCTCAGGTATCATATATTTTATAAATAGCTTATTTGGTTTTTCTATTATTATTATAAATTTTTCTATGTTAGAATAAATATAATTATTATTATCATCTAAGCTATTAGCTTTCTTTACTCTTTCTAATAAAATATTTTTATTTAAAATAATAGCTTTATTTTCCTCTCTAGGATAAAAATTTTTATATACACTTACAAAATCTCTAGATAATTGACATAAAGCTCCATAAATTTCATCAGTAGAATTCTCATCAAAATTATTCATTGTAATACCTTTGATATCTCATCAAATAAATCAGAATATTTATTAGCTTTTTTCTTTATACTTCTTAATTGAGTTTTACTTAAATATATTTTATCTATTGTTTGACCTATATAACTATCTAAATCTATAATTTCATCATAATTTGTTTCAAAAAGTGGTGGTGTCATATATACATAATTCATAAGACCGTCTAAAGTATTTCCAGAAAATTTACCAGTAGAACATGCCTTATGCCATTTTTCAACTACTTCATTTAGAATTTCTTGATCTTCTTTGTTAAATTCAGATATATTTATAGTTTTATAGATATCTTTTATATTATGCAGATCATTATAATCTAAATCTCCATTTTCTTTAATATCTAAATTACAATATGTATTAACAGTGTCGTATAAATTTATAAAAGGACCAAATTTATAATGTTTAAAATTATATGTTGTAAATCTTTTTTTATTTTTTGAAATACTTTTTAATTCACAGCAATATAATAATTTTATAAGTACTAATATGCTTATACTTTTATCTTTAAATTTTTGCAATATGTATAATACTTTTTTTTCATTATCATTTATTTCTAACATAGATATATCCTTAATTACTTATATAATAACTTAAAAATGAAAAACTTCAATACTCAATGAAAAACTGATTATATTATAAATTTAATAATACTTTCTAATTAAAAAATCATGTTTTATTAGTATTACTTTTACTTTTTCTTTGTTCTATAACCTCAATAAATTTTGATATTATATATTCTCTTTCTTCATTGTTTAAATTTATACTATCAAAAATTATATTATCTATTTCCTTGTGATGTTCTGTATTAATTTCTTCATTATAATTTAGTATACTTATATTTTCAACTTTTTTATATAATGTTTTAGCTTTCTTTAAATCAATATTGAATATACAGGGAATATTTTGCAAATCAAAGGCTTCTGCTTTTAATAAACCGCCTCCTAAATTATTTCTTCCTGTTATCTCTCTTAAAAGCCAACCTAAAGTAGAATTATAAAATAACCAAATACTAATGAGATTTTTATCATCTAATTTATTAACATCTGAATAGTTTTCATCTCCTGAAATTTCTACATAACTATCAGAATATGCTTTTGCTTTATTGAAACAACAATAATGAGAATATGCAATTCCTCTAGGCATTATAAATATTGGAGGCGTACGTTTTGTTTTTAGTTCATCTATTTTATGGGTAAAGTTACTAAAACTAAAATTAGGTTTTTCTTTATGATAAAATGGTATAGTACCTTTATCGCTTACTTTATACCCATTCAAACCCTGACCATATTTTAAACCTACTTTATCAACTGTTAAACCTTTTGACATTTTTTCTAATATCGATAATAAAATGTTTAGCTTATCATTAAATAATATACTCCATTTATAATTAGATAATAATTCTTTATCATTAATAGTATAGCAATATTTTTTATTTGAATCAGAAAAATCATTTTTATAATATTTTAAAGTCAATTTACTTTCACTACTAGGATATACAAATGATATAATAGTATTGATAGCTGCGGTACTAAACTGTTTAAAATCAGTATCTATCAATATTATATTTGAATTATTTTCTAATAGGAATTTTTGAAAACTAATTCCATATTTTGTAGAAAGCCAAGAATTAGTGCATACAAAACAGGTAAAACCATTTTCTGTTATAAGTTTAGAACCTTTGACATAAAAATACAATGATAAATCCATACCTTTTCCTAGTAAATGTTTATATTTAGGGAAGTTATGAATGATATCATTTTGATAATTATTTTTCATTTCTTCTGTAAATATAGAATTTCTAGCTTCCAAGTAAGGCGGATTTCCTATCACAATGTCAAAATCCCTATCAATACCAAACTGCACCAAAGGCGAAAAGAACTCAGCCGATTTATTGTCAAACGGACACCAAGACAAAATTTTCGCTTTTATACTCTCATCTATAAAAGCAGAATTTTTTACAAACTCCCGAAACTCTTCAAATTTTATTTTTACCCTCTCTTTTTCTTCCAAAGACGAAGCCACATAAAACATTTCAGATATATTTTTCATCATTGTTTTTATGCCCTCTAATACGCTGTACTCAAAAGTTCCTTTCTTTATATTAAAATCCACCCCTATTAACGCATTGGTGCAAAGAAATTGAAACTCCAAATTCGGCAAAGTTCTAATACCCAAATTATGCTCTTTTTTCTCTTTTTTCTCATCAACTACCAAAGATAAAAACGCCCTCAATTTACTAACTTCAATCGCTATAGGCTGTATATCCACCCCATGTATCATACTCTGAAGTATATCAAGTTTATACGCATAGCTGAATTTCTTTGCATCATACAATTTTTTAAACTCAGCCTTAGCCCCAGAAGGCAGCTTATCAATAACATAATTTTTATAATATTCATGATTAGGGTCTAGCTTATCAATCACATTAAAAACCCTCTGTAGTATCCCCAAAGGAAAAGCACCGCTTCCGCAGGCAGGGTCTAATATTATCATGTCATGTATATTCTTCAAAATACCCTTTCGCTCTTCGTCTGTATATTTTACGCTCTCATCAACATCAAAAATCCTGTCAATCTTGTTTTTCACCATATCGGGCATTTTCTTATACAGATAAAGTTTTATAGCCTCCATTACCATATAGTCCACAATCTCACGAGGCGTATAAAATGATCCCGTCTCCTTTCTCGCACTCTCTTTTGTCTCTTGGTTTATCTCCGCAAGCAGATTTTCAAAAATACGTCCCAGCATTTCTGGGTCTATGCTTATCTCCACATCAAAAGGGGCACTCTCATCAACCGTGAAATTATACATCTCAAAAAATTCAAACAACCCCTTTATTATCTCATCATCTATACTCTTTACCGCCTCATCGTCCTCTTTCTTTGAAAATAATCCCCCGTTCAAAAATGGTATAGCCTTCTCATAATTATATATCACTCTCTCTTTTGAAAATTTACGCTTCTCCATATCCATATTAAGAACATTAAAAAACAAATCCTCAAGCACATCGCTGTAATAATTTTTCTTGTATTTAAGATTTTCAAAAACACCGCTGTTTAATATCTCATTCGGTATCAATTCTTTCTCCCGTAAAAACCAGCAGAAAAGCACACGTCCCAAAAACCTTAATGCAAACTCTTTAGCCTTGTTTTCGTCCTTATCAAAATATTTTATGATATCATTATGTATCTTCTCAAAATATTCCTTAACCCCTTTATAAAACTCCTTATTAACACCCTCCACACTAAAAGCATTTTCTATACTCTCAACACTTCCAAAAATATCGCTTGTAATCCTGCTTGCTGGCGTATGTACCTTTATTCCCTCCCCAAGCAAAAAAGTATATCTCTTAGGATTACTGTAATCATCTTTCATTATGATAAGACCATTTTCGCCTTTTATACCAGTCTTGTCATGCTTTACATACGATACCCTATAATTATTTTTATTATCCTCATAAAGTATAAAAAATATACCCTTACCATAACTACCAGACATTAATATCTTGCTGCAAATTCTAGAAATTTTTACTCTGCTAGCAAGCCTAGTATTTTTTATATATACTTCAAACACCCCGATAACTTCATTTTCATTTATATTCAAATCCCCAATCCAAATAATTCTATTTAAAAAATCTTTATTCTTTTCGATTATCTCATCTTCGCCAGCCACAGAGCCATATTCTTCTTTAAAATTCTCTCCAAAATGCTCAGCCCATTTTTGTTTATTGTAAGGCACATCAAATTTAAAATTATTATTTTGAGTATTAACATTTTTCACACTATTATTTTTTTTCATAATATGTATTCCTTAAAAGAAATTAAATATTAATACTAATAATATATTAAATCATCATAAAAATAAACAATATTTTACATAGTTTTAATGTATTAAAAAATGTTTTATTTGAAAATAAAAAGTGATAATATTTAATTGACTTTACTATAATTTGTGTTAATATACACATATCATTTATAGGGTATAATTAATAATTTAAAGCTAACTTTATTTACTAATCAGTACGCTTTTCCCGAGACACACTCTCTATAATATACCGTGCGTATATTCTAAAAATCATATCTAACAATAATAATCAAATTAAATTATTTTTTAAAGAAATTTTTATATTAGTTTTTTATTTTTTGAAATTAAGTTTTATTAACATTTTATAAGGATTTTTTATGTCTAAAGTATTAGTTGAATTTATTAATACCTGCCCAACCTGTGACGGCTACTCATCATTTTTAAACGAATTACAAAAACAGTATAATGACCAAATAGAAGTAAAACTCTATTATGCAGGTAAAGATTTTGATTATTTAGAAAAATACGGAATGGTAGACAGAGGCACATTAATTATAAACGGAAAAGACAGATACGATGTCTTAAGCAAAAAATTAATAGAAAAAGAAATTAAAAAGGCACTAGAAGCACAAAACGCTTAATAAAATTATTATGATAATGAATTTTTTGTATGTATTTTGGGACTTTCTCCTAATAAGTTCTGAATGGATTGTCATAAGTTTAATATTATCTGGAATAATACATGCTTTTGTTCGTCCGCAGGTACTACAAAAATCAATAGGCAATAAAAAAATATCTTCTTTAATAAAGACTACAATATCAGGAGCAATTCTTCCTATATGCAGCTGCGGAGTGCTTCCTTTGGCATTAAGTTTATACAGGACAGGTGCCTATTTAGGACCTACACTTTCATTTTTGGTATCAACCCCAATAATTAACCCAGCGGCGATAATAGTTGCTTTTGCTATGTTAGGCAAAGAAATTACAATTATATATATATTATGCGGAATATTTCTTCCTTTAATAATAGGAATATTAGGAAATACTTTCGGCGGTAAAGAATTAATATCACCTGAAGTTTTGAAATTGCAAAGTATGAATATTAAAATCCCAGAAACCAAGTATGTAGATAAAACGCCTTGGTACAAAAAATTATACAATGGTATTTTATGGGGATTTAATAATCTTGGAATAGAAATAAGCAGATTTATTTTAATAGGTACTTTATTTGGAGCAGTGCTATTAACGGTTGTTCCTCAGTCATTTGTCATGCAGTATTTAAGCAACCCCAAATTAGTATCAATACTAGGTATAACTTTAGTAGGCTGTATGATGTATGTATGTGCTTTAGGTCATATACCATTAATAGCAGCTTTAATATCTGCAGGTGCTTCACCAGGTATAGCAATAACATTTTTGATTACAGGGGTAGCAACCAATATTTCCGAATTAATCAGCATATATAAGCTCATAGGTAAGAGAACTTTAATCATATATCTTGTTTCTATGCTTTTCTTTGGTATCTTGATAGGTTACATTACAAATATTTTATTAACGGATAATTTTACGCCCATCTTTGATTTATCAAATTCTAGTAAGCAGATAGAAATAGCCAATAATATAAATATCACTTTTCCAGATTGGTTTAAGAATATATGTGCTATTGCAGTTTTATTTATGGGCTTATATTCATGGTTTTTGATAATAGTAAAGAAAATAAAGCTGATTGTAAATAGGGAAAAAGAAGTTCAATGCTGAGATTACTTTTTGTTTTATGTGTTTTTATATTTGTTTCATGCGGTGATAATACACAGGATATAAAAAGTGCAGAAGGCATAAATAATAATGAGCTTTACAAAGCCTATATGAAAGAATACTCTGAAAAAGAACTTCTTACATTTTTAGAGGGTGATTTCAGCGGTGATGATAAAGATGATTTAATAATAATTTACAGAGAGTCTAAGTATTCAAATAAACTGATTGGTATATATAAAGACTATAACAGCGGAAAAATATTAATGACATCTCCTATACCTGCACCTATAGAGAGTTATACTATGAAGTTTTATAATATAGATGAAAAAGTACCTAATGAAATTTTGGTGTCTGGTAAAAAGGGGGCACATATAGGTTTTGCTGTTTATAGGCTTGAAAATGGAGAGTTTATAAGTTTATTTGAAAACGGAATGGAAGATTGCTGTTAAAAAAATAATATATATATAATTTTTTAAGGAGAACAATAATGAAAAAGACTATGATTATTTTGTTTATGTTTATTATGATGCTTTCATGCGGAAGCGGAAATAATTCTAAAGAAGCAGTTCAAATACCTGAAGATGTACAGGCTATAGTTGATGACTATAATTTGGAAGAATTAAGCGATGCTGATAAAAAATATAAAATTAATTTGGGGTATTATGATTGCGATCATATGACAGCGGCTTGCATAGGTGAGGATAGTGGTATATATAAAGCATTAGGTTTGAATGTTACAGTAACAGGTAATGGTAATGTACCAGAGGCTATGAGTGCGGGTCAGATGGATATGGCATATGCTGGTTTTACAACTACTTTAAATGCTGTAAAAAATAAAGTACCTCTTTTTATAGCAGCAGAAAATCATACAGGAGGAGCTGAATATTTCGTTGTTGCTAAGAATATAGATAGCCCAGAAGACCTTTTAAATAAAAAAATATGTGTAGGGGCAAATCCAGAAACAGAAAATTTAAATTGGGCAGAATGGTCAGAACAGTTAAACATACCTAGAAATATCACTAATTATGAAAACTTTGCTATGAGTGATTCTGATGCCTATTTTGCTTTAAAATTAGGTCAATTAGATGGATATGATACTTGCGATCCTTGGGGTTCTATGGCTGAATATGAGAATACTGGTAAAATATTAAAAAGACAAAATACCGACAGAGAAATAGACGGACATGGAACTTGCTGTAAAGTTTGTATGAATTATAAATTTGCTAAAGCTCATCCAAAATTGGCAGAACGTATACTTCTTGCTCATGCTATGTCTATAGAATATATGTATCTTCACCCTTATAAAGCAGCTCAAATATTTGCTGAAAATTATAATGTTCCTTTAGAAGTTGGTCTTATGACTTTATGGAAAAAACTTAATGAAGAAGGAAGAACTATAACTTGGAAATTAAACAGAGATTATGTTCATAACCAAATGAAAACTATGAAAAGATTAGGTGTAAGAGATGATATTAACTCTCTTGATATAGATGATTATATAGATTTATCATACTTTGACAATTGCGGAGCTAAAGATTTTGATGTATTTCTCAAAGAAGAAGTTGACCCTATATTCCCTCTTGGTATGAGTTATGAAGAATGGAGAGCTAAAGCCGTAGAAGTAGATAATATTAAAGAAGAACCTAAAGTGTGAAAATATAATAATAAGTTATATATAGTAATAAAGGAATGAGATGGGGCATATAATAAAAAGAAATAAATATATTATTATATTTAGTATTGTTTTTATAATATGTTTCATCTTATTTCAAAACTATAAAACTTCATTAAACTATAGAAATAAAGATAAAATTACAGTGGCATGCGGCAATGATGCTTCTGGAATGCTTTTCGATTATATAATAAATGATAAAGATTCTAATATAGAGTTTTCAAATATTGATTATGTTCAGTTTTTGGATTGCTGCGGTTCTCAGGCTGAGTTTGCTTTTATATCTGGAAGGGTAGATATGGCTGTTTTATGTCCAGATGCAGCATTTCAATTAATTTATACTGATACAAATTATTATATAGTGGATTCTATAGTTAAAGGTTCTAATATATTGGTTTATTATAATGAGGATTATGATAATAATATTGAACCTAAAAATATAGGATATATGAATAAAAGGCTTCTTCAGGAGGCTTTGCTTAAATGTAAGTACTCTAATTCTAATTATTATCCTATGCTTGTAACTGCACTGCCTTATGCTTTAGAGAAAAAAACTGTTGATGCTATTTTTATTGATATTATATTGGCTTTAAAAATAAAAAATGCCAGATTTAAAAAAATAGACACAGAAGAATCCGATTATTATTTGGTTGCTTCAAAAAAACTAAAAGGTACTGTTATTCTTAATGATTTTATCAAAGTTTACAATGAAGCTGTTGATGATATAGAAAATGATACAATATTATCTAATATACTTATTAGTTATTTAGATATTTCAAACTCAGAAGGAGAAATGAATATATGGAAAACAATGGGCGTCAAGTTCAGCAAAATAAAAGCAGAGTTATAAATTTGGGGAATGCTGGAAATAGTATTTTTATGAAATTTTATAGTGTTTCTGTGCTTATAGTTATAATGATAGTTTGGTATTTTCTTGCCAAAAAGATAGATAATAATTTACTTCTTCCAGATTTTTTATTAACCTGCAAAGAATTTTTTCTTTCTTGGGTAGACCCTTATACTGTTAAAAATTTGCTTATAACATTAGAGCGTGTATTTAGAGGATTTATTATAGCTTGTATAATAGGTTTGCCTTTAGGTCTTATTATGGGATATTCAAAACCTATACTTTTGGCTATTTCTCCGATTATAAACTCTATAAGACAAGTTCCCATAATGGCTTGGATACCATTAGCAATAGTATGGTTTGGTCTTGGAGACGGACCTACTATATTTTTAATAACTATGAGTGCTATATTTCCGCTTATAATAAATACTATAGACGGAGTTAGAGGAATTGACCCAAACTATATTAATGCTGCTAGAAGTATGGGGGCTAGAAATATAGATATTATGTTTGATATAATTTTTCCCGGTGCTTTGCCTTCATTTTTGACTGGATGCCGACTTGCTTTGGGGCTAGGCTGGATGAGTGTTATTTGTGCCGAGTTTATTGCTACAAGTAAAGGTTTTGGATTTATATTGGTTGAAGCCCAACAGAGACTTGAAACACCTAAACTTTATGCTCTTATGATAGTATCTGCTATTATAGGATTTAGTATGGATAGGGTGCTTGTTATATTAGAAAAAATATTAACTTCTTGGAGATTTAAAAATGGCAATTCTTGAAGTAAATAATGTATGCAAATCTTTTAAAACTTCAAAAAAATCTTCTGAAGTTGAGGTATTAAAAGACATTAGTTTTAAAGTGGAAAAGGGTGAGTTTGTAACTTTGCTTGGACCTTCAGGCTGCGGTAAGACCACGCTTTTAACTATAATAGGAGGTTTTCAGAGAGCAACATCGGGAGAGGTATTGCTTGAAGGAGAGAGAATAGAAAAACCTTCTTCTGACAGAGGGTATGTTTTTCAGAATTATGCATTATTTCCTTGGATGAATGTTGAGAAAAATATACTTTATTCTCTTAAATTTTCAAAGATGAGCAAAGAAGAAAAGAAAAAACGTTTGGAAGAGCTTCTTGAAATGTCTCATCTTAAAGGTCATGAGAAAAAGTATCCTATTTCTTTATCGGGCGGAATGCAGCAGAGGGTAGCTGTTGTAAGGGCATTAGCACCTTATCCTAAAATACTGCTTTTAGATGAACCGCTTGGAGCCATAGATTTGCAGATGAGAGAGCATATGCAAAATGAGCTTTTGCAGTTAGTTAAAGAAAGTAACAGTACTATACTTATGGTTACGCATGATGTTTCTGAGGCTGTTTATATGAGCGATAGGGTTATTGTTATGAGCTTAAATAAGGGTGAGATAGTAGCTGATATAAGAATAGATATTAAACACCCTAGAGAAAGAGATAGTGAAGAGTATATAGAATGTGTTAGAGAACTTACTAATAATGTTAAAAAGGCTTTTATCAATAAAGTGCCTGTTTCAGTATAAGTAATTTTCTTTAATATATAAATATAAATATTTTGAAGGAGTAAATAAATGAAAGTAGCTTATATTTTCAGCAGCCAAAATTCGCATATGATTTTGGATAAAATGATAGTTCCGCAATTATTAAATGATAAACATGGTGCGGAAGTTGTTGGTATGATGTTTTTTGCAGACAATACTTTCCTTCTTACAAAAGGAAGCAGTGTTGGAGATAGACTTGCAAAAGTATTAGAAAGCAAAAAAATTCTTCTTATGGCATGCAATATATGTGCTATAGAGAGAGGCATTGATGACAAACTTATAGATGGTGCTTGTATAGGTTGTTTCCCAGACTTATATAAAGCTTTGGAAGGAAGCGGGGTTGAACAGGTTATAACTTTATAAGGATTCTTTATGTTTGATACTGATTTTATGGAGAGATATGGTATATCTGATAAATATCATAATTTACCTTCAGATATACAGAATGCCAGATTAAGATTAATGAATAGGGTTATAGATACAGGCTGTACTATTAACAAAGATGAAGCTATAAAAATATGTGGCGATGAAAGTTTGTATAAAACTCTGCTTGAAAAAGAAATTATCACTTTAAGTGGCGATGATGTTGCTTTTCTTTATCCTGTATCTGCTATGGAAACTAACCATAGGGTAAAGCTTGCTGACGGAAGAGAATTCTGTTCTATGTGTGCTATAGATGCACTTGGATCTTACAGTTTGTTTCATCAGGATACTGAAATTAATTCTATATGCAGTCAGACTGGCGAAAAAATATATGTAAGAATTAAAGACAGATGTATTGCTGAACATTCGCCTGATGATATACATGTAATACATGTTGATTTAAATAAAAATAAGAATTGGGCTAGCACCTGCTGAAATATCATGAATTTCTTTGGGTCAAAGAATGATATGAATGAATGGCTTAAAAATCAGGATATAGATAATAATACTATATATCTTTTAGATTTAGAAACTGCTTTTAAAGTGGCAACTGCAATATTCAGATTATAAGCTGTTTCCTTAAAATTAATTATATATTATAGGTGATAGATATATTTTTTATATCTATCACTTTTTTATTTTTAATTATTATATTTGCTGAACTCTTCTTTTACTATCAAATATGAATCTTCGTATATGCTTTGAAGATTGTTTGAAGAATAATTGAACTTTTCATTTACCTCATTAAGAGATATAATATTCTGAAGTATTTTTACAGAACAGCCGCTTTTTGATTTTAATGCTTTCTCTATATCTTTTATCGTTTTATCAGATAAGTATTTATTTTCTGTAATATTTATCAATTTTTTTACGTAATCTCTATCCTCATCATTGTCAAGATATTGATAAAAATTATTAAGTCCGCTATGGCTGCTTGCAGACTTTTTAATATTTTTTCTTCTTTTTAATTCATCTTCAAAGTTTTTTATATTCTCGCTTGGGGGAACGTATTTTTCATTTTTATCAGCTTTTAGAGTTTTGAATATATTTTCTATATTAAAATCTATTTTTGAGTTTTTTAATAGAGAACCGAATACTCCATTTTTTGATTGTATTATCTCTAATAAACCGCTGAAATTTGACTCTCGTCTTATTACTATATTATTTTCTATTGATTTTATTCTTTCAAGAAGTTTATCATCATTTTTTAATTTGTTGTAAACATCTCTGTATTCATTATCCCAGCTTATATCATCATCAGTTAGAATTTCATTTTCTCTTTTTAATGAGAAGAGCGAATTAATTTCATCATCTTTTTTTAATATTTTTGTATCATTTCCGAATATAGCATTTATCAAGTTTAATTTAAAATTAGATATCTGCCAATTCTTTATATCTTTCTGAGCTTCAAGTCTAGGAATAAAGTTATGTATATATATTTTATCAAATAATTTTTTACCTATTCTGTTTATACGTCCCACTCTCTGTATTACTCTTGTAGGATTGTACGGAATATCATAATTTATTATTATACCAGCCCTATGAAGATTGATACCTTCTGACAGTGTATCAGTAGCTATTAGTAAAAAATAATCATCTTCTTGTTTATCAGTATTTAAAGAAGCATCAAAATTGGCGGCTATTATATCTCTGTTTTTTGACTGTGATGTTGATTTTATAGGTTTAAATAACTCTCTTAATTCATCATCTTTATATACAGATTCATATAAATAATCCGCTGTATCTTTAAACTCTGTAAATATTATAATTTTTCTTTTATCATTTTCTTTTTTGAATTTTTTTAACTCTTCTATTAGTTTAATGAATTTTTTATCTTTATCTGATGATATATTATCCCAATTTTTTTTTATTTGTTTTAATATTTGTAAATCGTTTTCAAAATCTTCAAAAAATTTATCTTCTAAAACTTCTTTAACATTTTCTATTATTTTTACATCTTTAATTTTTTTATTTGCCTTATTAAAATCTAATACTTCATCATATTCGATATCGTTCTCATCATCTGATGATTCATCATATGAAAAGAAATCTTCTATATATAGAGTATCACCTTTTTTATAAATAGGGTATAAATCTTTATTAATCCAAGTTTTTATGTTTTCGTATTTATATATCATATTATCTATACTTTTTTTAAAAGCATAAAGAGAACTTTCAAATCTTCTCACAAGCAGATGCTTCATAAATTTAGTAAGGTTTCTTGAAGAAGTGGAGGCAAAGTCTGCATTAATATTTTCTCCGTATACATATTCTATTATTTTATCAGCATTTTTCTTTTCTTCTATCGTAGTATATTTAAGATAAGTTAAAGGCTCATAACGTACAGCTTTGAACTTATTATTATTTATTTCAGTATTATTGTTGTTATCATCAAATAGAGTTTTATCATTTTCTTTATTATTATATTCATCATCATTTGGAGTAATTTTTTCAAATGTATCAGAGTATAATTTTGATATATCGCCTAAATTATAATCATGAAGTTTTGGGTCTTCTACATTATTAAACTCTGTTTTTTGCTCTTCTAAATCCTTTCTGTATTCCAAATCCTCTTTTAAATCTTTTCTTGTTCTTCTTATTATTATAGGATTAATCAAACCTAAAATTTGTTTTGATATATCTTTTATTTTTTCTTTAGTTTCTTTTTCATTATCATCTTTTTTGTATTTGCTTTTTATAATTCGCTCTTCTTTTAGAATAGATGATTTGATTTCTGCTATACTTTTATCTGTAGTGAGCATTCTGTCAAATATATCTATTAAAGAAAATATATCAGAAGTTGTATTATGCATAGGAGTTGCGGTAAGAAGCATAACTTTATTTGCTGAGCATATATTTTTTATAATATTGTAAGATTCGGTTTTGCTATTTACAAATCTATGGGCTTCATCTATTATGATAAGTCTTGTTTTTTTATGATTCTTCACATATTCGTATAATTCATCTAATTTACCAACACTTTTTATCACAGCATTTAATTTGAACTCTGCATTATAATTTTCCCAAGAATATATTATTTTTGGAGGAGACACTATTATAATTTCTTCAACAGCTTTTATTTCAATCAAATTTTTAGCTATTGCCGAAGCTATTATACTTTTTCCAAGCCCTACGACATCAGATATTAAAACCCCGCCATATGTCATAATACTTTTAATTCCGCTTTTTATAGCGTCTATCTGATATTTATAATTTGAATAATTGAAATCTTTGGGTGTAAATAATAATTTTTCATTGCTAAAAAAATTAAAATATTCATATATAACTTTTAAATATATTTCATAAGGGGTAGGGTATTTATTAGTTTCTTTAGCGTCATTATTATTTTGTTTTATTTCTTCTTTATCTTTTATTCCCACTCTATCAAAGAATTCTTTTTCATTTTCTTTGTTTAATATTGTTTCTGCTTCTTCCCATTCTTTACTAAAAAAATCATATAAAGTTTTAAAATATTCAAATCCAAGTATATTAAATTCTCTTCTTTCATAAATACCTTTATGAGAAAAATTACTTGAGCCTGTTAAAAATAGTCCATCTTCAAATGAAGTTTCATTTTCTTTTTTTAAGTATTTAAATAAATATAATTTTCCATGATTATCTTCTTTTGTTTTTCTTATTTCGAGAGTAGAGTTTTTACATTTCTCTTTAAACAGTTCTATAACTTTTATATTTTTTGTATTTTTTTCTGATATTGTATAATCTAAAAAATCATTTATTGTTTTATTTATATCTTCTTTTTCATTGCTCTCATTTTGGAAATTGCTATATATACATTTAGACTTATTGTCTATATTCATACCTACTATTATTTTTACATTTGCTTTTAAAAATGTATCTCTAGCTGTTTCATCATTTGCTATATCATAAAATGCACTATATCGGCAGTATCCAACTAATATATCGATTTCTTCAACTTTTTTTATTCTAAAGCAGTTTAATAATGTTTCGCTTTCTGTTTTATTGTTAATTATTTCCATTTTTTATATTCCATATTCAAGTTTAAAAAATATTATAACATTAAATATCTTTTTTATGAAGTATAGAATATTGTTAATAATAGTATAATAATACTTATAAAAAATTAATCCACACTGTATTCTGTTTCACTGTCTCCGCTTATAACAAATCTGTACGGGTTGGTAGGTAGTATTTTTATTAAATAGTTATATAATAGGGTAGAGCTTTGAAGCACATTATTATTGGTATTATAATAAAAATATTTAGGATAATCTAGTACATATTCATAATAAGGATTGTTTTTAGAGCTTACAAGTTCGCCTATTTTGTTATTAACTTTCCAGAGAAAATATACTGATTTATCTGTAAAGTAATTTGTTTCAGGACTGTTTAATATATATGAGAAGAAATCAGAAGATTTTAAATAATCATAATTTTTATATGAGTTCATAGCTGATTTATAATTTTCAAATATATCTTCAATATTTTGTATATTATTAGTCATATATCTTAAATAGCTCCAGCCCACTATAGGTCCGTAGTATGTATCATATCTTACTAAAGCCCAATCCTCTCTTTGTCTTTCTTTTGCATTGTATACATTAGTTTTATTTAATACAGTTACAAAATCATAATTGTATAGTTTGTAAAGTTCCTTTTCTGTTCCTGAAGTTACAGCAGGTATTCTGTCTCTTATGATAATACCATTTCCTATTACATAATACTCTTCTTCATATGCTGCTTTTATACCTTCTATTCTGTTTTTTACAGCTTCTACAGTATCATTATAGTTTTTTTTCTCATTAGCAGTTAAATCAAATGGAAGAACATCTGGAAAATATGATTTATTATTTAATATGCTTTCTTGTAATACACTTGTTCTGTATCGTTCAGAAAATCTTTTTAGGTATGTTATGTTAGTGATAAATTTTGCTTTGTCATTTTCATTTTCTATATTACTAAATCTATGTCTTATGCTGAAATAGTAGGCGAAATCTTTTAATGGAAAAACACTTTCTTCATCTTGAAGTATTCTGTCAAAAGTATATCCATTAAAAGAATACTTTCCATCTTTTACAACAATTCCTAACTGACTGTATATGTTATTTAAAGAAGCTGTGAGATTTGTAACATTATCATCGTTATTCTCTTCGCCTTCAACTATTCCTTCTGATAATAACTGTGTATAAAACTCTTCTATATATAAAGGTTCATTTTCTACCATGTATATTAAAGCCTGACCTAGTAAATAAGACGCCTCGCTTTCATAATAGCTTGAAGGATATGTGAATAAAAATCTTGCTAAAGTCTCAAAACCTTCTTTGTAGTTTGATGATAATATTTGATTTCTTCCTTTAATAAAGGCTGTTAATTCATTGTATGGAGATTGAGCATTTTCTTCTTCAGTTTTAGGCAGTGTTTTTAAGAAATCTCCTAAAGGTCCATAATCTTCTGTTTTTTCTATTGTTTTTAATTTTTGGTATTCATCTATAGATTTTGTTACTTTGCATGATATTAATATGCATGCTGCCATTAATATTAATAAAATTTTTTTCATTCACTTATACCTTTATAATTTTTTATATCTATTTTTTTAATAAAACTATTTAAAATTGATTTAGAAAAATTGTTGTCGCATTTTTCAAGCATTTCATTTACTAATTTTGTACATTCTTCTATAGTTATACTTCTTATAAGATTTTTTATTTTAGCGATAGAAGTAACAGACATAGAAAGTTCTCTTATTCCAAGACCAAGAAGAACAGGAGTATACATAGCAACACTAGCCATTTCACCGCATAATGTTATAGGCTTATTATTTTTATTTGCTGTTTCTATTACTCTTTTTAATACTCTTAAAACGGATATATCTATAGGGTTATATAAATATGATAATTTCTCATTAGTTCTGTCGCAGGCCATCATATACTGAACCAAATCATTAGATCCTATTGATAAAAAGTCAGCTTCTTTTATTATTAAGTCTATTATTACTGAAGCAGAAGGTGTTTCTATTAAAACTCCTATTTTTATATTTTCATTAAACGGCTGATTTTCTTTTCTCAATTCTTCTTTTATATCTTCAATAAATTTTTTAGTTTCGATAAACTCTTCTAAAGTGCTTATCATAGGAATCATAATTTCTATATTTCCATAATGCGAAGCTCTGAGTAATGCTTTTATTTGGTCTTTAAATAACTGTCTGTTTGATAAGCAGAATCTTATAGCACGCCAGCCCAAGAATGGATTATCCTCTTTAAAATTTAGTCCCAAGGCAGGGGATATTTTATCTCCACCTATATCCAAAGTTCTTATTACAACTCTTCCTTTCATTTTGGAAGCTATATTTTTGTATACTTTAAATTGAGTTTCTTCACTAGGAAGTGTTGTAGCAATATCTTCTTCTGAAAATATATATAAAAACTCTGTTCTGTATAGTCCTATAGAATCTACACCATGTTTTAATAAATTTTCTGTTTCTTCTGGTATATCTATATTGGCATGAACTTTTATTTCTATATTATCTTTTGTTAAGGCTTTTTCTTTTGCATCTATTATAGACTGTTCTTTGAATTGTTTTATATTTTCTGTAAGTATAGTGTAGTTGGCGATATCCTTTTCGTTTGGATTCATAATTACAATATTACTTCTGCAGTCTATTATTATTTTTCTTCCGTTTTTTATTTTGCTTGATATATCGGCTATATTAAATATAGTTGTTATGCCGAATGATTTGGCAAGTATAGCAGCATGCGAAGTATATCCTCCGCTTTCTATTATAAATCCTGATACTCCTATGCTGTTAAACTTTAGTACATCGCTTGGAGTAAGCGTCTTTGCTATTATAATACAATTTTCTGGTATTTGAGAATAATCTCCAGAATTAGGCTGTATTAGATTTCTTATCAGTCTTGATTTTATGTCTGCTATATCGCTGCTTCTTTCAGAGAGCATTTTATTATTAACAGAAGATAGTTTATCAAGATATCCAGATATTATTGTATCGTATATATGCTCTACATTAAATAGTTTTGCTTTTACTTCTTCTTTAACTTGTCTTATTATTACTCTGTCCTGAAGCATTAATATATGGGTATAGAGAATATTTTTAATATTATTATCTACATGATTTTGAAGTTCTTCAATTTCTTTTATTGATTTTTTAATAGCTTCATCAAATCTTTTATATTCTTCTTCTACATCACTTTCTTCGATTTTATAAACAGGTGTACTTAGTGAAGGTGTATAAAGAAAAGAATTTCCTATAGCCACATCATCACCTACGCCGTTACCGTTTAATATCGTTCTTTTATCAGGCATAGAAACTCCGATATTATGTTAATTAATAGTGAAGATTATATTATAAATGTATAATATTTTCAATAGTAAATTTATTGTAAGCAGTAATATTTTTGTGTAAGTATATATGTATAAAATCTATTTAATATAAAAACTGGTTGCAAAAGTATGTAAAATGTATTATACTAATGAGGGTAAGCTCTTTGACATTGAGTATAAAGTGTATAATTTTTGTAAACTTCATAATATATATATTATGTTTTTATAGGTCGACGACTGTAAAGGTAATTTACATTTTGGCTTTATAATTACATATAGATATAAAAAAGATATATATGAAGAAAGATAATAGTAATTAATGATTTGTAAATAAATATTAGGTATAATTTACAATAAATTTACAGACTAATGGACGGGGTTTTTAAAATCAATTCCCCCACACCAAGTAGGCACTTCGCTACGCTCGTAGGGGGACGAAAACGGTGATAAGCCTCTTTTTTAATCTTAATTATTTTTGTTTTTAAAATCAATTCCCACACACCAAGTAGGCACTTCGCTATGCTCGTGGGGGACGAAAACGTATATAGGTGAAACCCATCTTTTTGTACTACGGAAGTTTTTAAAATCAATTCCCACACTGCGCTACGCTTGTGCCAAGTAGGCACTTCGCTACGCTCGTAGGGGGACGAAAACTTTCTTTTTTAAAATGATGGATTTTTCTTGAAATAAGTTTTTAAAATCAATTCTCCCA
>NZ_ARQI01000085.1 GCF_000384655.1 Brachyspira innocens ATCC 29796 | reverse complement strand
ATTGTGGAGAAGTATATTATATTACTCCACAATTACTACCGTATAAAAATAATGCTCTAGCACCTAATGCTATATTAGTAAGAAGCGATAATACTAATAATAAATTTTTAAGCTATATATTTAAAGAAAAATTTTTTCAAAAACAATTAAGAAAAATTATTTCAAATGCTGGGCAACCTAAATTTAATAAAACTGATTTAAAAAAAATTAATATTCCACTCCCGCCAATAGAAGTACAAAAAGAGATAGTGCGTATATTAGACATATTTACAGAATATCAAGATTTATTAAATAGAGAATTAATATTAAGAAAAAAACAGTATGAGTATTATATGGATAAGTTATTGACTTTTGGTGATGATGTTGAATGGAAAGAATTAAAAAAAGTTTGCACAGACTTTATTGTTCCTATGAGAGATAAACCTAAAATATTTAATGGTAATATTCCTTGGTGTCGTATAGAGGATGTAGAAGGAAAATATTTTAATACATCCTTATCAGGAAGATTTGTTTCAGATGAAATAATAAAAAAAATGAATTTAAAAGTTTTTCCTATAGGTACAGTAATTTGTTCCTGTAGTGCTTCTTTAGGAACTTACGCTATAAATACCCAACCTTTAATTACAAATCAAACTTTTATAGGCATTGTATGTGGAGATAAATTAAATAATCAATATTTGCGTTATTATATGGAGACACAAACTAAAAAACTTACTTCACTTTCTAATGCTGGTACTATTCCATATATTTCAAGACAAAAATTTGAAAATTTAAAAATACCAGTACCGCCATTAAAGGAACAGGAACGAATCGTTAAAATACTTGACCGTTTCGACACTTTATGTAATGACATTACTAGAGGGCTGCCTGCGGAGATTGATATGCGTAAAAAACAGTATGAATACTACAGAGATAAATTATTAACATTTAAAGAAAAGAAGAAAACTAAAGAGTAATAAGATGCACGTATAGTGTACATTTTAATCATTAATAATTTATGGTATATGTAAAACAGAAGTAAGCTTAATGATAAATGATAGAAAATATTTACTATTATGAGAATATATTTTATTTTTTTTATTTTTTTTATATCATCTATAGCATTTGCTGATATAACTCCTAAGTTTGGTATAAAAAATAATTTTAGTTATATAGATATGAAAGAAACGGAATTTATACCAAATTCTATTTTAAGCAATGATACTTATTTTTACTTGGGTTTTGAATATCTTAATAATAATTTTTATTTTTCATTTAAGCCTGCATTAAGAATATACACCAAAGATAACAGAGATATTATTTATGATAACGGTAATTTTATAAAACAAACAGACAATAAAGCATATATTTCTTTTAATTTTGATGAACTTCAGTTTACATATATAAATAATATTTTGGGTTTTTATATAGGTAAAAGAAAATTCCATTTCGGAGAAGGTTTTAATAGGCAGTATATGTTTGTTGGAGAGAGTGTATTATATAATGATTTTGACGCTTTATATAACAGCGAACTTAATTTTTATCAGAACAATATAACACATTCTATAGGATTTATCACAGACACAAAGTCTATAGATTTACTAGAAGAACCAAAGTATTACAGAGCTTGGTATTATTTAAAATATTCTTCTTCGCATTTGGGTTTAATGGCTATTACAAAATATACTTATGACTTAACACTTAAAAATAGTTTAATGCTTGGTTTTGAGGCTTCATATATATTTGATATAGGGCTTAAACTATATGGAAATGTTACTTACAATATTTTAAGCGGCAACTATATAGGAAAAAGTCTTAATGATATAAAAAGTTTATTAGGTATTAATTATACTTTTATTTATAATTATGATTTTATATTAAGTCCTTATGTAGAATATTTTTATGAGGATAGTCATTCATTTTACTCTATAGGCGTTTATTTATCTTTTCTTAATAATTTGTTTAATATAATAACTTATTTTTCTCATTCTCCTAATTATAAAATGGATTTAAATACTAAACTGCTTATCAATTATAATAATTTTAGTTTTACTTTTAATTATTATACTCCATTTAAATATAATGAAGTTTTGGAGCATGTATTTGAGATAGGTTTGGAGTATAATTATTAAATATAGAATTAATAAATTTATTAATATGTATTATAGTTGTTTAAAAAGTATTTGACAAACTTAAAAATTTTTGCTATATACCTAAACAATTATAATTTGTCAAAAAATGAATTTTTAAATTTAGAAATTTGAAGGGCTTTGCCATTGTGAAGTATACAGTGTGACTACTAAGTCTTATTACACAAAACACTAATAATTATAAATATTATTTTTAATTATTGTATAATAATACATACTGAAAATTCTTAAGTTTGTCAAAAGTTAGTTTTTCAAATTTATTGTTTGTGGTGGCTTTGCCCCCACACCTCCAGTTCTTTTGCGACCGTAGGAAGTGCCTGTGGTATTGACACAAAGAACCAAAAAGACTGCATTTTTTAGACTAAATTTAGGATATACACTACATTTAATACGTATATATAAAATATAAAGTTCTACCAATTGCGTATTTATTAACTTTTTTGTGCTTCAAAAAAGTAATAATTATATATAAAGTGCATCAGTTGAAAAAATAAAATCATTCCAGTATATATAAAAAACAGCCTATCAAATAAATGGGGTTTTACTTGATAGGCATTTTTAAGAAAACATATGATAAAAAATAAAAACAATCTATATGTATAGTATACTATATATTGTTTTTGTCAATACAAAATTTAAAAATATTTTTAAATAAATGAATTAATTTACAACTTTGACGTGTAATATCTTACATATTATACAAAATTTTACATATTATACAAATAACTCTTTATAGGCTGATTTCTTTCTGACGGCTTATCTTAAAAAATATAATAAGCGATATGATAGTAGTAAATGTAAGTATAGTAGAAAGTGCAGCTGCAGTTCCATAGCTTGCTCTAATAACTTCCTGATAAATTGCTACTGACATAGTACGCGATTTTGTTGTATAAAGTATAATAGAAGAGCTTAATTCATTAATAACCGTAATCCAGCTAAGTACAGCCCCTGACAATACACCCGAAAGCATTAATTTTGCTGTGATATTAAAAAAAGTTTTTATTTGAGAAGCACCAAGACTTATAGAAGCCTCTTCCATATTCTTATTTATTTGGTAAAGTATAGCCGAACTTGACCTTAATGTATAAGGAAGCCTTCTTATTACTAATGATATTATAATGATTATAGAAGTACCAGTTAATATTATAGGCGGTTTATTGAATGCAAGTAAAAAGGTTATTCCTAGTATTGAACCAGGTATTACATATGGAAACATTGATACTATATCAATTATATTTGTTAGTACATTTTTTCTTCTTGACGTTATATAAGCTGTGAGCATTCCTATTATAATTATTAATATAATTGTAATTATGCCGTATATATATGTATTTTTTATAGATGATGCTAGTGAATGAAATATTGTTATATAGCTTTCAAATGAATATTCATTAGTAAATACGGATCTATTTGTTTTAAGAAATGAAGTATATATAACTGTCATTTGAGGAAGCAAAGATATAAATATTAAAACATATAAAAATAAATGAACTAATATAGCTTTAATACCTTTTATATTTTTTGGTTTTATAGTATTTATGGAATTAGCTGCATAAGATTTTTTATTTACAATATATTTTTGTATAATAAACATTATTGTTGTAATAACTATCATTATAACAGACATAGAAGCAGAAAAATTAGCATTACTTCCAACCTCACTTATAAACTCAGAGTATATCATAGTAGGCATAGTTCTATATCCTTCACCTATGAGCATAGGAGTACCGAAATCAGCTAATGCATTCATAAATACGATAAGACTTGCTGATAGTATAGTAGGTTTTATTAAAGGTATGGTAACAGTAATATTTCTTATAAAGCTTGAAGCCCCCAAACTTTCTGAAGCCTCTAAAAGAGAATCATCTATTTTGCTTAAAGCCCCGCTTACATACATAAATATAAAAGGATATAATTTTAATGAAAAAACTAAAAGTATTCCTCCAAAACCGTATATTGTAGGAATATTAATACCTATATATGAAAAAAATCTAGTTATAACCCCGTTTCTTCCAAGAAGCAGTATCCAAGAATAAGCACCTATAAAAGCAGGAGACATCATAGATATTATTATTAATATCTCTGCTGTTTTTTTTCCTTTTATATTATACATCTTCATACAATATGCCAAAGGAGTACCTATTAATACAGCAAGAATTGTTACTGAAATAGTTACTGTAAAACTGTTTATTAATGTGCTGTAATAATATTTTTTTGTAAAGAATTTGATAAAATTATTTAATGTCCAAGCATCTGTTTTTATATCTTTAAAGCTGCTTAAAAAAAGTGAAAATAACGGATAAACTAAAAATAAAGCAAATATTAAAACAATTAAAAAAGTAATACATGTCCAAAAGTCCATTTTTTTGAAAAAATATTTTATATTATTTTTCATAATTATACTTCTAATTAGTATATTTTTCGTATTTAGGTATTTCTATTTTTTAAGCAGCTTATATAGTAATAGCCTATATATGTTTATGAGACTGTAACTATATTTTTAAACTTTTCAAGCCAAGCATCTTTATTTTTATCAACCATCTCTTCATCTTCTTTTATATCATTTATGTTTTCAAGCGGTATAAGTATTTCAGAGCCTTCTAAATTTTTTATTATTGCTCTTGTAAATAACTCATCATTAATAATTTTTTGAGCATCGTAGCTTGTTACATAGTCAACAAATTTTTTGGCATTTTCTAAATGTTTAGCATTTTTTATTATAGCCATAGAATGAGCTTTAGTAAGCACTCCCTCTTTCATATATACCACTTCTATAGGAGAGCCTGTATGTATATAGTTTGCAGCAGCACTTTCAAATGTAAGACCCACAGCATATTCACTGTCAGCCACTCCTTTATATACTGCTGATGAACTGCTTAAAAGTTTGCCGTCCAAATTAGCGTATAATTTTTCAATATAATCCCAGCCATTATCTGGATTACCTCCTCCCATAGCATAAAGCATATTAACTAACTGTTCAAAAGAAGATGATGATGTTGTAGGATCATTGAAAGCTATTTGTCCTTTTAATGCTGGATTAAGCAAATCAGCATATCCTTCTATTTTTATATCCTTTATCAAATTCGTATTTATTATTAATACACTAGGGCTTAGCATAAAACCAGTGATATATTTTTCTTTGCTTCTGTAATCATCGTATATGTTATCAGCATTTGTTGAAACGTATTCTTCAAAAAGGCTGGAATTGTATTTAAGTATATTTTCATTTGCAGCAAAGAATATATCACCTAAAGGATCATTTTTTTCTGCTTCTATTCTTTTTATTATTTCAGCAGTACCAGCTATAATAATTTCTACGTTTATATCAGGATTCTTTTGCTTAAAATCTTCTGCCAATCTGTCAATAAAGAATCTAGTTGCAGGAGTATAAATTACTAAACTGTTTTTGTTATCTTCTTTTTTTGAGCATGAAGATGCAAATATCATTGTTAATGTTAAAAATAATAAAATAACTTTTTTCATGGTTGTTTACCTCTTTTTATTTTTTATTATATGCTTATAATAATATCTTTAAATTTTGAAAGCCAAGTATCTTTATTTTTATTTACTATTTCATCATTATCATGTATTACCTTAATTTCTTCTATAGGAAGAAGTATATTTGATTTTGGTAAATCTTTTCTAATAGCTCTGGCATTAAGTTCTTCATTCATTTTCTTTTGTGCATCATAGCTTGTAATATAATCAACAAATTTTTTAGCATTTTCTAAATGTTTAGCATTTTTTATAATATATATTCCGTCAGCTTTCATTATAACGCCTTCTTTCATATATACTAATTTTACTGGAGAGCCTGAAGCGGCATAATTGGCAGCAGCATTTTCAAAAGTAAGTCCTACAGCATATTCACTGTCAGCAACTCCTTTATATACTGCAGAAGAACCGCTCAATAGTTTACCATCTAAATTATATACGAATTTTTCTACATATTCCCAACCGTTTTCTGGGTTTCCTTCTCCCATAGCGTAAAGCATGTTAATTAAATGCTTAAAAGATGATGAAGATAATGATGGATCGGTATAGGCTATTTTACCTCTTAAAGCTGGATTAAGTAAATCAGTATATCCTTCTATTTTTATATCTTTTGTAAGATTTGTATTTACTATAAGGATACTTGGTATTGTAGTAAATCTTGTTATGGAACCTTCTTTATTCTTATATTCATCGTATAAACTGTTTTCATTTGTAGAAATATAATCCTCAAATAAATTTAATTTGTCTTTTATAAGATTTAAATTAGCTCCCCAAAGTATATCACCAAGAGGTGTATTTTGTTCTGTTTCTACTCTTTTTATTAATTCACCCGTACCAGCAGCTATTAACTCAGTTTTTATATTTGGATTTTTCTCTTCAAAATCTTTTATAAGTGGCTCTACAAAGTCCAAAGCATGAGGCGAATATATAACTAATCTGCTTTCATCTGATGTTTTGCTACTGCAAGAATAAAAAATAAGGCTTATAAAAGTGAGTATAAAAATATTTTTCATTTTTAATATCCTAATATTATAAGTTTTCTATAATGGTTTTGAATCGCTCAAGCCAATTTTCCTGATTTTCTTTTACGAAATTATCTATTTTTTCTAATTCAGCATTATCTGTAATAGCATTAATATCATTTATATTTACTAAAATAGGAGAGCTGCCTAAATCTTTTCTTATGGCTCTTGCATTAAGTTCATCATTCATTTTCTTTTGAGTATCAAAGCTAGTCATATAATCCACAAACTTTTTGGCATTTTCCAAGTTTTTAGCATTTTTTATAATGTATATTCCAGCAGGCTCCATTATAACGCCTTCTTTCATATATACTAATTTTATAGGAGATCCTGCAGCAGCATAATTGGCAGCAGCATTTTCAAAAGTAAGTCCTACAGCATATTCACTGTCAGCAACTCCTTTGTATACCGCAGAAGAGCCTGTTAATAATTTGCCGTCTAAATTAGCACATAATTTATCTATATAATCCCAAGCATTATTTATATCATCTTTACCCATAGTGTATAGTATAGTAACTAAATGCTTAAAAGAAGACGAAGAAGAAGAAGGATCATTAAAGGCTATTTTTCCTTTTAACTTTTCATTAGTTAAATCGCTGTATCCTTCTATTTTTATATCGCCTATAATATTGGTATTAACTATTAATACACTTGGGCTTATCATAAATCTTGTCATTGAGCCTTCTATATTTTTATAGCTGTCCATTATCTCATTTTCATTTGTTGTTATGTAATTCTCAAATAGATTTTGATTATTTTTAACCAAGTTAATATTAGCAGCCATTAAAACATCACATAAAGGATCATTTTGTTCTGTTTCTATTCTTTTTATTAATTCGCCTGTGCCTGCTATAATGACTTCTACATCTATATTTGGATTTTTGCTTTTGAAATCTTCTATCAATGGGTCTATAAAATCTCTTGATGAAGGCGAGTATATTACTAATGATGATTTTTTAGGAATATCTTTACTGCATGAAAATACTATTACAAAGACCATTAACAATATAACTGTTCGTATTAACTTATTAAAAAAATACATGGCTTTATCCCAAAATTATTTTGCAATAAAATATACCATATTGTTTTTTTGTCAATAAAAAATACCTTGTTTTTTATAATAATATGCTATATAAGTTTACATAATAAAAAAATGCTAATAAAAGTTATCATAATATCGATAATTATGTTAACATTTTAATACTAGGACTGTAATCTATATTATGAAAAGCAAAATAGCCTCTACAGCGTATACTTTAATCAAAAAAAAGAAGTATAAAAAAGCAAAAGAGTTTCTTCTAAATAATAAATCGAGAATTGTAAATGATGCAGATGCACTTGCTATGCTTTCATTTGCTGATATATTTTTAAAAGATTTTTATGGTGCTGAAGAACTTTCAAGAAAAGCTCTTAGAGAAGACAGTTTTTGCATTAACGGTATGCTTGCAAAGGCGTATATAAGTCTTAATAATGGACATAGAGAAAATGCTTTGAGAGAATATTTCAGAATATTAGATTTAGAGCCTGAAAATAAAGTTGCAAAAGATAATATAGAGAGAATAAGATTTTTAACTAATAATGCCAGAGGCGATGAGATTAATCCCAGATCATATTTACTAGGCAAAAAGAAAATAGCAGTATCAAAATTTCTTCTTCTTATTCCAATAGCATTTATACTTACATTTGTTTCATACATAGCAATAGACAGATTATACCCAAAAATAAGATATGTACTTCTTGACAAAGACCAAAAAGAGTTAAGAGAAAAACTAGAGAATGTTTACTTATTTGAGGGACTTGAAGACGGAAAGATACCAGAGAGTGCAAAAAGTCCTACATACTCACCTCGCGAAGTAGCTGAGATGTTTGACAAGGCTAAAAACAATATGAGAAGTGCATCTGTTAATGAAGCTGTTATGATAATAAATGGTGCATTAAAAAGCGACATTAACGAATATTTAAAAGAAAGATTTAGAGTTTTAAAAGAGTTTGTAATAGCACCAGACTACAATATATTTAGAGAAAGTCCTAGTTATCTTACTGTAGCT
Source organism: Brachyspira innocens ATCC 29796 (assembly GCF_000384655.1). Classification (GTDB taxonomy): domain Bacteria; phylum Spirochaetota; class Brachyspiria; order Brachyspirales; family Brachyspiraceae; genus Brachyspira; species Brachyspira innocens. Next base: position 15,600 of record NZ_ARQI01000085.1, on the reverse strand, counting down.
GAGAATTACGACCTATACAATGGCGGATATGTGAAATGGAAAGCCGATGTAAACAGAGTAACTCAGACTAATATTGACGGCATACCTAAAAAGAAAGCAAGAATACTAATTTATGACACTAATGATAAAGACATCGCTGGTGTTGCCGATTTAATCGTGAATGTAACTGTAACATTAGAGCCTAAAAACTATATAGAAGTGTACGGTAAGATTTTGGGTTATGATGCTAAACAGAAATCTATACAGCTTGAAGGTCAGATTATAAAACATTTGCCTAAGAAGAAGTAAAATTATTTATATAATTGCATAATCATCAAAAAACTATATAATAAAAAAATATTTGTTAATAGGATTTTGTATGTCTAAATATGATTTTAATATTATTATAGAACAAGATGAAGATGGAATGTATATAGCAACAGTACCTGCATTAAAAAGCTGTTATACTCAAGCAAAATCAATAGATGAGCTTTATGTAAGAATAAAAGAAGTTATAGAGCTTTGTCTTGAAGTTGAAGAAGAACATAAATATTTAAAAGATGATTACAAATATAATAAACTCATAAAAGCTGACAAGGTAGAAGTTAGTATATGAGCAAATTATCTATATGTGATTCAAAGACTATGATTAAGATTTTGATGTTATTAGGATTCAAAGAATTAAGACAAAAAGGAAGCCATAAATTTTTTATCAATGATAAAGGACTTACTACAGTCATTCCAGTTCATAATTAAGATTTGACAAGAGGTTTAATAAGAAAAATTTTAAAAGATATAAATATCACTATAGAACAATATGAGAAACTAAAAAAAGAGATTTGATTATAAAGCATTTGCCTAAGAAGAAGTAAAATATATTCATCACTATTGATATTATAGTGTAATTATATAAAATAATATTATGATAAAATTTGAATGGGATAACAATAAAAATCTTATAAATATAAAGAAACATAAAATTTCATTTGAAGATGTAATATATGTTTTTTTATATAAAAATGCACTCATTATGAAAGATGAAGAACATTCTGATTATGAGGACAGATTTATTACAATTGTAAATATTTAATATAAAGTTTATTGTTGTTGTTGTTCATACAGACAGAACAAAAAATTCTAATGAAGAAGTTATAAGAATCATATCAGCTAGATATGCAACTAAAAATGAAATTAATCAATACTATAATAGGTGGAATTATGAGTGATATAAAAAAAGAATACAATTTTTCAAAAGCTCAGAGAATTACAGATTTTGAAAATGGTAAATTTTTTATTAATAATGAAGATATAGAAACTCCCATTTATTTAGATAAAAAAATATTATCTGAACTAGAAATTTTATCCAAGCAGTCAGAAACCTCAATATCAGAAATAGCTAATGAAATACTTTCAAAATACCTAATGAGTAAATAATCTCAAGCCCCTTTAGCAAATTTCCTAAACGCAGTAACAGTCTGCACCGAGCCGTACCAAAAAGCAATTTTACCTAAAAAATAACAAATACCTGAAAAAATTGTTTTATGTAATTTTGTCCTGATAATATTGATAATCCATCATAATTGGTTGGATTTAGAAAAATAAAGAAACGATATAAAAAATTGCTTGTTTTACTTTGACCAATAAATAAGTCATATATTATTTTTAATGGTACTTTTCCAAACACTATACCTGATATAATTAATATTAACAAGTAAACATATATTTGAATTTCTTTTTTTATAAATTTTATAGATAATAATAAAATTATAAATATTGATAGTATAAAATGCCAAGTATTATTTACGATTGAAAAATAAAAACCAAAAAAAGTTAAATTAGTTAATAATGTTATAATAAAAGCCTTAACCCAATTCTGCCCATTGTCGCTGTAGAGTGAACTTAATTCAATTGAAAGTATATCTCCTAAAGTTTTTAGATTTTTATCCTTTTTAAATTGTTCTTTTAATTCTTCTTTGTGAAGTTTAGTTTCTTCAGCTTGATATTCTAATGCTTTTATATAATTAGATTTTTTTAATTCTTCATTTTTTAGTATTCTTGCAGTTTGTGAATTTAAACAATTTTTTATACAGCTATTTATCATAATAACATTATCGTTTAAAACTGTGTTGGATAAATCAATTTGAATTATATTTGTATTTTCAAATATAAATTTATTATTTAAATTAGTATTAATAATATATAATCTGTTAATATTATTTTCTTCATAATTATTAAATGAAATATATGCATCATTGTTTTTTAAAATAGCATTAGAAAATAATAATTCATTATTTATTTCTGCTTGATAAAATTCAATTGATTTGTATATTTCAACTAATTCAAATATGCAGTTTCCAATAATATCAAATTTAATAAAATTGATTTCTTCATAGAAATTTGTTTTATTAAATCTCATTGAAGATGTAATTTGAGATAATATAAAAATAACAGGATTATTAAAATCGCATAAAATAAATGATAATGGGAAATTTATAGTATTATGATCAAAATAAAATTTGTTAAATTTTATATCTATAAAAGTTATTGAAACAAAGGTAAAATCGTCATTAATGGTAGAAATACTACATTTTTTCAAAAAAGTTATTCTTTCAAAAAATAAATAAAAATGAGAAGTATTTTTTTCTTTTGAAATGATATCTAAAATATCTCTTAAATAAAAGTTAAAATCTATAATTCTATGTATATTAGAAACAACTATACTAAAATAATCATTATTATTATAAAAACCGCTATTATAATCTATTATATCTTGTATAAAGTCTTTTTTATTTTTATAAATTTTTTGTTCCATAAAAAGCTCTTAAAAAATTATACCCCAATTATAACCCAAATACTTAAATCATCAACAATATATAAAATGATATTAATAATTGCAGTCTTTTTGCTTCTTTGGGTCACCAAAAGAAGTAGCTTTTTTGGTACTTTTTTGGCTAGTCAAAAAAGTACATAACCTTTTTGAGGTAGAAATTAAATAGCTTTATATAGAATAAATTATATATCAAAATGCTTCTATTATAAATAAAAATTGTTCGCTTTAAGGCTCTGTCAAGTAAACTTTCCAGAGGCTCACAATTTTTATTAAAAAAATTTATTTATTATATATTCAAATGCTTCCAAGCGTCATAGAAATGATTTACAGGACCATGCCCCTTTCCAACGCTGTCGGTTTTGGCTGATTGTAAGGCATTAAATAAATATTCCTTTCCGAGTTTGCAGGCTTCAAGCGGTGTTTTTCCATGTGCTATATAACTGCAAATCGCTGCCGATAATGTACAGCCTGTGCCATGTGTGTTTTTTGTATCTATTCTAGCGGCATCCAAAAATTCTTTGCCTTCTTTATTCATAAATAAATCTCTAGAAAGCTCGCCTTCCATATGTCCGCCTTTAAGCATAACATTTTTTGCCCCCATATCTAGTATCTCTTTTGCGGCATTAATCATATCTTCATCGGTTTTGATTTTTCTTGAAGTTAAATCTTCAGCCTCTGGTATATTTGGAGTAACTACAGTAGATATTGGAAGTATACGGCTTTTTAAACTAGCAACAGCCTCTTCTAATAATAGCCTGTCCCCACTTTTTGCCACCATAACAGGGTCAACTATGATAGGTATATTTTTGGCATGAGTTTTTAAGAAGTCCGCTACTAATTTTATTATATCGCTGTTAAAAAGCATTCCTATTTTAATGGTATCTGGTATAATGTCATCAAATATGCAGTATAACTGTTCTTCTATGGCTTTTAATTCTATACCGTAACAGTTTCTCACTCCTTGAGTATTTTGTATTGGTAGGGCAGTAAGTACACACATTCCATAACATCCTAATGCCGAAAAAGTTTTCAAATCTGCCTGTATTCCAGCTCCGCCCGAACCATCAAATCCTGCTATAGTTAATGCCTTTATCATCACTATTATCCTTTATTTTAATTTTTCTATGTATTTATCGTATATAAACTTGCATATTAGTTTAGAATTAAATGCAGATAATTCATCAAAAGTTCCTACATATTCATTTCCTATTTTTTCGGTTATTGTTATAGAGAAACTTATTTTATATGAACTTATAGCCATAGAAGCATTTTTTATAATATGTCCCACTTCTATACTTGCTTCTTCAGGAGGCATAATAAATTTTAATCCTATAGGCGACATCTCTATTATCATACCATGAAGTATCTGTCTTACTCCATCATGCCTAAATACTAATTTAAAATTATCCAAATCATTAATTACTATATGTTTTAATTTTTTAGGTTTAATATTTGCTTTTTCTAAAAGTAAAGTAAATCTGTTTAAAAAATCCTTCTCATTAAAAGGCTTTAATAAAAATCCAGAAACGCCTATACGCATCATCTTGCTGAAAAACTCTTTACTTGGATTTTCAACATGCACTATAACATGAACATTATACCTATCATCTAAATATATTTTCTCTAAAATATCAGCCATCTCTTCATCGCTTTCATTAACTTCTATAATAGCTGCAGTAAAAGGAAGTTTCCCAAACATAGATAGTATGCTTTTTTTATCCTTTACTGCCACTACTTCATATCCTGCAGTTATAAGAATGCTGATAAGACTGTCTCTTGTCTGTAAAGATGAATCATAAACTAATATACGCATAATATTATACCTAATAAAAACTATATTGTTTATTATATAATAGAAACAATTAAAATCAATATTATATATTAACTAATTGTTTAATAGCTTTGTTTTATTAGAGATTAAAAATCTTGATATCTATATTTATATATGGCAAAACGATTACTATACAGTATGTTTTTTATTTTTAATATAGCTAAAGTTTATATTGGTCAAAATTCTATAATGTAATGTTTATAATATTATATATAAAACAATAAATTTAATTATTAAACAAATATAATATACTATTTATATTATTATTTATAGAAATGTAAAAATATTATTATATAATTTTAAACTTTATAATGTTCTTCAAATGTTCATAGCGTATAAAATTAATAAATATAATAGTGTTTTTATTATTAAAATACCGTTATAAAAAGTTGTTTTTTTTTATTATTCGTATATAATTATAGGAATGAGAGTATCTGGATATAATTTGTTTCCGCCGCTTTTAGGGCATATAAAAAATTGGTACAGCCATGTTGATAGAATCAAGGCTATGGGTTTTGAATGGATATATATAAATCCTATTACATATCCCGGTTTCAGCGGAAGTTTATATGCTACTAAATATTATTATCAGTATAACCCTTCATTTTTTACAAGCAGTAATCAAAATATAGCTGAAAAAGAGTTAAAAGATTTTATATTTTATTGCCGTAGTAAGCAGATTAAAGTAATGATAGATTTAGTTATCAATCATTCTTCAAAAGACTGTAATTTGACTCAGGAGCATATAGAATGGTACAAAACTAAAGACGGAGCTTTGCAGTCGCCGGGGGCTTGGGATAATGGCAAATGGATTGAATGGGGCGATTTGGCTATATTCAATAATAAAAGAGATCCTAATGAAAAAGATGAAGAAGAAACAGAAAAAACAAATAAAGAAAATGATAATAATGAGAATAATGCTGAAGCAGTAAATGGTGAAATATTAAATCCTATATGGTATTATTGGAATGATTTGATAAAACATAATCTTGATTTAGGATTTGAAGGTTTTAGATGCGATGCTGCATATAAAGTTCCTAAAGAATTATGGAAATATTTGATAGATAATGCTAAAGAACACAATAAAGATGTTATATTTTTTGCAGAGAGTTTAGGCTGTTCTATTGAGGATACTGAAAAACTTATAGATGCAGGATTTGATTATGTGGCAAGCAGTGCTAAATGGTGGGACTATGATGGAGAATGGTTTGTAGAGCAGTATGATTTGGTACGCAAAAAATGCAGACAAATAGCTTTTCCTAGTAATCATGATACTAAAAGACTTATTACGGAATATGACGGAAATATTTGGAGAGTAAAGCAGACTTTCTTATTTACGGCTATAGTATGCGATATGTGGATGATAACTACAGGCGATGAATACGGCTTTATAAACAGATGCAATGTTGTAGGCGGAAGTGAGAAAGATTATGAAAATATAAGCTATGATTTAAGCGAATATATTAAAAATATTATAAGTTATGTAAAACAAAATAGTATACTTGCCGACTGCGGTGAAATAGTTTCTCTTGATATAGAAGAAAAAAAGAGACTTGAAAAATTAAAAAAAGAATATGAATATCATGAGCATCATGAATATTATGAAGACAGCAGTAAGGAAGAAAATAATAAAAAAGATCCTTTTAGGAAATTTTATAAATACAGTTTGGACGGTAAAGATAAACTTTTAATAGTTGTAAATATTACATCTAAAGAAAGGCTGCTTGATGCTAATAAATACGGTATTAAGTATGATATATCTTTTGAGAATGCAGTTAGTAATATTACAGATACAGTAAAAATGCTGCCGTATGAACTTAAAATATTTAGATTAAGAGAAGAAACTTATTGGGTATAGAGTATTAAAAATTATATAAGGCGTTTGTTTTATGGAAGAGAGAAAATCGATAGACAGTTTTTTTTCAGATTTATCTATGGGACTTCTTTTTGCGGAGAATACCAATGAAATAGACAGAGTTGTTGATTTATTTTTGGAGAAAACTTGTCAATATTACGGATTTGACTGCGGAGAGGTATATTTTCCTAAAGGTGATTATCTTATATTAAGAGGAGTATATGGTATAGACAGATACTATGTATGTAAAGTAGATTTTCCTATAGAGGCCAGTCATTGTAAAGATGTATTATATGAACAAAAAATTTTTATAGGTGAAAATATTAATCATACAGATATAGAAGTATTTTCTAATTATGCATCTATTTTTGTACTTCCTATATTTTTCTATGCTCACCCTATAGGTGTTGTTGTATTTAGAAATAAAGAAAACAAAATCGAATTTTACAGAGAAATAGTTGATGAAATAAAAAATGTTGTAGGTCATTTTGCTGTTTATGCTAATAATGTACTTCAAAGTGTAACATACAAAGAAAGAGATAAGCAATTAAAACTTCTTAGAGAGCTTTATTTAAAATTAAGCGATGTAGATGATTTTGAAAATAATCTTAATAATTTAGCTTCGGATATTGCTAATATTTTTACAGCAAGTAAGGCTTTTATTAGACTTAGAGATGAAGATAATAATTTATATTTAAGGTCAAGCTACGGATTTCCAGAAAACTTTGACTATTCCATTTTTGAAAATAATATATATATAAAAGAATATTGGGATAATAATATCTTTTTTATAAATAATGCCGCCAAGAACAAATATTATAATAGATTTGAAGGTATAATAAACAGATCTGTTCTTTTCAATAGGATACCATCAAAAAAAGACTGTATAGGATATATTGCAGTTATAGATAAGATTCCAGATGCTGTTAATCCTTTGGGCGATTTTGACGTTAATGATCTTAATTTATTTAATCCTCTTTTAGCTAATATATCGAGCAGAATTTCAGAACATTACAGCATGATAGCATTAAGCAAGGCTAATGAGAAAAATACAAAGCATATGTCGCGTTTAAATACATTGTATGATATAAGCAATATTTTATTAGAGCGTTCTAAGACTGAAGATATATTATTTTTGCTTCTTACAATTACTACTATAGGAGATGTATTTGCTTTTAATAGGGCTTTTGCTTTTCTTTATGATAAGGAGTTTAATGTATTTAGAGGGCGTATGTGTGTAGCCCCTAAAAATGCTCAGGATGCTGGAATGATATGGAGTAATATGCAGAACTTAGACAAGTATGCTCTAAGAGAAAAATTAATGCTTTCTTTTGATAAAAGAAGTGTTGAAGATGCATGGGATTTGAATCAGCAGTTTTTAAATACTGTTATACCAAATAATGAAAATTGTCAGCTATTTTTCGATGTATTTAATAATAAAGACAGTATTAATGTATTAAATGTATATAACAATGATAAAGTAAATCAAATAAAAAAATACACCAATATATTCGGAGATTATCCTTTTGCTATTATACCAATAATGAACTCTGTTAATTGTATAGGTATGATAGTTGTTGATAATCCTTATAATGGAAATCCTATACCTGAAGATGATCTTGATTATTTAAAAATGTTTGGAAGGCAGGCGGCTGTTGCTTTGGAATATTCCTCTCTTTATAATGAGATGGAAAAAAATAATAATGCTCTTAAAGCAGCACAAAAAACATTGCTTGATTTAAAGAGCTTGGCTATAATAGGAGAGATGAGCTCTTCTATGGCACATAATTTAAGAAACTTTATAGTACCTATTGCAGGATTTGCAAATAGACTTGTTAAAGTAAGCAAAGATGAAACTATTAAAAATTATGCTCAGATAATAGCTAATGAAGTAGAAAATTTAGAAAATTATATTAGAAGGAATTTATCATTTGCTAAAAGTATTAATTTGGAAGTTGATAATATAAAAATTGATGACATGATAAAATATTTGACTATTCTTTCAAAAGAATACATTAAAAAAAGCGGTAAAAATATCAAATTCTATGCTTTAAAAATGACAAAAGAAGATGTTGTAAGATGGGATTATGACAGAATGAATGAGGTAGTGTTTAATCTTATTATTAATGCTATAGATGCTATAGAAGATAATAAAGATGGTTCATTTATCAGTGTTATATTTGATGATAATGCTTACAGGGAATCTATGATAGATATAGTAGTTGAAAATACTGATTCATATATAGAACCAGATTTGGCAGAGAAGATATTTACTCCGTTTTTTACTACAAAAAGTCATGGTGTAGGTATAGGGCTTGCTATATCTAAGAGAATAGTTGAAGCTCATGGGGGAAGTATGGTATTAAAAAGTGTTAATGATTCTTTAAAAATAACAGCTTTTTTTGTTTCTATCCCTGTTAGTTTAAATAATTAAAAAATTAAGAGCGTTTTCCGACAATAAAAGTGTGGAGATGTAATTATGGCAAAAATAAGCGAGGCTGCAAAAGCCGAATGTACCAGAATGCAGAATAAATATAAAGATCTGCTTGCTGGTGTAGAATCAAAATTAGTAAAAGTAGAAAAAGATTTATTAATGTTAGAGGATCATTTTGAAATATGCAAAAAGAAAATAGATGCCGCTGTACTTTATATTCAGGCTTCTTCTTTTATTGCAACTACATGCTATATTGCCATAGAATATATAGATGTGCGTTCTGATAATCAGCTTAATGATGGAAGACGCTATATTAATAAGGCGATTATGCTTTTGGAAGAGGTTTTTGGAAATCATACTGATGATTCATTATCTTTAAATGAAGAAATACATGATTATTTAAGAGATAAATTAACAGATGAATGGAAATATAAATTCATATGCTCTTTCGGATATATTATAGATTATTTCAAATACTGCTACGGAGAAAACTCCAAATGGCTTCAAAACTTTGTTGAAATAGAAGGAAGATTTGCTACTTTGGGTAAAAATATGATAGATTTTAAAACATATATCAGAGATTTAAGCCCAGAAATAGAAGGATATAAATACAGAGTTAAAATGATGGAGCTTGTAAAAAAATTATTAGCCGCTTCTGCTGAACAGTACAGGACAAAATATGAACTTCAGGATAAAAGATTAGATGATATGAAAATGGCTTTAAATATAATAGCTTCGCTTAGAAGAATACATGTATATTTAAATGAATCTGAAGAGTCTGAAGAAAAAAAGAAAATGTATGACTTGTGGAAAAAGAAAATGGATGCCGACATAAAAAAAATGAAGTAGTTTTGACAATTTTCTCTTTTTTAGTATAATATTAATTAAGATGAAACTAAAAATAACATTAATATTATCACTTGTTTTTATTGCTGTTATATTAAAAATAATAACTTTTTCTAAAAAATTTGTAGAAAACTTTTATTCTAGGACTATATACAAAACTATAGCAGGTTCTTTAAATAAACTCTCTTCAAATGTAAGTTTTTCTGTGGGAGAAGTTCTGCTTTTTATTTTTATTATAGCAGTTATTTTATTTGTAATAATTGCTTTAAAGTATTCTTTTTTTAATCATAATATAGCTTCAATTAAAGAAAAAATAAAAACAGCTTTAAACTTTATATATGTTTTTATATGTTTTATAATACTAGTATATATAGTTTTTATGTTGGTATGGGGACTTAATTATTACAGAGTGCCTTTAATAGAGTATTATGCAAATAACAGCAGTATCACAGATGATGATATATATAATTTGGCTGATAGGCTTATAAGAAATGTTAATGATCTTAAAGATGAGATAAAATATACTGATATTAATACTAATTATCAAGTATTAAATAGAATTGTAGAAAGCGAATATAATAAGGTATTTGAATATTTTGAGTTTCTTAATATGCATTATTCAAAAACAAAACCTATAAAGATATCAAAATTATTTTTACATCTGCAGATAACAGGAATATATTCTCCTTTTACATCAGAAGCTAATGTTAATATTCTTATTCCTAGTGTATCTATTCCATTTACAATAGCACATGAGATGGCTCATCAAATAGGTATAGCTTATGAAGATGAGGCTAATTTTATATCATATGTGGCATGCTCAAAAAATACAGATGCTTTTGTAAGATATTCTGCCAATTTTGAGGCACTTCTTTATGTTCTTGGAGAGATAAAGAGAGATGAAAATTATTCTCATTTGATGTCTAATTTGAATAGTGATACTAAAGATGAAATAAAAAAATATTATGAGTTTTGGCAGGGATATTCTGGACAATTATCTAAAGTAAGCGAAAAAGTTAATGATACATATTTAAAAGCTAATAATCAGCAGTATGGAGTAAAAAGCTATTCTAGAGTTGTAAGATTATTAGTACTTTATTATAAAAATAATTCTAATCTTTAATGTTTTGAAATTTTTACGATAATTATTAAACATTGATTTTTATAATTTTAAGTATAATTACAGACTTTTAAAAGGTATTTTATGAAATTAGATGAGCCTCCTTATTTTTATCAATGCAAAAGATGTAAAAGAAGATTTTCATTAAGAAGAAAAAAGTATACTATAAATTTACTTATTTTTAAAATTAATCCTCAAAGATGTCCTTACTGCAAAAGTTCAAGAACTAGAAATATTGATCATATTGTAAAAACAGATGATTAATTTTTATTAGTATTTATACTTAATAATGTTAAAGCTGTGATTGTTAATATAATACCTACAACTGAAAAAATATTTGGTATTTCATTAAAGAATATAATTCCGAATACTGATGCTGCAATAGGTTCGCATGAAGCAAGTATAGAGGCTTTTCCAGTATCCATATAATTTAATGATACAGTATAAAATACATATGGCAGTATTAAAACTAATAGAGAATGAAGTATTATAAAAATAAATATATTATTATCTTTTTTTATTAAATCTATAATTAAATTCCAATCAGAAAAAGGTGCTGTTATTATAGCAATAAATATAAAAGCATATAGAGTAATAGTAAGAGAATGATATCCTTTAAGCATAGCTTTTTTTGATATTATACTATAAAGTGCATATGAAAAAGCAGCAAGCAGTCCGCTTATCACACCCCATAATGATATTTTTACTTCTGATTTAACTATATTGCTTACAAGTATGCATCCGAAAAATGCTAATATAATAGATATTAATTTTTTTAATGTAATTTTTTCTTTGTATAAAAAATATGATAACAAAAGTACGAATATAGGAGACAGACTTAATAAAACTGCTGCCAAAGATAAAGATAAAAAACTAACGCTCTCATTAAAAAATATATTTACTCCAAGCATTCCTATTAAAGCAGCCGATATAAATATGAATATATCTTTTAAATGTATTTTTATTAATGATTTATTATATAAAAATATTGATACAAACATTATAACAGATGCGGTTACAGCCTTTGAAGATACTATTGTTATATTGTTCATTGATAATTCTGTTGATTTTCTTATAAATATACCAGTGGCACCCCATAGTATGCCTGCTAGTATAGGAAAAATTGGCACTATTTTTTTTAGCATTATATAATACTCTTTACACTTTTTACCTATTTGTTATTTTGAAGGATTTTAAATTAAAATTATTATTTGTCAAATGCATTTGTACTATTGAATTGTTATTGAATTGTTTTTTTATTTAATATATATGTTATAATAGTTATTAAAAGAGGCACTTAAAATGTATAAGGATTTACCAAAAATTGAAATATATAACAGCAAAAGGAAATTAGCTTTATTATTATTATTCTCTTCTGTTTTTATTGTAATTTCAATATTAGCTTTTCTACATTCAAATTCTTACAAGAAAATATTATTTACTATTAGTTTATTATTTTTTTTAATATGTTTTTTGGTGTTTATAGTTCAGTTACTAAAATTGGGAAAACCTATAATTATTTTAGATGAAAATGGTATAATGTATAATATTCTATTAAAAAATAAAAATATATTTGTAAAATGGATTGATATTAAAGAAATATATTTTTCAAAAACATTTATATATTTATACTTAAAAGAAGAAAGCAGTATATTAATGAATAGAAAAAATCCTGATGAACCTATTGTTTTTTATATGTCTGAATTAAAAATGAAGAAAGATACTGTCATAGCTATGATTACATATTATTTTGAAAAAAGCACTGGGATTATTTGATTATGAAAGATATCAATAAATTATTTTCAAACAGTAAATTTTCTGTTAAAGTTTATATTAATAATATTAGGTATTTTGCTGTAATGATGATAGGATTAATAATTGCTATTCTTCTTATAAGCGTATTATTTACAGAAGCTGACAGCGAGATGAGGGCGGCTATTATATTTGTAGTATGCTTTTTTATTTTTGGTGTTATTATACTCTCTATAATTTTGATAAAAAGTATTTTCTTTAAAATACCTAGTTTTATATTAGATGATAAGGGAATATATTATAATAATTTATTAGTAAAAAGTTATATATATGTTCTTTGGAAAGAGATAAAAGATTTGGATATTATAGGAAGTTATCTTTTTATATATTTAAAGGATCCTCAAAGTTATTATTTAAGAAAGTTTAAAGGCAGGGTAATATCAGAAAATCCTTTATATATACATTTGGGCGATTTGGATATAAGCAATAAATTTATTAATAGCATGTTTGACTTCTTCTATGAGAATTACGATGACTTTGACGATGATAAAAATGCCAGCAAAGAAGAAGATTATAAAAAATACTACAGGGATTACTATTAATAATTTTTACTAAATTAATTTTATTTAAAATTTCTGTTTATATCAAGTTCTCTCAAAGTTCTAATCATCTGCATTTCCATCTGTATTCTAAAATTATCATTAACAGCACTATTTACAGCATTATTATTAGGATTTTTCTGATTTATTTGTGCCTTAATTGTAGAATTATTTATTTTCATCTGGTTTTCAAGCATTCTGTATCTTGGAGAATATCTTCCATTTATAGCTTCTAATTTTTGTCTGTCTCTGTAGCTCATATATCCGCTTCCGAAATAATGAAATCTTCCGTTTCTATAGTATGTTTTAGTATATCCGGGGTTTGCAAATCTTGGTGTTGTGAGATCATTTTTATACGGATAAAGAGGTATTGCAGATTTTGCTCTTGGAGGTACATAAGGCTTTACATTTCCAACCCTAGGAGCTGGGCTATAATAATATTGTGAAAAAGCTAAACTAGCAATACTTAAAAATAAAAATAATATTTTCATAGTTGTACTCTCCTTATATATTTATAATTTTTAAAACAAATAAAACTAAAAAAAATAAAAGCTCCCGCATAATAATTTCACTATTACACGGGATATTAAAGTTGAGCGATTAAAAATTATTTATTTTGGTATACTTTGTCTATTTCTAAAAAGCATTGAGTTCTCAATTTTTGTAAATCAGCAGATGCTTTGCTTCTTGCATCTATTGCAGCATTGATAGCATTTTGATCTGGAGCATCTTTTCTCATTTCTGCATTGATATTTTGTGTTTGATTATATATTTCTCTTCTTAAAGTATCCATTTGAGGGAAATATTTATCCTGTATAGTTCTTATTTGATCAATTTGTTCTTGAGTAAGCTGATTGTTATAATATCCGTAATAACCTCTTCCATATCCTGCACCGTAACCAGCACCATATCCGCCTCTGTGATAACCAGCACCGTAATATCCTCTTCCGTATCCAGCACCGCATCCGCCTCTACCATAACCAGCACCGTATCCTCTTCCATAACCTCTGCCGTATTGAGCAAATAAAGATACTGAACCAAAAATCATAATTGCTATTGATATTAATATAATTGCTTTTTTGTTAATTTTGTTTGTCATGTTTTTTCTCCTTTTTTTATTTATAAATAATTTTTATTTATTTTTTATTGTGCATTGTAATAATAACAGCCGTTATAATTTCCTCTGTATCCGTTATTATATCTGTAATCAGAATTATTATATCTGCCATAGCCTGAATTATAACCGCAATAATTTCCTCTTCCGTATCCGCCTCTTCCATATCCTCCTCGTCCGTAACCTCTTCCATACTGAGCAAATAAAGATAAAGAAGCAAGAAGCATAATTGCTAATGCTGTAAAAATGATGACGCCTTTTTTTATACGTTTTCTCCTTAATTTTATTTTTGTTATTTTTTGTTTTTCTTATGCTTTATTAGACGCAGACTATATTTAAAAGTTCCCAAAAATTTATGAAATTTGATAAAAAAACGATTTTTTTTGATATACTAGGTGTAAGTATTATAATTTATTTAATTTTTTTGTATAATTTTTTTATTAAACCTATTTTTCCAAAGCATATATAGTAAAATAATGCTGCTATTAGCACTATAGGTATTGAAACTGCCACAAAACCAATTAAAAAGAATCCTATTGAAGAGAAAAATGCTTTTAAAAATGAGATTAAATTTATGTATTTATTATAAAGATTATTATTTCCAGACTTTATAGCTTCTCTGTCTGAAATATTTAAAGTTACTTTAGAATAGTTTACGGACGAATTAAGATTTTCTAATGTTCCTTTCATAGATTCTATTTCATATGTTAAAGTGTTAATTCTGTCTTCTACTTTTAATATTTCATCTATATTTTTAGCCTCTCTTAAATAATTTCTTAATTTTTCTAATAATATTTCTCTGTTTTTTATTCTGTTTTCTGTATCATAATATGTATCTGTAACATCTTTAGTATTAATATTTTTATTTTCTACATTCTCATTTTCTTCTAAAAATAAAATAAAATTATTTAAATTTTCTTTAGGTATTCTTATTTGATAAATCCAAGCAATAGACCATCACACAACAGCGAATAAGCGGGATTTAACGGGATAAAGCGGTATTTAGTGAAATGTAAAAAGAAAAAGAACCAACACATTATGCAATTAATTTAATAATTTTTATATGTAAAACGATGAAAAAAACTCATTTTAATATATTTATAAAACTATTACAATCTAACAGCAATTGGAAAATACACATTCCTTTTCATCGCATTAATTTCAGGTACTTGATTTGTAGGATATTTTTGTATACACTCTTTTGATAAGTACAAAGCATCTTTAACAGTTACAATATATT